>NZ_JBKFGI010000023.1:0-25835 GCF_056171995.1 Romboutsia sp. LXY-2 | reverse complement strand
ATGCAGTTTTTAGAGTATTAACTCTACAACTTAATAGAAATATTAAGCATAAAGATTATGTGGTTATTATAGCAAAGAGGATACACCTGTTCCCATTCCGAACACAGAAGTTAAGCTTTTTAGCGCCGATGGTACTTGGGGGGCAACTTCCTGGGAGAGTAGGACGTAGCCACGTAATCTTTTTTATGTTACGTAATTTAAAAATTAATTTTTACTTTTAATAATTAGACTAGGAAGTGTTACTTTCTAGTCTTTTTTTCATATTATAGCTAGTGATATCTAATGTTAAAGAAATAAAAATAGACAATTAACGAAAAATTTTGCTAGAAAAACCCCTTAATTTAAGTTAGGTAAAATGGAAGTATATAAACTAAAAGTTATTTAGTTTATTAAAGTTATCTTATTAATTAAGGAACTTCTAGAAACGTCTTCAAAAATAAAGTTAATTAGTCTATAATCTTTAATATTAATAAATGAAAGGGGACTAAAGGGGAGATATGCTTAAAAAAATTAACAAAATTTTAGTTGCCAATAGAGGCGAAATTGCTATAAGAATATTTAGAGCTTGTTCTGAGTTAGGAATAAGAAGTGTAGGGATATATAGTAAAGAGGATAAATATAGTTTATTTAGAACAAAATCAGATGAGTCTTATTTAGTAGGGGAAGATAAGGGACCTATAGATGCATACTTAGATATGGATGGCATAATTGAACTAGCAAAACAAAAAAATGTAGATGCTATACATCCTGGATATGGATTCTTAGCTGAAAATCCAGAGTTTGTAAAAAAATGTGAGGCTAATGGAATTATATTTATTGGTCCTTCAGCAGATGTAATGAACATGATGGGGGATAAGATAAATTCTAAAAAAATAGCAAAAGAGGTTAATGTTGCTACTATACCAGGTGTTGAAAAATCTATAAAAAGTGTAGAAGAAGCAAAAGAAGTAGCTAATTATATAGGATATCCTATAATGCTAAAGGCATCTAACGGTGGTGGCGGTAGAGGTATGAGAGTAGTCTATGATGAAGAAAACTTAGCTATTGAATATGAAACTGCTTGTAGTGAATCAAAGAAAGCTTTTGGGGAAGATATAATATTTATAGAAAAATATATATCAAATCCAAAACATATAGAAGTTCAAATACTTGGAGATAAGCACGGCAATATAGTTCATTTATATGAAAGAGATTGCTCTGTTCAAAGAAGACATCAAAAGATAATAGAGTATGCACCAGCGTTCTCATTAGATGATAAAATCAGAGAAGCTATCTGTAGTGATGCAATAAAAATCGCAAAGCATGTAAACTATGTGAATGCAGGAACTTTAGAATTCTTGGTTGATGAGAATGGTCAATATTACTTCATAGAAATGAACCCAAGAGTTCAGGTAGAGCATACTGTGACAGAAATGATTACAGGAATAGATATAGTACAAAGTCAGATACTAATCGCTCAAGGTCATAGATTAGATGGTGAGGCAATAAATATAAAATCTCAAGAGGATGTACAAGTAAGAGGATATTCAATCCAATGTAGAATAACTACTGAAGATCCTAAAAATAAATTCATGCCTGATACGGGTAAAATACAAGTATATAGAACTGGTTCTGGATGTGGTATAAGACTTGATGGTGGAAATGGATTTACGGGTGCAAATATTAGCCCATACTACGATAGTTTACTAGTAAAAACAATATCTTGGGATAGAACTTTTACTGGAGCAATAAATAAAACGATAAGATCAATAAAGGAAATAAGAGTAAGAGGAGTAAAGACTAACATAGGATTTTTAGTTAATGTATTAAATAATCCTATATTTAAAGATGGAAACTGCAGTACTAAGTTTATAGATAGTAACCCTGAGTTATTTGAAATTAGAGAAAGTAAAGATAGAGGCACAAAATTACTTCAATTTATAGGTAATGTAGTTGTAAATGAAAATAAGTGTGAAGAGAAGCCAAGCTTTAATAATTTATATACACCCAAAATGGATAAAGAAATTATAAAGGTTGAAGGTAGCAGAGAACTATTCAATAGATTAGGTAAAAAAGATTATATTGAGCAAATAAAAAATGAAAATAAATTATTATTAACAGATACAACTATGAGGGATGGTCATCAATCATTGTTAGCAACAAGACTTAGAACATATGATTTATTAAAAGTAGCAGAACCTACACAACACTACATGAAAGATTTATTCTCTTTAGAAATGTGGGGAGGGGCTACTTATGATGTTGCGTATAGATTTTTAAAAGAATCTCCATGGATTAGACTTCAAAAACTAAGAGAAGCTATTCCAGACATTATGTTCCAAATGTTATTTAGAGCGTCAAATGGAGTAGGATATAAGAACTATCCAGATAATGTTATAGAGGCGTTTTTAAAAGAGTCTGCAAATCAAGGTATAGATGTATTTAGAATCTTTGACTCGCTAAACTGGATAGAAAATATGAAGCCATCAATAGAAACAGCTCTAGGAACAGGAAAAATAGTAGAAGCAAGTATTTGCTATACAGGTGATATACTTGATAAATCAAAGACTAAGTATGATTTAGAATACTACATTAGAATGGCCAAAGAATTAGAGAGCTTAGGTTCAGATATTATATGTATAAAAGATATGGCAGGACTTCTTAAGCCATATGCAGCTTATACACTAATAAAAGAATTAAAGCAAAATGTAAGTACTCCAATACATTTACACACACATGATACAAGTGGAAATGGTGTAGCTACTTGCTTAATGGCAGCACAAGCTGGAGTAGATATAGTAGATGGTGCATTAGAAACTATGGCAGGACTTACAAGCCAACCACCAATAAACGCAATAGTTGAAGCATTAAGGAATACAGAACGAGATACAAATATTGATTTATATGGTTATGACGAGTTAGGTGCTTATTATAGAGATTTAAGAAAAGTATACAATAAGTTTGAAAGTGATTTATGTAACCCATCTGCTGAGATTTATAAATATGAGATACCTGGTGGACAATATACAAATCTAAAACCTCAAGCTGATAGTTTAGGATTAGTAAATAAGTTTGATAAAGTCAAAGAAAACTATAAAGAAGCAAATGATATATTAGGAGATATTATAAAGGTTACTCCATCTTCTAAAGTTGTTGGTGACTTAGCAATCTTCATGACTAAAAATAAATTAAACAAAGATAATATTGTAAAAGAAGGGGAAAAGTTATCATTCCCAGACTCTGTAGTAGATTATTGTAAAGGTATGATTGGTCAACCAGAAGGTGGAATACCAGAAGATATACAAAGAGTTGTATTAAAAGGTGAAGAAGCAATAAATGTTAGACCAGGTTTATTAATTCCTAAGGAAGACTTTAATGAACTAAAATCTTATTTAGATGATAAGTTTAGCATGAATACTAATATAAGAAATATCCTTAGCTATACACTATACCCGAGGGTATATGAAGATTACCTAAAGCATCTACAAGCATATAATGATATATCAAAACTAGAAAGTCATGTTTACTTCTATGGATTAAATAAAGGTGAAGAATGTGATGTGGAAATAGAAGAAGGTAAGGTATTAACTATTAAGTTAGTTGATGTAGGTGAAGCGAAGGAGAATGGATGTAGAACAATAGTATTCGAGTTAAATGGAATGATTAGAGAAGTGGAAATAAAAGATAGAAACTTTGCAGGAGAAATAAAAGATATACTAAAAGCAGATATGAATGATCCTTTACAAATAGGAGCTAGCATACCTGGTAAAGTTATAAAGATAATAGCTGAAAAAGGTCAAGATGTTAAAGCTAATCAACCTCTTTTAGTAATTGAGGCAATGAAAATGGAAACCATAATAGTTTCAAAGACAGATGGTAAGATAAAATCTATAGAAGTCAAAGTAGATGAATTAGTAGGAGATAAACAACTATTGATTACAATGGAAAAATAATAACAGGTTAAAGAAAAGCTATAGATATTGGAATTTGATTTCATATATCTATAGCTTTTATAACTAATAGTGAAATTATAGGGTTTACTTAAATGCTCATGAAAAAAGATGCTAATATATTTAAATAAAAGTTTTCCTTTGGGAAATTGGGATAAGAATTTTAGAATAATAATGAAGGAGAAGTAATATCTATGTAGAAATAGATAAATTAAGAAAATAAAATACTAGTTTATAATTAAAGTTATAAATAAACTTATTACAGTACTTTATTTCCTGGGAAATTAAATCATTTCAAACATTCACGATAGGCTTTATATTACTTACAAAAGTAAGAGTAGAAATGTGGCAACAGTAAATAATATTTAATAAAGATCCTTAAGAATATGTGTTAAAAGAACGTAAAATAACAAGTATATAAATATTAAGAAATACATATTGTATATATAAGGATAAAGTTATAAAGCTACAGACGAAGCATATCGCGGGAATGCCATTACAATATAATATTATCACCACCTGCACATACAAATGATAAGTGGTTTTTAAGTTTTATCAAGGTTAAAGCTTAGTTTACTTAAATTAGTAAAATGTACTACAAACTAATAATTAAAATTTGTATAAATTTAAAAAGGTAGGTGCTTTTATGAAGGTTTATGATAGCCAAATGTTAAGGAACGTAGCAGTTTTAGGACACAGTGGTTGTGGGAAAACAAATCTAATTGACGCTATAGCTTATAATTCAAATCAAAGTGGCAAAGTACCAAGAATAACAGATAAAGTTAATATGACTTACAGTATGGGATTAGTGCCAGTAGAATATAACGACTACAAGTATAATTTACTTGATACACCTGGATATTTTGATTTCAGTGGAGACGTTATTTCATCTCTTAGTGCTAGTGATGCAGCGATAATAGTTATTGATGCCACTACACCTATTCAAGTTGGAACAGAAAAGTCTTTAGAACTAACAGAGAACATACCTAAGATAATGTTTATCAATAAAATCGATAATGAAAAAGCAAGATATAAAGATGCAATAGAAATGTTAAGAGAGAAATATGGAAATAAAGTAGTTCCGATGATAATTCCTATATACAAAAACAAAGAGTTTGTTAAATTACATAATATTTTTGAACACATAGATGATTTAGATAATGAATTTAAAGATCAAGCTACAACTGTAAAAGAGGCACTAATGGAGCTTATTGCAGAGACAGATGATGAGATTTTAGATAAATATTTTAGTGGTGAAGAATTAACTACTGAGGAAATACAAAGAGGAATAACAGTTGGAGTTCAAAGAGGAGATATAATCCCTGTAATCTGTGGCTCTACTATAAATAACATAGGAACAAAGGAAATTCTTAATACTATATCTAGCTACTTGCAACCAAAGTATGTAGAGGGAGACAAATCCTTTAAAGGATTAGTATTCAAAACAATGGTTGACCCATTTATAGGTAAGATGTCATATCTAAAGGTTACACAAGGAGAGCTTTGCAAAGATACAGATATATTTAATCTAAACAAATCAGAAAAAGATAGAATACCTAATTTATATACAATGGTAAATAATGAATTAGTAGAAGTAGAAAGAGCTAAATGTGGAGATATAGTGGTAGTTACAAAAATGAATTCACTACAAACTGGAGATACAGTTTCAGTAGATAAAGGTAGCGAGGTTCTAAATGAAATTAAGCTTCCTAAACCTCAAATATATTATGCAGTAGTTCCTAAAAATAAAGGGGATGAAGAAAAGATAAGTGCTGCATTAAGTAAGATAGTAGAAGAAGACCCTACTATTGATTGGTATAGAAACTCTGAGACTAAGCAAGCTCTTATTGGTGGTCAGGGAGAGTTACACATAAATATAGTAAAAAATAAAATGAAAGATAAATTTGGTGTAGATATAGGATTAGATGACTTAAAGGTTGCTTATAGAGAAACTATAAAAGGATTTGCTGATGTTCAAGGTAAGCATAAGAAACAATCTGGTGGTCATGGTCAATACGGAGATGTAAAAATAAAATTTGAGAGAACATCAGGAGGCTTTGAGTTTGCTGAAGAAATATTTGGTGGATCTGTTCCTAAGCAATATATACCAGCAGTAGAAAAAGGGCTTAAAGATTCCATGATAAAAGGCGTATTGGCAGGATTCCCTGTTACAAATATTAGAGCGACACTTTATGATGGTTCATACCATGATGTTGACTCTTCAGAAATGGCATTTAAGATGGCAGCTAGTATTGCATTTAAAAAAGGTATGGAGCAAGCACAACCAGTACTGTTAGAGCCAATAATGAAGCTTACAATTACAGTTCCAGAAGAATATATGGGAGATGTAATGGGAGACATAAATAAGAGAAGAGGTAGAATACTTGGAATGGAGCCTGATGATAAAGGAAGACAAATAATATATGCTCAGGCACCTCAAGCGGAAACATTTAAATATGCTATAGATTTAAGATCTATGACACAAGGAAGAGGATTCTTTGAAATGGAAGTTGAAAGATATGATGAAGTTCCTCAAACTATTGCCCAAAAAATAATAGAAGAAGCTAATAGACAATAGATATAAATACAATAAAACATAATTAAACTCCAGATGAAATATTTGGAGTTTTTTTACATTTTTTATATAAGTATTACATTTTTAGTAATATGAGATTCATTTATTATTTCAAAATAAAAAATATTTTTTTGATTTTGGATATGCAATAAAAAGGAAAATTTACATACTATGTAAAAAATGTAATAGTTAATAGTTTTTAATAAACTCAATTAAAAGATGGAATTGACGTATATAAAATAAATTAACATTATCTCAACTTAATAATATAAATAAAAGTAAGGGTAATTAATTTAATCAAGTTATACTAAAACAAATTTAAAGATTGATAAATTAAATTTAAATACAGACAGTAATATAGATAGACTAAAAAGTAAGTACTTTAGAGAGATGGGAGGAATGTTATGTACTTTAATAGATTTACTCAACGAGGCAAAAAAGCCATAGATTTATCTTTAGATTCTGCGAAAAGTTTAGGTCATAAAGTTGTGGGAAGTGAGCACATACTTTTAGGTTTAGTTAGAGAGTGTGAAGGTGTGGCGGCAAAGGTACTAATTAAACTAGGATTGAGTGAAGAATATATAGTAGAAAAAATAATACAAATTGAAGGCAAGGGCGATGAAATCTCAGAGAATATAACATTAAGCCCTAGAAGCAAACAGATTCTAGAACTTTCAGGTATGTTTGCAAATAAACTAAAAACTAATTACATTGGGACAGAGCATATACTTCTTGCAATAGTTCAAGAAGGTGAAGGTGTAGCAATGAAGATATTAAACAATGCAGGGATAGATGAAAGAGACATTGTTCAATATATTATTGAGATGATAGGTTTAGAAGAATATACATCACAGACTCAAAATGAAAGTAGTTACACGAGCAACACTAAGCAAACCACATCTAAGCTTTTAGATAAGTATGGGAGAAATCTTACTCAATATGCAGAGGAAAATAAAATAGATCCAGTTATAGGAAGAGATAAGGAAATTCAAAGATTGATTCAAATTTTAAGCAGAAGAACGAAAAATAACCCAGTATTAATTGGAGATCCAGGAGTTGGTAAAACATCTATTGCTGAAGGCTTGGCAATAAATATAGCGATGGGTGATGTTCCAGAAATGTTAAAAAATAAAACCATATACTCTTTAGATATGGGTTCTTTAATTGCAGGGGCTAAGTATAGGGGAGAATTTGAAGAAAGAATTAAGCAAGTTGTTGAAGAAGTGATAAAATGTGAAAATATAATATTATTTATAGATGAAATGCATACAATTATTGGTGCAGGCTCTACAGGTGAAGGCTCTATTGATGCATCTAATATATTAAAGCCAAGTTTGGCAAAGGGTGAAATACAAATTATAGGGGCTACAACTATTGATGAGTACAGAAAAAGAGTTGAAAAGGATGCAGCATTAGAAAGAAGATTCCAACCTGTATTAGTTAATGAGCCTACTAAGGAAGATGCTATTAAAATATTAGAAGGATTGAGAGATAAATATGAAGCTCATCACAAGGTTAAAATAACAGATGAAGCAATAAGAGCAGCAGTTGATTTATCTATGAGATATATTACGGACAGATTTTTACCTGATAAGGCGATAGATTTAATAGATGAATCTGCATCTAAGGTAAGATTAAAAGAAAATACACCTCCTACAGAAGTTAAAGAGTTAGAGGAGCAAGTTCAAAATATAAATAAAGATAAAGAAGAATCTATTGTATGCCAAGATTTTGAAAAAGCAGCATTAATAAGAGATGAGCAAGTAAATCTTAAAAAGCAATTAGATGAGGTTAGAGATAATTGGAAAAAATCATCTAAATATTCAGGAAAAGTAGATGCAGAAGCTATAGCAGAAGTAGTTGGACTATGGACTGGTATACCTGTAAGTAAATTATTAGAAGGTGAAGCGGATAGGTTACTTAATCTAGAAGATATCCTTCACAAGAGAGTTATAGGTCAGGAAGAAGCAGTTAATGCTATCTCTAAAGCTATAAGAAGATCGAGAGCTGGACTTAAAGATGTAAATAGACCTATTGGTTCTTTCTTATTTTTAGGTCCTACAGGGGTAGGTAAAACAGAATTATCTAAGGCTTTAGCAGAGGTTCAATTTGGAGATGAAAATCAAATAATCAGAATGGATATGTCTGAATACATG
The DNA here is from genome assembly GCF_056171995.1 of Romboutsia sp. LXY-2. Classification (NCBI taxonomy): domain Bacteria; kingdom Bacillati; phylum Bacillota; class Clostridia; order Peptostreptococcales; family Peptostreptococcaceae; genus Romboutsia; species Romboutsia sp. LXY-2. The sequence goes on along the minus strand of NZ_JBKFGI010000023.1, from coordinate 17,175 downwards.
GAAAAACATTCTGTATCAAAACTAATTGGTTCTCCTCCGGGATATATAGGTCATGATGAGGGAGGGCAATTAACAGAAAAGATTAGAAGACATCCATACTCTGTAATATTATTTGATGAAATAGAAAAGGCTCATACAGATGTATTTAACATATTATTACAAATACTTGATGATGGAAGATTGACTGATTCTAAAGGTAGAACAATTGACTTTAAGAATAGTATTATAATAATGACTTCAAATGTAGGAGCAACTACAATCAGTAAGCAGAAAGTAATGGGATTTAGTGCAAGTAAAGAAGATGTAGTAAAAAGTAATTATGACAAGATGAAGTCTAATATTATGGGAGAACTAAAGTTAAAATTTAGACCGGAGTTTTTAAATAGAATAGATGATATTATAGTTTTCCATTCTCTGACAGAAGAGCACATAAATGAAATAGTTATATTGATGGTTTCAAAAGTAGTAGAAAGATTAAAGGAAATGGAAATTGAGTTAGAATTAAGTCAAGAGGCAGTAAAGTTAATTGCTGAAGCTGGTTATGATTTAGAATATGGAGCAAGACCACTTAAGAGAGCTATTCAAAAAGAACTTGAAGATGAATTATCTGAAGCTATACTAAGAGGTGACATTCATAAAAATAATAAAGTAAAGGCTATAGTAGAAGATGATAAGATAGTATTTATTAATCAATAGTGATAATCTAAATAAGAGGAGCAATTCACTCCTCTTATTTAATATTGTGTAATTATTGCATTGTAAATGGTATATAACATATATATGTGAAGTATATGTGAAATGAAAATAAAAATATAAACATAACATATTATTCCATACATATGTTAAAATTAAATAGTACAATAGGAAATTAAGGGTGATTTAGACAATGGCAAAGATAAAAACTAAATATGTATGTCAAGAATGTGGGTATGAGACATCAAAATGGCTTGGGAAATGTCCTGAGTGCACAAAATGGAATACATTTGTTGAGGAGATAGAAGAAAAAGGATCAAAAAAAGAAGTATTTGTAATAGATAAATCTTCATCTAGACCAGTCAGTATAAATTCTATACAAACTAAGACAGAGGAACGATTTTCTACATGTATAAACGAATTAGATAGAGTTCTAGGTGGAGGAGTAGTAAAAGGATCTCTTGTACTTGTAGGTGGAGACCCAGGTATAGGAAAATCTACTTTATTAATCCAAGTATCAAGTAACGTAGCTAATTCAGGTAAAAGAGTATTATATATCTCTGGTGAAGAGTCAGAATCTCAAATAAAAATGAGAGCACAAAGACTTGGAATCAATTCTGATAATTTATATATATTTGCAGAAAATAACTTAAGCTTAATAGAAGCGCACTTAGAAAATATAAGTCCAGAACTTATTATCTTAGATTCTATTCAGACAGTTTACAGTCCTGAAATATCATCAGCACCAGGTAGTGTTAGCCAAATCAAAGAAGGAACTTCACGATTTATGAAAATTTCTAAGAAAATGGGTATATCAACCTTCGTTGTTGGACATGTAACTAAGGAGGGTTCTTTAGCTGGGCCAAAGTTACTAGAGCATATGGTTGATACAGTACTATATTTTGAAGGAGAAAGATACAACACTTATAGATTAGTAAGAGCTGTTAAGAATAGATTTGGTTCTACCAATGAACTTGGTGTATTTGAAATGAGAGACCTAGGTTTAGTAGAGCTAGATAATCCATCAAAAATATTAATAGCTGAGAAGCCAAAAGATGTAGCTGGTTCAGTTATAATATCAACAGTAGAGGGAACAAGACCAATGCTTTTAGAAATGCAGGCACTAGTATCTCCAACTAGTTTTGGGATACCAAAAAGAACTGCAACAGGAGTAGATTACAATAGGGTATCTTTACTTCTTGCGGTACTTGAAAAACGTGTTGGTATGCAGATTCAAAATCAAGACGTATATATAAATATAGTAGGCGGAATAAAGATTAATGAACCTTCAATAGATTTGGGTATTATTATGGCAGTAGCATCTAGCTTTAGAAATATGAATGTAGATGAACATATTGCAGTTACAGGAGAAGTAGGACTTACAGGCGAAGTTAGAGCTGTAAGCTTTATTGAAAAAAGAATAGCTGAATGTAAGAAGCTAGGCTTTAAAAAGATAGTAATACCAAGAAGTAACTATGAAGTAGTAAAGGACACAAAAGGAATAGAAATTTGGCCAGTTGATAATGTAAGACAAGCAATAAATATAGTACTAGGGGGTAACAAGTAATTATGGAGGATTTCCTAAATAATAAAAGCTTATTACAGACATTAAAAATGATATCTCCTGGAACGCCACTTAGACAAGGCTTAGAAAATGTATTAAAAGCTAAAACTGGAGGACTTATAGTTATAGCAACAAATGAAGAATCTCTGAAAGTAGTTGATGGTGGTTTTAACATTAATGCAGAATATTCACCTTCATATTTGTACGAATTAGCTAAGATGGATGGAGCTATTGTTCTTAGTGGAGATTCGAAAAGAATTCTTACAGCAAATGCACAATTAATACCTGACTATTCAATACCTACATCAGAAACAGGTACAAGACATAGAACAGCAGAAAGAGTGGCTATACAAACAGGTGCCGTTGTTATTGCGATTTCACAAAGAAGAAATGTAATATCTGTTTATATAGGAGACCAAAAATACGTGGTTGAAGAAATATCAAAGATATTTACAAAAGCAAATCAGGCTCTTCAAACGTTAGAGAAATATAAAGCAGTTTTAGATCAAGCGGTAATAAACCTAAATGCTTTAGAATTCAATGATTTAGTAACCATTTATGATGTAGCGTTAGTAATTCAAAAGATGGAGATGGTAATGCGAATTACCAACATAATTGAAAAATATGTAATAGAATTAGGTGTAGAAGGTCAATTAGTTAGTATGCAGTTTGAAGAACTAATGGGAACTACAAAGTTAGAACAAAAATTAATCTTTAAAGATTATAGTAGCTCTGATGGAGATATAAAAGACTTTAAGAAGAAGATAAAAGATTTATCATCTGAAGATTTAATAGATCTAATAAACATAGCTAAAATACTTGGTTATAGTGGATTCTCTGAAAATATGGACATGCCTATAAGAACAAGAGGATACCGAATATTAAACAAAATACATAGGTTACCGACTACAATAATTGAGAACTTAGTAAATTATTTTGATAATTTCCAGGAAATATTAAAGGCTTCAATTGAGGACTTAGATGATGTTGAGGGAATAGGAGAAATAAGAGCAACATATATAAAAAATGGACTTATAAAAATGCAACAATTGGTATTATTAGACAGACATATATAAAGAATTTTCAAACATTAAACTTGAATATAGATGATAAGTTGATTATAATAATTAATTATTAAACAATAACTAGGGGGTGAAGCATTGATAAGGAAAGTAACTAGGGTAGTTATAGGTCTAATAGGGCTTATACTTGGAACAACTACTTATTTAACACTGATGGATAAATTTCCACAACTAAAATTTGGAACAGATATGTATGGCTTCATAATATCTGGAGCAGTAGGGATTATTTTAGGTCTACTATTCTATGCAGTAGAGCCTTGGATTATAAATAAAATAAAAGAAGCAGCAAAAATAATGGACAAAGAAATATCTAAATATCCTCAAACTGATATACTATTAGGCTCAATAGGATTAATTGTTGGATTTGTTATAGCTTATTTAATAAGCGGATTAATAAACACTATACCTATAATGGGACCAATATTATCGTTACTTACATATGTATTTATGGGATACTTAGGTATTAGAATAGCTTTAAAGAGTAAAGATGACTTATTTAATTTAAATAAGTTAACTAAAATTCCTACATCAATCAAAGAAAAAGGAAATAAGAAGGAAGTTAAGGGTATTCCACCAAAGGTATTAGACACAAGTGTAATTATTGATGGTAGAATAGCAGATATATGTAAAACAGGATTTATTGAAGGTAAATTAATAATACCGTCATTTGTATTAGAAGAGTTAAGACATATAGCTGATTCGTCTGACGATTTAAAGAGAGTAAGAGGAAGAAGGGGTCTTGATATACTTAATATTATCCAAAAGGAATTAAATATTGAGGTTGAGATAAGTGAAAGAGACTTTGCGGATATCGCAGAAGTTGATAGTAAGCTTCTAAAACTTGCTCAAGTTTTAAATGGTAAAGTTGTTACAAATGACTATAACTTAAATAAAGTAGCTCAATTCCAAGGTGTTGAGGTTTTAAATATTAATGAACTTGCAAATGCAATTAAGCCAGTTGCTATACCAGGAGAAGAAATGGTAGTTCAAGTGGTTAAAGAAGGTAAAGAAGCTAGCCAGGGTATAGCTTATTTAGATGATGGTACAATGATAGTTGTAGACGGAGGAAGAAAACATATGGGTGAAACTATACGTGTATTAGTTACATCTGTTTTACAAACTCCAGCAGGAAGAATGATATTTGGGAAACCAAAAAATTAGATAGAGATAATAATAGGGAATGCAAAAAGATGATATTTATCACCTAGTTGCATTCTTTTTTTACATATAGGGAAACTATGATAGCTCATAGTCTTAGTTTAAATATAGGTTATATTGGAGTTATAAAAAATAAATATGAGTAAATCCTATGACGAGTAGGTATAGTAAATTAGCTATAAATAAATTATTATAAGGTATTTATGCAAGGAAATAATTAATATATAATTAAGCAAGTAGAAAAATTGACAAATGTAAGTTTAGATATAGGGGTGATAAAATGAACAGCGTTATAATTGTTGCAGCAGGTAGCGGAAAAAGAATGAAATTAGATATAAATAAGCAATATATAAAAATAAAAGAGAAAGAAGTAGTTGCTCATACCATAGAAGCTTTTTACCAAAATCCTAATATTGATGAAATAATAGTGTGTATAAAAAAAGAAGAAGAAGAGTTTTTTAAAGAGAATATTATTGATAAATACCAATATAAAAATATAAAGATAGCTTACGGTGGGGCAGAGAGACAAGACTCAATAAACAATGGACTAAAACAAGTTGCTGAGGACTGTAGTGTGGTACTTATACATGACGGAGCAAGACCTTTTATAGATAATAGTGTAATAAATGACTCTATTGAAGCTGCTAAAGAAAAAGGTGCAGTAGTGGTAGGTGTACCAGTTAGAGACACAATAAAGGTAGTTAGCAATGACACTATAGAGAATACACCTGAAAGAAGTACTTTATGGCAAGCTCAAACACCTCAAACATTTAAATATGATTTAATAATAAGAGCATATGAAGAAGCTTATAAGTCAAATTATTATGGAACAGATGACTCTATGCTTGTAGAGAATATAGGTAAAAATGTAACTATGATTATGGGATCATATGAAAATATTAAGATAACTACGCCAGAGGATATAGATTATGCTGAGCATATTTTAAATATAAGAAAAAATAGAAAGTAAGGAGAATAGACATGAGAATAGGTAGTGGATACGATGTTCATAAATTAGTTGAAAATAGAAAATTAATAATGGGTGGGATAGAAATACCACATGAAAAAGGATTATTAGGACATTCTGATGCAGATGTGCTAGTTCATGCTATTATGGACTCTATGTTAGGGGCATTAGCTTTAGGCGATATTGGTAAACATTTCCCTGATACTGATGAAAAATATAAGGGAGCAGATAGTATAAAATTACTAGAACATGTAAATACTCTAATAAGAAGTAGGGGATATATGGTGAATAATATAGATTCTACCATCATAGCTCAAAGCCCTAAAATGGCTCCTCATATAGAAAACATGAGAAGTAACATAGCGAGAGCTTTAGATACGGATATAGATAATGTAAATGTAAAAGCTACGACAGAAGAAGGATTAGGCTTTACAGGAGCAAAAGAAGGTATAGCAGCTCAAAGCATATGTTTATTAGTTAAAGTTGACAACTAATATTAAATGCTATATTATTATTAATAAGTTAATTTTCAAAAAATAGTAACTTATTTAATAATAAATACATATACTTAAAAAAAGAAAAAAATGGCTATGATGAAGAAGTAGTAAAAGGTGAAATCTTTACAGAGAGGAAACATTGCTGAGAGTTTCCAGGAGGAAGTCTTCGAACCAATCTTCTAGCTTAGAGACAGTAACAAGTCTCTACGGTAGGGACCGTTATATCCCATAAAGAGAGCCTTATGGCTAACTAGAGTGGTACCGCGGAAGTATAACCTTTCGTCTCTATACATTATGTATAGAGACGAGAGGTTTTTTTAGTTTAATAATAAATTTAAATATAAAACAAAAGAAGAGAATAGGAGAAAAACGCTATGAGAATGTCAAAAATGTTTATGCCAACATTAAGAGAAATACCAGCAGATGCTGAAATAACAAGCCATCAATTAATGCTTAGAGCAGGTATGATAAAGAAAATGGCTTCAGGGGTATATAACCAATTACCAATGGGTCTTAGAGTATTCAATAAAGTACAACAAATAATAAGAGAAGAATTAGAAGCAAAAGGATGCCAAGAAATACTTTGTGCAGGTATAATACCAGCAGAACTTTGGAAAGAGTCTGGTAGATGGGATGTAATGGGAGCAGAAATGTTCAGATTAAAAGACAGAAACGAAAGAGATTATTGTCTTGGACCAACTCACGAAGAAGTATTCACAGATATAATAAGACAAGAAGTTACTTCATATAAGCAACTTCCATTAAACTTATATCAAATACAAGTAAAATACAGAGATGAAAGAAGACCTAGATTTGGGGTTATGAGAACTAAGACTTTCACAATGAAAGATGGTTACAGCTTCGATATAGATCAAGAAGGATTAGATAAGTCATACCAAGATATGTTTGAAGCATATACAAACATTTTTGCAAGATGTGAATTAGACAACAGCCCAGTTCAAGCAGATTCAGGAGCTATAGGTGGTTCTGTATCAGCAGAGTTCATGGTTAAATCAGAAGTTGGAGAAGATGAAATAGTATTCTGTAGCGGATGTGACTATGCAGCTAACATGGAAAAAGCTGAGTCAGTTGATACTACATTACCAAAAGAAGAAATGAGAGAATTAAATCCAGTTCATACTCCAGGAGTTCACACAATAGGTGAATTAGAAGAGTTCTTCGGATGTAGTGCACAAAAGTTCGCTAAGACTTTAATATACGAAGCAGATGGAAAGACAGTAGTAGTTTTAGTAAGAGGAGATAGAGAAGTTAACGAAACTAAAGTTGCTAATGCAATAGGAGGAGCTATAGAATTCGAACTTGCAAGAGAAGAAGTTGTAAGAGAATTAACTAATGCAGAAGTAGGATTTGCTGGACCAATAGGAATAAAGGCAGATCATATATTAATAGATAGAGAAGTAGCAGAACAAAGTAACGTAGGTGTAGGTGGAAATAGAACTGATTACCATATACAAAATGCAAACTTTGGAAGAGACTTTGATGGAGTAGTTGGAGACTTCAGAAATGTTACTGAAGGAGATAAGTGTACTAAGTGTGGAGGTTCTTTAGAAATAGCTAGAGGGGTAGAAGTTGGTCATATATTCAAGCTAGGAACTAAGTACTCAGAAACTATGGGATGTAACTTCATAGATAAAGATGGTAAGTCTAAGCCAATGGTAATGGGATGTTACGGAATAGGTGTAGAAAGAACAGCTGCAGCTATAATAGAGCAACATCATGATGAAAATGGTATAGCATGGCCTTTATCAGTTGCACCATACCATGTAGTAGTTGTACCAGTTAACGTTAAAAAAGAAGAACAAATGGAAGCTGCTGAGAAGATATACGGAGAGCTTAAATCTATGGGTGTAGAAGTATTACTAGACGATAGAGATGAAAGAGTTGGAGTTAAATTCAAAGATAGTGAATTAATAGGTATACCAATGAGAATTACTGTAGGTAAAGATATTACTGAAGGTAAGGTAGAATTCAAGTTAAGAAAAGAAGCAGATAAAGAATTAATAAGATTAGATGAAATCAAAGCTAAAATAGAAGCTGAATTTGTAAAAAGCAACGTAAAGTTAGGATAATATAAAATAGGCAATTATGGAGAAATAGTAAAAGATGGATACTTCACAGAGAGGAAACGTAGATGAGAGTTTCTAAGTTAAAGTCTTTGAACCAGTCTTCTAGCTTAAAAACTATTATTAGTTTTTACGGGTAAGAGCGTTATATCTTTTAAGGTGAGCCTTAGGGCTAATTAGAGTGGTACCGCGGAAAACCTCCGTCTCTAGATATTTAGAGATGGAGGTTTTTTTGATATAAAAATTTAAAAAATATCAGCATATATAAATAAAATATATAGAGAAAAAGGGCAATTGGAGAATGATTTTAATTAAAATAAGGAGGATTAACTATGAGTAAGAATGAAAAGCAATTTGTTGAGGAAATAACACCAATGGAAGTGGATTTTCCACAGTGGTACACAGATGTAATATTAAAGACTGATCTAGTTGATTATGCACCAGTAAAAGGATTTATGGTTGTAAAACCTTATGGATATGCAATATGGGAAAATATACAACAATTTCTTGATAAAAGATTTAAAGATACAGGTCATAAGAACTGCTACTTCCCATTGTTAATACCAGAAAGCTTATTAACAAAAGAAGCAGAGCATGTAGAAGGTTTTGCACCAGAAGTTGCATGGGTAACACATGGTGGAAATAAGAAATTAGAAGAAAGACTTTGTGTAAGACCTACTTCAGAAACTATAATATGCAATATGTATGCTAAGTGGTTAAAGTCATATAGAGATCTTCCATATCTTTATAACCAATGGTGTTCAGTAGTTAGATGGGAAAAATCTACTAGACCATTTTTAAGAACTTCGGAGTTTTTATGGCAAGAAGGTCATACTCTACATGAAACAGCAGAAGAAGCACAAGCTGAAACTATACAAATGCTAAAAATATATATACAACTATGTGAAGAACTATTAGCTATGCCAGTAATATCAGGGCAAAAAAGTGAAAGTGAAAAGTTTGCTGGAGGAGAAAGAACTTATACTATAGAGGCTTTAATGCATGATGGTAAGGCTTTACAATCTGGAACTAGCCATTTCTTAGGTCAACACTTTACAAAAGCTTTTGATATTACTTTTGCAGATAGAAATAGTAAGCTAGCACATCCTTATCATACATCATGGGGGGCATCAACTAGACTCATAGGTGGTATTATAATGACTCATGGGGATAATAGAGGGTTAATACTTCCTCCAAGAGTAGCTCCAACTCAAGTTGTAATAATACCGATTGCAGCTAAAAAGGGTAATGTAATGGAAAAGGTTGATGAATTATTTGCATCACTAAAAGCTAAAGGTATAAGAGTTGAGGTAGATGATAGAGATAACTACTCTACAGGTTGGAAGCTTAATGAGTGGGAAATGAAGGGTGTTCCTGTAAGAATAGAAATAGGTCCAAAAGATATAGAAAACAATCAAGCTATGGTATTTAGAAGAGATTTATTAGAGAAAAATGCTGTATCTTTAGATAATATAGAAGATAGCATAGTAGATTTATTAGATAATATTCATGATACTATGTTAGAAAAAGCAAGAGAACATAGAGAAGAACATACTTATCAAGTGGATAATATGGATGAGTTTAAAAAGGTTATAACTGAAACACCTGGATTTGTTAAGACTATGTGGTGTGGAGATGCTGAGTGCGAAGCTAAAATTAAGGAAGAAACAGGGGCAACAATAAGATGTATTCCTTTTGAACAAGAAAATTTAGGTAATAAGTGCTTATGCTGTGGAAAAGAAGCTAAACAGATGGTATACATCGCTAAAGCATATTAATATATAGCTTTTTGCAAGATTAGAAAATTTTGATTTGGATTGGCGCTCCGGGGTGAATATATAAGTTATCTGTCATGCAGGCTAAGAACGTGCCTGCAAATGACATGTAAACTTATATATTCGCCCCTACGCTAAATTTAAATCAAAATTTTTTGTTTGCAACAAATTATAGAGGAGAGAAGTAAAAAGAGATTAGAAATTAAAGAGTTAAAAATATGATTTATGAACCCTATTTTTGTGGAAAAGTATAAATATTGATACTGGGGATATAAATATATAATAGAAAAGTAATTAACATAAATACTGTTAATAACTAGGGATATGTGGATATTTTTTGAGAAAAATCATAGAAGTTTTCCACAGAGTTAAAAATTAGCTTGCCAAGTAATGTAGTATTTTAATATTATAAATATATTGAGTAAAAATAACTAGGAGGTAATTTATATGAGCGTAAGAGTAAGATTTGCTCCAAGTCCAACTGGATTTGTTCACATAGGTAGTTTAAGAACAGCTTTATACAACTACTTATTCGCAAAGAAAATGGGTGGAGAGTACATATTAAGAGTAGAAGATACAGACCAAACAAGATTAGTAGAAGGTGCTATAGAAAACATGCTAACAGGTATGGCATGGGGTGGTGTTAACCACAGCGAAGGTGTTGTATTAGATGAGAATGGAAATATAACTCAAAAGGGTGAATATGGACCATACATACAATCAGAAAGATTAGATATATACAAAGAATATATAAAGCAATTATTAGACAATGGACAAGCTTATTATTGCTTCTGTACTAAGGAAAGATTAGACGACGTTAGAGAAAAGCAAAAAGAAGCTGGAGAAACTCCAAGATACGATGGTCACTGTAGAGACCTTACTAAGGAAGAGGTAGAAGCTAAAATAGCTGCTGGTGAACCTTATGTTATAAGATTAAGATTACCAGAAAATCATGTTATAAAGTTCACTGACTTAGTTAGAGGAGAAACTGAATTCAATACTAACGATTTAGATGATCAAGTATTAATAAAGACTGATGGGTTCCCAACTTACCATTTTGCTGTTGTAGTTGATGACCATTTAATGAAAATAACTCATGTTATAAGAGGAGAAGAGTGGGTATCTTCAACTCCAAAGCATGTTTACTTATATGAAGCATTTGGATGGAAAGCTCCAACATTTGTACACTTACCAAACATACTTAACAAAGAAAAGAAAAAGTTAAGTAAGAGACATGGTGATGTTGCAGTTGAAGACTTTAAGAAAAAAGGATATTTACCAGAAGGATTAATCAACTATGTTGCATTAGTTGGATGGTCTCCTGAAGATAACCAAGAATTATTCACTATGGAAGAATTAGAAAATGCATTCTCTGTAGAGAGAGTTTCTAAGAGTGGTGGGGTATTCGACACAGAAAAATTAAACTGGGTTAACCAACATTATATAAAAGATGCAGATGATGCTTACTTAACAGATTTAGCTATACCATTCTTAGTGGAAGCTGGATTTGTAAGTGAAGAAGAAGCTACTACTAAGTATGACTTCTTAAAAGGTATGGTTTCTGTACTTAAAGAAAAATTACAATATGTAAAAGAGATAACTGAGCATGCTAATATATTCTTCGGTGAAACTGTTGAGTTAGAAACGGAAGAATGTAGAGAGTTCTTAAACTTAGAACATATGCCAACATTAATAGATGCATTACAATCTAAAATGGAAAATGCAGAAGTTGTTGATGAAGCTTTCGTAAAAGCAATGTTCAAAGAAATACAAAAAGAGCATGGAATAAAAGGTAAAAACTTATTCATGGGATCAAGAATAGTATTAACAGGACAAATGCATGGACCAGATCTTCCAAAAACTATGGAGGTTTTAGGAAAAGAAAATTGTTTAAATAGAATATCTTATGTAAAAAATAATCTTTTATAGTTAAAAAAGTCCGCTATTTATAAGGCGGGCTTTTTTTTATGTAAATATTTGATGAAAAGATTTACCCTCAAAATCGAAGGAATTTATGTTAATAAAGTTAATATATAAAAAGCAATAAAAAATGAATTAATTATAATAAAGCATAAAATGATACAAGGAGATAGATTATAAGCGTTTGTTTTTATTTATAGGGGGGTAAGTATGAAAATAGAAGATGTAAAAAAAGAGTTAAAGGATCTTTGTATAGAATATGTATCAATATTAGAAAATTTAAAGAACAACGATATAATTACAGATGATGAATTTGAAAAATGTGCAAATAATAAAATTCTATTCATAGAAGAATAATCCAATATTATCTTGATTAGTAGATTTTTTTGCTCAAGTAAGGATATAATAGTAATACTATTAATTGTGTAAATTTTAAATTATAATATATTGTATAATGTTTATGGAAAGTAATAACAATACAGTGAGGTGATGAGTATGAAATTATATAATACATTAACTAGAACGAAAGAAGAGTTTGTTCCAATAGAAGAAGGAAAAGTAAAGATGTATGTATGTGGACCTACTGTGTACAACTACATTCATATAGGGAATGCAAGACCGTTTATCATATTTGATGCTTTAAGAAGATACTTAGAGTATAGAGGATATGATGTAACGTTTGTTCAAAACTTTACAGACGTTGATGATAAGATAATCAAAAGAGGTCATGAAGAAGGTATAGCACCAGAAGAAGTAGCAAAGAAATACATAGATGAATACTTTGTAGATGCAGATGGGTTAGGAATAAAGAGAGCTAGTGTTCATCCAAGAGTTACTGACAACATTGAGCAAATAATAAAGTTTGTAAAAGATTTAGAAGAAAAAGGATATGCTTATGAAGTAAATGGGGACGTATACTTTGATACTAAGAAATTTGAAGGATACGGAAAGCTTTCTAGACAAAAGCAAGATGAGCTAGAAGCAGGAGCAAGAATAGAGGTAAATGATCAAAAAAGACATCCAATGGACTTTGTTCTTTGGAAAGCTAAGAAAGAAGGAGAACCAGGGTGGACTAGTCCATGGGGTGAAGGAAGACCAGGATGGCATATAGAGTGTTCTGTTATGTCTAACAGATACTTAGGAGAAACTATAGATATACATGCTGGTGGTCAAGATTTAACTTTCCCACATCATGAAAATGAAATAGCTCAAAGTGAAGCTAGAAGTGGAAAGATATTCTCAAACTACTGGATACACAATGGATATATAAACATAAACAATGAGAAAATGAGTAAATCTAAAGGGAACTTCTTTACAGTAAGAGATATATCTAAGTTATATGATTTAGAAATAGTAAGATTCTTCATGTTATCAGCTCATTACAGAAATCCAGTTAACTTTAGTGATGAAATGTTAAACCAAGCTAAAGCTGGACTTGAAAGACTTTATAATACTAAGGAAAAATTAGAATTCACTTTAAGTAACTTAAGTGAAGAAGTTATGAGTGAAGAAGAAACTATATTAGCAAAAGAACTTGATGCATACAGACAAAAGTTTATAGATGCTATGGAAGATGATATAAATACTGCTGATGCAATAAGTGTAGTATTTGAGTTAGCTAAATTTATAAACTCAAATGTAGATGAATCATCATCGAAAGAATTTGCTAATAAGTGTTTAGCAGAATTCAATGAATTAACTCAAGTATTAAATATAGTTAATAAAAAGCAAGATGATATGCTTGATGAAGAAATAGAAAACCTAATACAACAAAGAACAGATGCTAAGAAAAATAAAGATTTTGCATTAGCAGATTCAATAAGACAACAATTATTAGATATGGGAATTGTATTAGAAGACACAAGACAAGGTGTTAAGTGGAAAAGGATATAATATAATGGACAGAACAGAATTAATAACTATGTCTCCTTTAGTTTTAGCTTACTTAGGTGATACCGTATATGAATCATGTATAAGGGAGTACTTAATAAAGCAAAACATCAACAAAAAAGTTAATGATCTTCATAAGTCAGCTATAAAGTATGCAAATGCAAAAGCACAAGCAACAGTAATACATGAAATAGAAGAAGAGTTAACTGAAGATGAGCATAGAATATACAAAAGAGGTAGAAATCAAAAATCTCATACCTCACCTAAAAATGCTGACATAATAGATTACAAACATGCTACAGGGTTCGAAGCTTTAATTGGATACTTATACTTAAACAATGAAAATGAAAGACTTCAATACATTGTAGATAAAGGTATTAAAATAATCGAAAAGCATATGTAGAAACTAAAAAGTATTGTCTAGTTTAGGCAATACTTTTTTAATACAATATTAGTCTTAACTAATGTATAATAGAATGTATAAAAATTAAATTAGGAGGTTATCAAATGATAAAAGTAAAATTATTATCTTATACGCCAGAACCAGAAAAAGTTATATCTATGGCAGCTAAGTTATGTTACTCGCAAGTTGGAGTTGAAGGGATTGAAAAAAATCTTACTGATGAAGCTGTAGAGAGGTTTTTAAACATGTTAATAGATATAGGACATGAGTCGCCATTAGAGCATGTTTCATTTACTTTCGCAGTTGAAGGTATTTCAAGAAGCTGTTCACACCAAATAGTTAGACATCGTATAGCCAGCTTCTCTCAGCAAAGTCAAAGATACGTTAAGTTAGACCAATTCGAGTACATTATTCCTCCGGAAATAAATGAAATAGAAGAGGCAAGAGAAGTTTTTATAGATGCAATGGAAAAAGACCAAGAATCATATGATAAATTAGTGGATATATTATTTGATAAACATTATAATAATTTAATAAAATCTGGTAAAAATGAAAAAGAAGCAAAAAGACAAGCGGAAAAGAAAGCAATAGAAGATGCTAGATACGTGTTCCCTAATGCTTGTGAAACTAAGATGGTACTTACTATGAATACGAGAAGTTTATATAATTTCTTTGACCATAGATGTTGTGAAAGAGCACAATGGGAAATAAGAGAATTAGCAACTCAGATGCTTATAGAAGTGAAAAAAGTTGCACCAATATTATTCAAAAAAAGTGGTCCGAACTGCGTTAAAGGGCCTTGTCCTGAAGGAAATATGGCATGTGGAAATATTGTTCAGGTAAGAGAAAAATTTAAGAACTTATAGGCGGTGGAAGATTTGGCAATTATAGAAGGAAGAAATCCTGTAATAGAAGCAATAAAAAATGATAGAGAAATAGATAAATTAATGATAGCTAATTCAGCTAAAGAAGGATCTATAAAGAAAATAATAGGAATGGCAAAGGAAAAAAACATAATAGTTCAGTATGTCGATAAGAACAAGTTAGATGAAATAAGTACAAGTCATTCACATCAAGGCGTAATAGCTCAAGTTAGTGAGCACAAATACTGGGAGCTAGATGACTTAATAGATAGTGTTAAAGGAAAAGGAGAAGAGCCTTTCTTTATAATACTAGATGAAATAACAGACCCTCATAACCTAGGCTCAATAATAAGAACAGCAGACGCAGTAGGAGCTCATGGTGTAATAATACCAAAGAGAAGATCTGTAAATATTACTCCTGTAGTAGTTAAAGCATCTGCTGGTGCAGTAGAGTATGTACCAGTTTGTAAAGTAACCAATATAGTAAACACAATAAAGAGATTAAAAGAAGAAGGACTATGGATTGCAGCTGCAGACATGGATGGAGAAGATTTCTACAAACAAAATCTTACAGGAGCTTTAGGCTTAGTAATCGGTAGTGAAGGTTTTGGAATATCTAGATTA
Source organism: Romboutsia sp. LXY-2 (assembly GCF_056171995.1). Taxonomy (NCBI): domain Bacteria; kingdom Bacillati; phylum Bacillota; class Clostridia; order Peptostreptococcales; family Peptostreptococcaceae; genus Romboutsia; species Romboutsia sp. LXY-2. The sequence goes on along the minus strand of NZ_JBKFGI010000023.1, from coordinate 1,655 downwards.
GTAAAACAAAATTGTGATTTTACTGTTAAGATGCCTATGGTAGGAAATGTAACGTCATTAAATGCATCAGTTGCAGGTGGTATTCTTTTATACGAAATATTTAGACAAAGAACAGGTAACAAATAAAATAATGAGAAGAAATATTAATCGTTATTTAGTAGTAGATGGTTACAATATTATAAACGCTTGGGATGAATTAAGGGATACAGCTAAAGATGATTTAGAAAATGCTAGAGAAAAATTAATTAGCGATATTATAGAATACTCTGAGTTTACAGGGAGAAAAGCAATAGTAGTTTTTGATGCATACAATGTAAAAAACTCTATGGAAAAGGTAGAGGAGAGAAAATACATAACAGTAGTTTATACAAAAGAACACCAGACTGCAGATAGTTATATAGAGAAGTTCATTACTTCTCTATCTAAATATGACGATGTTAAAGTTGCTACAAATGACTATGCAGAACAACAGATTGTTCTTGGTAAAGGAGCATCAAGAATATCTGCTAGAGAGCTAAAATTAGACCTAGATAGCACTAAAATTAGGATAAAAGAAAAGAATAGTAGTCATGTGAAAAAAATTCAGCGAAATTGGTTGGAAGAGCGCTTAGATGAAGAAACATTGTCGAAACTTGAGAACATTCGTAGAAAACGTTGAAATTACTTGCTTTGTTAAATTATAATATAGCTATGAAAATGTTTCTTTATAGGGGGATATACATGTTAATAGCTAAAGAAGAGGAATACGGGTTTGTAGATAACTCGCAACAAGATGAGTATGATATTGTATTAAAAGCTAGCAATGGGGATAAAATAGCATTAGAATACATTATTACAAAATACAAGAATTTTGTAAAAGCAAAGGCAAAGTCATATTTTTTAATTGGTGCTGATAAGGAAGATATAATTCAAGAGGGTATGATAGGGCTTTATAAAGCAGTTAGAGATTTTGACGGAAGTAAAACAAATTCATTTAAATGCTTTGCAGAAATCTGTATAACGAGACAGATAATCACAGCAATAAAAACTGCAACTAGACAAAAACATATACCACTTAATTCATATGTGTCTTTAAATAAGCCAATATATGACGAAGAATCAGATAGAACACTTCTAGATATTATTGCTACTAGTATAGTGACAGATCCAGAAGAGCTTATAATTAGCAAAGAAGAACTAAAAAACATAGAATCTAAGATGAATGAACTATTAAGTGACTTAGAATTAGAGGTGCTAGAGTTGTACTTAAATGGTAAGTCCTATCAATACATAGCAGACAGGCTAAAAAGAGATGTCAAATCAATAGATAACGCCCTTCAAAGGGTTAAGAGAAAATTAGAAAAACATCTTGAAAACAGGCATGATTAATAGTAAAATACTTACCATAAGCTTATTGTAAGCATATTAAATTATTAACATAACTTAAGAGGAGGTATTTCAAAATGGCTAAAGCTAAATTTGAAAGAAATAAACCGCACGTTAATATAGGAACTATAGGACACGTTGACCACGGTAAAACTACATTAACAGCTGCTATAACTAAGACGTTATTCGACAGATATCAATTAGGAGAAGCAGTAGATTTCGCTAACATAGATAAGGCTCCAGAAGAAAGAGAAAGAGGGATCACAATCTCTACTGCTCACGTTGAGTAT
>NZ_JBKFGI010000022.1:0-576 GCF_056171995.1 Romboutsia sp. LXY-2 | reverse complement strand
AATTAGGAGAAGCAGTAGATTTCGCTAACATAGATAAGGCTCCAGAAGAAAGAGAAAGAGGGATCACAATCTCTACTGCTCACGTTGAGTATGAAACTCCAAACAGACACTACGCTCACGTTGACTGTCCAGGACATGCTGACTACGTAAAGAACATGATAACAGGTGCTGCTCAAATGGATGGTGCTATATTAGTATGTTCAGCTACAGATGGTCCAATGCCTCAAACAAGAGAGCATATATTACTATCTAGACAAGTTGGGGTACCTTACATAGTGGTATTCTTAAACAAGTGTGACGTTGTAGATGACGAAGAATTATTAGAATTAGTTGAAATGGAAATAAGAGACTTATTAAACGAGTACGAATTCCCAGGTGATGACACTCCAATAGTAAGAGGATCTGCTTTAATGGCATTACAAGATACTTCTTCAGTATGGGGAGACAAAATAGTAGACTTATTCGAGCAAATAGATGCTTATATACCAGAACCAGAAAGAGATGTTGATAAGAACTTCTTAATGCCAGTAGAAGACGTATTCTCTATAACAGGAAGAGGAACAGTTGCTACAGGTA
>NZ_JBKFGI010000021.1:0-32770 GCF_056171995.1 Romboutsia sp. LXY-2 | reverse complement strand
CGTCCGCCGCTCTTCTCCGAAGAGAATCGCTCGACTTGCATGTGTTAGGCACGCCGCCAGCGTTCATCCTGAGCCAGGATCAAACTCTCAAATAAAAGTTTAACGGGCTCAGATACTATTATATATCTGGCTTTGTTTGGTTGTTTCAAATTCTATAAATTAACCTACTGTTTAATTTTCAAAGTTCATCTTAAAGTGACCTTTCGGCCTCTTTTGTTTTTCGTTGTTTGCCCTTTTCTTAAGGACAAGTATAACTTTACCATCATTTTTTCATATGGTCAATAGTTTTTTAATTATTTTTTTACTTTTTTTTAATTTTTCATTAAACTCACCTTTATATTGTAAGTTTTCTACATTTTTATACAAATGTAAAATACTTTAATAACTATATTATAACTACTTTTGCATAACATATTTGTTTTTTGAAAAAATAATAGTATATAACTTAAGGAGATGATAAAATGACTGATTTTAATAAAATTAAAAATCTTTACGAAGATGGCTATAGATGCATTTATCATGACTGTGCAAATAACTCTTATAAAGTTTATCTTAAAAACTTTAACACTGAGGGATCTGAAGTTATCGAATTAAGCAACGAAGAAGATTTTAATCAATTCAAAGATTATATCGGTGGGCTTAGAATGTCCTAGGTGATCATTAAAAATAGGGAGATAATCATCTCCCTATTTTACCGTTGCTATTTTCTTAATAAGCTTTAAAAGCTCATCTCTATTAACTTCTGTCTTCATCTTCTTTTCTTTATATTCTCGAAGGTCAACAACCTTTGATATAGTTTTTACCATAACAACCACTTCCTATATTATCATTATTACTTTTTAATATACTTAGCATTATTAACTTGTATAACTAATTCTATACAAGTTCTTAGTTTCCTTTTTTATTATACAAATTTTCTTAAATATATCCAATTTTTGAATAATATTTTTAAATTTATCATTTTATAATTTAAAATAGAATTAAATTTTATGATTTTATTATATTAATTTATAATATTTCAACATTTATATTTTTATGTATAATAAAACTATAACTAAATTAAGGGGTGATCTAATGAATATATTACAAAATGAAAATCTTATAGTAGAATCTGTAAGTAATGGAGCTGAGCTTACTAGAATTTATTCTAAAAAGTTCGACAAAGATATTTTATGGAATGGTGACAGCAAATTTTGGGGAAGACGTTCACCTGTATTATTCCCTATTGTAGGAAGACTTAAAGATAATCAAACTACAATAGAAAATCAAACTTACTCTATGGGACAACATGGGTTTGCAAGGGATATGGAATTTGAAGTTGTAGATTCATCAACTAACCATATATCTTACAGACTTGTTGCTAATGAACAAAGTAAACAACTTTATCCTTATAATTTTGAATTAATAATAAAGTATACTCTACAAGAATCTGGTGTAAATGTAGAATGGACAGTAATTAATAATGATTGCAAAGATATTTACTTCTCTATCGGTGCACATCCTGCATTTAATATAGATAGAAATAATCTCTCTGATTACTATCTTGATTTTAAACACAGAAACAACATAGAAAAAATAGATTTAGAAGGTCCTTTCGCTTCTACTAGAACTTCTATTAATAACTTAACTAAAATAAATCTATGTTCTGAATCATTTGCAAAAGATGCTTTAATATACACTAACATAGATGAAATATCTATTAAATCTAATAGTACTAATTACTCAGTACGATTAGCTTTCAAGGACTTCCCTCTTGTAGGTATTTGGACACCTTACTATAAAGAATCTAATACTGTAGCTCCATTCTTATGTATAGAACCTTGGTATGGACTTGCTGATGATATTAACACTGATGGCCAATATGTGAATAAGCACTATATTAATAAATTAGCTATAGGTGAAAACTTCAAAGCTTCTTATACTATATTTATAGACTAAAAAAAGGTGCATAAGCACCTTTTTTATTTCATCTGTTCTTTTATCCAGTTTATAGCCACATCTAATTGTTTTTCTTTATCAGTTTCTTCAATATTAGGCTTTATACCTTTTCCATTTATATAATCCCCATTAGGAGTAAAGTATTGAGCTGTTGTAAGCTTATATCCTGTGCCATCTTTAAGTTCTCTAACACTTTGTACTAGACCTTTTCCAAAAGTAGTAGTACCTACAGATATACCTTCTTTGTTATCAACTATTGCTGCTGTAAGTATTTCAGATGCAGATGCACTTCCATCATTTGTAAGAACCGCTATTGGCACTCCTAATTTTTCTTTATCAGATTTCAAATATTCAGTATTGCCTTTATTGTCTTTAGTGTAAACAATAGTTCCTTCACCTATCAACTCGTCAGCAATATCTTTACAAATATTTAAAAGTCCACCTGGGTTATCTCTAAGGTCTAAAGCTAGTCCTTTAATGTTTTGAGCCTTTAAGCTTTTTAAAGCTTCCGAGAACTCATCGTATGTAGTTTCATTAAATGAAGTTATTCTTATATAACCTATGTTATCTTCCATTACTTTACTTTCTACACTTTTTGATACTATTTCTTCTCTATTAACTTTAACGTCAAATTCTTTTTCATCTCTTTTTATTGTAAGCACTACTTCTGTACCTGCTTTACCTTTAATCATCCCTATAGCTTCGTCAGACTTGTCTGCAGTTACAGTGGTTCCATCTACTTTAAGGATTTTATCACCAGGCTTTATTCCACTCTTTTCTGCTGGAGATCCTTCTATCGGTGCTATTATAGTAATTATATTATCTTCTGAAGTAGCACTTATATAAACACCTATACCTACATAAGCCCCACTAGTTTGTTCCATTAGTCTTGCAAACTCATTTTTTGTATAGTACTGAGAATACGGATCATCAAGACCTGAGAATAATCCTTTTATTGCTCCATTAACTAAATCTTCTTCACTAGTTTCTTTGTAAAAATCGTCTTTTATTATATCTTCCAATCCCAATAATTTATTATATTCCTTATAGCCTTCGTATATATCTTTCGATACTACAACCTTATTACCCAATCCAATCTGTAATGTTGATGTAAAAAGTGCTGTAACAATTACAAGAACTATAGCGTATATAATAGCTTTTTTCTTTGATATCATTTAACGCATCTCCTTTATCTAATCTATTATATATTATATGACTAGCTATCCTTTTTATTACTATTTAGCAATCATGTTGCTACTGCTTATACTTCTATATTAGAATTTATATTGAGGATATTTTTACATATCCATATTATACCATACGAATGGAGTTGATTTCATGAAAAAAGATTTTAGGAAAAATGCAATAAATCTTAGAAAACAACAGACACCCGATTTTATATCTAAGAACTCTAATATAATAACTGAAAAACTACTTACTCTAGATGCTATAAAAAATGCAAACAACATAATGTTATATTTAGATTTTAATAATGAAGTACAAACAGATGAGCTTGTAAAAAAACTTATATACCTTAGAAAGATAGTTTCTAGCCCTGTTACAATTATGGAAAATAGACAATTGATTCCTTACAAAATTTTAGATTTAGATAAAAGTATCAATATTGGCGCATATGGCATAAGGGAGCCTAAAAAAGATATCTGTTCTAAAGTTAATACTAAAGATATTGATGTTGTGATAGTTCCTGCTGTAGCCTATGATGTTAACTGCTATAGATTGGGGTACGGCGGAGGTTTTTATGATAGATTCTTAAGTAACTTAAGAACCGATGCAATATCTATTGGAATCTCTTTTGATTTACAAGTTTTTGATAGTATTCCAAAGGAACCTCACGATGCTCAGTTAGACTATATTATAACAGAAAGTAGAATTCTAGCTTCAAAATTATAAAATCCACAACATAATACTATATTGCATAATTTATTTATACGTAAAAAATATTCAAGGCATTATATATTCCTAATACCTTGAATATTTTTATGTCTGTATTTATCTACTTATCTTTATTTTCCTTTTCTTTTTCACTATCTTTTTTGTCATCTTTGTCCGATTCTCTATATTTTTCTAAATGTTCATTAACAACCTTATCGATTTCATCCATCGTTTTACCTGTAAGAATCTCTAAGCCTTCCTCAATAGTAGATATTGCATATATATGGAAACTTCCATCTTTTACACTTTGTACTACTTCATCTTTTAATAAAAGATTTTTGACATTTTGTATAGGCATCATAACACCTTGCTTACCTGTAAATCCTTTTATTTTACAAACATCATAGAAACCTTCTATTTTTTCATTTATACCACCTATAGGTTGTATTTCTCCTTTTTGGCTTACAGAACCTGTTACTGCTATACTTTGATTTATTGGTATATTTGCAATACTTGATATTATTGCATAAAGCTCTGTACTAGATGCACTATCTCCATCAATTCCATTATAGTTTTGCTCAAATGTTATTGATGTACTTATTGATAAAGGCTTCTCTTTGCCGTATCTAGCCCCTAAATAACCACTTAGTATTAGCACACCTTTATCATGTATACTACCACTTTTCTTTATTTCTCTTTCAACATTAATCACCCCACTTCTACCTTTATAAGTAGATGCTGTGATTTTTGAAGGTTTTCCGAAAGAATATTCGCCTGTGCCCATTACTGCTAGTCCATTTATTTGGCCTATTTTTTCACCTTCTATATCTATTAATAAAGTACCATCTTCAAACATTTCGTTTAATTTTTCTTCGTATTTATTACTTCTGTATTTTTTCTGATTGATAGCTTTGTCTACATCTTCTTTCGTTACATAAGGTTTATAATCATCACTTACAGCATCAGCTTCATATACTATATCTACAACCTTATTAAATCTTGCTGTAAGCTTATCCTTACTGTCACTCATTCTTGTACTATACTCTATCAATCTCTCTAGCGCAGATTTATCAAAATGCTTTAAGTTGCTTTCATTACATTTATTCGCTACCAATTGAATAGTTTTATAAATATTACTTTCGTTTTTATCTATCTCAATATCAAAATCAGCCATTACCTTAAATAAGTTTCTAAAGTCCTCTTCATATGCATAAAGTAGGCTATAGTAATAGTTATCTCCTATTAAAATCACCTTTATATCTAAATCAATAGGCTCTGGTTTTAGTGTAGATGTAACTACATATCCATATTGTTTATTAAGAGATTCTATGGTTATTTTTCCTGTTTTAAGAGTTCTTTTTAAACAGTCCCATGAAAATGGGTTGGATAATACATCTTTTACATTTAAAATCAAATATCCTCCATTAGCTTTATGCAAAGCTCCAGGCTTTATCTCCATTAAACTTGTAGTTAATGCACCTATCTCATTTTTATATTCTATTGACCCTGTTAAGTTATAGTATGTAGGATTGTTTTCTTCAATAATCTTACATTCTTCACACTCACTATTATCTATAAACAGATTAATTTTATATTTGTTAAATAATTTGGCGTCATTCTTAGGAGCCATTAGTCCAAGCATAGCCATTGGATTTTGCTTATCACTATCATTATCTGATTTAAATTTAGATATGTTATTCACTATGTCGTTGCATAAATCATTTATATACTTTTCAACCTTTTCTTCTTGTCCGTATTTTGATAATAAATATTGTCCATAAAAACCAACTAAGCTTCTTCCAACATTTTTATCTAACTCACAACTTTTAGTTTTATATGTATCTTCACACATTTTTATTCTATCAATGTAGTCTTTGCTATCTTGGTTTACTTTAAGACCCCTTTCTCTTAATTCTCTTATTTGGTCTGCAGTAAAGTTTCCTAGTTCATCTTCTCTCATAAGTGTTCCATCTTCTTTCATAGGAACGCTCATAAGCCCTCTTTCTGTAACTTGGAACTTAAATCCTGTTGGTTTCGCAAACTCATTTAGTTCTTCTATTATTTGTTGTATATTATTTTCTAGCTCGCTCATTAATAATCTATTATGATATTCATACTCTTTAGAAGTAAATATTTTTGGTATTTCATCTTTTAATTTTTCAATTATATCATCTACATCTGTTTTAAATAATTTCCCTTGTCCTGCTTTAAAGCATAACGCTATAGGCTCATTTGCATTTTTAAAGTTATAAACATATAACCAATCCTTACGCTCTCTATTCTCTATAGAGTTGCTTCTTATTAAAGATTTAGTATTACTATTTCTTCCTATACCACTTACACCCGCAACATATATGTTATATCCTTGTTGCTTCATTTTTAATCCAAACTTAATAGCTTGAACCGCTCTATCCTGTCCTATTATCTCCCTTATAGGTACTATATCTTCCGTTGTGTTAAAATCTATTCCCTCTAAAGAATTGTTACATTTGAGATCTTCTAGTTTCACTCTGTATTTATCTATATTTAACATAATTTCACCTCATAGTTACTATTTTAATTTTTAGTTTTCCCTACTTATAGTGAATTAATAAGCAAAAAAGGCTATTATACAAAATTTATTTGTATAATAGCCTTTTTATCATATATGTACTTACAATTATAACTATAGAAATTTTATTGACCTTCTATAGAAGTATCTAATTCTATTTTATCCGGAAGCTCTGTAAGGTTAGTTTCAACTACTATGTACGGATGAGACTCTTCTTTATTTTTATATACTGCCTCAACTTTCATAACCTTCTTATCATCTTCATTTGCCATATTTATTTTTTGTATTTCTATACCATGTTCATTATCATTACCTCTAGTTACAATAACATATATTTTATTGTCTAGTTTAACTGCTAAAGCTCTTTCTTGATCAACATATTTGTCCATCATTCCTAGGATTTTTTCTGGTATAGCTTCTCTTTGAACCATTGTATATTCTACTGGCTCTGCTTTGTTCATAAACATTTTAGGTATAAATACGAAGCCACCTACTATCATAAGTAAAATTATAACTCCATATACTACACCTTTCATATTGAATTTTATATTCAATTCATCCACCCCCCACTTACTTTATATATATGAGAGATGTCCCAAACTTAGAAGTTTTTATTAAAAAAACAGGTACCAAATTTAAAACATTAAATTTGATACCTGCTTTTTATTTATTATCCTTTAGCTATTGCTGATTTAACTGCAGCAACTATATCATCACTTGTTAATCCGAATTTCTTTAATAATTCAGCTGGTGTTCCAGATTCACCGAAAGTATCATTAACTCCTACTTTCTTAACAATAACTGGACACTCTTCAACTACAACTTCACTTACTGCAGAACCTAATCCACCGATTATGCTGTGCTCTTCAGCAGTTATTATCGCTTTAGTTTCCTCTGCTGCTTTTATTATTAATTCTCTATCTATAGGCTTTATAGTAGACATATTTATAACTCTAACGTTTATGTTTTCTTCTTTTAGGATTTCATGTGCTATTACAGCTTCACTTACCATCATACCGCAAGCTATTATTGTAGCATCATTACCTTCTCTAACTACTACACCTTTTCCTATTTCAAACTTATAATCTTCGTTAAATAATGTAGGAACAGCACTTCTTCCTAAACGTACATACATTGGTCCGTTGAATTTAGCTGCTTCAAATATCATTTGTTCAGTTTCTACACCATCTGCAGGAACTAATACAGTCATATTTGGTATAGCTCTCATTATAGCTATATCTTCTACACTTTCATGACTTGCACCATCTTCTCCTACTGTTATACCAGCATGAGTAGCACAAACTTTAACATTTAATTTTGGGTAACAAGCTGAGTTTCTTATTACTTCGAAAGCTCTACCTGTAGCGAACATTGCAAATGTACTTGCAAAAGGTATCTTTCCAGCTGTAGCAAGACCACATGCAGCACCTATTAAGTTTTGTTCTGCTATCCCCATGTTGAAAAATCTTTCTGGGAAAGTTTTCCCAAAATCATAAGTCTTAGTTGATTTAGATAAGTCAGCATCTAATACAACAACATTATCATTCATTTGTCCTAATTTAACTAATGCTTTTCCATATGCGTCTCTAGTAGCTATCTTACTCATGATCTGCACCCCCTAATTCTGCTAAAGCTATTTCTAACTCACTATCACTTGGAGCATTTCCATGCCATCCAGGATTATTTTCCATGAAAGAAACACCCTTACCTTTTACAGTCTTAGCAACTATCATTGTAGGCTTTCCTACAGTAGATCTTGCCATATCAAGAGCTGCAAATATTTGATCAAAATCATGTCCGTCTATTTCTATTACATTCCATCCGAAAGCCTTGAACTTATCAACTATAGGGCCGATATTCATTACCTTAGATACATCTCCATCTATTTGAAGACCATTGTGATCTAAGAATGCAATCATATTATCAAGCTTGTAATGAGCAGCACTCATCGCAGCTTCCCATATTAAACCTTCTTGCACTTCTCCATCTCCAAGTAGAGCATATACGTTCCATGGAGCGTTGTCTAACTTAGCTGCCATTGCCATACCACAAGCAACAGAGAATCCTTGTCCTAATGATCCTGTAGACATTTCTACACCAGGTGTCCCCTTCATGTCAGGATGCCCTTGTAGCATACGTCCTGTTTTTCTAAGTCCCTTTAATTCTTCCTTATCAAAGTATCCTTTATGAGCTAAAGTTGCATATAAAACTGGAGCTGCATGTCCTTTTGATAATACAAATCTATCTCTGTCTTCCATCTTTGGATTTGTAGGATCTATATTCATTTCGTCGAAATAAAGTGCTGTTACTATTTCAACTGCTGATAAAGATCCTCCTGGATGTCCAGATTTAGCACCATGTATCATAGAGATTATGTCTTTTCTTATAGTACGTGTAATCTCATTTAATCCTTTATGGTCTCTCATGTAATTACCTCCCTAGTTTGTAAAGTAAAAAATTACTAATATGTAGTGTATAATTTCTTTCAATCCATAATATTATATCATTTTTATTTCAAAATTTTACATAAATACAAAAAAATTATTGATATTTGACAATATCAATAATTTTCATACATTAAATAGCCCCAAACTTATCTGTAGACTATTATCCACTTTTACCATCATGTTCTCATCTAGACAACCAATTTTTTCTCTTAGCCTTTTTTTATCAATAGTTCTGATTTGTTCTAAGAGAATAACTGAATCTTTATTAAGCCCATATTCATTAGCGCTTATCTCAATATGTGTAGGCAATTTAGCCTTGTTTATTTGAGATGTTATAGCGGCTACTATCACTGTTGGACTGTATTTGTTACCTATATTATTTTGTATTATCAAAACTGGTCTTACACCACCTTGTTCTGATCCTACAACTGGACTTAAATCCGCATAATACAAGTCTCCACGTTTTATGTCCAGGCTAATAGTCACCTTGAGCTATTTTTCCTTCCAAGTCGTCGTCGGAAGATACTTCATCTGTCATGCCTAGCTCAGCTAATGATAGGTTAATTTGACCCATTTCTTTATAACCCTTGATCATAGACTCTTTAAAATCTATTTTCTTTTTTTGGGTTATATAGAACTGAAAAGCAGCTTTCGCAAAGTCTTCTCTATTACTGTTTTCCATCTTAACAATGTGGTCAACTTCAGACACTAGAGAATCTGGTAAAGTAAACATTATCTTCTCTTTGCTTTTATTGTGCACGACATCGCCTCCCAGGGTATACTATCATTACTATTTTACCAAATAACTGTTCACTTGTACAATTGCATTTCTTTCCAAATAGACACGCTCTACTCTTCGTTGTACCATACATAACACTTCATAGTTTATAGTTCCTAAATCATTTGCTATATCTTCTGCCGAAATTTCTGTTTCCCCAAATAGTATAACCTCGTCGCCAATTTTTATGTCAATATTTTTATCAATTCTCACCATGCATTGATCCATACATATTCTACCAACTATATCGAAGGCCTCTCCCTTAATTAATACTTTAGGATTCTTTTGTAATCTAGTAAATCCATCAGCATATCCTATTGGGATTGTTGCTATTTTTTCTTTTTCATCGCTTACATACTTTAATCCATAGCTTATACCTACATTAGGTTCGATTTCTTTAATATAAGCAATTCTTGTTTTTAAAGTCATAGCTGGCTTTATAGAAATTTTAGTTTTATCTACATCTTCTGATGGATAATGACCATATAATATAATTCCACATCTAACCATATTCCATTCTAAGTTGTCACAGTCCATTGTAGCTGCACTGTTAGCTACATGTTTTATAGGAATATAAACTCCTAATTCTTCAAGTTCTGATACCACATTTTTGAATCTATCAGCTTGAATATACGTGAATTCTTTACTTTCTTCATCTGCTGTTGCAAAGTGAGTGTATATACCTAAAATATTAACATTTCCAAGGTTATTAATTTGCACTATGTCATTAACAGATAGCTCATTTGGTTGAAACCCTATTCTAGTCATACCTGTATCAATCTTAATATGAATATTTGCTATCATATCTAGATTTTTAGAAACTTCTTGAACTGATTTAGCCATTTCTAAAGAATATACTGTGATGTTTATGTTATTCTTTATAGCAACTTCTAACGATTCCCTAGGAATATAACCTAAGCATAAAATAGGAAGTGTTATGTAATTCTGAACAAGCTCTATGGCTTCTTCTAATCTTGCAACTGCTAAATAGTCTACTTTTTCTTTTTGAAGTAATTTCGCTACTTCTACTGCTCCATGACCATAAGCATTAGCTTTGACTACACCACAAATTTTAGTATCTTTATTTATTCGACTTTTAATATTATTTAAATTATATCTTATGTTATCTAGATTTATCTCCGCCCATGTAGGGGCTGTTATTTTGTAATCCAATTCTTTAGTCCCCCTTAGCTCTTATATTCAAACTCTTTGTAGTTCACATTGAATCTAACATTACCTTCATCATCTAGTATTTCCATCTTTACTGGATTTTTAGTCTTAGTATTTACATATAGTACTTGTTTTTTAAAATATTTACTATCTCCAGGTATTTGTGTTTCAAGTATTAAATTATCACCAGATAACTTTATATCTAATTCTTCATTTTGAAGATAATTTTTGATAAAGTCTCCGATAAAAAGATACTGACTATTTTTACCTACATTAGGTAGTTCAACTTCATCATTTACATCTGCGTTTTTTATTATTATTTTATTACCACTGTATTCCATAGTCTTACCCTTTAGGTGATCTGGCGAAACAATTCCTACCTTGTAATAATCAGGTTTTTTGTAGTCATGTATCATTATGTAGTTTTGGATGCCTTTATTTCCTTTAGCTTCTACTTCAGCTGTACATGTGTAAGCCTCAACTTTAGAAATTTTCTTTTGGAACTCTCCATAAACCTCTTCTTTTGTGGACTCTCTTCTTTGGCAACCAACAAATGCTATAAGTATGCAAAGAATAGTAGTAATTAATATAGCCCACTGTTTTTTCACACAATCCCCCCTAATTAAGTTTATTCATTATACATTGCTTTTATTATATCGTATCTACATATTATGCCCTTCAATGTATTGTTTTCATCAACTACTGGTACTCTGTTAATAGATTTTTTTATCATAATATTTGCTATATCATCAAAACTGTCATTTTCATTAACTTTTACTATATCTGTAGACATCAAATCTTCCACCTTATATGCAGCAACTTTCTTTACATCGGTTTCTAATTTTTTTAGATCATCTAAAAAAATTAATCCTTGCAATAAATTTACATATTGAGGTGGATCTATATGTTTCTCTTTTTTTATAATATCAGTTTCTGAAATTATTCCTACAACTTTGTATTCCTCATCTACAACAGGTAGGCCTCCTATTTTTTCTTTTAGTAATAGGCCTGCAACACTTGATATATTATCATCTTTCTTTGCTACAATTACTTCTGTAGTCATTATATCTTTAGCTTTTTTAGTTTTCATATTTTCACTCCTTAATTATAGCTAGCGCATTTGCTACAGCATATTCTTTACAGTGGGATATAGAAACTTTTATCTCTCTAACATTATAATCTATGCAAATCTTTTCTAAATTATTATACGTTTTTACTATTGGTTTACCTAATTCATTTCTTACTATTTCTATATCTCTAAGATCAAATCCTCTAATACCTGTACCTATAGATTTACTAATAGCTTCCTTTGCTGCAAAATTACCTGCTATAGTCTCCGGTTTAAAGTTTTTTGATTTGAAATATTCAATCTCTAAAGCTGTAAAATTCCTATCTAAAAACCTATTATTTTTATTAACAGCGTTTTTTATTCTTTCTATTTCAATTATATCTATCCCTATATCTAATATGTTCATATATTCCTCCAATACATCTATATTACTATTGTATATAGATTAAAATATTATATTCAAATATTATCTGAAATAAGAAATTGTTTTCTTATTATTATATATATTCTACTTCTAAAAAAATACCTTCTGCTACCTACTTAAGATTTTCATATTATAGTAATATGCAAACTTTATTAAACACTATTATTTTATATTATTTATTTTTTAAATATTACTCATATTAAAATTATATATTTTATTTTACATTATTTAAAGTACCATGCTGTGATAAATTTACATTGTCCGTGGTCTTTATAAATAAAAAAACTCTCTTATAAAAGATTAAATAAAAGCTATACAAATTATAGTTCATTTTACTAATTCCTGTTTAATCATTGTTAAGCCTATAATAAAAAAGTACTATGTAAATGAGTATTATTAGGCACTATATATCTACAAAACTAACAATTTAGGCTAGGTCATTGAGGAGAAATAAAAATGAACAGAAATTCAAAACTTTATAAAGAATTAACACATTTAGAGATTAGTGAAGTATTAAAAAATTATTTTAAAGAAAACATAGAATTCGAATCAAATATTATACAAGGAGGGTTGTTTAACACAACCTATTATATAAAAGTAGATAAGGTTAATAAAGAGCTTATACTTAGGGTTGGCCCTGTAAATAAAGACTTGCTTTTACCTTTTGAGGAAAACCTAATGAAATCAGAAGAATATACTTATAGACTACTAAAAGAAAATAACATTCCTTGTTCAAACATATTGATATGTGATACTAGCAATAAAATAATAAACCGTGATTATATGATTATTGAATACATAAATAGCAAAACTTTATCAAGTATAGAGTTAAGCAAAGAAGCAGAAAACAAACTTTATGAAGATTTAGGAGTATATATATCTAAACTACATTCTATAAAATCTAATAAGTTTGGTAGAATCTATGATATATCTATACAAAATGGATTTGACACATGGTATGAGTATATAATAAATGAGTATCATAACATAGAACTTAAATTAAATAAATATAAAGTATATACCAAAAATGAGTTAGATTTAGTAAAACTATCAATACATAAGTCCAAAAATATATTAAATGAAATAAAAGACGCAAGTTTAGTGCATGGTGATTTATGGTCTGGAAATGTTTTGATAAAACAAGCTAAAGGTAATTATGAAATATGTGCAATTATAGATGCTGATAGGTCATTCTTTGGAGATAGTGAATTCGAATTTGCAAGTAATTGGATAACTAATAAGTATTTCAGAAAAGGATATAATAAGACTTTAATATCCAATCCAAGGGTTGAGCATAGGAGAAAAATTTATACATTATTGTACCTATTGATAGATGCTTATGTGTGGACTATCCAATATGACAATCCTAGACTAGGTTTAGAGAATAAAACTAACTCTTTAGAGTTAGTAAAAGAAATTCTACTTTCCAAATTTTAAGAAGTCATTGTAATACATTTATAATTAAAAAAGGACTAGGCAAAATGCCTAGTCCCTAATATTTTATTTATATCCACTGCGCAGATTCAGTTACTATAACTATCTTTTCTTTATCTACATTCATGAAACCACCAGAAATATTAGCTTCTTTATAGTTTCCATCTTTTTTTATACGTAGAGTACCAGTAGAAAGTCCTGCTACTAAAGGTCTGTGGTTTTTAAGTATGCCTCTGTCTCCCTCAGTAGTTCTAACTATAATCATTTCAGCACTTCCATTATAGAAGATTTGGTCTGGAGTGACAATCTCAAGGACAAATTCATTTGTCATTATTATCTACTCTCCTTCCCTTTCGCAACTGCTTCTTCTACACTTCCTACGAATAAGAATGCTGATTCTGGTAAGTGGTCATACTTACCTTCAAGTATTTCCTTGAAACTTCTTATAGTTTCTTTTAATGGTACGTATTTACCAGCAAATCCTGTGAATTGCTCAGCAACGTGGAATGGTTGAGATAAGAATCTTTGTACTCTTCTAGCACGAGCAACTGTTAACTTATCTTCATCTGATAATTCATCCATACCAAGGATAGCTATTATATCTTGAAGTTCGTTGTATCTTTGTAATATAGATTGAACTCCTCTAGCTACTTCGTAATGTTCTTTACCAACTATGTTAGGGTCAAGAACTCTTGAGCTTGACTCTAGTGGGTCAACCGCTGGGAATATCCCTAGAGATGCTATTTGTCTAGATAAAACTGTTTTAGCATCTAAGTGGTTGAATGTTGTAGCTGGTGCCGGGTCAGTTAAGTCATCGGCAGGAACATAAACAGCTTGAACAGATGTTATCGATCCACTCTTAGTAGATGTTATTCTTTCTTGTAATCTACCCATCTCTGTAGCAAGTGTTGGTTGGTATCCAACTGCTGATGGAGTACGTCCAAGAAGCGCTGAAACCTCAGATCCAGCTTGAGTGAATCTGAATATGTTATCAACGAATAATAACACGTCTTGATTTTCTTTATCTCTGAAGTATTCTGCCATTGTAAGACCTGTTAACGCAACTCTCATTCTCGCTCCAGGTGGCTCATTCATTTGTCCGAATACTAGAGCTGTTTTGTTTATAACTCCAGATTCATCCATTTCATGGTAAAGGTCATTTCCTTCTCTTGTTCTTTCTCCAACACCTGCGAATACTGATATACCACCGTGTTGCTTAGCTATATTGTTTATAAGCTCTTGTATAAGAACTGTTTTACCAACTCCAGCTCCTCCGAATAGACCTATCTTACCACCCTTTAAGTATGGTGCAAGTAAGTCAACTACCTTTATACCTGTTTCAAGTATTTCAGCAGTTGGTTGTAATTCTTCGAATTCTGGTGCTTCTCTATGTATCGGTAATTCAGGAGCATCTTGAGGTGCTTCCTTACCATCAACTGGTTGACCTAATACATTGAATATTCTACCTAATGTTGCATTACCAACAGGTACACTTATTGGAGCTCCTGTATCTACAACATCCATCCCTCTAACAAGTCCGTCCGTAGAACTCATTGAGATACATCTAACAGTGTCTCCACCAACATGTTGTGCAACTTCTACTACTATTTCTTCGTCTCCGTGCTTTATCACTAATGCATTTAATAGATTAGGTAAGCTTTTTTCACTATCAAACTTAACGTCTAATACTGGTCCTATGACTTGAACTATTTTACCTACATTTGCCATGTCCTAACCTCCTTATTATTGAGCTGAAGCCCCCGCAACTATCTCAGATATCTCTTGAGTAACTGCCGCTTGTCTTGCTCTATTATAAACTAATTCTAATTTCGATATCATTTCAGTAGCGTTGTCAGTAGCAGATTCCATCGCTGTTCTTCTTGCAGCTTGTTCAGATGCATAAGATTCAGCTATAGCTCCGTATACACTTCCTGATACATACTTAGGTAATATATAACCTAATACTGCATCTGCAGAAGGTAAATATTGTACTGCAGCTCTACTCTTTTTTAATTCTAATTCTTCATTTTTATCTATAGTAACAGGTAATAATTTAACTACTTTCGGCTCTTGCGATATAGCAGATATAAACTCTGTATAAACAAGATTAACTTCGTCAACTTCACCGTTTTTATAAGCTTCCATAGCAACTTGTGCTACTCTATTTGCATCTTCATAAACAGCATCTTCTACAGATTCTATAGAGTCTATTATTTCATATCCTCTCTTAGATAAAGATTCCTTAGCTTTTTTACCTACAGAAATTACTTTACCGCCATTTGAATTGTTATGAGCAATCACAGCTTTTAAAATGTTAGAGTTGTATCCTCCAGCAAGTCCTCTGTCTCCAGCTATTACTATATAACATACGTTTTTAACGTCTCTCTCTTTTAGAAATACATTTTTATTTCCACTCGTATTGCCAGCTATATCCTGTACAGTACTGTATAGAGTATTGAAATATGGTCTAGCACTTTCAGCTCTGTCTTTAGCTTTTCTAAATTTAGAAGATGCAACTAATTCCATAGCCTTAGTTATTTGCTTAGTACTCTCAACACTCTTAATACGAGTTTTAATTTCCTTCATTCCTGCCATTTGAGTTACCTCCTTTTTTAAAAAGGATTACGCTTCTATAACAAATTTTTTCTTAAATTCATTTATAGCGTTAGTTAATTCTTTTGCGAAGTCTCCGCTTTCAAGAATTTTCTTTCCTATTTCTGGATAATTTATATTAACGAATTCATATAATTCTTTTTCAAATCTTTGTATGTTATTAACAGGTATATCTGCTAATAAGTCATTAGTTACTGCATGTATTATCATAACTTGGTTTTCAACAGCTATCGGTTGATGTTCACCTTGCTTTAATACTTCAACTATTCTTTCCCCTTGAGCAAGTCTCTTCTTAGTATCTTCGTCTAAGTCAGATCCAAACTGAGCGAATGCCGCAAGTTCTTTGTATTGAGAGTAAAGAAGCTTTAATGGTCCAGCAACTTTCTTCATTGATTTTATTTGAGCTGATCCTCCAACTCTTGATACTGATATACCAGGGTCAACTGCTGGTCTTATACCTGCGTAGAATAATTCTGGCGTTAAGTATATTTGTCCATCAGTGATTGATATAACGTTAGTTGGTATATATGCAGAAACGTCTCCACCTTGAGTTTCGATTATAGGTAATGCAGTTATAGAACCTGCTCCTAATTCATCAGATAACTTAGCAGCTCTCTCTAGAAGTCTTGAGTGTAAGTAGAATACATCTCCTGGATACGCCTCACGACCTGGTGGTCTCTTAAGTAATAATGACATCTCTCTGTATGCTACGGCATGCTTAGTTAAATCATCATATACTATTAACACGTGCTTTCCTTCAAACATAAATTCTTCACCCATTGTAACCCCAGCATATGGTGCTAAGAATTGAAGTGGTGCAGATTCAGATGCAGAAGCAGATACAACTATTGTATAATCCATAGCTCCGTGCTTTTCAAAAGTATTAACTAATTGAGCTACTGTAGAACGCTTTTGTCCTATAGCAACATATATACATATAACATCTTTACCTTTTTGGTTAAGTATTGTATCTATAGCTATTGCTGATTTACCAGTTTGTCTATCACCTATTATAAGCTCTCTTTGCCCTTTACCTATTGGTATCATGGCATCTATAGCTTTTATACCTGTTTCAAGTGGTTGATGAACAGATTTTCTAGCCATTATTCCTGTTGCAGGAGATTCAACTGGTCTAGTTTTATTAGAATTTATTGGTCCTTTACCATCTATTGGTTGACCTAATGAGTTTACTACTCTTCCTATTAATGCTTCACCTACAGGAACTGAAACAACCGCACCAGTTCTCTTAACGATGTCACCTTCTTTTATACCTTGGTCATTACCAAGCATAACTGCCCCAACCATGTCTTCTTCAAGGTTAAGAGCCATTCCATATACTTCACCAGGGAATTCTAAAAGTTCTCCAGCCATAGCTTTTTCTAATCCGTAAACACTCGCTATACCATCACCAACTTTTAAAACACTACCTGTATCAGTTAACTCAACTTTATTTTCATAATTCTTTATTTGTTCTTTTATTATAGAACTTATTTCTTCAGGTCTTAAGTTCATGGGTTCACCGCCATTCTAAGATATTACTTGAGATAATTGGTCTTTCATCTTCGCTAAACGAGACTTAACCGTACCATCTATCTCTTCGTTTCCAAGTCTAACTAGAACTCCACCTAATATAGACTGGTCAACTTGATTTTCTAAAGTAACATTTTTATTGTATTTGCTTGAAAGTTTAGCTTCAAGCGCTTTTATTTCATCTTCGTCCATAGCAACCGCAGTTATTGCGATACCTTCTATAACGTTGTTCTTTTCGTTTAATAATTCTTTAAAAGATTTTTCTACAGCTTCTATAGCTGATACTCTATCTTTATCTATTATTATTTTCAAGAAATTATTTAAGTTAGCACTTATTTGGCCAGCAAAAACTTTTTCGACTAAGCTCTTCTTGTCTAGCTTTCCAACAAGTGGAGATTTTAAAACACCATAAAAATCTTTGTTAGATTTTAATATATCTACTACTGCTTTTAATTCTTCATATAACTTTGTAGTTGAATTTGTGTCTTCTCCTACTTGAAATAAGGCTTCAGCGTATCTACTTGCTATTACATTTATCATTTAGCCTCGCCTACCTCTTTTATAAAGTTATTTATTAGCTCTTCATGCTTAGATTTATCTATGTCTTTTTCAATAACCTTAGATGCTGCAAGTAATGCTATATCAGATATATCATTCTTGATTTCGTTCATAACTTTTTGTCTTTCTTGTTCAACATCTTTGCTAGCTTTTTCTTTTAAGCTTTGAGCTTCGCCCTTAGCTGCAGATATTATTTCATCAGACTTTTGTTCTGCTCTTAATGTAGCATTCTTAACAATTTCTTGTCCTTCAGCTTTTGCAGACTCTATTTTCACTTCGTATTCTTTCTTTAAAGATATACCTTCTGTTTTAGCCTTTTCACCTTGTGCTAAGTTATTTTGTATATCCTTCTCTCTAGCCTCTATTACTGCTAATACCGGCTTGAATAGAAGTTTCTTTAAAAGTA
This sequence comes from Romboutsia sp. LXY-2, assembly GCF_056171995.1. Classification (NCBI taxonomy): domain Bacteria; kingdom Bacillati; phylum Bacillota; class Clostridia; order Peptostreptococcales; family Peptostreptococcaceae; genus Romboutsia; species Romboutsia sp. LXY-2. The sequence goes on along the minus strand of NZ_JBKFGI010000021.1, from coordinate 13,959 downwards.
CAAACACTAAAAAAGTATTTATTACTTGAAATAATAATTCATATGATACGTCTATCAGTGGCTTAAATTCCATTGTTATCCTCCTTTCTACCAATCACAATTCGTAATTAGGAGATGGTGTTACCATCTCCTTTACGACTTTTATTCTAATATTCTTACCCTAAAATTACTTTATGAATGGGTTAGCGAATAGAAGGATTATTGCTATAACAAGTCCATATATACCAGTAGATTCTGCTACCGCAGCTCCAAGTAACATTGTAGATATTATATCTCCTTTAGCTTCTGGTTGGTTACCAACTGCTTCTGCACCTTTACCTGCTGCGAACCCTTGTCCTATACCAGCTCCTATACCTGTTATAACTGCTAAACCAGCTCCTACAGCTGAACCAGCTGCTACTATAGCTTGTGCCATTGTTAAATCCATTTTAATTTCCTCCTTGGGTTTTTAAAAATTTTCTTTTAATTTTTTTTGATTTTTCTTTTAATATTATAAAGTATCTTTATTAACTCTATTAAACTACTATTAATCTGCTTCCGCAGCATTTCCAACGAATACCATTGTTAACATTATAAATATGAATGATTGCAGCAATCCTGCAAACAAGTCAAAGTATAAATGTAATGGTACTGGTATTATCAACTGACCAAACGGTATTGATACCCCTGGAATTAAAGTTGACAGCCATCCTAGGAATTGGTATAAAAGTGACATTATAACTGCACCACCAAGTATATTCCCGAATGGACGGAATGTTAATGATATTGGTTTAGCAAATTCACCTATAATATTTAAAGGTAATAATACAGGTATTGGCTCCAATAATCCTTTAAAGTACGATGGTCCACTAGCTTTTATACCAGCGTAGTAAATCATGAAGAATGTAATTAGTGCCCATGCTAATGTTGTATCAATATCTGTTGTAGGAGATCTAAATCCTAGTAAACCTATTAGATTCGAACATGCAAAGAATAAAAATAAACTTCCTATGTAAGGTATCATATTAGGCATTCTTTTAACTGCTTTTTCTCCCATAGTATCAGTTACTAACTTTACAAGTGTCGTAACTGCATATTCTAGTAATATTTGTGTTTTACTAGTAGGTACCTTCTTTAAGTTACGAGTTAGGAAATAAGATGCTATAGCTAATGCAGCTATTATCATCCAACTTACTATAACTGTTTCACTTATTTTGAAGTCACCAATATATAGGACCCATTGAGCATATCTCATAGCTTACGCCTCCTTTCTTTTTAGTTTGTCTATTAATAAGTTTTTTGATAATATAACAAACTTAGGACTTAATAATCCTAGTGCCACCCCTATAACGCTTAAGTGTGGGGCTTTTGCAGAGACTATTAAAACTACACCTGTTATAGTCATTCTCAATATATATCTAGATGATGTATATAATTGAGCCTTACTAACAGGCATATCGACAGCTTTTTCAATTGTTAAAGCCAATAGTCTAAAGTTTAATAGTGCTATCAAACTACCAAAAATAAGGCCTAACAACATTTGCTTGCTAAAATTTGACGTAATTAAAAGTATTGCCATAATAATTGCATTAAATATTACGACACCTTTTGTTACATATTTTATTTCTTTAAGTAACTTTATATTCATGATATCACTTCCTTTTTGTATATACGACTAGGGTTTTATAAACTCCCATAAATGCGCCTCCAATACCTAAAACTAAAAAGATAAGCATGAAAATAGGACTCGTATTAAGTTTTGTATCTATAAACTTACCTATAAACATACATCCAAATATAGGTATTACCATCATCAAACCAACTTGGCTTATGAGAGATAGCATTTTCGCAGCTTCTATGTATATATTTTTTTTACTCATTAAATAGTATACCTCACTATCATGAAATAATTTATCTAGTACTCTTAGTTAAATAATATTTTTTCCATTTTATCTGAATTTTAGAACTAATTATAAATATGTGTGTAACAAAGGCTAAAATTTTCAAATAATTTAAATTTTAATTTATTTTTAGTTTTATTTCTTATTTTTTTATAATGAAACCTTTTTTGCTATAAGATATATTTTATCACTTTTCGTGTGTTTTTTAAATGTTTTTTTAAGCAAAGACTTTATTTTTTTTACACAAACTGTATCATTTCTATTCCAGCTTCTTTAAGCATTTCTATAGACATTTCATCTGGATAGTCACCTTTATATATTATCTTTGAAATACCTGCATTTATGCACATTTTCGCACATAATACACACGGTCTAGTAGTTACATATAAAGTAGCATCTTTTATACTAACACCATTATGTGCAGCTTGAATAATAGCATTCTGCTCCGCATGTAATGCTCTACATAACTCATGTCTTTCACCTGATGGTATTTTAAGTGCTTCCCTTTGACATCCTATATTTTCACAGTGTTCTAGATTCTTAGGAGATCCATTATAACCTGTTGTTAATATTTGCTTATCTTTAACAATAATAGCCCCTACTTGTCTTCTCGTACAAGTTGATCTTTTTTTAACGATTTCAGCTATTTCCATAAAATATTCATCCCATGATGGTCTCATAATATCTTCTCTCTTTCATTATCATAATCAATAACTGCTTTTTTATATTTGTCAATAACTTAGTCAAATATTTATCATAAATTATATTATATACCTTTATAATTTATTTGTCTAATAAAATCAAAACCGTATATAGTTTTTTTAAACGCAAAAAGAATCTATAGCAATATAGATTCTTTTATGATTTGACTATTTTGTTCCGAATAATCTATCTCCTGCATCGCCTAAACCAGGAACTATGTATCCATGATCATTTAATTTTTCATCTAAAGCTGCAACATATATATCTACGTCACTGTGGTATTTTTGAACTTCAGCTATACCTTCTGGAGCCGCTACTAAGTTTACTAACTTTATTGACTTAGCTCCTTTAGCTTTTAATACGTCTATAGCTGCAACAGCTGATCCGCCTGTAGCAAGCATAGGATCTACTACAATCATTTCTCTCTCTTCTATATCTTGAGGAAGCTTGCAGTAGTATTCTACTGGTTGTAAAGTTTCTGGATCTCTGTATAAACCTACATGTCCTACTTTAGCAGCAGGTATTAAGTTTACTAACCCATCTACCATTCCAAGTCCAGCTCTTAATATAGGTACTATTCCTAATTTTTTTCCTGCTATAACTTTAGATGTTGTTTTTACAACTGGAGTCTCTATTTCTACTTCTTCTAATGGTAAATCTCTAGTTATTTCGTATCCCATTAACATTGTTATTTCTGTTAATAGTTCTCTAAAATCCTTAGACCCTGTATTTACATCTCTCATTAACGTTATTTTGTGTTGTATTAATGGGTGATCTGTTATTATTACTTTACTCATGTTTTTCGTCCTCCTACTTGCTATGCTTCTTTTCTATTTCATTTATCATATCAACTCTTCTAGAGTGTCTATCTCCTTCAAACTCTGTGTTTATCCACGCTTCTACTATTTCTAGAGCTAGTCCTCTTCCTAAAACTCTTTCTCCTAGTGATAACATATTTGCATTGTTATGAGCCTTTGACATTTTTGCTGAAAATACATCAGACACAACAGCACATCTGATTCCAGGAACCTTATTTGCTGCTAAAGATATTCCTATTCCAGTTCCACAACATAATATACCATAATCTACTTCTTTGTTAGCTACAGCATTAGCAACCGTTTCTCCATATAATGGATAATCTACTGAATCTGTAGAGTTCTTAGTTCCAAAATCTACACATTCGATTCCTTTGCTTTCTAAATATTGTATTATATCTGTCTTTAAGTTAAATCCTCCGTGATCACAACCTAAGCCTATTCTCATATGTATTTCCTCCACATTTTTATACTCTAAAATATTAATTGCCTAAAATCCCTTGTCTGATATTATATACAAATGTACACCTTTTTACCAGTAATATTTTACACTTTTATTATTTTGTAACCAGCTGACTTATTTAGTCTATTCATTATAGCCTGTCCAACTCCTTCACGCGGGAACTCTTCTGAGTAAACTATGTCTATTTTTCTTTCGTCCATTTCTCTAAGAACACCAAATAAATTACTTCCTACTTCTTCTAAAGTGTCACCTAATCCAACAGCTTCACAGCTATACAAATTAACATTTTTGTTAAGACACATAACTCCTGTTTTTTGACCTCTTTCAAAATTAGTTTTTGATAATTCGTTAATTTTATTAATAACATCTTCTTCCTTACCAGATACTATGTATACATCTGCATCTGGAGAATAATGTGTATACTTCATTCCTGGTGCCTTAGCTTTTATGTTATCTTCTTTCTTTTCTATGGATGGATCTATTTCAACTTGTCCTACAATTTTTTCTAAATCTTCCTTTGTAATACTTCCTGGTCTAAGTATCATAGGAATATCAGAAGTCATATCTAGCACAGTAGATTCTAATCCAAAGTTACAGTCTCCTCCTAAAACAATTCCATCTACTCTACCATTCATTTCTTCATATACATGTTTTGCTTTAGTAGGAGATGGCCTTCCTGATATATTTGCAGAAGGAGCTGCAATAGGAACACCAGCTTGTTTAATTATTTCTCTCGCTATTTTGTGAGACGGCATTCTTATTGCAACTGTATCTAATCCTCCGCTTGTTCTATTTGGAATTATAGATTTCTTCTTTAATATTATTGTTATAGGACCTGGCCAAAAATTATCCATTACGATTTCAGCTTTTTCACTTATGTCTTTAGCTAAATCATAAACTTCATCTTTTTCATAAATATGTACTATTAGTGGATTATCACTAGGTCTTCCTTTTGCTTCATATATCTTTATTACTGCGTCATCCTCTAGTGCGTTTGCTCCTAATCCATATACAGTTTCTGTAGGAAAAATAACTGTTTTTCCTTCTTTTAATAATTTTGCTTGTTTTTTTATTTCTTCTATATTAATGTCTTCTATTTCTATATTACTTATAATAGTTTTCATCCTTTGTATACCTACCTTTGTTTTTGGTTCTAAAAACAACTTACAATTAGTGTTCCAACCAAAAATCCTATTATGCAAAATAAAGTTCTCGATTTAGGAAATATTTCTTCTAATACAACATACATCATTGTACCTGCTGCTATAGCAAGAAATACGCCTATAAGAGAGCTAAACATTCCGCCAAAATATGCACCTAAGAAGCTTCCTATTCCCATAGGTATACCTGCTATTATTGTAAATAGTATTACCTTGGTAATTTTCATTTTGCTTCCTACTAAGCTAAGTGCCATGGCTAGGCCTTCTGGTATATTATGTATTCCAATTACTAATGCTAGTGTTAATCCTAAAGCCTCTGTTGACATAAATGATGAACCTATAGCTAGACCTTCTGGCAAATTATGAAGAAGTATACTTATAAATATAAGATACCCCGACTTCATATCTTTAGATACGTCTAATCTTGTTTTTATAAACATTGTAATAAGTACACCTACAAATATGAATAAAACTGTATAAAAAACACCCATCATATCCATAGCTTCCTTCATTAAGTCAAAAACTACTACGGCTAGCATTATTCCCCCAGATAATCCCATAAAAAAGTCTAAATATCTATTAACTTCTTTTCTGAAAATAGCTGATATTACACCACCAATTCCAGTTCCTAGGACACCTGCTAAAAGCCCTATTAACGTTACTTTTAGTATCATATTCTCCTCCTTGTACCTTTATATAACAGTATATACAATCTCCATGTATAACATGACCTAAAAGTGGTTAAAGAAAAATCCCTAATAAATTAGGGATTTATATTGATGTCATCTTTTCTGTTTGGTCAACAGTAATTAAAGCATCAAGCATTTCGTCGATATCTCCATCTAGGAATGTATCTAACTTATATAACGTTAAGTTTATTCTATGGTCACTTACTCTACCTTGTGGATAGTTGTAAGTTCTTATTCTTTCAGATCTATCTCCTGTACCAACTTGACTCTTTCTTTCAGCAGCTATATCTTTATTTTGTTCAGCTATAGCTTTATCGTTAAGTCTTGCAGATAATATTTTAAGAGCTTGCTCTTTGTTCTTTAATTGTGACTTACCATCTTGACAAGATACTACTTCTCCTGTTGGTATATGTGTTATTCTTACCGCAGAGTCAGTAGTATTAACACTTTGTCCACCATTTCCTGAAGAACGGAACACGTCTATTCTTAAGTCATTAGGGTTTATGTTTACTTCTACTGTATCAACTTCTGGTAAAACCGCAACTGTAGCAGTAGATGTATGGATTCTTCCTCCTGATTCAGTAGCAGGTATTCTTTGAACTCTATGAACTCCTGACTCATACTTAAGTCTTGAGTATGCACCTTTACCTTTTATAAGGAAAGATACTTCTTTATATCCACCAACACCAGTGTCACTTGCACTTAGTAGTTCCATTTTCCATCTTCTTCTTTCAGCGTATCTAGAATACATTCTGAATAAGTTTCCAGCAAATAGAGCAGCTTCGTCTCCACCTGCTCCCCCTCTGATTTCAACTATAACGTTCTTGTCATCGTTAGGGTCCTTAGGTAATAATAATATTTTTAATTCAGCTTCTAATGGTTCTACTTGATCTTCCATTTCTGAAAGTTCCATCTTAGCTAATTCTCTTAACTCTTCATCTGACTCTTCTTGTAATATTTCCTTTGAATCTTGTATATTTGATAATACATCCTTATATTCTCTGTACTTCATTACTATAACTTCTAAGTCAGAATGTTCCTTCATATACTTTTGCCAAGTTTTTTGATCATTTATTACGTCTGGATCACTTATCTTTTCAGTTAAATCTCTATATTTATCCTCTAATACTTCTAATTTTTTTAGCATACTCTCACCTCTTTTATTGTAGCATATCAATTTTTCATTATATCATAGTTTAAAACCTATAACAACTCTATCAATTCCTTGAAGGTCTTTCTTAGTATATATATTAGTATACCCATTGTTTTTCATAATCTCTGATACGTCCTCAGCTTGATCATGACCAACCTCATAGGCTAATATTCCATCCTCATTTATATAGCTTAAAGATTGCTCTGTTATATCTCTATAAAAATCCAATCCATCTTCTCCACCTTCTAAGGCATTGTAAGGCTCATAATCTTTAACTTGAGTATGAAGTGTTTCAATATCCTTTTTAGGTATGTATGGTGGATTCGACACTATAACATCAAATCTTATGTCTTTATCTTTTATAGCACTAAATAAATCTGACTTCACAAACTCTACCTTAGAGTCTACGCCATTGGCAATTGCATTCTTCTTACCTACTTCTAAAGGTATATCAGATATATCAAATGACATCAACTTAGATTTCTCTATATATTTTGCCAAACTTACAGTTATGGCTCCAGAGCCAGTACCTATATCTAGAATACTAACATCATCTCTATCTTTACAAAGCTCTATAACTTCTTCAACTAAAGGCTCTGTATCTGGTCTAGGAATTAATACACCTTCTTTTACATAAAAATCAAGTCCCATAAACTCCCTATTTCCTACTATATAAGCTATAGGTCTTCCATTTAACCTTTCTTTTATAAGTTCTAAGAAAAGTTCTTCTTGTTCCTTAGTTAATTCTTTATTAATATTCAGATGTATATATAATCTATCTACTCCACCTAAAGCTTTTTCTAACAATAATTCTATATCTAGTCTCGGAGTATCACTTATATCTTTAAGTTCTTCTGAATATTTAATGATTATTTCTCTTATTGTCATTAATATCTCCTTAATTTTCTAATCTAATACAGCTTTTAACGCTTCTAAAGCTACTTCTAATTGCTCATCATCTGGCTCTCTCGTTGTAAACTTTTGTAACATCATACCTGGATATGCAATAATTTTTGTAAATTTATTGTTATATTTCCCAAGAAATCTTATTATTTCGTAAGATATTCCCGCAACTATAGGTATACATAATATTCTCATTACTATCCTTACAAATGGATTTGGCCACCCAAAGAATGAAAATAAAACTATAGATGTTAGCATAACTATAAATAAAAAGTTTGTTCCACATCTTGGATGTAGAGTTGTAAACTGTCTTGCATTTTCCACTGTAAGTTCTAAGTCATTTTCATAACAATAAATAGACTTATGCTCTGCTCCATGATATTGATATACTCTTTCTATGTCCTTATTTCTAGAAATCAATACTATGTATCCAAATAAAATACCTATTCTTATTAAACCTTCTATTAAGTTAAGAGCTAAATTACTCGATATTACCCTAGAGAACATGCCTCCTATTGCTGTTGGTAAAAGTATAAATAACCCTACCGAAAGAACTAACGCTAATACCATAGAAAACCCGATAATAACATCATTTGCTTTATCCTTAAATATTTTTCTAAGGAATTGATCAAACTTATCTTCCTCTTCATCTTCCATAAAAAATTCTGATGAGAAGTTCAAGCTTTTCATACCTTCAATCATTGTCTCTATTAAAACAAATGAACCTCTTACAAAAGGTATTTTGCTTATATTCTTCTCATTTATCCAACTTTTTATTTTGTTTTTCTCTATAACAATCTCTCCATCACTTTTTCTCACTGCTATTGCTCTTTTTTTCTTTGACTGCATCATAACGCCTTCAATAACAGCTTGACCCCCTACAGACGACTTCTTCATACATTCACCTCATTAACAAATTATAATACCTATTATAATACAAAAACGCCCCTTAAAGTAGATACTATAAAAACTTATTTCTCTTACCTTAAGGGGCTATTATATATTATTTATAAACTACATGACACTTTCTGCATCTAGCTTCATAACTTTCTACTGCTCCTACTTGTATAATAGGATCATCATATCTTGCAGGCTTTCCATCTATTAATCTTTGAGATCTTGTAGCTGGTTGTCCACAAACTGAACATATAGCTTGTATTTTATCAACAAACTCTGCAACAGCTAAAAGTTTTGGAGTAGGACCAAATGGCTCACCTTTAAAGTCCATATCTAATCCTGCAGCAATAACTCTTATACCTTTGTCTGCAAGGTCTATAGCTATATCAACAACCTTTTCATCAAAGAATTGAACTTCGTCTATACCTACAACTTGAGTCTTGCTATCTATATAATCGTATATTTCAGATGAGTTACTTATAGGAATAGCATTTATTGCATTACCACTATGAGAAACTACATCTTCTTTACTATATCTATCATCTATTTTTGGCTTAAATACCACAACATTTTGTTTTGCTATTTTAGCTCTTTTAAGTCTTCTTATAAGTTCTTCACTTTTTCCACTATACATCGGCCCTATAACAGCCTCTATATATCCATGATTGACTGGTCTGTACATAACTTAGAACCCCCTTGTTACAATAAAATAGGAGTTGGCTACCCAACTCCACATTTATAAAATTAGTCCATTTTGAATCTCTTCTTGAACTTATCGATTCTTCCACCAGCTTCTATATTCTTTTGCTTTCCAGTGTAGAAAGGATGGCATTCTGAACATATTTCTATCTTTATTTCGTCCTTAGTAGATCCAGCCATGAATGTGTTTCCACAAGCACACTTAACCTCTACAGCATTGTATTTTGGTTGTATATCCTTTTGCATTTATCTTCACCTCTTTCTGCATTTTTTATATTAATTTTACTTTTTACATTATCAACTACACCATTATAACACAAGTTTTTTATCGATTCAAGGTGTTTTTATTTTAGTTTAAAGCGCCTTAATCGATTTAACAAATTCGTCATTATTCTTAGTTCTCTTAAGTAATTCTATGACTTTATCAGTAACTTCCATCACAGAATTATTACTCATTTCTCTTCTTAGCCTCCATAGAGCTGTTTTCTCTTCTTCACTAAGTAAAAGATCTTCTTTTCTCGTTCCAGACTTGTAGATATCTACTGCTGGGAATATTCTCTTTTCGGCTAACTTTCTATCTAAGTTTAATTCCATATTTCCAGTTCCCTTAAACTCTTCAAAGATTACATCATCCATTCTTGATCCAGTTTCAACTAAAGCAGTCGCTAATATTGTAAGCGATCCACCTTGTCTTATATTTCTAGCTGCTCCAAAGAATTTTTTAGGACCATGTAATGCACCTGGGTCTAGACCTCCTGAAAGAGTTCTACCCGTAGGTGATATCGTTAAGTTATAGGCTCTTGCTAGTCTAGTGATACTGTCTAATAATATCACAACATCCTTGCCATGTTCAACTAGTCTTTGTGCTCTATTTAATACCATTTCTGCCACTTTTACGTGATGGCTTGATACTTGATCAAAAGTTGAATATATTACATCTCCATCTATAGATTCTCTCATATCAGTAACTTCTTCCGGTCTCTCATCTATAAGAAGTACTATTAATTCAACATTCGGATGATTTTTTGCAATACTATTTGCCACATTTTTCAATAGACTAGTTTTACCTGCCTTAGGAGGTGCAACAATTAATCCTCTTTGCCCTTTACCTATAGGAGATACTAAATCTATTAACCTTGTAGCTATATCACTTTGACTTCTTTCTAATGTTAGTCTTTCTTCTGGATAAATCGGAGTTAATAATTCAAAAGCTTTTCTCTGAATAGCCGTTTCAGGATTTTCATCATTAATCTTTTGAACATATAAAAGTGCTCTAAACTTTTCTCCTGTTTTTGGATGTCTAGTTATTCCTTTTATTTTATCTCCTGTTTTCATATTGAATCTTCTTATTTGAGAAGGCGATACATAAACATCTCCTTCAGTAGATAAATAATTCGATCCTCTTAAGAAACCAAATCCATCTGGTAATATTTCAAGGACACCCATTACTTCATCTTCTTTTGAAGTATTGAACTCATCCACTATTTTAGATTCATCAACAACCTTTGGAGTATAATAGTTTTTGTTATTCATGCTATTATTATTCATAGCATTACCATTATTTCCATTGTTTATGTAATTCCCATTGGAATTATTATTTCTAGAAGGTCTATTTTCTGAGCTATGACCCCTATTTTCATAGTTTTGTTGTCTATTTTCATTTCTTTGGTTTCTACCATCATTATTACGTGAATTATTTTGATTTTCTTCTCTTTTTATGTATGGCTTAATATATGGTTTATTTTCTTGTCTTGAGTTCACTTTAATATTCTCTTCCGCACTTTTATTTTCAACCGGCTTGTCATTTTTTAAAACATTTTCACTTGCTACTACTTCTTTATTTGCATTATTATTAATTATCATATCTACCAGTTCACCTTTTTTGTACTTAGTAACTGATTTAATATCCATTTCTTTAGCTATATCTCTTAATTGAGTTAAAGTCTTATTACTTAACTCATCTATTGTTAAATTATTCAATTTCAAAGAAATCCTCCTCTATGTAACTCGGTTTTTATAGTTTTTGGAAATTAAAGGTATGAACAAGAAAAGCTTTATTTTTAAACATTTTATCATCATATTTTATCATTCATCTAACATCACAGTCAACAATTATAAATCTAAACAAGCACAAAAAATTAATCCCTATTCCTCTATTTTATACAATCCCGATTTTTTTTAAACCCCTTCACAACAATTTTATTATATAAATTACTAAAGGCTGCCACCTAATAGTATAATTTTGCAGGAAAATTAAGCGAAAGGGCGTAAATCTAATTTCTAGCTCCATGCAGGCCTTATTTTGGCCTGCATGGAGAAGAAATTAGATTTACGCCCGGAGCGCAATTGCCCGAAAAAAATTCTATTATGTAGCAGCTTCTTTTGTGTTATATAATAAATATCATTTATTGCATATTATATTTTTCCATTAATTCTATTAAAATCTCACTCTTATCTAAGTTATGTGTAGCATCAACAAATCTTATAGTACCTGTCTTAGCTCTCATAACAACAGATTGAGTTGTGGCTCTGTTTCCACTTGCAGGTATAACACCTTTTAATAAATCCCCTTCTGTTATTCCTGTAGCTGCAAAGAATAAGTCATCTCCCTTTGCTAAATCATCTATACTTAATACTTTTTCTATATCTTCATCAGAGAATCCCATCTCATGACATCTCTCTCTTTCTTGATCACTTAATGGATATATTTGTGCTTGCATATCTCCGCCCATAGATTTTATAGCTGCCGCAGTTATTACACCTTCAGGTCCACCACCGATTCCCATAAGCATATCTATACCAGTTTCTTCGAAGCATGTAGCTATACCTGCTGCTACATCTCCATCTCCGAACATTTTTATTCTTGCACCTAAGCTTCTAGCTGCTTCAACTATATCATTGTGTCTTTCTCTATCTTGAACCATTATAGTCATTTGAGAAGTACTTTTCCCTAAAGCCTTTGCAACATTTACTATATTTTCTTTATGACTTTTATTTAAGTCTATGCTTCCTTTTGCCCCTGGTCCAACTATTATTTTCTTCATATAAGTATCTGGTGCGTTTAATAAACTTCCTTTTGCTCCCATAGCTATTACTGCGATTGCATTAGGTAATCCCTTTGCTATTAAAGTTGTTCCATCTAATGGGTCTACTGCTATGTCAACTTCCATACAATCAGGAGTTCCCATACCAACCTTTTCCCCTACATATAGCATTGGGGCTTCATCTAGCTCACCTTCTCCGATTACTACTTCTCCATTTATTTTAACAGACTCAAAAGCTCTTCTCATAGCTTCTACTGCTGCTCCATCTGCTCCATCTTTATCACCTTTCCCCATAAACATAGATGATACTAGTGCTGCCGCTTCCGTTACTCTAACAAGTTCTAATGCCAAATTTCTATCCATAATTACATCCATCTCCTCAGTTAGTCTTATCAAGGAAAATTATATATTATATTTGCCATTTAGTAAACATATATATGCTACTTTTATTTATTTAGTATGTTATATTTATTATATTTAGTTATATAGTAGTGATTATATGTTTTTTATATAAATTTTTTGTCTAATTTACATATATCAACAGCTATAAAATATATTTCAATACACAAAAAAGCACAGAAAGTAGTTAAACTCTCTGTGCTTAAAAGTAGCTAATATTTATATCATAGATGCTAGTAAACTAAATAAAGTAGTCATACTTGTTAGTACAAGTACTACAACTATACTTATAGCTATCATTTTATTTCTTTTCTTCTGTTTTTGCTTTGAATTTGCCATTTATTTTCACCCCACTAATATTTACTTTTGTGTACCTTGTGATTCTTCACATATTTTTCTTAAGTATTGCATAAATCCTTCTTTAAGCTCAGGTCTTTTAAGTGCAAAATCTACTGTTGCTTCTAAGAAACCTAATTTATCTCCAACATCATATCTACGACCTTGGAAATTATATGCATACATAGCTTCTTTTTTAGATAATTCTTTTAGAGCATCTGTAAGTTGTATTTCTCCACCCTTACCTTCCGGAAGGTCCTCTAATATATCAAAAATCTCAGGTGTAATTATATATCTTCCTAATATAGCAATGTTTGATGGTGCGTTACCTGGATCTGGCTTTTCTACAAGATCCTTAACTTTATAAACTCTATCTTCTATATGTTTTGCTGCTATTATACCGTATTTATCTGTATCCTTCATATCAACTTTCTGAACACCTAAAATTGTTGTTCTGTATTCCTCGTATGAATCCATAAGTTGTTTTAAACATGGAACTTCATTATCTACAATGTCATCTCCAAGCATTACCGCAAAAGGTTCATCACCTATAAAGTGTCTTGCACAATATATAGCATCTCCAAGACCTTTAGGTTCCTTTTGTCTTATATAGTGTATATTAATCATATTAGATATTCCTTGCACAATTTCTAATAAGTCTTTTTTACCTTTATTTTCTAACTCTAGTTCTAACTCAACTGCTTTATATAGGAATAGGTAAGACTTTGAAGTTATCTCCATCTTTTCCCCTCCTTCACACCGTACGTGAGAGTTTCCCCTCATACGGCGTTCCAACAATTTGAATTTAGTAATTATAAT
>NZ_JBKFGI010000020.1:0-41516 GCF_056171995.1 Romboutsia sp. LXY-2 | reverse complement strand
TCATATATCATGGCCAACAAATTATATAAGCTCCTGTGAATTCTATCATTTTTATAAACTATAATCATGTCTATATCAGTTGACTTTACATGATTCATCATCTTATCATACTCTGGTCTATCAGTTGATTTACCTGATACAGCTTTATCTATAAATATTTCATCTATCACGATATCGTGAAGTTTAGCATACATTTTAATTTTCTCTTCCTGGTCCTTAAGTGATGTATTATCAACTTGCATTAAGGTCGATATTCTACAATAACCTACAGCTTTTTTCTTCATTTCATCCTCCAAGTGTTGTCTAATCTAAATTAAAGTATTTGTGCTTTATATTGCTTCAATCCTATACCCAAAGGTTTCTATATGCTTAATATATATTTCTGGACACTCTCTATAGAAACATATATCATTTTTTGTTATTTTAATTTTTCTTAATTTATAATAATCACCATTAGAAGTTATCCATAAATTTTCATCAACCTTCTTTAGCCCAACTCTATGCTCTAGTAGTACCTTTACTCTATTTAATTCATGGTCTACTGCTCGTTCTAATAACCTTATTGTATTATCAATTTCTATACTGAAATCTTCTGTAATATTTTTTATTATTTCTTGTTTTGAACTTACTTTGTTATTTATATATTTCCTATGCTCAATTATATATGCTTCATAAGCTTCTTGTTGCACTCTTGAATATAAACATGTTGTATAAAACTTACTATGTTTATTAAGCTTTGATTCAATTTCTGAGTTTATATATGGCTTATTTTCATTAAATGTAACTACTGTAACATCATGTTTTCCCCAAACATCTTTATAATTATTTCTTATATTTATTTCATTCTCACCCAACATACAAAATAAAGTTTCATACCTATCAGTTTTTAATCTGCATATAAATTCATCTCTGCTGCTTGGGTATATCCCTGTTATTCTATGCTTCTTATATTTGAATTTAATAGACACATCTTCTTCAGTTATTATCTTGTAGTCATATGGTATTGATATTTCAAAGTTGTTAGTTATCTCATTTTTTAACATCAATATTACACTACGAGTTATAAACTCTTTACTTTTATAGAATCCGTCTATCTCTGAGTTATATCCTCCAACTGCTTTATTCTTAAATATACACTCCTCACTCATTTTATTTTTAGATTTATGTTTTACAAAGAATTGTACTATTGTCCCATTTTGCTTTTTATAGGTCCTATTTATAGTTAGCTTTTGCAAACAATATGGGCAAATTAAATTATTTTTTATTGTTACTAAATCTGATCTTGCATCAATAAAATAAAATTTATCGTTTATCTCAGTTAATATGTAATTTAGATGATGTGAGTTGTTGTTTAATATCCTATGCTCTATTAGTAAGTCTAATTTATTATTTATATCAGACTTAATTTCTATTAATTTCATCTACGGTTCCCCCTATTATAGATACCCTTTTTAATATAAATAGTCAAGTTTGTCGGCTCAAACTTGACTGTT
This sequence comes from Romboutsia sp. LXY-2, assembly GCF_056171995.1. Classification (NCBI taxonomy): domain Bacteria; kingdom Bacillati; phylum Bacillota; class Clostridia; order Peptostreptococcales; family Peptostreptococcaceae; genus Romboutsia; species Romboutsia sp. LXY-2. The sequence continues at coordinate 40,023 of NZ_JBKFGI010000020.1, read as the reverse complement.
TTAATATAATAAATACCGTTAACTTAAGTATTTTAAATGTATTATCCATAAATATAATTAGTTATTTTTTTAATTTTAATATCTAATATTCTAATTTATTTATCAAAGTTTGTCGAATCGATAGAAAATTATATTTTATGTTTTTTATCAAAATAAAAATGGATAACATCAGTCATCCATTTTTACTACATCCTATATATTAAAATATAGATGAAAATTACAATATCTACTCAGTGAATTGTTACCTTCTTTTATAAATGACCATGTTGCTTTGTGGTCTCCTGGTGCCGCAATTTCATCTTTATTCAAAAATTTTATAAAATCTTCTTCATTTCCATCAAACAACTCTACAAAGTCAAAAGCGTAATCTGATTTTAAGTCTTTATCTAAATTTCGTTCATTGTGAAGTACATGATCTAAGTTACAAGAAAAATAATATGCACGATAACTTGTTCCACCAACTTCTGGTAATGATGATATTCTATCCATAATACTAGATTTCTTTTCATTTCTATTTAAAATATTATTTTTACTATTGCCCTCAATGGTTGTATCATTGTAAATAAAGCCTGATTCAATACTTTTATTTTCTATAAAAGCCTCTTGATTTTTTATGTATGCTCCATCTATATCTATTAAGTGTATTATTTTAGAAATATCTTCTCTTTCTATTCCGTTTAGTCTTTTGATAAATTTTTTAACTTCGTTATTTATTCTATTTACAATATTTTGTTGTGTTGAATATCTATCGGCAGTTATATCTCCATGAAATACTTGGAACTCTACTTCTTCTTTATTTATAAGTCTAGAGAGAATTAAACTCAATGCATCTCTATCTGATGTTCCTTCAACGATAAATAAAATTATCTTTTTGGTCTTATTTTTAGAACTCATGTATTACCTCTTCCATGCTTTTCTAAAAGCATATGAAATTTCGAATTTATTACTTGATTCATAAACAGTTTCTTTTTGTCCACCTAGTAATATACTTTTTAAATATACATCCCTTAGATTATTAGTACTCTTAACATTCTCCATTGTTATATATCTATTATTAGGATTAGTTGTTGTAAATACTATACAGTCTTTATCTAGCTTTTCTAGTGCTCTTAGGTTATGAGAAGTGAATATAAATTGTCCCTTAGCATTTTCACTAACAACTTCTAATATTTCACCTAATAAAAATTCATATATTCCTGCATCCAATTCATCTATTGCAAGTAATATTTGTTCATTATTATACATAGCTATTAATGCACTTAATACAGATACTATTTTTTTAATTCCATCTGACTCGTATTTTAATGGTATTTCTATATTTTTTCTTGAAGAAATAAGTTCTACTCTGAACCCTTCTTTTCCTATTTCTGATGTTTCTAGTCCATAATTTTTTAATCTAATATTTAACTCTGGTATTATTGCATTTATAACTACATTTATTTGATTAATTATTCTATTAAGTATTTCAAATTTTTCTTTATCTATGAAAGAAATACTAAACATTTTAATAGCTATATTTCCTGAATACCAGTCTTTACCTTCTTCAATCCTAAAACTAAATGGCATAATTTGATTTGTATTTATTACACCTAGTTCATCATTTTTAATAACAAATAAATTTAATTCAGCAAAAATATATAAACTATTTATGATAGTTATATAATCTTCATTCTTCACAAATCCTTTTTCAAGTATAGATTTAGTTTTTTTATTGAAAATAAATGATGTCCTTAGTTCCTTTGATATTTCTTTAGCCACCTTGAATTGCACATCATTTTCTTTATTTAAAGCTATTATTTCTTGATATCTTGTTTTTGGCTTAAATACATCATCTTTAAAATTTTCTTCATAATCAACAATTGTAATTCTATTTGTCCATTTTCCATTTTCTAACTTTGAATATCTTAACTTCTCACTCTTTACTTGAATGTTAGGTCTATTACCACTTTCAGTGTCATCTTCGTCACTTTTTTCTTGAATTTTTTCTATTTCTACATTATAAAATGCTTTGAATGATTCTTCCTTGTGTGTTATTAAGTACTCAAAATAAAGAGAAGTACTATTTTTATCCGCAGATATGTAATTAATAATATCATCTGTTAACTTTCTGCCCGATGCAATTTCTTTAAAAACATATAAACCATCAATAACTGATGTTTTACCTGATCCATTTTGTCCATATATTCCTAATACATGTTTAAAACTAGATTTATCTGTTGTTTTATTATAGGTAATTGTTCCTTTTTCTACATTTTTAAAATCATTTAGCTCAATCTTTTGTAAACTAACCACTATATCCTTCATTATCCATTACCTCCGTATACACTATATATATATCATTAATATGTCTTTTTTACAATATTTTTAATCAAAACGATATAAAATATTTCATTTTGATTATTTTTTTATTAATATATGCTTTTTTAATGTTATTTATAACTTATCTATAGAGGTGCTTATATTTTTTTAGTATTTCCCTAAGAATGAAACAAATATAAGATTTAGGTATGTGTGTAAAAAAATTGCCGGGTATTGGTATTGGAAGTTTTTTATAGAAAATTTAATTACCTAGAGTAATAATAATGTAAACTATAAAGATAAATTTTATAGTTATTTTCAAATTTGACTTTAAATTTTAAAAATACAATTGCCTTATATAAAAAAGACAGATTTCTCTGCCTTTTTCATTAAAAGTTAGTTTTTCTTCTATATGAATTCATTTCATGTTTATTTTTTACATCCTTACAATTAAAAATATAACCTATAACTTGTTTTTCTAATTTTCGGGAGTCTATTAAAGCTAGTTCTTTAAACCTTTCAATAGTTTCTTTAAAGCTTAAGATTATATATTTATCATTTTTACAATTTCTAATTATAATTTCATCAAATTGCTTGTTAACATCCTCAATTTCAAAGTTTCGCCTTTCTATAATCTCTGAAATTGAATCAAGTATTGTTTTTATAGTTGCTTCATTTCTTATTTTTGAATTTTTAAATATATTATCTATACTTATATCTTCTAGTGACTCTTCTCCAAAGATTAAACTTCCATAGCTAAGTGCAAAGTCTTTATATTTATAATCTACTATAGCAAAGCCCTTATTTCCTATATCTATTTGATAGTATATCTCCCTTGATGATTCGGATATTCCTATTATTTTCATGTTATAGTCCCTTAAGTATTTATTAAAGTCTTCAATAACTGATTTTATAAATTTAATATCTCTTACCCTAAATATTGTTTTATCAGATACAAAACCATCTTCCTCTAAATTAAATCTAGACTTATCATTCTGATCTATACTTCTAAATATCTCTTTAGTGGCAACAAATTTATCATTTTTATTTTTTTCTATGTATTCACTTATGCTATCTTTTTCAACTTTAATTTGTGGTAAAATTTCTTTGATTTTATCTACTATTTCAATTTTTTCATGACTTTCTAAATTAAAATCTATATATTTTTTATGTAAGTTAAATGCTTGATTTTTTAATAATGTGAATTTCTTAATTGCTTTATTTTTTATTATAATTGGGCTTTTTTCAATGAATAGTTCTAGTTCTCGAAATGTCTTTTCTATATTGTTTATTGATTTATTTATTTCTGCTCTTCTTTTTATTACTGCTCTTTCTTTAAGTAGCTTATCAAGTTCAATTTTATCAAGTATACCAAATTGATTTACACATATACTTCCTACAATCATATGTTTTTTGTTAAATTTATTTTTTATATAGTATAAATTCTTAATTGGATGATTGCATATTTGACAATTTTTAATCTCTTCTTCATCTATTTCTAGTGTCTTAGATTTATCAACTTCCCATTCTTTTGGCGCTTTACTACTGATAGCATTGAATATACCTCCATTAAAGAAATTTCTCATTTCTTCATCCAGAGCATTGATTTCTGAATCTTCTAGTCCCGGTGTATCTTCTAAAAATGCTTTAAATTTAGGATAATCTTTTAGAATGTCACTATTTAATATAAGGTTCTTTTCTTTTTCAGTAACTAACCTTGCCATAGCATCATCCCCCCTTTTTAATTATATATAAAATTATACACCATATATTACTTTTCATTGTAAATTTATGGTGTATTTTGGTGATTTTTATATATTATATCATAAATGAATATTAAATAAACATCTGTTGCAATAATCCTTTTTTATATTCATTTAAATAATCTAACTTCTCTTGCTCTTTCTCAATCTTAATATCTATATTTATTAGTAACCTTGATATTTTATCTTGTTCTTTCTTTATTGGTAATTTTATTTTTATATTATAGAAATCTCCATGGTTAAGATCTGGAATAGTAGATGTACCTGCTAATCTAATTATATTCTTTTGTATTTTATGAGAAGTCAAAACATAATATAAAAACATCTTATTATACTTACATCTATCATAATCTATCTTGAAGAAGTTATTATGAAAAGCTCCTCTTACTCCAGTTACTACTTTCCCAGTGTTTCCAGTTCTAGTCATTAAAATATCATCTTCATCACAAATTACAGTTTTAGGAGGATTTTCTATATAGTATTTAGTATCTGAACTAGATTTTAAAAACTCATTTGTTATATAAAAATATCTATTCTCCCCTTCTGATGTATATCTATCTGATATTGGAATTTGTAATCCCTGGTTTATTTTAACAAAATCTTTAAATCTTCTCTCTTCCCACTCAGGATAATCTCTACCATCATCATCTTTAAACCTTAACTCCATGCTAAAAATCTTTTGCATAATACCTGCCTTATAATCTTTAAGCATCTCTAATTTTTCACCTTGAAGAGAAATCTTATCATCAATTAAAGAAAATACAGAAGTTATTTTTTCTTGTTCTTTTGTTGAAGGTACAGAAATATTTATATTGCTAACTAAATCGGTACTTAAATTTTGTTGCTTTGTACCTTGTGCATATTTAAGCCCGATTTTTTCTCCATATTTTATATACCAGTAATACAAGAATTCATTAAATGTATTTGATTTTGGTGTAAAAGCCATACATGCTTGACTTATAGTAGCTTCTGTATTTAGTATAGAGCAACTTCCTCTAGTTCCACTAGCCTCTAGCCCATATATTGCAATTATAAATGTTCCAATAGGATATTTTTTCAAATTACTTTCTTTTAATGCTACATCTGTTATTTTATCAATTGTTGAGTTTATATATTTATTTTTTAATTCCCCACTAGTTACCCAACAGTTGCTACCATTGAAATACTTTTTATTTGATTTACTTGGAGTCGTTCCTGATGATAGATTAAATTCATTTCCTATAGTAGTCTTATTCCAATCTCCACTAAACTCCTTAAATCTAAGTTTTGGTGTCTTATTCATATCATCCACCTCCCCTTATAATCCAAGCTCTTTTAAATACACTGCTAACTCATCATCAATACTAGCCATCTCTTTATCAATATTAGCTATTCTCTCACTAACAGCCTTAAGATCTATTGGAGCTTCCTCTTCAAAAGTATCAACGTATCTTGGTATATTCAAGTTATAATCATTCTCTTTTATCTCATCCATTGAAGCCTTATAGCTGTATTTATCAATCGTTTCTCTATTAACATAAGTCTCCACTATCTTCTCAACGTGAGCATCAGTTAAATTATTTTGATTCTTTCCTTTTTCAAACTCATTTGATGCATCTATAAATAATATATTATCTCCGTTCTCTCTGCACGTCTTAAACACTAATATATTAGTTGGTATACTTGTACCAAAGAATATATTAGCAGGAAGCCCTATAACCGCATCTAATACGTTTCTATCCTCTATCAGATACTTTCTTATTACTCCCTCTGCTGCACCTCTGAAGAGCACCCCATGAGGAAGTACAACTGCCATTGTTCCATTTTCATCTAATTGATGTATCATATGTTGAACAAATGCAAAATCTGCTTTTGACTTTGGAGCTAACTTACCATAAGCACTAAATCTTTCATCATCTAAAAATTTAGCATCAGCACTCCAATTAGCCGAGTACGGTGGATTGGCAACTATCGCTTCAAATTTCATTCCTTCATGCTCTGGATGTTCTAATGTATCATTATTTTTTATATCAAAGTTTTGATATTTAACATCATGTAAAAGCATGTTCATACGAGCTAAGTTGTACGTTGTTGAAGTAAACTCTTGCCCATAGAACTTTCTAACATTTGCTTCTTTTGCTACGCGAAGAAGTAGTGATCCAGACCCACAAGTAGGGTCATAAACATTTCTTAAGTCACTCTTTCCAATAGTTACAACCTTAGCTAATATCTTTGAAACTTGTTGCGGAGTATAAAACTCGCCCGCCTTTTTACCTGCATTTGCAGCAAATTGAGATATTAAATATTCATAAGCATCTCCAAGTACATCTATCTCCGTATCTTCATGTGAGAAATCTATTTGAGATATATTTGCCATTACTTTAGCTATTAGTTTTGAACGAGTTTTTACATCTCTTCCTAGCTTTGTAGAAGCTAAATCCATATCATCAAATAAATGGTCAAAATCTTCTTGGCTCTCATACCCTATTGTAGATTCTGTTATATCATTTATTGCTCCTTGAAGCATTTCTATGTCAAATGTATTATCTTCTATTGCTTTTAAAAGTGTTGAGAATAGGTATTTAGGCTCTATATAGTACCCTAATTCTTCTATTAGCTCTTCTTGTAAATCTTCTCTTAATTCTTCATCTGCAAAAGCTTCTTCATAGCTTACTTCATCTTCTTCTAGTGCATCTAATGCTACTTTTTCTACTTTCTCACTAAGATATCTATAGAAAATAAGTCCCAGTATATAATTTTTAAATTCATTCGCTTCCATATTTCCTCTTAAGTCATTAGCTATAGCCCATAACTTTGAGTGAAGCTCTCTTTGTTGTTCTTGTTGTTTTTCACTTGTTTGCATGGTGTTTCTCCTTATCTTTGGTTAAGTTCTTAAGCAAATTTTCTGACATGGTTATATATAAAGTTTTTAACTGAGTTTACTAATACTTTTCTAGCTGATAACTTAGGTTTTAACTCTACTTTTATACCTTGTTTTATATCTTGAGTATTGATTATTCCTGAGTATTCATACTCTGAAATATACTCTTTTATAGAGTATCTATTTAAACCTATTTCCTTTGAGAAGCTTTCTACATCTTCTTCTTTTTTAACTTCTTCAAATTCTTCATAGGCTATATCTATATCATCATCTGCTCCAAGGTCTGGTACTACCTTGTTTAAAAACTCTTTTAGTAAATCTACTTTAAGCCTTAAATCTTCGTTATCCGCTCTATCAAGCTCTGTTATTACATTTTGAATATCACGAGCTTTCTTTTCATTATCTGATAAATCTATATCTCTAATTAAATTCATAATATAGCCTACATTTATTCTATCTGTATGCATAAGCTCTATACTAAAATCAAGGTCCTGAAGTATTGATTCTTTCTCATTATCACCTTTTTTAGTTTCATCATATATTCTTAAATACTTACTCTTAAAATCTTGATATGTTTGTTCACTCATTCCGATTTTTTCTTCATCAAATTCAAACTTCACAAACGTATTAAGTTTCGTAAGTACCTTAGTTAATTCTCTAAAACTTAATATGAATTTCTTTTTTTCTTCTTCACTCTTTAGATCATCTGTAGCTTCTGGTGTCTTAGCTATTTGATATAGATTTTTTAGTTGTTTATTCCATAGGTCTAGATAATACTCATACTCTTGCATAAGTACTACATCTGTATTATCTGTCTCAGAAAACAGACGTATTGCATCATCAGTATTTTTCTTTAGATTTCTATAACAAACTATATTTCCATATGGTTTGTTATCACTTTCAACTCTATTAGTTCTTGAATATGCTTGAAGTAAATCATGATATTTTAAGTTTTTATCAACGTATAATGCATTTAACTTTTTACTATCAAATCCAGTTAGTAGCATATTTACAACTATTAAAATATCTATCTCTGCCGACTTTACTTTCTTACATACATCTGAGAAATAACTTGAAAATGCATCTGTTGAGTGGTTCGTATTAAACTCTTTATTATAATCTCCAATTATTCTCTCTAATGAGTCTCTTGAATACTCATCTCTACCTTCACTATCTTCATTAGCTCCATAACTGAAAATGCCTGTTATTTTTAGGTCATGGTTAAGCTCTTTAAACTTATCATAATACTTTACAAGCATTGGTATACTTTGAACTGTAAATATAGCTGTATATTGCTTATTTTTAGTTTTAGTATTATGAATATCTATAATATGGTTTGCTATTTCAGATATTCTCTCATCTGCCATAAATGCTTCTTTTGTATCTATTCCTTTTACCTTTTGGTCATCATCTTCATCAAAAGCACCTCTGATAGTACTCATGTACTCTACTGAGAATCCTAATACATTTGCATCATTTATAGCATCTTTAATTAAATAGTGATGTAAGCATGAGCCAAATAAATCTGCTGTTGCTCTACCATCTGAACTTCTATTTTCATCTAATCTTGGAGTACCTGTAAAACCAAAATATTGAGCTTTTGAGAAGAATTTATTTATATCCTTATTCATATCTCCAAACTGAGATCTATGGCACTCATCTATTATAAATACTACCTTTTCATCCTTGTATTCTTCCATTACTTTAGCATATTTATCATTTTTAACTGCATTAGCCATCTTTTGTATTGTTGTAACAACTAATTGTCTAGTAATATCTTGTATTTGCTTAACTAATACATCTGTTTTTTCACTTCTATCAACTGCATCAGCCTCAAATTTATTGAATTCTTCTACGGTTTGCTTATCTAAATCTTTTCTATCAACTAAGAAAAATACTTTCTTTATACCCGGCTCATTAGCAAGTATTTGACTAGCTTTAAAAGATGTTAGAGTCTTTCCACTTCCTGTTGTATGCCATATATATCCATTGTCATTAGTTTGAGAAGCTCTTTTTACTAAGGCTTCTACTGCATATATTTGATATGGCCTCATAACCATTAGTAATTTATCTGTTTCATTAACTATTATATATCTTGCAATAACCTTTGATATGAATGATCTATCTAAGAAAGTTTCTGTAAAATCTGATAGCTTACTGATTCTCTTATTTTCTTCATTACTCCAAAAAAATGCATGAGAGTATAATATTGATTTATCACTATTTGCAAAGTATTTAGTATCTACTCCATTGCTTATAACAAACACTTGAAGGTATCTATATAAACCTTTTAGTGATTCCTTTTTATATCTATTTATTTGATGAAATGCTTCTTTAAAATCAAGCCCTCTACGTTTTAATTCTATTTGGACCATTGGTAGCCCATTTATAAGTATTGTTACATCATAGCGGTTTATTCTCTTTCCTACTACTGTTGTTTGATGAGTTACTTGGAATCTATTTTTGCTCCAATCTGTAGGATTAAATAATTCTATATATACCTGACTATCATCATCTCTATCTAATAAAACTTTTTGCCTTAAAATCTTTGCACTTTGAAATACACTTTTACCTTCAATCTTTGTAAGTATTCTTTCAAATTCTTTATCTGTGAATTGCTCATTATTTAATTTAGCTTTGTTATGTTCAAATAACTCACTTCTAAAGTTATTTTTTAATTGCTCTTCATCAGTTATTGTTACTCTATTAAACCCTTGGTTTACAAGTTGCTTAATTAGATTTTCTTCTAACTGTGCTTCACTTTGATAACTCATATTCCCCTCCAATTTCACCTAAAGTTTTTCTATGCATGGAGTTATTAAAGCTGTATAATTTAAATATGAATTTGATGCCACTAAGGGCAGAATAAACTTTAATAACTTTTTATAAACCACTTTAATTAAGCTGCTATTAATTAAGGTGGTTTATTTTATATCATCATAGAATTTAATGTATTGATTTAATATATAATTTAGTAGTTCTTGTTGAGTCACTCCACTATCTTTTAGATCTTCTGCTATTCTTTCAAATCCTTTTTGAACTTCTACATCTAGTTTTAATGTCTTGGCTCTGTAGTCTCTTTTTGCTTGTTTGAAGTTGTAAATATCTTTTACTATATCTTCTTTTTTCTCAATATTACTATCTGTAATATCTTTGTAATATTCATTTAGACCATCTAGTATTGCCTTTATTCTATCTACGTTGTCCACTAGATATAATAGGCTATTTTTTTGGTTGTTTGATATTTCTAAGTTGGTTGTAATATTTTGTATTACTGGAATATTACTAACTTCCTCCGGGGTAGTTTTTATATTACTTTCTGTAATATTACTGTAATATTTCTTTTGTTCCCCCGCTTGTATATCAGTATTTCCAAGGATGTATTGCTTTTTACTCTGGCTAAACTTGTAACCTGCCTTACTAAAGTTCCTACTTATGGTCTTTCGAGACATCTCCAATTCTTCTGAGAAAGCTGTTAATGTTTGACCTTCTTTTAAGATGTTATTTACATGATCTATTTGAGCTAATATATCTAAGTTTTTGAATTGTTCTTTATTCAATTTTTTCACCTCCCATAAATATTACTACTTGTAATATTATATATTACTTTTATACATTTCTGTGTTTTTAAATATAAAAATAGGAGCAGATGCTCCTATACATTTAGTTCGTACTATATTAATATTATTTTTCAAACCTGATAGATAAATTGAAATTTGTCGCTTTGTTAATCATTCAAATTCTTTTATTTTCCTGATGTTCTTTTGCAACAGCATATAATTTAGCCGGAGTCAGTTTACTTAATTCCGGATTATTGACTAATACCCTTACCACATGTTTATTGATAAACAAATCTGATGTCTCATAGTCATAACCTTTCTCAAGAAGTAAATATTGTTCCAATTCTCTACATGGAGAATTTATGAATTTCTCATTCTGAAATATATTTAATGCTTCTTCTTCGTTAATGTTACAATACTTTTTTATTAAACGAAGAATTTCTTTTGCTTCTATTTTTGCTTCATATAACGCAGCTACTATTGTTTTTTTCTCTCTAAGTTCTATCTGCCGTTCTTCTAATAAGCTATGATACATTTTCTTCTCCTCCAGTCTACAAATTCATATTTATCTATATTATAACATTTATAGAATATATAATGTTTTATCAAGTTATCTTCTATATGTATAGGATAAGAGTTGAAGAAGGAGCAAAAAGCGCTCCTACATCAACTCTTTTTATTTATATGCTAGGGTCAAAAGCTATGGGGTCTAGTCTGACCTCACAGATTGCAGCAAAGAGCGCTGCAAACTGTGATGCCAGACTAAAATCCTTACACTTCTAATATTTTGGTTAACTTTTGCTTATGTATTTTCATTTATTGAATTTATATCACTTATCTTTTCTCACTCTAATTCTTTGCATTTTTTCCATATTACAAGTAGTAATACAGTTATATTACTACTTGTAATATACTATATTACTTTTATATTACTCTACCTGTATATATTGATATATCTAAGTTTTGATGTTTTTGTTATGGAGTTTGGCTATCGCCACCGCGCTTTACGTTCCTATCTTTTGAGCAAAGAGCGCTCAAAAGGATATCCACTACAATCGCTAACTCAAAACCGTCTCTTAATCAAAATTTCCATGTATATTGAAAGGTTATAAGTATCTCGTTAGTTGATAGTTAAAGATAGACCTATCGGTCCTGCCCCTCTGACTAATCCTCAACGCACGAACACGTCTCACGATAAAATACTTCGCAAGCATCATATTGCATATCATGCCTGCTTCGTATATTATCGCTCGCTTGTGTTCATAGCTTTTGAGGATAGCCATTCACTGCCCCGTCGCCCAATGCCCTGTGTGTTGCTTTTTGTTTGGTTCATGGCTCCAAATCAAGATAATCGTCCTCCACGTTTGCTTTAACTTACATTTATAAGTTAATAAGAGTTTAGTCTCTTTTATAGCAGCTATGTAGTTATAGCTACTTGGTGTCGGTATTGTACATACCACTTGGTACACCGCATTGGATAAAACCATTGCTCCGCTATCCAATGCTAGATATGCTTTGACTTTTAAGGCAAATACTAACGAATAAATATAAAAGTCGATACAAGCTAAAATACGGACTTGTTTGATAGATAAAATAGATTTATAAATGTTATAATTTTAATATTATATATATTCTAGGAGGTTTTTTATATGAATTATAAATATAAATATGAACTAAAACTGGCTTCTAATAGAAATTCCGTTAATTTAATTAATCATGCTGTAAATATTACAAATGCAGTTAATAGTGTATTTGCATCTAGTTTGGTAAGCTTAAAGATACATCAACGATATTATGAATATGAAATAGATCATGAGGTAACAAGAAGTGAAATACAAAAGGTTGGCAAAGAATTAGTTCAGCTCGATCCTATATTAAATGATTTGAAAGCAATTTATACAGGCTCAACACAACTATTTGCAGAAAAGAAGTAATATTGCTTCATATCTATTATTTAGATTTCATTAACCAAAAGAGCCCAAATAGCAAATGATTTTAATACAGATTATTTTTTATCAATTCATATCAATACAGCTAGCGGTAGAGCTATAAGATATATAGACATACTAAAAGCTCCTAATCAGGAGCTTTTAACCTTTTAATTTATCTTTATCGCCTCAACTGGTAAATCATTTATATCATATTCAACCCTTAACTTTGAGCCTTTGGCTTGTCTTATTCTATCAATTAAAGTTGTATCTAATTGAATACTTTTTATAAGAGCATTAACGCCTTCAGTATATCCCTCTACTAGATTTTCTCTATACTCTTCTACATCCTCAAACTCCCTTATCCCCTCTATATCCTTGAATTTAACCACATCTTCCTCTGGTCTATATACTCCCTCAATCATTACAACTTCCCCATCAGCTTCCAATATAAATAATAATTCTTTCATGTTATCCCCCTTGAAATATTTTTCTCGATACCGTGTATAAAACTAAAAAAACTACTTAACAATATAGCTATAAAGGTATTAGAAATATTTTATCTAATTAAAATATAAGTCACGATATCGTGAACTTGGAAATATTCACTTTACCGTGAATGTTACACACTATGCTATAGTATCTATTAATATTGATATCCCTATACATAACTAATTGATTATCATTCGTTTCACGATACCGTGAAACAGTTTTATAAGTTTTATACTTAGTTTTACACTTTAAATTATATATTAAAAATTTGCTTGGAGGTGCTTAGAAATGGCCAAAGGTAGTTTCAATGGGTTATATACATTTGACGATATAGCGAGAATTTATAGGATGGATAATTCAACATTAAGGAAGATGGTCCAGAAAGAAAAATTTATAATTGATAAAGATATAAAAAAATTTGGTAAGACATGGATTATCACAGAAGATGCAGTTCGTAGGAATTTTGGGCTTGCTCCTTTGCAGTTATACAACCAGGAATTATCTTTAGAGATACTTAGACAAAAAAGAGAAGATAAAATAAAAAAAGCAGCATTAAAGTCTGCTAATAAAAAAGTTAGAGTTCCAAAATACAAAGAACCTAATAGTATTGATGCTGATGAGTTTGATGGTGCTTTTGAAGAATTAAAAGAAATAGTAGTTGATGATAAACTTGTTATGAGTTCTTTCAACTTCGGTGAATAAATTTACTTTGTAGTAGCTTGGGATTTACTTTTTTCCTCAGCTACTTTTATTTTTATATATTCTAGTATTAACTTTATATTATCTGGTCCTATCTGCTCCTTTAGATCCACTGCTAGTATATCTTTTTTCATTCCCCAAAATATTCCCCTCTCTATTTTTCATTTATTAATTTATGAATTAACCCCACAGAACATTCAAACCTAGTAGCTATCTCTTTTATAGTATTTCCACTTTCCCTAAGACTTTTAATCTCCATAATCTGCTCATCACTAAACCTAGCTCTCCTGCCAGCACCTCTAGCATTATGTATAAAAGAGTTTTTCTTTATCCCATCTAAATCCTCTATAGTTCTCTTAAATTTTTCATCAGCCAACTCAGCCCACTTACCATGATAATATAAATAATCCTTTCTATATCTATCTACATCACTTAAAAGCTTTTTATTCTTATTTTCTAACCTAGCAATAATATCATTTAAGCAAGCTATCTTCTTTTTAAGCTCCTCTACCTCTAACTCAGGGGACTTATTAATAGCTTTATTATCTATTGGTCCTAAAGTAATATAATATTTATTACCACTCGAATACAAATCACTAGCTACTTCTCTAAAGCCTTCTATAAGCTTTTCAAATCTCTTTGCACCTAAATTTACAAACCTATCAGTCTTATGATTAAAAGCCCATATAACAACCTTATTTTCTTCTTGATTAACAGTTATTTCAATATTTCCATCCATATTATACGTATCTCTTAAAGTACATATATTTGTATGCTTATCTAGTATTTCTTTAAATATTTTCATATAATCACCCATTCACAAATTAATTTATGAAAATATTTAAACCACTATAGAATAAATAACTATCTATTAAAAAAGAGATGAAAGCATAGCTCCCACCTCTTCTGTTATCAATATATATTATTTTAAATTTACTCTATAAATTGAAGTATAATGGCATTCTAGCACTTTTTGTATATTTCTGTGTTTCTAAAAATACCCCTGTTGTCCCTCTGCCTGGACCATTAAAACTTTCTGGAACAATACGATTTTCAACAAAATCAATTTTAATCTCTTTCATTAATTCAGGAAGTTTATATATCTCAACCATTAAGTTATACTTCCAATAATTACAATTGTATTTTTCAGCATAGTGCTTTGTTATAGATAACTGTTTCTTTGTATAAAAGCTAACAATTATAGAATTATCTATTGCAATCATTTTAATATCATTAGAATTATTACTAGTAGGTCTCCACTCATCACCTTTTTCATATATTCTTAATCCGTACATTTGTGCTTTCATAATTGTGTCATGAATGTTTTGGACCGTTGAATCATAAAGTAGCTTAGAAATTGTTTTTATTTCCTGTTCTGTGCATCCTACAACAATCTGTTCTCCACCTTTAGCTAAATTATAGCCAATTGATGGGTTTCGTGATTGATAAAACTCTATCCAATATACTTCTCTTTCATTTAGTAATTCGAGAGTATCACATTCTTCTAAAATCTCACACTTAAAGTTTTCTTTTCCATCTCTTTTCATAATATATTTAAACCAAGATCCAGAACCGTAATAATATGGGTCAAACATATTCCCTTTATGTTGTCCTATATATATTTTATCGTTAAGTAAATTTGTTGTTTTATAAACATAGCCATACAAATCAACTTCTCCCCCTCCAAAGTTACAATTAAATTTATTTATTATATATATTTTAATTCTAATTAATTTTACTAACTTTTAAATATACAAGCGTGTTTCTATTGTAACACAACAATTTAAAAAGAAGCCTAAAAGTCTTAGGCTTCCAAAAGATGTACATAATCGTCATTTAATTCCTCTCTAGAACCGTTCAAACCAGTAACCTTATATGAAATACTATTACACTTACAAATCCCGTTAAACATCTTATATTCCATCTCACTATTAAATCTAAAATTTATATTTCCATCTACAACCTCATACTCACCGAAAAAATGACCATTCTCACTTCTACTACTAAAATCCGATAAATACATTAAACTGCATTGAGCCTTTGATATATACACTTGATTTTCCTCCGATTTTTTAATTAATTTCATATCTATATTGTTCACTATATAGACAGAGTTTATACCTTATAAACGTTTAAATACCAACATAATACAAGAAAAAAAGATACAGAAAACTGTATGGAAAGTTCACGATATGGAGATAATAAAAGTATAGAAATAAATAAAAAAACACATAAAAATGGAGGCTAAAAAGATGAAAAAAGAAAAAAGAGTAGTAACACTAAAAAACAAATACATATCAACTAGAGCCGAAGCTGAGAAAGTACAAAAGATACTAACTAAACTAGAACTAAATACACAAATCAGAAAAGTAACATCAGGAAGCTACTTAATAGAAATAACTAACTATGAAACTAAAATGGACCAAATGCAAGACCTAAGAAACACCGTAATGCAAGGTACAAACTACGCTATATATAAGACACAAGATACCTGGTCTGAGCTAAAGAGAAGACAACTCGAAAGAGATACAAGAGTGCTAATACAAGCTTAAAACAAAGGCTATGATTATAATAACAAGTAAACCAAGAAATCGAAAAAATATAAATAAAACTATCAAAAGTACCTTTTAAAAAAAGGGTACTTTTTTACCTTTAACAATAACTGACCAACCCACGGAAATCTGACAAATCTCAAAGACAATCCCCCTCCGAGCAATTCTTCTTAAAAGCTATTATCTGTAATGCTTTAGAAATCATATTTCGATAAGTCTGCAATATAAATAAAAATATTTTGCCATAATATGAGCATATAGAATATACTTCGATACAGTATCTCAAATCCTAAGACTTAATACAGCTATAAAACTAGGCAAAATATATCCTCTGGTAGAAGGTCGAACTCCACTCGACCTGTTCGCAGACTACCCACCAACTATCTTTCATTGCCTATTTAAAGAGCAACCCCAGGGCATCGGGCTTGGGGCGGTGAATAGTCCTCACCTCTTCGATTAAGTGACTTTGAATAGTGTAAGATATTCTTATCATTAGCTTACTCTATGAAAAGGTACTATAAATAAAAGGACTAGAGGGGCAGGCGATTAGCCATGTTTATACCAAGAAACTAAATCCAAAGGTCCAAAGAAAATAAATATCGTCACCGTGAATGCAGCAATAGGCAAAGCCTTGTCCCATTTGTGACATCTTTTTCGTCACATGGGACACGACACGGTGATGATGAAGACGACCAACTAACAAAAGCTAATGATTTTGCTTTAAATTTCCAAAAATAAAAATGCTCTTAAAAGATCTTAAAGGTCTTAAAGGACAGTAGAGTATATACAGTATAGATAATATATATTCTAGAGTATCTGTGCTAAAAAGATACTTTAATAGTAGTACTATCACTCAAAAATAAAATAATACAAGAAGCTAAAAAAGGAAAAAATATATATTGATAAGCGTTTCGTTCTACCCATAAAACTAACTACACCAAGGCGAACTTTGCAAAATGAAACTGGCCTGAACCAACTAGGGTGGCGAGGGTGGGCTATAGCCAAGAGAAGCTAATGCTCACATAGGTTTTTGGTTTTAGCGGAGCGTAACAGTCTAGTCAAAAGCGTCTCATCTTTGACTAGTCTGTGGAGCGTAGCCTGACCTCGTAAGCTTTGACCCTAGAATAAAATAAAGATAGGTAGTGTAGCCAAAACGCTTCACCTTGACTACTCTACCTATCAACCTCTCGTAAAAAAGAATTAATGGAATTAATTATAACTAACGTAAATGACAAGTTTTTTCCCCCCAGGGGTTCTTGAGGGAAACTTTGTTTCCCTCTCGCTAAAAACTAATCTTATTTAAACTGCTCTAAAGCTAGTAAACATTTTTTTCATATGTTGCATTGCAGAATCTTTATATATTCTAGTTACAGCCTTAATTTGTAGATTCATCGGTGCATCTTTAGAATATAATTGATTAATACGTATACCTGCATTTCTTACTATTTCATCTAAGTTAAATAATTTTACAGCTTCTTGTGCAACTGTGTGAGCAATACCAGCAGTAAGAGCCACTGATGCTACTGCAAGTATAGATGATGCTACTGACAGTATTGATTTAGTAAGATCAGGATTTATCGTAAATGTATTGATCAATTTATAATCATAATTTCCTTTGGCAGCAATCATACGTTCTCTTAATTCACTAGAATCTGTATCATTAATATTACCTGTTGAAACTTCCCCTGTTGCTGTAATCTCTCCATCTATTTTCACTGTTAAACTTTTAATACCGCTGTTTTCATCATAATATTCATCTATTGTAAGATGTGACTTTTTACCCTTTTCATCTATTATTACTGCTGACTTCATATCTTCGCTTGCTGTGTATACAAAACTAGCTTCCTTTTCTAAATCTTCAATTAGATAATTGTTTTCACTAAGCAAAGTTATTGATACTTTTTCATTTGGACTAATAGTATTTGTTTGGGCACTAGCTACACCACTCATTACCATCATCATTGCCATAGATGTTGACACAATTTTTAATACATTCCCCTTTAGTTTTCTCATATCTTTTCCCCCTCGATTAAATTAATTAACAAATAATACTAATTATATCGATATTTAGTATTATTTGTTAAAATCTACCTTTTTAACTTTATCACTTAGTTTAATTGGTGTAAATGATTTTTGTACTTATAATTTAATTTTTATTAAAAATGTTTTCATTGCATATATGAATTGATATAATAGGATTATATTTAATAATAAAAACATTGGGGGGGAAATAAGATTTGCTAAAGAGTATAATTATATCGATTTATATATCATCATCAATATTATATTTTATTTATAATTTCTGGTGTTATAAGAAAAAAGAAGTTGTATATTTTATAAGTGGGATCAGAATAAGTGGTATAAAAAGAAAAAATGTTACCGTGCTAAATGATAAATATTATAATACTCAATTTTTATTTGCTATATTTAACTGCTTGTTAATAATAATAGAAAGTATACTGATAGTTCCGATATCCCTAAGTCAAGATTCAACTATTCATAATACTGTACCTGTATTGACATTTGTAGCTATTAATTATTGTTTAAAATGGATATCATTAAAAAAAAAATATGTAAAGTTAACCTAATATAGCTGTATTTATTACATATTATAGTATTTACTTTTGCTATTTCTTCTAATTAGGATAGAATGCAAAAATCGTATATTAAGCAAAATAAGCATTTAAATTTAATACTTTAAGGTTTTTCCAAGAAAATAACTGTACAATTTTAGAATATATATATTTCATTCTATTTTGAATAGTTATTTTGTATTTCAAAACATTACGAAATCTTATTTATACATTTAATGGTCTTAGCATTTCACTTTGTCGTGAATTACTACCAAAACATCTCAATATTTCTTTGATGTTCAATATCTTCTTTTTCCTCTATCTTATACTCCACAATTTTATTATCCAAAGTCCCCTTAAAGAACTTGTACGAAGTCGCTTTAATAGTCTCTACGTCATCCCTATCAAGAACCACCATTACAGCATCATCAAAGGCTTTTTCCATGTATTTATTCTTAAAGTCAACACCTCTAAAGTCCTTTTTAAAACTTCTTAAAGTACCTTTAGTAAACAACTCTTCATCAGGTACAAAGGGCTCAAAGTCACATTCTTTTGGCTCCATTATACCATCTATATCAGCACTAAACTTAGGTTTAAAAATCGGCTCTTCTTTATCGTCACTAATACAACTCTCAATAGTAACAGAAACCTCTTCAATTACTTCACTTGGTGTATCTATTAAAACCTCTTCCTTAGTAAAATACTTTCTTTTATCCAAGTCTTTTACTATAAAATCTATAGAATCAACTTTTCTACCAACTTTATTTTCTTTTATATCTATCTCAAAGTATCCTGTTTCATTAAGCTCTTTTATAGCTGGTAGTATAACTCTTCTCTTAAAGTCTCCATATAGGTTATACTTTTCCTCTATTTGTAACAACTCTTTTAACTCTTCAACTTCATAATTTATAACTTGCTTAGTTCCACTCCAAACTCTTAACAAATCATATAACCTTTGAGCATAATAATTATTCATTCCCAATTTAACTATTAAATTAATCGGTGTGTGTCCTTCCCTTTTGTCATAATAATTCTGAATTAAAGCATATATCTCTTCTGTAGCTTTTACAGTAAACACATCTTTATCTTCATCATAGATAGATCCATTTATAAGTCCAAACCTATGCCACTTATACTTATCCTTACCTTTTATCTTTTCAGCTATTAAAATCTCCTTAACTCTAAGAGATTCCAGTAAATCACTTACTCCTTTTATAGTTTTATCCTTTTCTTTTCCTATTAAATTTCTAAATTCATCTCTATGAATATCACAACTTAAAATACCATCTTTTTCTTTTTGAAATTTATATAATAAAAGCTCAAATACCCTATTTTGAACTAATGTCAAATTATATTTAGCTTTAACTAATGCATTATGCTTCATCAATACCTTTATATCTTCATCTGTTCCAAATTGCTTCCTAAGCTCATCTTTATCCATTTTTCACCTCTAATATTTTGTACATTTTATATATAATACTATAAAAAAAATACTATGACAATCAATTTCCTAAATGTCATAGTTACACTTCCTAAATGTCATATTAGATTTCCCAAACGTCATATTAAATTTCCTAAGTGTCATAGTTAGGCTTCCCATATGTCATAATATACTTCCTAAATGTCATAGTTAGCTTCCCATATGTCATAATTAAAGAGCTTAACCCAAGTAATACCAATACTTACAGATATGTCTAAATACTATTAAATACTATTAAATACTTTTTTAAATACTAGTAAAGACTAGTAAAGGTCATTTTTAGTAACAGACTTTGTCGTTACCAATATGACCAAAGGAAATTTTTCTGTTCTTTTCTGTCCTATTTTCACACATCTAAAATAATCACAATACAGTGAAATATTTCGTTTAAATATTTTATTTTTCATAATCAATATAACTCACTAAAATTAAGTTAATCTATAGATTTCAAAAAATATAAATTAGGAGGTAAACTACTATGGCAGTTACTGAAGTAAAAAACCCAAGTTCATTAAGATTAAGTTACGACTTTGGAAAAGATCCAGAAACACAAAAGGCAATTAGAAAGAATAAATCGTATGGATCATTAAAACCTACTGCATCAGCTCAAGATGTATATGATGTTGGTGTAATGCTAGCCTCATTACAAGATGGTATTTTAATAAATATAGCAAAATTAGATAATACAACTATAGCTCAGTAGTTATAAAAATTTTAATATAGGGGGAACTTAAAAATGGCGAGTATAATGAAAACTAGACTATTAATGACTTTCAAAGACGAAGATGCGAAAAGAGTATCATTAACAGTTGATGAACCTAGAACAGATATAACAGAAGTAGAAATAAAAGATGCTATGGATTTAGTAGTTTCTAAAAATATATTTGCTCCAAATGGACTAAGTATAGTAGGTGCAGTTGAGGCTAAAATAATAGTAACAGACACAACAGAATACGACCTAGTATAAGCTTACTACTCACAAAAATAGGGCTTCTCATGAAGTCCTATTTTTTATAATTCCAACCGCTAATGATTTAAGCAACGGGATGTGAAATGATTCGCCGACGCAGTCGCTCAAAGCTTGCCGAGCAGACGTTGGCGATATGAAATAGTTCGCAGACGTAGTCGCTCAAGCGAAGCGAATTTCAAATTACAAAGGAGGATAAATCACTATGGAAGAGATATATAATAGCGTTGCTAACCTTGGATTTCCAATTGCAATCACATTCTACCTATTGATTAGAGTTGAAGGTAAATTAGATAAATTAAGCTCATGTATTTCAGATTTAAAAATATCTATAGATAAAATGAATAATTAACTTTAATCCTTGTTTCCTAACGAGGATTTTTTATTATTTGCCTAATTGAACTGGTAGTTAGATTATATTTCTTTGATAGTTGCTTTATAGAATAGCCCTCACTGTAATAACTTAATATTTCTTTATTCCTGATAGTATTTTCAAGTGTTTTGACTGTTGGAATGTATATGTTTTGTCCTCCACTAAACTCACAAATTTCAATAAATTTATCTAGACCCATGACCTCCACAATGTCACTATATTGTGAAGGTATATCTTTAAGTTCAATTCCCAATATTATCCCCCCTTATAGTAATTTAACATATGGACCATTAATATATCCTATATGGCCTAAATCGTATGTGGAAAACCAATTATGTAGGCAGTAATTAACTGTAATGACTTGACCTTCTTTGAATTTACCAATAATACCTCCATATACACCTCTTTCACTTCTAACATTAAGTCCTGATCCATTAGTATTAACTACTATAGCTTTTCTGTTATAATTTCCATTAGAATATTCAAAACCTGTCCCACTACTTACTGGTGGCTTAACTGGGCTATTATTTAATAATCCATTTATAACTGCAGCTGCAAGCTTTTGGGGATTATATTTGGATACATCAGATTTATTGCTGATAAACAGATACTCGATTAATATTGCCTTAGCCTTTGTTTTACTTAGCCAATATAGATTTTTTCTCTCCTTAACACCACGGTTTTTAAGTCCTAATTTAGTTAATTCATTAAGAATATTATTAGCTATCTGAACTGTTTTCTTATCATTCAAATCATATACTAATATCTCCACTCCATTAGCATCTTCATCATGAAAACAATTCATATGGTGGCTAATTGCTAGGTCCAAATTATAGCTATTTGCCATCTTAACTACGTCATAAAGATAGTCATTGCTCTTATCTGTGGTACAGTTATATACCGTAAGATACTTATTAGCTTGATTAATAAAGTGGCTGTTTACTTGCCTATTACATTCAGATTCTTTTAAAAGTCCTACAGCTCCGCTACCTTGACCTGTTAAAGTATGCCCTGCATTAGTTCCAATTCTCATGAAAATCCCCCCTAGTTTTATATGGTTATACTTTTTACTATTATATTATGTAAACAAAATTCCTTCTTTTTAAATGTGGATATTTTGTTAATAAGTTAGATTTTTTCTCTATTTGGACATGATTTTAGTGTTTTTTTAAAATATAGCATTTTCAACGGTTGTACACTTTCTTCTACATACTATATATGTATTACTTTAGAGGAACCTGAATTTAACCTTATTGTTACGTAACACATGAAACAATAGGAATACTTCTCTAAGTGCCTAAGGGGCTTTCTTAGCAGTTTAAAAGATTATTTGGAATAATATATCAATAGAACTAGATTTAATGCAATTAGGAGCTAATTTCGGCTTTCCTGTAATCGTGACAATGTATCTACTTGTCAGAATAGAAGGGTAACTAGAGAACCTGAGCATTGGAATTAATTCTTTGAACTCAAACATAAATGAGTTGAATAATAAAATGTAAAAAAGCAATACACCCAATATAAAAATTAGGTGTATTGCTTTTTTGATCTAAAAATCTAGAATTTTAATTCTATAAGGTCCTATAATACTGTGTTCATCAACGTTTTGTCAATGGTAGTATTAAGCACTTTTCTTATTTCTGTTTATAATAGCTCTGATGTAGCTTTCAGACATATTATATTTAGCTGCTAATTCTTTATATTCTGATACTATTTCTCTATCTCTAGCTTCTTTATATATCATCTTTTCAGTAGGAAAGTACACAGATGTTCCCCAAAATTCTTCAAATAGCATTTTAGTTATATCTATCCCTATTTTCATTGCTATATTTTCAAATTGTAGAGGTAGGTCACTTATTTTTAAATCCATAAAATATCCTCCTATAAAATTATTTATAAGGGATATTCTACAGATACTTCTATTTTCCTACTAAAAACTCATTTCTTTAAATCTATTCTAAAGAATACGTAAGGTTATTGTTGTCTATTCTTATATTACCTTTTTTTAGATTTTTATTTAAAAATTTTCTAGCATAAGGTTGTAGACTATATGCAAATTCGTCAAAACGACTAACATGCGCAGATAAATAAATTACTTTTTTGCTTTCAAGAGCTGCTTTTCTACCTTCTGAAATATTAATATATCCAGTAGATCTAAATATATTATTAGAGCTATCATAAAATGTTTCTATGATTAAAAACATCTCATCTTCACTCATGTAGTTTTTCATATATTTTATAGCTTTTTTATCATCAGGGAACATTTTATTTAAAATAATAATTTTTAAAATTCTTATAAAATTGAATATGTAATAAGAACTTGTAACTATTAACACTAAACTTATTGTTGTTTTATGAGTGTCCCTAAATTCAAGTACAGCTAATTTTTTTAAAATACCTGTAGGCAATAATATTAAGATTAAAGATGAAAAAAAACAAATTGCAGCTAACTCTTTAATTTTAAACTTACCTATAATCGTATCTATAAAGTTCATATTGCATTTTCTCCCTCAAATATATAGTGTAGATAACAACACAAAATATATTAAAATTTAAATTATCTAACTATATATATCTTTGCTCTCTTATTAGGCTTTTTATCATAATAATTTGTAAAAACTTCTAATTTATCATATAGTTTATCAGCTTTCTCCCTATCAAGGCTATCAACAGAATCAAATAATCCTGATAATATTGGTTGTGTTACAGTTCCACACATATAGCCACTTTCACGACTTGTTCCTTTTCTATAATTATCAGATGTATTTCCTTTATAACCAATAAATTTACTTGGTCCAAATAAATCTAATTTTTCACTATAATACCAATGTGTAAAAAAACTCAACTTAGATATTAATGATTCACTAGTATCTAAATCTTCATTAAATACCTTGATATTTAAAATAACATCTTCAACACTTTCAATTAATGGAAGTTGATTGCTGCTTGAATTCATATATTTCACCTCTTATAAACTTTTCTTATATTTAAAAAAATCCATTACCTCTGCTAATACTTTCTTTTCTTCTTTAATTGGCTTTGCATTAGCTCTTCTCTTTTCAAGTCTTTCCATAAATGCTATTTTAGCTTTAACCATCATTTTTTCATCTATAACAATTCTATCTAAACTCTGCTTGTCCAAATAAGTATGAACTCCATCTCCATCCACATCAGGTAATACATACTCTACATAATCTAACCAAAGTTCTTCATTAGTTAAAGTTCTATTGTAACACTTAAAATAATAAGTAATACTCCCACTAATCTTTAACCAAATATTCTTCTCATCCATAAGAACCTCCTAGCAAAACACTGACTATCTAAATAAAAGCATATCAGGGCTAAAGCCCCCCAATACAAAGAGGACGTTTCAGTTGACATATTAATTAGTTAAAGATTTAAGTAATTTGCTTACTGCTTGTCTACTTATTCCGATTTGGCTTGCTATTTGATTTTGATTTAATCCCTGTTGTTGAAGCTCCTTTATCTTATTTAATCTATCTTGTTTTTCCTGTTCTCTTTTAGTTAATCCATTTTCATTTCTTCTCTTAGCTTTTTTCTTTGCTTTTTGTTCTTCTGCACTTCTTCTATATTTTTCTTTACCAGATATAATTGTTATCAGGTGCTGCTGCTCATCTAATGTTATATCTAGTATTTCAATTAGCTTCGTATTTGTATATTTGTATATTCTATTCTCATAGGCTTTCGTAGCAGATTTAGTATCTTGAATAACCTCATTCTCAGGTAATGGATTTTTGAACATAGCATTTAATTCTAGAGCTCTACTTAAAGCTTCGTCTGCGTCCTCTGTAAAACAAGCAGAGAAATATCTATATAAAAATAAAATAATTTCTCTATGACCTTCTACATCATAATCCCTAAGCTCACAAACCTTTGCTATATCAATAACTCTTGCATGATAAAGACTATATTCAGTAAAAAGGCTAACCATTTTTTTAGGTCTACCCTTTGACCTCTTTTTCACTGAAATCTCTGGTAAATATTCTTCTTGAATTTCTCTTAGTGAATATTCATAATCATGTGCATCGAGTACCTCAACGCATGTACCACTCTTTGAATTTAACGTCCCAACTATTCTTAATACTCTTGTTGGATCAAGTGCATTTGCATCTGCTCCGAATTTTTTTAAAGTATTAAATAGATATCTTTGTACCGCATACCATAAAGGTAATGCCATACTCGGAACCGGCTTTATTAAAATTATATAGTAAAGTCCACGACCACTATCTATTAAATAATTAGGTGCTGGTATTTTACTACCATATAAATCATTTTCTAAAAAATATTTAACAGCTTCTTTTGTATATTTTGAATTATAACAATCTATATCAATATAAATAGCTCTAAGCTCTTTTATATTCTCAATTCTTCTTTGTGGTCTATAAAACGTGTTTTGAGATACATATGCATTGATATCATTTATGATATCTTCTGTTCTCTCAAGTAAATCTTCCCTTTTGTAATGCCATTGACTATAATCTGGAGATTTACTAGCAACAGTTATATATCCTTCACTACTCTTATGTAAATTTGTTAAATGTTTCCTTGATTCATCTATATTAATTTCATAAAGTTCTTGTAATTTAATTGCTTGCATTAAAAAAACTCCCCTCGTTTTTCCGATAATGCACCTTAGAAAGATAAGAGAAGTTATTATATATATATTGTCACTTCTGTAGCCATGTGATAAAATGACTATAGAAAACAAAACTACCTGCATAGATTTTCTATGTTAGTAGAATTATAAATTATATATAAAATCTCTATTAAGATTCTCTTATCTTTTTAGGGTTATTGTTAAAAGTTAGGATTTCTGTTTGGCGACGGGTCTCCTAACTTTTTTATTATCCGATTGGTATAGATAAATTGTAACATAAAATTACTTTTTAGTACATAAAAAGCAATATAGGTCTAAATCCACCAATACCAAAGCGAATATTTTTTGATACACCTACTTTTTAGTGTTAACTCTATCCCATATATACACCACAATAAAATAAAAAAACTATGCTTCTTTACCATCTTTATTCACTTACTTAAATATAAATTGTTTATCACTTAGTCTTAAGGTACTTTTTCTGAATTTTAGATAAGGCTCTTTTATGAGTTTTATTTATAGCCTGTCGCGATACGTTATAATATCTTGCTATTTCGGCTTCATAGTATCCAAGATTATATATTTTATTTATAATATCTTTTTCTAATTCGGTTAAAATATCAATCATATCTTCAAATAAAATAGTACTCCAATTATCATTGTAACCTGCCTCTATATAATTATTGTCTATTTTTATCTCTCTATTAATTCTATCTTTATTTTTCTTATTCAAATAAATATACCTGTTATTCAAAGAAGATAAGTATATAAGATACTATATACTTATCTTCTTTGAAAATATCCTTTTCTATAGGAAGTTTTAGTAATAATAAAAACATAAATTCTATTAGATCATTTTTTATATCTTCATAGCATCCATTTCTTTGATATTTATTTAACAAAGGGTCAAATGCTTCTATAATGTCCACAAACACATTTGGATTATTATTTTTATAGCTATATATCATATTGTAAAACTTACTCATAGGAAATCCCCCTTTTTCTTTATAAAAAAGGTATTCCCATTCAAATGTAAACTAATTATTTTGTAATATTATTTATATTTTTGTATACTTGTGTTGATTTTTATATATACTAGATGTTTATTGTTTCTTTAGAGAATCCTTTATACTAGATATATCTTGCTTTATCTCAGGCAAAAGATTAGTTAAATCTTGCAGTAATTCTTGGTATCTAGCCTCTCTATTACTATTTTCTTTTAATACATATAATAATAAGTATCCAAATAAAACTGCGAATACACCTTGAGAGATAAAAAAATTTACTATCTCTGTATCCATCTGCATCCCCCCCTATACTTATAATAAATAATAATTATGTGTGAGAGTAAACTAATTAATTTAATTCTTATATTTGAAACATATATAAATTATTTTTTGTATATGCTCCTAGGTATGATTTAGTCTAACTACATCTTTTATTTTTAGAGGCAGTATAAATTTAACCTAATTGTATATCATCAGAACAACAATTAAGATTAAATAATTATACATAGTATAAATTCGATAAACTTGATAAATAGCGAATAGCTTAATGGACATAATCTAATAGCGAGGCTACTTGAAGGTTACATGACAAGATATAAATAGATATGTTAAATGCTTAGAGTACTGTATTAAGGATAGGTATACTAATACTTGGATAACTATTTCTATATATGATAAAAAATCCAACTATTGTATCGATGAAATTTTTGATTAATATCACTATATTTTTCCATAAAATTCATTTCTATCATAAGCTCTTCAGCTCAAATATGATAGTTTTTATAATTACTTTATTTTTGAGATTACGTATGTGCTTTAATCTCTATTGGAGAACCAACTTTTTTCTATAATATTGTATCAAATTTTGCTCAATACCAATAAATTAATGTAGGATATGGTTCACCACTCTAGCTCCTTTATTTCTAGTTTTTTTAATCCCTATCTAGTTATAATTTTTAAATCTTCAAATATATATCTACTTAAAAAATTAACATGATCAGTTCATAATGGACTAATAAGTTTAAACTCTTCTCCATTGAACTAATATTCATACTAAGCCTCTTTATAAATTTTCTATACGTATATATAGTTCAAATTAATCAATATCCTTAATAATATATTTAAATATAGATCTCATTATTGTACATATCTATATTAGTTTGTATCTTACTCAACGCTGTTCTATGTATGCTATTTATATTTTTAATTGATAGAGATCTTGTCCTCGAGATGTAGATCATATTATTTTTCTTAATATAAATCTCGTTTACTATATCTTGCTCTAAAGCTGTCAATCCATTTAAGAAACTCATTAATAAATTTAAATCAACCTCATACTCCATTTTTTATACCCTCCCTTTTTATTCATTAAAAGTCCATCGTTGATTATCTTTTATGAACCTTATAAATGAAAATTGACTATTTTTTTTATTTAAAATACCATTTAATTAACAGAAGGAGGTGGGGCTATGTTTAAAGATATAATTACTAGTGGTGGTGCAGCGGGGATAATGCTTATAATAGCAGCGTTTTTGATAAATAATGGTACCTTAAAATTAGGTTATGACAATAGCAAATATGACCTTGTTAAAGTTAAAAAAGTGTCTTTTCTTCATACATTGATACTTGGGTTAATCTTGATCATGGTATCGCTTATAGGAGCTTTAAATACCGACTTACAACGACTAATGACTAATATAAAATATATTTCAATAGGAATAGCACTTATTAGTTATATAGTTAGTATAAAAAAACAAACAAAACTTAATGAAAGTGGTGACTAGTTATTAAATTTTACTTTAGGGACTAAGTTACATATTTAAATAACATTTAAACCCTTAGAATCCAGATAATGTATTCTAAGGGCATTTTCACTAGACACCTTTAAAAGTTATTTTAGTAGTACTTTATTTAATATGAATCCTTATTTACATCTAATATAGACTTATAACATACTAACTACATCTTATTAATTTTATTCCACATATACTTTGATACTATTAGATCTATTTCTATTACAATATTATTCTTTTCTTTTTTACATTGGTACTCAAATGCTCCTATGTAATTTTTATTTTTTAATATATAGTCTACCTTCTGCTTTGAAAATCCATACTTAGCACCTATTTTAGCTAATGGAATCCCCTTATACCTTAATTTAAATATATCTTTAACTATTTTAGATTCTTCTCCATCTATTTCAAATTTACCATCTTTATTTACTTTATCTCCAAACGTAGTCTTTCCACCTACCCACTTATTTTCATTAAGTCTTGCTATTCTTCCATTACGAGTTCTTTTATTTATAATTGCTCTTTCAAACTCTGCAAAGCTACCTTGCATCTGTAGGAACAACATCCCTTGGGGTGTTGACGTGTCAAACATCTCCGTTGCACTTACTAGAGCTACCTCATGCTCCTGTAGCTCATATATCATAGCCAATAAATTATATAAACTTCTATGTATTCTATCATTTTTATAAACCATAATCATATCTATATTATTTTCTTTAATATAGTCCATCATATTGTCATACTCTGGTCTATCAGTTGATTTACCTGATACTGCTTTATCTATAAACATTTTATTTATCACTATATCGTGAAGCTTAGCATACATTCTAATCTTGTCTTCTTGGTACTTAAGCGAAGTATTATCTACTTGCATTACAGTTGATATTCTACAATACCCTACAACTCTTTTTCATAGTATCCTCCAGATGTCAATTTTTGTATTATGCTTTAATAAATAATATCTAAAAATATAGACATATAAATTATTTTTAATTTTTTATTAGAATTATATAATAATTTTTATTTTAAATCTAGTAATAATTTATAATACAATTTATTTTATAAATTATATTATAAAGGGTGTTAATACATTGAAAATAGTAAGTTTTTTCAATATTAAGGGTTGTGTATGAAAAACCACTTTAACAATATTAACAGCTATAAAACTAAGCAAGCAAGGAAAAAAAGTATTAATTATAGACGCTGATACTCAAACAAATTTAACTCAATTTATGTATAAAATAGTACATGATAAGAAAACACTGTTTGAGGCTCTTACTGATGGATCTGGTGCCAAAGAAGTTATAATAACCTCTCCAATGGGTGACTATCCTAACATGGATTTAATTCCTAGTGATTTAAGTTTATCAGTGTTGTCTGAGTTTTTAACAACTAAAACTAATCGTTAAAAAGCTGTATGGAGATGGTTTAAAGGTAACGTAGATGAACTTAAAAATTATGATTATATCTGGGCACACACAAAAAAAGAAGTAACAGATGCTACTTCTTTTTTATTAAAATGACTTTAATTTGAGTTTTAGTATGTTGTTATTCTTATACCTTCATTAAGAGTCCAATCATTGTAGTAGTAGCAAGCACCTTGTTGGCAAGCTTCTATTCTTTTATATTTGAACCCCATAGTTATTTCCACTCCTTTTCTATTTAAAGCTTGTAATATATATCCGTAGAAACCTATCGCTTCACAAGCTATAAAGATTGGAGTGAAAAATTTAGATGCAGTACTTCCTAATGCTGCACTTACTTTTTTTTGTAATAAAGGTTTTATTTTTCCTGCGATTACTCCATGAGCCATACCTGTTACTATACCAACATCTTTTAATTCTTGATTAGATATTCTTATTCTCGCTGTATATGTTTGTCCTATTGATGGATTTGCTGGGAATGCCATATTTATATCTCCTTTTAATAAAAAATTTATGTAAAATATAACTTGATGGCCATCTTGTTTTGTTTTACACTGTATATATAGTCTTTTTTTTTTATAAATGTAAACCATATAAATTAAATAAATAGTATAATTAAACAACTTAAAGGTGGGATGTATTTTGAAAAAGTTTATTCTTAACTTAGTTACGCTATTAGTTATAGTTTGCTTATTATGTGGGATTTATTTTAGTAAGATGGATGTTATATATTTAGGTGTATATCTACACTTTGCACAAGAAGCATATATTTCTTTAGATGAGTACTATGATTCAAAAAAAGTTATAGCTAGGACTATCTATTATCCAGTAATATTTTTAATACTTACAGGTGTTTCAGTATACAGTGCTCTGTTTCTTTAGGTAGGGTAGCGTCGTTTTTGTCTGGAATACGCAATTGCTCAGTCGATAGATGCAAAAACAAGTAAAAGTATGGCATGTAAATATGTCCTTTTTTTATTAAATCCAACTATACTTTAAAAGTTGATTAGTGACTTATCTTATGTATACGAAACTATCTGTTATTGCTCATTTTTTAAGGATTTATATTCTATATATATTTACAATTTATAGCGTATTCGCCTATTTATTTAGTGTAAGATAAAATCTTATAATAAATAATAGATGAATGTTTTTAAATGGCAAAAAATTATACAAAAGTAATAGAGGTAGCTCCAACGGATATAGTCAAAATGATTGACTATCAAAGGTCTCTATATGACAACATATTCAAGAAGAAAGAGACTAATTCTGCAACTATCGAAAATTATATTAAAACATATTCAACTATAACATCAATTGTATCTCTATTGATGATACCAGGATTAGGTGCTACAGCTCTTGGTATTTCAAGTCTTATAACATCATTATTACCAACTGATCCAATGAAAGTAGGTAGTCTTGTTAATGATGGATGTGCCGGTTTGGCTGAAACTAGACTTTTCTTTGATAGATACACACAATTTGATAAGATAAAAGTTAATGTAGGTATACTTGAATACCCAGAACATAGGGGTATATGCTTTGTAACTAGTAAAGTTAATAGTATAATTGCAGCTAAGTATAAAGGTTCTAGTAATTGGACAAATATGTAACTTTGATATATAAAATGAGGAAAGAAGGAGTTTATTAATTCCTTCTTTCCTCATTTTCAATTAATCTATTAATATATTCGTAATCAAATGTATCATTTGTTATTTTATAGTATCCTTCCCTAAAACCATATCTGGTAGATAAAATTTGAATTATGGATAAATCATCTGAAAAAATATTTATAACTATGTCATGCTTAACTGGTGAATTAAATCCTAATAAATATTCACCTTTTATTATATAATGAGACTTTTCTTCTTTTGAAGGTTTTAATTCTAACCCCGATATATATTCATAAATAGAGGTATTTGTAGTTTTACTTCTTGTAACTCCACTAAGTTTACTTCCCTGTTTATTATAAAAGCTTGAATAATCAGGATTATATTCTGTATAAGTTGAATCACTTAATTCTGAAGACTGTCTAGCAATTGGATTATATGACATTTGATAATAAAAGTAGTTCTTATATAAAAGTATACTGAAAAATATTAATGTCAATATACAAACAATTAAATATTTCTTTTTTATCATTTTTAATCTCCTTTCCATGTTATGCACATCATCAGAATAATCTAAAAGTATATTCTTTAATCACTAAAAAATAAAAAGCTACTTTGTGCTGAGAGAATTTTAATTAAATATATTAATATGACGAGATCTTAGATTATAATTTTATACAATTATATAAATTTAATATAATTGTAGTCTACTTTTAGTATATATGAACACTTATTTAAATAAAATTTGACTATTTTTTTATTTTGGCCAACTATTCTTTACATAATCCATCATCTTATCATACCCTGGTATATCAGTTAATTTACCTTATATTGCTTTGTATATAAATATTTTATCTAGCACGATATCGTGAAATTTAGCATACATTCTAATCTTGTCTTCTTGATCCTTAAGCGAAGTATTATCTACTTGCATTACAGTTAATATTCTACAATAGCATGCTACTTTTTTTCGTAGTATCCTCCAGATGTCAATTTTTTTATTATACTTTAGTACCTAATATCTAAAAATACAGACATATAAATTATTTTTAATTTTTTATTAGAATCTTATCATGATTTATATTTTAAATTTAATAATATTTTTTTATATAATTCTTTTTAAAAATCATTTAGAAATTGATATAAGTATATTGAAAATAGCAGATTTCTTCAATATTAAAGGCAGGACTATGAAAAACTACTTTAATAATATTAGTAAACGTAATACTAATAAAGAAATTACATTTTACTTATCATACTTATACTTTACATTACTCTACTATCTGAATTTATAACCTTTTTAATCAACTTATCTGTTCTAATCTTTTTTACATCTATTTAATGATATTGCAAGAATAAAAACAAGTATTATTAAACTAATAGTATACAATGTATTAAGTACTTCTTTTAAATTTGGGTTAATAATAGATATGAAGAAAAATAATACTTTAATTAATCCAAGCACAATTAGATTTAATGAAATAGTATTATTTAATTTCTCAACATCGTATTTTCTAGCATCAGAAGAGCTATTAAATACTTTTTTTTGTTTTATATAAATCCCTCCAATTACAAACATAAAGCCAATTACAAACTCAAATGCCATAAAAATCCCTCCCTTTTAATTAAATAATATTAAATTATAATAAATAAAACAATATTTTTATAGCAGGTTTACAAAATAGACTGAAAAATATCTTTAACTTATAAATAGAAAACTAGGAGGAAATTAAAAAATGCCAAAAATAGGTGAAACTAGAACAAGAGTTGTTTATGGAGAAGCTACCGATATGTATAACCTTGCAAGGTTAGGTTGGTATTCATTGCTAGGCTCATTGGGGGTTGCAGGACTTATACTACCTACTGTAGGAGGTAAATTTGCAGCACTTGTATCCGAAATAATTTCACAAGCTGCTGGATATAAATTATCTGATTATAAAATCAAGTTCACTATACATGAATTGTATGGAGAACATAGAGCCTATGATACAGATCAATGGGTAACGTATAACGGATGGGCACCTACAAGCATACAAAAATCATTTGTAAAAAAATAATATTGTACTATTAATAAAACAGAGGATATTTAAAATTCACTTATCCTCTGTTTTTAAATTTTAAAAAGATAAAAACAGAGAATTCTATCATTTCTATAAACTGTAATCATGTCTATCTTATTTTCTTTTACATCGTCCATTCTCTCCTACACTAGTATCTATGTATTTTTCCTATACTGCTCCATCTATAAATATTCTATATATCACTATATCGTAAAGTTTAGCGTATATTCTAATTTTATCTATCTGCATTACAGTTGATATTCTACAATAGCCTATTGCTCTTTTTTCATAGAACTCTCTATATGTCAATTTTTGTATTATATTTTAGTAGATATTGTCTAAAAATATAGACATATAATTTATATTAGATTTTTTATTAGAATTATATCATAATTTTCATTTTGAATCTAATAATAATTTGTGATATAATTTATTTTATAAATTATATTATAAAGGATGTGAATACATTGAAAATAGTAAGTTTTTTCAATGTTAAAGGTGGTGTAGGAAAAACCACTTTAACAATATTAACAGCCATAAAACTAAGCAAGCAAGGAAAAAAAGTATTAATTATAGACGCTGACACTCAAGCAAATTTAACTCAATTTATGTATAAAATAGTACATGATAAGAAAACAATGTTTGAGGCTCTTACTGATGGATCTAGTGCCAAAGAAGTTATAATCACCTCTCCAATGGGTGACTATCCTAACATGGATTTAATTCCTAGTGATTTGAGTTTATCAGTATTATCTGAGTTTTTAACAACTAAAACTAATCGTGAGAAAGCTGTATGGAGATGGTTTAAAGGTAACATAGATGAGCTTAAAAATTATGATTACATATTTATAGATTTATCACCTTCATATGATCTTATTGCTAGAAACTTTATGCTAGTCTCAGATTCAATAATTACCCCTCTTGAATATCAAGATATTGCAAGTATAAGAGGTTGTGAATTATTCTATCAAAAGTTCAATCAAGATCTTGAAGAGATGGAAATGACAAATGAATCTAAAAGAGCAGTTGTTATAAATTCATATACAAGTAGGAAATTATCTTCAGGAGATATATTTAGTGAGTATTTAGATTCGTTCGATAATATAAAACAAGACTTACTAGAAACTAAAATTAGTGATACTACAATAATAAAAAATGCTATTTTAAGTAAAATGGATATAGATGATTATTTAAGAAAAATAAAAAAAGCTCACAAAATTAGGGACGAGTTTAATGATTTTATAGAAGAGTTAACAAGAAGGGATGTGTTATAAATGGGCTTAGAAAAATTTATAGATGATGCTAATGAAGTAAAAATAACTAAAAAAAGTTATAAAGATAAGGTTGATAATGTAGTAAAAGATACATTTGAAAAAGATATAATAGTATCTTCTGGATTAAATTTATTTGAAATGGAAGAAGAAAAATCTGTAAAGAAAACTCCTATATCTGTCTACTTTAAAGAAGAAGATTTAAATCTTTTAAAGGCCATTTCTCAAGCTAAAAATACTACTGTAAATAAAACTATTATGAATATTTTAGAGACTACGATAGAGACTACTAGGGGTAACTTACCTACTAATTTTGATATAAATAAGAATGCTAAAGAGTATGACAAAAAGAATAAGAACAAAGGTAATAGAAGGAAATAATCAAGAATCAATTTATAAATCTAATTAAGATTTATAAATTGATTCTTTTTTACTTTTTTTCTAAATCATAAATAAATCATAAAACAATTTATCTTATAGTTTATTTATGATTTTCAATATAATTCATTTTGTAATTTTAACTATGATTTTTGTATCAATTTTTAATATAATTTATTTTATAAATTTTAATATAAATAAACACTAATTTATAATTCACTTAAACGTGAATCCTACCAAAACATCTCAATATTTCTTTGATGCTCTATATCCTCTTTTTCTTCAATTTTATACTCCACAATCTTATTATCCAAAGTACCCTTGAAGAACTTGTATGAAGTCGCTTTAATAGTCTCTACATCATCTCTATCAAGAGTTACCATAACAGCATCATCAAAAGCTTTTTCCATATATTTATTCTTAAAATCAACGCCTCTAAAGTCCTTTTTAAAACTTCTTAAAGTTCCTTTAGTAAATAATGTTTCATCATGAACAAAAGGCTCAAAGTCACATTCTATTGATTCATTTATATTCTCACAATCAACACTAAAGTTAGGTATAAAAATAGCCTCTTTTTTATCATCACAAGTAACATCCTCTGTGATAGCAGCAACCTCTTCAATTACTTCACTTGGTGCCTGAATCAAACTATCTTCCTTATTAAAATATTTTCGCTTGTCCAAATCTTTTACAATAAAGTCAATTGAGTCTACTTTTCTACCTACTTTATTTTCTTTTATATTTATCTCAAAATATCCTGTTTCATTAAGCTCTTTTATAGCTGGAAGTATAACACGTCTTTTGAAATCATTGTATTTTCCATATTTATCGTCTAACATCAATAATTCCTTGATATCATCTATCTTATAGCTTATAGTATCTTTTGTTCCACTCCAAAGCCTTAATAAATCATAAAAACGCTGTGCATATGAGTTATTAAGAGATAACCAAATCTGAACATTAATAGGTGTATACCCCATTTTTAAATACTCTTTTAATAAATTATGTATCTTTTCAGATGCTTCAATATTAAACATCCCTAATTCGTCGTCGTACTCATACCCATTTATAAATCCATATGCTCCCCAAATGCTACCTTTTTTATTTTTCTTCTCTTCTCTAAAATATATAGGCTTTTTTCTTAGCTCTTCTAAAACATCTAAAATACCTTTGATAGTATTTTTCCCCTTAAATTTAACTATCTCTTTAAATTCCGAATGACTAATTGAACAAGTTAATATACCATCTGATTTTTTTTGAAGTTTGTATAAAATAGATAAAAATATTCTATTTTCAACTAGACTTAGGCTATATCTAGCTTTTACTAGCATATTATTTTTCATTAATATACGATTATTCTCTAGTTCTTCTATAAGGTTCATATTTACTCTCCCACCCATTACTTAATTATATTTATAGATTACCAAAGGATATTAATTGCGTCAACTTTTTAATCTTTGTCGCTTTTTCTTTCCCTAATCTGTCGTAGTTATTCCCTAATACGTCGCTTTTATTCCCTAATACGTCGTAGTTAAGTCCCTAATTTGTCGTCTTTACTCCCTAATAAGTCGTAATAAATACCTAATTTGTCGCTTTTAAACGTCTTAACATTAGTATTTTCAAGGGGTTAGGGTATGCCTAAATACTATTAAATACTATTAAATACTTTTTTAAATACTAGTAAAGACTAGTAAAGGTATTTTTTCGTTTCTTTTCTGTTCTATTTTTAGACATAAAAAGTAACAA
Source organism: Romboutsia sp. LXY-2 (assembly GCF_056171995.1). Classification (NCBI taxonomy): domain Bacteria; kingdom Bacillati; phylum Bacillota; class Clostridia; order Peptostreptococcales; family Peptostreptococcaceae; genus Romboutsia; species Romboutsia sp. LXY-2. Next base: position 2,571 of record NZ_JBKFGI010000020.1, on the reverse strand, counting down.
CATATCTTTTTATATGTTGCAGGCATGATATGAAATTTAAAAAATGGACTATAAGTAAAACTAATAAGAACACTCATGACTGAATATGGAAAAAGCAAGCTTATTCGTAACATATCCAGTAGAGTACATAACTTACGAAACATTTAAGAATGTCTATATAAGCTTATGAGGGGCTTTTTTAGAAGTTTCAAAGATTATTTTGATTATTGTATTCAAATAGCACTTTAGTTATATCTATCCCCATTTTCATTGCTATATTTTCAAATTGTAGAATCAAGTCATTTATTTTAAATTTAAATAATCTCTTGTTGCTCTATCTAACTCTATTTTATCAAAAATTATGATATCTCCTATTAAAAATCTTTCTATATCATATTTTGCTATTATCTTTTTAATATGTACTAAGTTTATTTTATATAATTCTTTGAATATTCTTTTTACACTTGTCATTGATATATATTTTCTATTTGTATTTTTAACAGTCCCTCCTATAGCAACATCAAACTCTATAAGAGCCTTAATATAAATATCATCTATATAGTCATTATCTACCGGATAAAAAGCCACTCTATCAGCGCCATGCTCCTTACTCTTTGTACCTATATAATTTAATAAATTTGTAGTTCTACCAACAAAACAAACTTTATCATTCTTTCTTAAAAATACTATAAATGTCTTATTATCATCTAAGTTTACATTGATATTAATAACCTCATCTAATATATAAATATTTTTTCCCATATCCATATCCTGGATACATTCTTTGAAAATCATATTAAACTTGTTATTATCAAAATCCTCAAAATTGTAATAACTATTTCTCATTTTATCAAAAGATGTCTCCTCCTTTACTTTTCTCTTTTCAAGTTCTTCAATTCGCCATTCATTTAATTCAGTTTCAGCTCTATTATAATGCTCAATATATTGATTTACACTTGTATCATATAAGTTTTCTATACCAAAAAATTGCATAAGTTTTATAGTATTTGATACTTCCTCTAAATAATTGTTTAAAAAATTTCTATCAAATATATCTCTACTACTATCCCATGATCTACTATATCCTTTAATTCCTTTATCTAATGTTTTATATTGAAAGTTTAATCTTAAATCAGAAAAATCATAGAAATAATTTACTCCTGTATTATTGTATATTTCCATACATCCTACAAATACTTCATAATCTACATCTGATGCTCCCATGCAATTATATAAAATCACTTCATTATCTTTAAAAAACTCTATCATTTTTCCCCTCTCATTTTCTCTGTCAGGGTCTAATAATTCATGGTAAGGAATAGTATAATCTCTTTCCCTATTCCTTTTTTCAATCTTTTCTTTATCTATTGTAAATCTCATATTTTTCTCCTTTACGTATCTATACTAAATATTCCTTAAAATCTTTAAAGCTTAAAAATACTATTCTTTTCCCATGCTTTTGCCTTTGGGAATAAGAACATCCTAAGGAAATCTATCTCTATAACTAAAAACAAAACAGTCCTAAAGTGCCTATAATACTAAGAGAACACTTTTCGGTACACTCATTTTTTAAACCAATTTGTATTTTCTCGAAATTTTACGTTCTAAATCCGAAAGTATCACTTTAAAGTGATATAATATTAGAATAAATTATATACTTACATATATGAATTGTACTCGATTCCCAATGAAAAATGCTGGTGCGCCCACAAATGTTAGCAATAGAAACTCTATTGATTCATTAATAACTTTTGCTTTGTTTAATACAGTATTTTTTTCTTATGCTTGCCAATTAGGGGGGACTGATAATATGATAGCGTGCTTAATCGTAAACTTAATAACAAACTCTATTGCTAACATTGGGGCTTGGGTAGAGTTCATATATATTGAATGTATAACTTTCCTTTGTAGTATGTATTCCCTAACATTGTCTCATTCTTAATCTTAGGTTCTTCTACGTTTATTACTTTACCAGTTCTACCGCTAAAATTAATCATCTCTCCTATTTTAATTACACTTCTTGTTGTATATACTATATCACTTCTCTTAAAATTACAGCTATCAGCAATATCAGAGTATGTATAGTGAATCTCATATATTTTTCTATCATTCATAGCTTAATCAACTCCCTTTATTATTAACTTTATTCCACATATATCTTGATATTATAGGCTCTATATCAATAGATAACTCATTTTTTTCTTTTTTTCCATGATACTCAAATATACCAATATAGTTTTTATTTTTTAATATATAATCTACCTTCTGCTTTGAAAATCCATACTTAGCTCCTATCTTAGCTAATGAAAGCCCCTTAGACCTTAGCTTGAATATATCCTTAACTATTTTAGATTCTTCATCATCCACTTCAAATTGACCATGTTTATTTACTTTATATCCAAATGAAGGCTTACCACCAACCCATTTATTTTCATTTAACCTTGCTATTCTTCCATTTCTAGTTCTTTCATTAATAATGGCTCTTTCAAACTCTGCAAAACTTCCTAGCATCTGTAAGAACAGCATCCCTTGAGGTGTTGATGTATCAAACATTTCTGTAACACTAACTAAAGCTACTTCATATTCCTGCAG
>NZ_JBKFGI010000002.1:0-123241 GCF_056171995.1 Romboutsia sp. LXY-2 | reverse complement strand
ATTATAATTACTAAATTCAAATTGTTGGAACGCCGTATGAGGGGAAACTCTCACGTACGGTGTGAAGGAGGGGAAAAGATGGAGATAACTTCAAAGTCTTACCTATTCCTATATAAATCTGTAGAATTAGAGTTAGAATTAGAGCAAAAAGGAAAACAAGAAATGTTAGAAATGGTAAGAGACATATCTAACATGGTAAATATACATTATATAAGACAAAAAGAGCCAAAAGGACTAGGGCATGCTATACACTGTGCAAAGAGCTTTATAGGAAATGAACCATTTGCAGTACTTCTTGGAGATGATATAGTAGACGCAGACAAGCCTTGTTTAAAACAACTTACAGAAGCTTACAATGAATATAAAACATCTATATTAGGTGTTCAAACAGTAGCTCCTGAAGATACATCAAAGTATGGAATATTAGATGTGAAGCATATAGAAGATAGAGTATATAAAGTAAAAGACATGGTTGAAAAGCCAGCTCCAGGAGAAGAACCATCAAACATAGCAATATTAGGTAGATATATAATAACTCCTGCTATATTTGAAATACTTGAAAATCAAGAGCCAGGAAAAGGCGGAGAAATACAACTTACAGATGCTCTTAAGACTTTAGGTAAGCAAGAAGCTATATATGCTTATGACTTTGAAGGAAGAAGATATGACGTAGGAGATAAGTTAGGATTCTTAGAAGCAACAATAGACTTTGCTTTAAAGAGAGATAACTTAAAAGATGATTTATTAGAATACATGAAAAATACAGTTAAAAATCATGAGAATAATAAAAAATCTGTAAAAGGTAATAAAAAAGAAGAATTAGAAAAACACATTGAGTTAGTATAGAAATTAAAATAAGTATATTAATAATTAGGATGAATTGCAAAAAGGAGATGGAAAATATGTCAGTTTTAGTAACTGGAGGGGCAGGGTATATAGGGAGCCACACAGCTATAGAGCTTTTAGAAGAAGGGTATGAAGTTGTAATAGTAGATAACTTTTGCAATAGTAACCCAGTAGTATTAGACAGAATAAAAGAACTTACAGGTAAAGATGTAAAGTTTTATGAATTAGATATAAAAGATAAAGAAAAATTAGAAGTAGTATTTGAAGAAAATAAAATAGATTCTGTTATTCACTTTGCAGCTTTAAAAGCAGTTGGAGAATCTGTTAGTATGCCACTAGAATATTATAGCAACAACTTAACTAATACATTAGTACTTTTAGAAACTATGAAAAAGTATAATGTATCTAAGTTTGTGTTTAGTTCATCAGCTACTGTATATGGAGACCCTCACACTTGTCCAATATTTGAGGACTTCCCGTTATCAGTAACAAATCCATATGGAAGAACTAAACTTATGGTAGAAGATATGTTAAGAGATATATGTAAGGCTGATAAAACATTAGATGTTGCTATTCTTAGATACTTCAACCCAGTTGGAGCACATAAGAGTGGAAGAATAGGTGAAGAACCAAATGGTATACCTAATAACCTTATGCCTTATATAACAAAAGTAGCTATAGGTCAGTTAGAAGTGCTAAGTGTATTTGGAAATGACTATGATACTCCTGATGGAACAGGTGTTAGAGATTATATACACGTTGTAGATTTAGCAAAAGGACATGTTAAAGCATTAGAAAAATTAGCTCAAAACCCAGGATTAGTAACATATAACTTAGGTACAGGAAACGGATATAGTGTACTTGATTTAGTAAAGGCATTCTCTAAAGCTAGCGGTAGAGAAGTACCATACAAAATAGTAGATAGAAGACCTGGTGATGTTGCTAAGTGTTATGCAGATCCAACAAAGGCACAAGAAGAACTTGGGTGGAAAGCAGACTATGGAATAGATGAAATGTGTGAAGATTCTTGGAGATGGCAAAGCCAAAATCCAAAAGGATATGAGAATAATTAAATAGAATTAATAGCTTTATAGGAGTAATCGAATATAGATTACTCCTTTTTTACGTATTCATAGATTATAATAGCTTATAATCTATGAATAACCCATGTGACCAAGTGATACCAATGCACCAATAGTAAGTAAAATAAAATCGCAGACGTAGTCGCTTAAAAAAGCTTTTGAGCAACGGACGAAGTCGTTGGCGACATGAGAGAAGCTATAGCAAAAGGAATATTTAAGCCAGACAACAAAATTACTAGAGCAGAATTTACTAAGATAGTAAATAGAGTATTTGGATTTACAAATAAAACATCAATAAATTTTAGTGATGTTAAATCTAGTGAATGGTACTATAATGAAGTTGCTATTGGTGTGCTTATGGGGGATATGTACTAATTTTAGTAAGATAAGTATAATCTATAACAAAAATGAAGCATTTAGTGCTACATATGTAGTACCAAATAACCTTGATGAATTAGAAGCAAATAGTCCTATTATTGTTAATGGATATTTTAATGGAGTTAGAAAAACGGATACTGATAAAAACTTAGTCGGTCCATCAAGTATTTCAAGCTTTAAAATAAGCAAAGTGGTTAAAGGTCAGGTAAAAGACGAAATCATACCAGTAGTAGAGCCTTGTAAATTTGAAAATGGAGATTTTTCAAACTTTGAAGGATATATACCTATGGAAGAAAAACAAGAGTATATGCTTTACCTAAGACCCAATAATACAAAAGAAGGCAAACAATATTCTATTGTTTCTTTAAACTTTGGTAGATACAACTTATCAGATAATGAAGGGCTAATACATTTTACTAAAGAAATAAATAGCTATGATGAGGTATCAGATTTAGATTTTGTTACAAGTTCTCAAGGTATGTCCCTAAGATATAATGATATAAAAGAAGAAGTAACAGGAGCTTCAAAAGGTCAAATAACAACACATTCATATTCAGCGCAAGTACTTACAAAGGACAGCGCTTTCTATGATTTTAGAATTATACCATCTAATAATGTAAAAATTTATTTAGATAGTAGCGTTACAGACACATATGCAAATCATACCGGCACTTTCAATATTGCTTTGGATAAGATTTCACATATTAGTGATGCAGACATAAGTTTTGATAAAGTATCTCAAGATAAAGCACATCTGATTCTTAGTTCTACAAGTTCATCAAAAGAAGAGTGGGTAGGTATTGCAAGAATAACATATAACGAGTTTGTAAAGTCTGTACCTAAACTTACTAGTGCAAAAGTATTTATCAATGATTATAAGATAAATGCATCAAACTTAACTAAAGATCATACATACCAAGTTGCACTACATGAATTAGGACACTGCTTTGGACTTCTTCACCAAGATCAGTTATTAGAAGATGAAAGTATAATGGTTCCATATTTTACTCCAATGAAAGCAGGACAAACAGATTTTTATAATTTAGATAAGCATAATCTTACTTATGCATACCCTAAATATACATACTGGAAAGATAGTTGGGCAAAGGATCAAATAGATGAGTTTATAGATAAGGGATATATTAAAGGATATCCTGATGGAACATTTAGGCCAGATAATACTTTCAAACCTAAAAATAATATTATTAGGGCTGAAGCTGTTGTAACTTTGATTAGAGTTAGATAATTAAATATTTGTAGAAAATAGAATTATATATAAAGAATAATTAATTTATAAAAAATAACTATAAAATTGACACAAATTGAACAATTAACGTCTCTTGGATTTTTCCAAGGGGCGATTTTTTTGTATAAATATTTTATACAGTTTAAATATTATTCGGGGGAGTGTTACTTCTATTAGTCATACATAAGTTACTAACAAGAGTGGTATCTAGGAGATAAAGAAGTATCAAATAGCTACAAAACTTACAGAATATAAAGTTAAATATAATGAGTAGAGCTATACAAATTATACTTAAGTATAATTTATTAGAGGATTCAAAGTTGCTAACATATAGTTAGAAAATAATATGATATATAAAAAGTATACTTAAAGGAGATGTAACATGAAAAGTATAATAAATATATGGGAAAATGATAGAAGTAATTTAGAGGGACCTAAGGATAAAGAAAAATTCAAATGCAACTATTGTGGAAGGATAGAGATTGAAATAGAAAAGATACTTGCTGAATGTGAGAATTGTGGATATAAATATTGGAACTGGTATAAAAAGGCTGAATAAATACTAAAAAAATGATGGTATGTATTTATTATTAAGATGCAACCATATTAATAAATACCGATTTATTAAAGAAGTAATTAATAATATAGTGAATATATTACGAGATGCATATTTATAGCATCTTTTTTTTTATTAAAAAAGGGTAGTATGCGCATTACTCTATTATATAATAGCTGATTACACTAATAATGAATAAAATGTATACCAACATCTAATATTGATAAATGGTGAGATAGAATAAAATTTTCTCAAAGAATAAATTAGGAGGAAATATAATGATCTTACTAGTTAATGTATTAGAGATAGTGGTTAAAAGTTTATTATTAGTATTAATGGCTTTTAGTATATACTCATTAATTTGGAATATATACTTAACATTAATATCCTTTAATGGCTTTGGGAAAATAGAAAGAGATTATAATTTACAAGAGGATAAAACTAGGTTTTTATTACTTGTAGCAGCTCACAATGAAGAAAATGTTATAGGAGGTACTATTGACTCTTTAAGAAATATTGATTATGACAAAAATCTATATGAAATAGTAATTATAAATGATAATTGCACAGATAAAACTCAGGCAATTTGTAAAGAAAAAAATGTAAGATATGTAGATACATCTCTTAAGCGATTCACAAGGGAGGGAGTTGGCAAGCCAGGAGGAATACAGTATGCATTGAGAGATATTGGTTTTGATAATATTAAAAATAACTATGACTTAGTTATGGTGTTTGATGCAGATAATCATGTTTCGACTAATTTACTAAAAGAGGTGAATTCACAATTTATAGATACCGAAAAGCCAGAAGCATTACAAGTATATATTGATTCAAAAAATAGCACTTCTTTAATCGCTTTAGGATATAGTATGTCTTTCTTTATTATTAATAGATTTGCACAATATGCTAAATATAAGAAAAAGCTTCCTGTATATATAGGAGGTACTGGATTTGCAATAAGAAGTGATTATTTAATAGGTAAAGATGGTTTTAAATGCGAATCTTTGACAGAAGACTTAGAGTTTTCTGTTGATATATGGCTAAATGGCGGAAGGGTAGTTTGGAATCATTTTGCTAGAGTATATGATGAAAAACCAGATAGTATAAGAGTTTCAATAAAGCAAAGAACTCGTTGGTGTATGGGACATTCATATGTAGCAATCAAAAGATTTAAAAGTATAACTAAAAACTTTATAAAAAATAAAAACAAAAAGGTAAATCTAGATGTATTTATACATTTATTTTCAATAGGTAGATCTATACAGTATATAGTTTTAATTTTTGGATTTATCATATCAATTTTAGGATTATTTATTACTAGTTTTAACCCATACTTAAGTATATATTATCGTCAGATAATAAGTTCATTGGCATTTATAAGTGGGTCAGGGATGTTGTTACTGATTTATAACTATATAATACTACCTTCATATTCATTGAAACATGATTTAAATATAAATATTAAAGTTAAGCATATAATTGCAATGCTCTTATATAGTTTTTCATTTATATACCCACAAATACAAGGAATAATTAAGTGGAAAAATCAGAGTGTATGGGTTAAAACAAAGCATGTATATAGTGAAAGAACCGATGTAGAGGCTACAGCAGACAATAGTTAAATTTAAGGGGGAAAAAGATTGTGAAAAAGATAAAAGTTCTTACAGTATTTGGAACAAGACCAGAGGCAATAAAAATGTCTCCATTAGTAAAAGAATTAGAATCAAGAGAAGAAATAGAGTCTATAGTATGTGTAACAGCTCAACATAGAGAGATGTTAGATCAAGTATTAGATACATTTGGGATAGTTCCAAATTTTGATTTGAATATCATGAAACAGGGCCAAACATTAGTTGATATTACTTCAAGAGTACTACAAAGCATGGACAAGGTGATCAAGGAGTGTAATCCAGATATAGTTTTAGTACATGGTGATACAACTACTACACTAGCAGGTAGTTTAGCGGCATTTTATAATAGGATACCAGTAGGTCATGTGGAGGCTGGTCTTAGAACATATAATAAATATTCACCTTATCCTGAAGAGATAAATAGGCAGTCTACTGGAATAATCGCAGATATGCATTTTGCCCCTACAGAGCTAGCAAGACAAAGTTTATTAAGAGAAGGTAAAAAAGAAGATGATATATATGTTACAGGAAATACAGCGATAGATGCATTAAAAACCACAGTTACGGAAGACTATACAAACCATATAATAGAAAAAATTGATCAGGGTAGGATGATCTTAGTGACAGCACATAGGAGAGAAAATTTAGGTGAACCAATGAGAAATATGTTCAAAGGAATAAAACGTATTGTTGATGAATTTGAAGATGTGCAAGTCGTATATCCGGTACATTTAAATCCGTTAGTACGTGATGCAGTAGCTGAAGTCCTAGATGGAAATGATAGGATACATCTAATAGAACCTTTAGAAGTAGTAGATTTCCATAACTTCTTAAATAAATCTCACATAATAATGACTGATAGTGGTGGAATTCAAGAGGAAGCTCCAGCGCTTGGAAAACCAGTGCTAGTATTGAGAGACACAACAGAAAGACCAGAAGGTGTTGAAGTTGGAACCCTTAAATTAGTAGGAACTGATGAAAATAATATATATAATATGGCGAAAGAGTTACTTATATCTGAAGACGAATATAATAGAATGAGTAAAGCATCAAATCCTTATGGCGATGGATATGCAAGTAAATATATTGCAAATGCGATAATAGAAAGGTTTATGCAAGATTACAATATACAAAAATAATAAAAAAAGGAAAAATACTATGAGATTAAAAAGTGTATTTACAATATTTATTTCAATAATGATAATATTTATTAATAGTTCTAATATATTTGCTTTAACTGAAGACAATAATACTTTGATAATCTATCCAAGCACTATAAAAGAAGATAACCTAGACTTAAGGGTATTAGATATTACAGTAAGCCATTTCTCTAACAATATAGATTTTGTTAAGACAAATAGTCAAATTGAGAATATTGATGAATATGATTATGTTATTTATTATGGATTAGCTGAAGAGCAAATAAACTCTAACATAATAAATAAGTTAGATAGATATAAGGGGAAATTAATAGGTATTGGATATAATGTAGAGCAAATAAAATCAAAATTTTCTTTTATAAAATATGGTGATGAACTAGTTATAGATAATATAACTTTTAAGGGGAGAAGTCATAAATTAGAATCTACTAAAATATTAAGGGGAATAGAAAAGATAGGAGAAGGAGAAGTCTTACAATATACAAATGTAAAGGGTAAAAAAATACCGTGGTTTGTTAGCAATGAAGCAAAAGATACATATTACTTTGCATTCACTAACTTATTCACAGAACTAAGTTATTATTTAGGAGAAGGGCTTTTTGAATGTTTTAATGAACAACAAGCAAAGGTAGAAAATCAAAAAACATTAAGATTAGAGGATATAACTCCTGCGAGAAATCCAGATGTATTAATGGAAGTTGCTAAGTATTTAAAAGAAAAAGAAATTCCATATATGGTAGTTGTAATACCAACACATAGGGATGTAGAAAACAATAAAACATATAACCTGAAAGATTATCCTGAAATGATTAAAACATTAAAATATATGCAAGAGAATGGTGGTAGCATTGTAATGCATGGTTATACTCATCAATATAGAGATTCTGAAACTGGAGAAGGATTTGAGTTTTGGGATTCTGAATTAGATGCACCGCTAGATAGACCAAATGGAATTTCAGAAGATGAGTACGTAAGAGAAAAAATAGAAGCCGGTATAGAACAGTTAGTTACTCATGATCTATATCCGATTGCATTTGAAGCACCTCACTATGCCATATCACAAAATGGATATAAAATAGTATCAGAGTATTTCTCAACATATGTGGGACAAATACAAATTTCAGATGAAACGATGGAAACCACATATTCACCAGTGTATAAGTCTAACCCTACATTTTTAAATGGAATGACAGTTATTCCAGAAAACTTAGGTTTTCTAGGTGAAAATAGTTTTGAAGAAGATTTAAAGAGTATAAAATATAATTCCACTATGTATAGTGATTTTTCAGATGGCATGATAGGTGTATTTTATCACCCACATTTAGGTATAGAAAAATTAAGATTATTAATAGAAACCTTAGAAGAAAGTACTCCAAATTTAGAGTGGTTTGACTTAAGAAGTATAGACAGTATAACAAAAACATCAGATTTAAAAATTGAAGTTAGCGATGGTGATATCGAAGTAGAAAAATCTAGTAAAATATCACCTTATCAAGCCAGAGTATATTCAGAATATGCATGTATAGGAGTAGTAGTAATAATTTTATTAGTTGGAGTGAAGTATGTATTCCAAATAAAATTATTCAAGAAAAAATAATATGAAAAAAAGAGCTAAAGGTAGAATAAATAAGAGAATAATAAGAAAGAAAAAGAAAAAGAAATATAAATATAAATTACTAATCGCTATTGTGCCATTATCTTGTATAGTTATGCTTTTTTCTATAGATCATAATAATTTAGTTAGTTACTCTGAAAAAGCTTTAAATCATAAATTTAACCAAAAAATTATAAGCTCAAATTTGTCAACTGATTATGAAATAGAGAATGTTTTAAAGAATATTAATAAAATGGGATTGAATACAATAAATATTCCTATAGTAATTAATATTGATACATTAACTTCCAACACAATGGATGTCGATAAAAATAGTGTAGAAAAAGCAATAAATTTATTAAAAGAATTAGAAGGGAAAAATATTAGTATAATACTAGAGCCATATCCTTGAATTAATGATGGCAGATTATCTGAAACAGAATGGATGCCATCTGATATAAGCACATTTTTTTATAATTGGAAAAATATTGTAATAGATTATTTGATAAAGAATATATGCGATATTTATGATATAGATGCTTTAAATATATCATCAAATTTAGTTCGTATTGAATCATATGAAACGGAGTGGTTAGATGTAATAGCTTTTGTCAGGCAAGAATATGATGGGCTTGTGACATATAGGACTAACTGGTGGTATACATTAGAAGGAGATGCAGAAACACAGAAAAGATACGAAAATAAGCTTAATAATAAGCTTTTTGGAGAACTTGATTTCATATCGGTATCTGCTTATTTTGAGTTAACTGATCAAATGAATGCTGATGTAGACGATATTGTCAATGCTTTAACAAGTACAAATGTATACAATAGAAATCAAAATGTCAAACAAGAAGTATATAATTTCTATGAAAAATGGAATAAACCTATATTTTTTGGAGAATTAGGTTTCCCGAAGCGTCTAGGAGCATCTATAGAGCCACACAATTCATATTTATCACGTATATATTCATCCTCTCAACAGGTGAATTGCTTTAAAGCTTACAATAAAGTATTTAAAAATGAAGATTGGTTAATAGGATTTTCGATATTTGCGATAGGGGACAAATCATATGAAAAGGCTTATTATCCATGTATAAGATCAAAAAAAATCATTAAAAATTGGTATAAATAAAACTATATTATGTAAATCAATAGAAGAATGCTCATAAAGAAGTAATTATTAGATTATTTCTTTATGAGTACAGTGGAGGTATATTAAGATGAATATTTTAGTTGTATCAGAATCATTTCTAACGAGAGACTCAATAGGTCATTTATTTACAAAAATATGTAAAGTAACTGATATAAAAGTAGTTCAAAATTGTGACAAATTAGATAATCAAGATTTGTCTAAGCTAGACATTATATTTATAGATGTTAATAAAAATAATACTGAACTAGTAGAAAAATTAGCTAATATAAAAAGTGTTTTTCAGAAACTGAAAATAATTGTACTAGACGTCAATAAAGATAGAAATCTTTTTTTAAAATTCACTAAAATAGGTGTTAATGGATATATAAGTAATGTTTCATATGAAGATGAATTAATATATATTATAAAGAAAGTAATGAGTGGCAAAAAATTTTATGATTCAGAATTAATTCAGTATATAACTAATAAACCAACTAAAAACAAAGTTTAAAAGCTAACTAAGTTTTTTTGTGCATGAGTATGTGATTTTTATAATGAACAAGAAAATTTATATTGTATTTAAATCAATGTGTAAAATAAGCTAAAACGGACATAATGCTACAAATTATTATATCTGAAAAGTCTTTTAAAAAATTAACATGTCATAATGTGTATAACGTATTATACTTTAGTAGAAAAAAAGATACTCACTATTAATGATTACCTATAAATAGAAATATCCTAAAATATAAGTATAAATAATAATACAGGAAACAAGGATTTAACAAGCTAAAAAATAATAAATTAAATACTAAATATAATTAAGCAGTATTTAGAAACTAAGAAGTATATCTTAGATGTGGGTACTTAGAGGTATATAGAGCTAATAGTACAGCCGGCTAAATAACGGGCGTATTTTGGGGGGATTAAGTATGAAAGTTATTGTAATATCAGAATCATTAATAATCAGAAGGGGAATATCAAAGATTATATATAACGAAGCATGTGTAAAGGATATTAAAGAAAGTCATATATTTTCAGACATATATAAAAATGAGTATGACTTAATACTAATTGATCTAAATAGAAATAATGAGAAGTTTTTGCCAGAACTTCAAAAGATAAAGGAAAATTCTACGTCTATGATCATGGTACTAGATTTTTATGAAAATCCAAAATTATTTTCAAAGTGCATGAAATCAGGAATAGATGGATATATATTGGCCAATATTAATGGAGAAGATATGGGGTATGCTATAAAGCAGTTATTTAGAGGTAAGAAATATTATGATGCTGATCTAATAGAAGAATATCTATCACATGGTCAGTCTGAACATGTAGAGGGATTAACAAAGAGAGAACATGAGATTTTAATGTATATAGCAAAAGGAAGAAGTAACTCAGAAATATCTAAAGAATTATTTATTACTGAGCATACTGTAAAAAAACATATAAGTAGTATTTTATCAAAATTAAATCTTAAAGATAGAATGCAAGCAGCTTTGTTTGCTTATAATAGAGGAATTGCTAGTTTATAAATAAAATAAATAATAATAAAAAACAGCTATTTTGATAGAAAGCAGCTATTTCTGATAAGAAATAGCTGCTTTTAGCTATATAAAGTACACGAATTGTTTCTAATTAAAACTCATAAACACAATTAACATCCAAACTTATTTTTAATACCCATAAAAAAATCCCTCTTAAAATCATTATCATACCCATCACTCTCAATAATCAAAGCAGCCAAAGTAATAAACTGGTCATAAGTATTACCAATACTACCAGGCTCTCTTACTGTACTAATCCCTAATAAATAATTACAACTAACCCCAAAAAATCCACACAAATCAATAACTACATTAAATGGAGGTAAATCCATATCTGGCTGAGTAAAATCACTACAATCTAAATAATATCCACTCTCCATCTCAAATTCACGAGAAAAATCATCAAAACTATAATCTTTCTCAAGCAACAATTGCCTAAATCTCTCATCAAATCTAATCATAATAATACCCCACTAAAAAATAATATATAAATAAAATTGCAAAACAAAACTTAAAATATAAATAAAATCAAATAAATTTTATAAAAAAAATAAAAATATATTTTAAAAATCAAACACATGTTCCGTGGGTAGTTAAAAAAATTTTGCCACCTCATGTAGCAAAATTATAAAGAGCTAAAATACATTTTTGATAATTTCTCAAAAATTGCATCTTTTTCTTTTCGGCTCAAATTATCGTTATCAAATAAATCATTTCCAACTGAAAGAAACTCCGATACTAAGTCGACTTCTTTATCTGGCTTGTCCATATTTCTCTCTGAATTTAAACCTAGCAAATAGTCTAGAGAAACATCAAAGTAAAATGCGAACTTTATAAGCGCTTCAGTTTCTGGAATTCTTTTATCGTTTTCATATTGTGATATAGCAGCCTTGGAAAATGAATAGTCATAAGATTTATTAAAGTCATCAACTAATTCTTGTTGAGTGTAATTTTTTTCTAATCGTAGCTCTTTAAATCTCTGCCCAAAAGTCATGTTACCCACCTCACTATAAGAAAAGTATAGTACAAAGTTTTGTAAATGTAAACTTTAAAAACATATTTTTAGAAAATATGTAAAATAATACTTGAAAGTTAACACAAACGGAACTATCATTAAAATAAATGGTTAACATAAAGAGTAACTTATATTGAAAAGTTAACACAAAAAATATTTAAAAGATTAACATGAACATGAATTAAAAGGGGAGTGAGTAGATGTGGCAAAAGGATATTACAAAATGAATAGGGAAGTATTGAAGTTTGATTATGAAAAAGACTTACAAAAAATTATATTTAATCATTATCTTATGAGAAAAGAAAATCTAAGTGCTATGAATAAAAAATTAGAGCCAGGGCATTTTCCACTAACAGTAAGAGCTATATCAAAAGATCTAAATATGTCTATAGGAGCAACCCATCGTATGCTAAAAGAGTTTGAGAAATTAAACATAATAGAGCTTGTAGAAGATGGAAAGAAGACTAAGACATCATCAATATATAAATACGTTACAGCAACAAAAAATAACACCACAGTAAAAAATAGCACCAGTTTTGGAACAAGTTTTGGAACAGATTTTGGAACATCTAAAATAGATAATATAAATACAAAAGATCTTAAACTTTGGATGACGGAGTTTGGTAGATAGGGAGGGATTAGATGAAGTCACTACAAGCTATAAACATAGAGCAATCAATACTTGGAAGCTTCATAGTGGATGAGGGTCTAGCTTATAAAATACAAGAGCTAAAAGAAGATATGTTTACAGTACAATTGAACAAAAATATTTTTAATATAATGAACAATCTTTTTAAAGAAAATAAAACACTAGATATACAAACAATAAAAACAAAACTAGATGAACAAGCAGTAGAAGCAACAGTATCATACTTAAGCAATCTAACAGTAATATGTCAGTGCTATGCAATAGATACACATATTGAGCTACTAAAAGAAACATACATAAGAAGATGTATAGTGAAAAATTGTAAAAAATTATTTGAAAGTATGGGACAAGGAGAAAACTTAGATACATCAATATATAAGTTTCAAAATAAATTAGAACAAATATTAGACCAAGAAGATAAATACAAAGACGATGTTTCTTCAATATGTGAAAATGTGCTAAATTTTCTGGAAAACAATGATGAAAAAGGCTTTAGATTTGGAATTAACATATTAGATTACACCATAG
Source organism: Romboutsia sp. LXY-2 (assembly GCF_056171995.1). Lineage (NCBI taxonomy): Bacteria > Bacillati > Bacillota > Clostridia > Peptostreptococcales > Peptostreptococcaceae > Romboutsia > Romboutsia sp. LXY-2. The sequence goes on along the minus strand of NZ_JBKFGI010000002.1, from coordinate 109,871 downwards.
GAGGTTTGTTTAAAGGAGAGCTTACAACAATAGCAGCCAAAAGTGGAAATGGAAAAACAGCACTAGCCCACCAAATAATGCAAAATGCCGTGGAACAAAATAAAAAGGTGTTATTTATAAGTAGAGAAATGAGCAACGAACAGATACTAATGAGAACTATATCAAAGGATACAGGAATAAGTGCTAAAAAAATGAAGTACAAAGAGTTTAAGGATGAAGACTGGATAAAAATAATATCTTCTATGGAAAAGCTAAATAAATCAAAATTAATATATATAAATGACAGAATAAGTACAATAAACGGAATCAAAAAAAGAATAAGACAATTAAGGCCTGACTTAGTAATTATAGACTATCTACAACTTCTAAACTCTGAAGGGGGTTACCAAAGTAGAGAAAGAGAAGTAGCGAGCTTATCTAGAGATTTAAAAAATATCACCTTGGATTTTGATATACCTGTAATACAACTTAGCCAGCTTAATGATGAAATGAAAGATTTTAGACCTTGGGGAGAAAGACCTATGCGAGATAGTAAGGCCATATTTCATGACTCAAATAACGTAATCTACATACATGAGCCAGTAGGGGGAGACTTAGAAGCAGCAATAACTACAATAAAGGGAGATCGAAAAGAAGTACTAAAAGCAAAAAATAGTGGAATAAGGCTTGTAGATATTATAGTGGCAAAGTGTAGGGATGGAGAAAGTAAGCTAAGACACTACAAATACAACGGTCCAAAACTACAATTTCAAGAATTAAATTATTAGAAAAATATTGGGAGGGGAATATAGCAATATGGGAATAATAGTAAAATTAGAAGAATTGCCAGAGGAATTAATACCTATAGCTTCTTTTATGGGAATGGACATGTTTTTAAATTTTTGTGAAGAATTTGGTGGATGCCATATATATATGCCAAGTAAAAAAAGTATACTAAGAGGCTATCGTAATAGAGAAATAATAAGAAGATATGATGGTACAAATAGTAAGGTTTTGGCAAAAGAGTTTGGAATTAGCGAAATATACCTAAAAAGTATAATAAGAAAAGCTAAATAAAAAACTAAAACAACTTAAATAAAAATCTAAAAAACTCAAAATAAAAGGACTACAGACGGTTTTGAATTTATACAAACCTATATGTAGTCCTTTTTACTTTATACTAGATAGTACAAGTTTTAGAATATTAAATCGTACTCAGTAGTATCAGTTGCGACAATCTTAGCCTCCACCATAGTTTCAAGTTTTTCACCTCCAGGAGAAAATATATCTTTTTCTACTATAAGAGCCATAGTATCACGTATTTCTTCTTCAGTTACATCAGCTCTAGGAGCATCAATAGCTAGAGAAACTCTTTTTCCTCCAGAATCTTTAAAAGTCATAAGTAATTTAGTTTTCGTTTCCATAATCCAAAATCCCCCTTATATTAATTATTTTTTTATTGCGCAATAGTAGTATTATCTACTTTAGATACATCCATCAAGATATTATCTTGAAGACTTGCTATCATAGTAGCAACAGTATATATGTCATCATGCAAAGCGTTGTGTCTTAAATTTGAATAAGTTTTGGTTCTTCTTATTGCCTTTCCGTTATCGTCTTTCCCACAGTCGTACTTAAGTTTTAATCCAGATGGATTATTAATTGCAGTAACAGCCATTGTTAAATTCCCCCTTTTAATATTTTTTATAAGCTTTATGTTTGCCTATATTTATATAATAAGCTCTCATAAAATCCTGCAGTTTTAACATTCTTTACTAAGATAAGTTATAACCTATATTTCTAGAAAACTGTGTTCTTAAGGTATACACTTAAATTATTAAAGAACTAAGGTAGAGCATAGAAAATATAAAATATATAAGGAGGGCAATATGAGTATAAAAAGAGAAGATATTTGCTATAATTTAGAGATTTTATTTGAGATAATAGGAGAAAAAGAATACTTAGAAGTAACTAAGATGTATGGTGGGACTACTATTTACATACCGACTTACAAAAGTACTATAAGGAATAATAGAAATAGGGATATTATAAAAAGGTTTAATGGGGTTAATACTAAGCAGCTTGCGATAGAGTATGGGATAACAGCTAATCAAGTAAGAAGGATTGTAGGTAAAAATGAGTAATGGTGAAATTTGTCGAATAAAGTAAAACGATTTCACTTGTGTTATTTTGGCGTAGAATATATAATGAAAGTGTAAAATAATTGGTAATAAGCAAGGTTAATAGGGGAAAATGAACGGATTTTGGAGTTGTAATATAGCTAATGTAGGGGTTAGTTATACTATAACTCTTTTTTATTGCAAAAAGCTTTAATTATGTAATTTGTCAAAATTAATTATATTACTAAATAATATGAATTTATTTGAAAAACGAAATTCAAAGGGATTAGCATACCCATAGTTGTATTAATAATATATGGGGGGATGAAAATGAAAAAACTAATAAAAAAATACTTTACCATAATGCTAACACTATCGCTAGTAATGGTAGGTGGAGTCTCTGTATCAAATGCAGCCAATGATCACTTACTTATAGCAAACTCAAAGAAAAATACTATGGCATATTATGTAAATAATAAATTCGTAAAAGAATTTAAAATATCTACAGGAAGATCAAGCTCACCTACACCACAAGGCAAATTTCAAATAGTAAACAAAATCAAAAATAGACCATACTATACAGGTGGAATACCTGGAGGTAGCCCAAATAATCCACTAGGAGATAGATGGCTAGGTCTAAATATCAACGGAACTATGGGATCTTTATATGGAGTACACGGCACAAGCAACGAATCATCAATAGGAAAAAACATCACTGACGGATGTATAAGAATGTACAACAAAGAAGTTAGATGGCTGTTTGATCAAATACCAGTAAAATCTTATATAATAGTAAAAAATACAAATGAATCTTACAAACAAATAGCAGCTAAATACGGTATAAATATAGAAAACCCAGAACCAGAAAAAAAACCTGGATGGGAAAAAGTAGGTAATGATTGGTATTATGTAAAACAAGACAAGAAATATCATAAAGATGGATGGTTAAAAGTAAAAGAGCACTGGTACTACTTTAATGAAAAAGGTACAATGCAAACTGGTTGGAAAAAAGTAGGTAAAGATTGGTACTATCTAAATAGTAATGGAACAATGAAAACAAGATGGTTAGAATATAATAATAATTGGTTCTATCTTAGAGAGGATGGAGGTATGAAGACTGGTTGGTTGCTAGATAAAGACAACTGGTATTACTTCTTAGAAGATGGATACATGAAGATAGGTTGGCAACAAATAAAAGGAAACTGGTACTATTTTAATAAAGATGGAAGTATGGCACACGACACTACTATAGATAACTGGACAATTAACTCTGATGGAGTGGCAATAAGTCCTTATATATAACAAAAATAAAATCAATAATGAAAAGCGCGGATGTATAGTTCGTGCTTTTTATTTTATTTCGAAATAAAATAAAGGAAAAGTAAGAATTGTGCTTAATATTGTATATAAAAGCAAAAAAATAAGGGGGATAATAGATTGAGGGGAAGGCTTAATAAAATGATGTCGGTGTTGCTAGCAATGATAATATGTTTTGTATCAATAGGCACTACATCAAAGGTAGATGCTAGCAGTATGAAGCCAAGTGTATTGGCACACGCATATGTAGTGATGGATTCGAAAACAGGGAAGGTGTTACTTTCTCAAGATGCAGATAAAAAGATTTATCCTGCGAGTACAACAAAACTAATGACAGCTCTAGTAGCAATGGAAAACTGCGATTTATCAAAAAAAATAACAGTTAAGCAGAGTGTAATATCAAAAACACCAAGCTATGCAACTCAAGCAGGGCTTAAAGTAGGCTATACATACACAATGGGAGAATTATTAAACATGCTTTTAGTTTATTCAGCAGCAGATGCAGCAGATATAATAGCTGTAGAAGTAGCAGGCTCTATAGAAAACTTTGCTAAGATGATGACAGATAGAGCAAAGACCCTTGGAATGAACAACACAAGATTTGATAATCCAATAGGTCTAGATGGAAAAGACTATCCAAATAATTACTCAACAGCTAGCGATATGACAAAGCTAACAAGATACGTAATGAAAAATAGCACAATACGTAATATAGTTTGCAAGCCATCATATACAATAAATAATTATTATAATGGAACAACAAAAACACTAAAAAATACAAATAAATTTTTAAGAGGAGAATATTATCCAAAAGATCGATATAAAATTATCGGAACAAAAACAGGATACACAGATGCAGCAGGATATGTATTATCTACTACCGCTAGAGATAAGAATGGTAGAGAGGTGATCTGTGCATTTTTTGGAAAATCTTCATTATCTAGAATGTATCAGGATATAGAAAAGCTACTAACATATACGTATAAAAACTATGGTACAGTTACAGGATGGTGTGAGTATGATAACCAATGGTATTATTATGATAAATCAGGCAATATGAAAAAAGGATGGCTAAAATATAACAATAAATGGTATTACTTTAATAAAAATGGTGATATGAAGACTAGTTGGTTAAATTATAATAACAAGTGGTACTACTTTAATGTAGATGGTGATATGAAGGTAGGATGGTTACAATACAATAATGAGTGGTATTACCTAACAGAAGATGGCTCTATGAAGAAGGGCTGGTTATACTATAATAACAAGTGGTACTATTTTAATGTAGATGGTAATATGGTAACAAACACAATAATAGATGGATGGATAATAGATAATAATGGTGTAGCATCACCTCAAGAATAGATGTATTAAGACTAGGGTAAATAGCTCTAGTCTTTTTTGTCGTAAACAAATATTCAATTGACAACAGAAAATAACAATAAAATAGGTCAACTAGTATATACAATTTAATCTATAGTATAAGAAAAATATGGGGGATGAAAAATGCTATTAAAAAAAGTAAGTATAATTGCTAGCATGGCATTAATGTTATCAATGGGGTCAATAAGTTTATCAAATGCACAGGAAGAAGTTAAATTTAAGGATTTAAATGAGAAAATATCAACACAACAATCAGAGATACTAAATGGTTGGGTTAAAGAAAGCGGACATTGGTATTATTACCAAAATGGAGCTATGTTAATGGATCAATGGATTCAATCAAATGGAAACTGGTATTATTTAAGCAACTATGGAAATATGGTAACAAAGGGAACTCATTTAGTAGATGGAAAGTACTATATTTTTGATGAAGAGGGATTGGTAATTTACAAAAAGGGATGGATTAGTTTTTCATTTGAGGGATATGTTGATGGATCTAGTGGTTATACTGACTGGTATTATAGTAATGGAGATGGAACAGTAAAGATCGAGCAGTGGATAAAAGAAAATAATAAGTGGTATTATGCATGGTTTGATGGCCGATTAATCTGTGAGCAAGCGCAAAACATCAACGGTAAGTGGTACATATTTGATAAAAATGGGAAAATGGTAGACAAAAAAGGCTGGATACAATTGACAGACCATATGGTGGGAGGACCAGTATGGTACTATGCAAAGGGCGATGGTACTATGAATATAGATCAATGGATGAAAGAGAACAATAAGTGGTACTACTTTGGAGAAAATAATGGATATACAGCAGGTATTATGTACCAAGGAGGAGTATATGAAGTAAAAGGGGACATATATTTATTTGATAGTAGTGGTGCAATGATAGAGAAAAAGGGATGGGTAAGTGTTTTTGATGGCTATGAAAAGAATTGGTTCTATAGTAAAGGTGATGGAACAGTAAAAATAGACCAGTGGATAAATAGCGCTGGTAAATGGTATTATGTTAATGAGTATGGATGTATGTACAAAGATTTTATATATAATATTAATGGAAAAGACTATATATTTGATGCAAATGGAGTATGCCAAAACCCATAAATTTATAAATTAGAATAAAATGATAAAAAGTATTACTGAAAATATTAATTCTCAGTAATATTTTTTTTGCTTAATAAATAGACTTTTAATCTTTTAGTATTGATATATGCTATAATAAAAAGGTTGTTGAATATTAAACAAGGGGGACAAAATATGTCACTTTTTCAAAAATACAAAGAGACCATTCTTTATTTATTCTTTGGAGTACTATCAACAATAGTAAATATAGGGACTTATTTATTCTTTACAAGAGCCTTAGGAGTTAACTTCCTAATATCAAATGCTATGGCATGGATTACGGCAGTTTTATTTGCATATATAACCAATAAATTTTTTGTGTTTGAAAGTAAGAGCGTAGAATCTAAGTTTTTAATAAAAGAATTTACATCATTTGTAAGTTGTAGGATTTTATCTGGAGTTACAGAGATGGGACTTATGTATGTAATGATTGACCTAATGTTAATAAATGACTTTGTAGTAAAGATAATTACAAACGTAGTAGTAGTAATATTAAACTTTATATTTAGCAAGTTGATTATATTTAAGAACAAGAAATAAATAAAATTAAGGGAGAAATAAGGGAGTAAACTTATGAAAAAAATAGCAGTTTTAGTACCATGTTATAATGAAGAACTTACTATAAAAGCAGTAATAGAAGACTTCAAAAATACAATACCAGAAGCAGATATATATGTATATGATAATAACTCTAAAGACAATACAGCAAAAATAGCTAAAGAAGCAGGAGCGATAGTAGTTCCAGAGTATCGTCAAGGTAAGGGGAATGTTGTCAGAAGTATGTTTAGAAATATAGAAGCTGATTGTTATATAATGGTAGATGGGGATGATACTTACCCAGCGCAAGATGCTTACAACGTAGCTAAGCTAGTATTAGAAGGTAAGGCAGATATGGCAATAGGGGATAGATTATCAAGCACATATTTTACAGAAAACAAAAGACCTTTCCACAATACAGGAAATAGACTAGTAAGAATGCTTATAAATAAAATATTTAAAAACAATGTAAAAGATATAATGACAGGATGTAGAGCATTTAATAGGACTTTTGTAAAATCATTCCCAGTATTATCGAAGGGATTTGAAATAGAAACAGAAATGAGTATACATGCACTAGACAAAGGATTCATAATAGGTGAAGTACCTATAGCATATAGAGATAGACCAGAAGGAAGTGAATCGAAGCTTAACACTTTCAGAGATGGATTTAGAGTTATAAAAACTATAATAAACTTATTTAAAGATTATAAACCACTTGCTTTCTTTGGGATAATATCTCTAATACTAGCAATAGTAGGTGGAGCTATGATGGTACCAGTACTAAATGCATACTTTAAAACAGGTCTAGTACACAGGTTCCCAACACTAATAGTAGCTGTAGGTATGTTAATATGTTCAATAGTATCTCTAGCATGTGGTCTAATACTAGACACAGTAAAAAAACACTCTGACCAATTCTACGAAATATCATTAAACATGATAGAATCAGCTAGAAAAGGGGATTGTTAATTTGAAGAAAAAAAGTATAAATATATTTATAATATTTATAGTCCTTATAGCTGGATTCTTTGGGAGTATGTCACTTTCTTATAGGATACCAAATACTAGAATAAAGTGGCATGTACAAGAATCAGTAGAGCAATTTAAAGCAGAAGGAGTTTATCCAAGATTATTTTTTGGTACACCAGCAGCTCAGTTAGACAACTTTACAGATACATGGATGCTTAATATAGCATTATCGGCAGACAGCGATAATCCTATAAAATCATCTCTAAAAAATGATTACATGGCTTCAGATGGAGACCAAGTACAGCAACTTGAAAAAGCAGCATATAATCCTGGTGACACAAGGATGAGTAGCTATAGTAGGTACTGGCATGGATACTTAACTTTCTTAAGACCATTATTATTAGTACTTAATTATAGCGAAATAAGATTTTTGAATATGTGTACACTATTTTTATTATTTACAATAGTAAACATATTGCTAAAAAAGAAACTAGGAACAAGGGTTATGCTTGGATTTTTATTTAGTATGATGCTTGTAATGTTTATGATAGTACCTATGTCTATACAGTTTTCTAGTACGTTTTATATAATGTTTATTGCTATGATAGTAGTACTAACCTTATATGAAAAGATTGATAAAGAAAACTTATCACTATATCTTTTCTTTATAATAGGAGCAGTAGCAAGCTTTTTAGATTTATTAACAGTACCACTGATAACTATAGGCATACCTATGGCAGTGTATATAATGTTAATAAATAAAAGAACTACCTTAGAAGACTTCTTAGAAGTAATAAAAGGTTCTATTATATGGGCATTAGGCTATGGATTAACATGGGCTAGCAAATGGATAATAGCAACTATAGTATTAAAAGAAAATATAATAAAAAATGCACTAGACCAAATACTAGTGAGAACTTCAGACACAGCAAATGAAATAAGCTATACAGCGATGGATACTATAAAAAATAATACCGATATGATTTTTAATGACCTTACAATAAAAATATTTGCAGTAATTATAGTGATTTGGCTAATAAGTCTAATATTCTTTGGAAGCATACAAAGTATCTTAAAAGCTACACCGCTATTATTAATAGCTTGTATGCCAATAGTATGGTATATTGTTCTTAAAAATCACTCAAGTATACATTATTGGTTCACATATAGAAGTTTGGCAGTAAGTATATTTGCTATACTAGCGTTTATGGGTAGATGTTTGGATAATGATAAAATAATGTATAAACTAGGAGGCTATCATTGGAATATTTAAAAATACTAGTACTTTCAATGATACCTGTGACGGAGCTTAGAGGTGCAATACCTATAGGGATTGCTATGAATCTTAATCCTATAGGAGTATATATAGCAAGCGTTTTGGGTTCTACTCTTGTAGCTATACCTTTGATACTTACTTTTAGACATATATTATTTTTTATGAAAAAAAATAATCTCTTTCCAGGTATTATTAAAAAGATAGATAACAAAATAGACAAAGGTGTCAAAAAAATGAAGAAAGCATCTATACTAGGTATAATACTTTTTGTAGGTGTACCACTACCTACTACAGGAAGCTGGACAGCTTCTGCAGTGGCATCTATTTTACATATGAGATTAAAGGATGCTATATTTGGTGTATTAGTGGGGAATATAATGTCAGGGATAATAGTATCTATGCTATCTCTTCACATAATATAAAAGAAATATAATATATAAAAAGCAGAGGACTTATAAGACTATGTTTCTGAAAAAAACAAAAAAACTATTAATAATATACGCATTGTTAATAATAACATTTTTAGCAGTGATTGTTTCAGCTTATGCTATACCTAACAAAAGAATAAACTGGCATGTAGCTGATTCTATAGAGCAGTTTGAAGCTGAAGGAGTATATCCAAAGATGTTTTTTGGAAGTAGTGCTGCTCAGTTAGATAACTTTACTGACTCTTGGATGATTAATATGGCATATAGCGCCGATAGTGACAATATTATAAAGTCAGCTTTAGAAAATCCTCATATATCAGCTAATGGATATGCAGAAGGTAAATATACAAAGATAGAAAATTTAAAAGAAGCGGTATATAACCCAGACAATACTACAAGAGAAACTTATAGTAGATATTGGCATGGGTATATGGGAATACTAAGACCATTACTTTTATTCTTTAGCTATCAAGAAATAAGGTTCTTAAATATGTGTGGACTGTTCTTACTGTTTATGACGGTAAGTTATTTGCTTAAAAAGAAGCTTGGAACTGGTGTTATGCTTAGTTTCTTCTTTAGTATGATGACCGTAATGTTTATTATTGTTCCTATGTCCATACAGTTTTCAAGTATGTTTTATGTAATGTTTATTAGTATGATATATATATTACTCAATCATAAAAAGATAGAAAGAAATGAGTGGTTGGTGTATGTGTTCTTTATTATTGGTTCAGTAGCTAGTTTTTTAGATCTTCTTACTGTACCACTTATTACACTGGGTATACCACTTATGATATATACATTATTGAAGGAAAAGCAAAGCTTTGTAACAAACTTTGTAGATATAATAAAGACCTCTATACTGTGGGCACTTGGATATGGAGTTACTTGGGCAAGTAAGTGGGTTATTGCTAGTGTGGTTCTTAAGGAGAATGTTGTGGCTGATGCTCTTGGTCAGATATTAGTTAGGACAGGGGATTCTACTTCTGGCGGTGCTATTACGGCTATAGATGTGATAAACAGTAATACAGAGCTTATATTTAATGATTTGACATCAAAGATATTTGTAGTATTATTTGTACTATGGATTATAGCTATGATATTTTTTAGAAAAGATACGGTAGATATAGTTAAGTTTTTACCCGTACTTGTTATAGGGCTTATGCCTTTTGTATGGTATGTGGTGCTTAAGAATCATTCTATGGTACATTTTTGGTTTACTTATAGAAGTCTAGCTGTTACGGTGTTTAGTATACTGACTTTTATGGCAAATTGTATAGATAAGAAAAAAATCCTTTATTAAAATAAAGGATTTTTTTGTTGTATGTAAGAAGTAGTTATTACAGATATTGCTATACTTAAGTAAATAAGGTACAATATACGTATATTAATGGTAAAATATTCCATAAAATAACATGAGGTGAGAGATATGTTAAAGAGAAAAAAGATAATATCAAAGTTGATAGCTACAACGATGATAACTACAAGTATAGCATCTATGTTTGTAGTAAATGCTAGTGCACTGTCGGTGTCTAGTAGCACTTTAGCTGGAGCAAATAGATATGAGACAGCTGTAAAAATTAGTGAAAGTGGTTGGACAACTGCTACAAATGCAGTATTAATCAATGGAGATAAAGGACTTGTAGATGCACTTACAGCAACTCCATATGCATCTTCAAAAAATGCTCCAATACTTATCACAAGCAAAGATAAGTTAACAGCAGAAACAAAAGCAAGACTTACTAGGATGAATGTAAAGAATGTTGATATAGTAGGTGGAACAGCTGTTGTTTCTACTGCTGTAGAAAATGAATTAAAAGGAATGGGAATAACAGTTAAAAGAATAGCTGGGAAAGATAGATTTGAAACATCTGTAAAAGTAGCTGAAGCTATAGATGCTATATCTGATGTTTCTAAAGTGGCGGTAGTTAACGGATGGACAGGATTACCTGATGCTGTTAGTATAGCTGCACCTGCTGCAGATAACAATATGCCTATATTATTATCTGATCCTAAGACTGGTGTAAGTCAAGCTAAAGCGTTTATTGATAGGGAATCTATATATAGAAGCTATGTTATAGGTCAGACTGGTGCTGTATCTGATAGTATAATGAACAGCTTACCAGGAACAAAGACTCGACTAGGTGGAACTGATAGACATGATACTAATACTAAGGTTATAAGAGAGTTTTATTCAAGTAGATCATTAGACAATATATATGTAGCTAAGTCTGGATATGTAAAAAATAATGAAGAGCTGGTTGATGCACTGGCTGTTGGAGTACTTGCGGCTAAGAATAATGATCCTGTACTTATAGTAGGAAAGAGTTTAGGCGATAGTCAAAAAACTTTACTTGCTGGTAAAGAGTTTAGTAGAATAACTCAAGTAGGTAATGGTATACCTACTCAAAGTATAAATGATATAAAAAATACTCAAGCTGATGTTGAGGCTAAAGTAACAGGTGTATCTATGGTTAACTATAAGACTATAGAGCTAAGAGGTACTGATTTAGATAAGTTAAGTGCATCTAGTATATATATGAGTGGAAACTCAGTAGCATCATATAGTGCTGATTCATCAACAAAAGCAACTGTAGTATTTACAAATGCATTCAATAATGGAACAAATACTGTAAAGGTAACAAGTAATATAGGTAACACTACTACACATACTTTTTCTTATGGTAGTACAATAAGTAGTGTTCAAGCGACTACTAAAACGGTAGCTCCAAATGGGATTCAATATCTTAAGTTTACAGTAAATGGAAACCAAGAAAGAAGTATAGAAGAACTAAAAGCCCTTGGATGGACAGTTCAGTTTAAATCAGCTTCAGCAATATTCTATAATGAAACAAATCCAGCAGCTTCGGCAACAACAACTTCTAAAAGTGGAAAGTTAATGACTAGCGGAACGCTGCCAACTGAATTTATATATGAGGTAACTTTAACTAAAGGGAGTACAGTATTAAATAGCGAAAAGCAAGCTGTAATTGTTAAGGCAGAAAATAATTCTATAAAAAATATAAAATCATATGACAGAGAATTCACTGAATCAAAAATGCAATTTGAAAGTAGTAAATTATTAGTAGGGGAAGCTTTTGATATAAAAAATATGAAAGTAGATAAACAAAATGGGACAGAGGAAACATTGAGTACAAGTTCCCAAATACTAGGGGCGGGAATTGAAATAACATCTTCTAACCCAACTGTATTGACAGTTAATGGTACTAATATAAAAGCTGGATCAGAGGGATCTTCAACAATAACTATAAAATCAGGAAGCGTAAGCAAACAATTTTCTGTAAATGTAGTAAAGGCTTCAACAAACGCAAGAGTACCGAATCGTGCAACTTTCTATTTAGGAAATAGTGCAGTATCAACAGTAAATATGGTAAGTGGATCTAGAAACCTATCAGTAAAAGTTAAGGTTGTAGATCAACATGGAGATCCTATAGAAGAAGATTTTTCTATAAAGCAAAATATAGATACTACAGCAACTACGGCTCTTACTGTGGCGAAAGTAACTAATCCTAGTCCTACATTTAATAGTAAAGGTGAAGCTGAATTAGTACTTCGATCTGAGGATGTGGATAAAATAGGAAATGGAATACTTAGAATCCAAAAAACAGAAAACAGTACAATCAAAGATATTGGTACTTTAAATGTATCGGTAGCTAAAGTAAGTAATACTACTACGTATAGAATGGATATACCGACTGGAAAAGATTATATACTAGATAAATACTATCCTAAGCAAGATGCATCTAAGAAAGATGATGAACTAATTGTAACAGTTAATGAATTATCGTCAAATGGATATGTTATAGGACCTAAGGATATATCTGATTCAGAATATACAAAATATACAATTGAAGTATTCAATAGTAATGGAACATCAAATAATACAATAGTAACAGCTGAAAAAGGAACAACAACTGGTACAATAAAGATAAACACAATAGCGAATGACTTAACAGGAAGTGCTATTGTTAGATTATATGAGACTAATGGGACTACTAAAAAACAAATAGGAGGGAATATATCTGTTACAGTTAAAGATTCTACTCCAACAATTGATGTAGCGAGAACTAAGATAAATCAACCGTCAGCTATAACTAAGTTTAGCACTGATAGAACACCTGAATTCAATATAGAAGATTTGTTTGATATAAGTTATGTAAAGATAGATCCAAGTGCAACGGAGAATGATAAAGATAATGAAGCTAAATTCAAAAAAGTAGTTGGAGGAATAGTTCTAAATGGATATGCATCTCCAGAAGTACTTATGTCTATAAATAGTACTGATCCAGATAAAGCAGAAGCTACTTTATTTATAGATGAAAATGGAGATGGTAAGTTAACTACTACGGGAGATATTACAGATTTAATATTATCGACTGTTAACATAGAACTATCAAATATAGTTGAGACTACTCCTGCAAGAACTGACTATACAAAGATAAGTTTAGCAAGTGGTCAAAAAGGTAAGATAGGCTATATTATAGCAAGGTTATACCACGGAGACTATTCTGAGAGTAAAACGCCATTTAAAAATATTACAGTAGATGTTAATATACCTAATAATTAATAAAAAAAGCCTTGGTCATTGACCAAGGCTTTTTATGTGAGAAATACGTTAAAGAGATGTTAAATTCTTTTTAACGTATTTTTATTATATAACAATGTCGAAAAAAAATAAAGTATAAATTTTAAAAAATAAACAAATTTAAAAAAACTTATGATTATTTAATAAATTAAAGGTGTAAAATGTCGAAAAATAAAGAGTGATTTGCATGTATAAAAATAATGTAATAAAATGCGATAAAACGTTGAAAAATAGAGGAATTTGTTGGAAAAAAATGGTATTAAAAACGTTGAAAACTGATTGATTATATATTATGATTTATTTGTGAGAGATACGAAAAAATTATAATTTACATAAAGAGATGTAATATAAAAATGTTGGGGAGGAAATACAATATGTTAAAGAAAAAGAATATAGCAATGGTAATGGCCGCTGCTACAGTTGCAACTTCAGTTGCTCCAGTATTCGCTGCAGTAGAAACTCAAAACGTTGACGAAGCAACGTTAATAGCAAAGGTTAAGGAAGTAATAGATGTTACTTACTTCAATTCAACAGATAAGGTTTATGAAGTTAAGCTAAATGGATCAGTTACACCGATAACAGATATAAAAGCTTTAGAATCAGCAGTAGCTGATGCTAAAATAAATGATACAAGCTTAACTGTAACAATAGAAGATAAGGGACATGTTAAAACAAATGGAAGAATAGAAAAAACTTTAAATACTAAAAATAGATTCTACCAAGATAGTGATTCAGTGGTTGGATTCAATGGAGAATCATTACATACATTAGTAGATACTGCTGCAACAACTACTCTAGGTTCATCAATAGTTAAAAATGTTGATTTCCTAGATGCATACGGAGTTAAGTTAAGTTCAGCTTTAGATACTACAGCTAAGGAAGCAGTTATAACATTAGCTAGTGGAAAAGAAATAAAGTTAGCAGTTGGAGATAAGCAATTACAATTCTCAGAAGCAGTAGATGCTAATGGTAACTTAGTTGATTTAGTTGCAGCTAAAGGAGACCCTCAAATAGCTAAGCAAATAGTTGGATTCAAGACATTAGAAACGACTTCTGCAGATGTGCCAGTACCTAGCAAATTAGTAGAATCATTTGAATTTAATGTTAAAGAAGATAGTAAAGTAGAAAGAAATTTAAGTGATTACTATACAGAAGATGGATATACAAAAGAAGGTGTTAATTTAGTAACTAAATTAAGAGCTGCAGGTGCTGGAAGTCATGCTGATGGAAGAACAACAGTTGTACACAATGGTAAAGAGTATGCAATGGATGCTACAGATTTAACAACGGCTGCTGCTGTAAAAGTTAATAAAGAGGGCAAATATGAAGTAACAATACCTGTTAAAGTAATATTAAACAAAGATGTTGCTGATATGGCAACTAAAGGTAAAGATATTAAGATAGTAATAACTTCTCAATCACATACACAATTATTACAAGTTGTAAATGATATAAATGGATCAAATGTTATTGAAGAAGCTACTCCTAAATATGATGTTTTAGCTGGAGCTAATAGATTTGAAACAGCTGTAGAAATAAGTAAAGAATCATTTGATAAGCATGATGTAGCAGCTGGTAATAAAAAAGCAGGTGCTGTTGTATTAGTAGGAGAAGATGCGATAGTTGATGGTTTAGCGGCAGCTCCGTTAGCAGCTAAAAATAATGCTCCTATATTATTAGCTAAGAAAGATGTAGTTACTGATGAAACTATGAATGAAATAAAAAGAGTTGTAGCTAAAGACTCTACTATATACTTAGTTGGTGGAGAAAATGTAATAAGTAAAGAAGTTGAAGCTCAATTAATAAAAGAAATGAATGCTAAGATAGTAAGATTAGCAGGAGATGATAGAAGTGAAACATCTTTAAAAGTAGCTAAAGAGGTTAAAGGTGGTGGAAACTTAACAACTGCTTATGTTGTAGGTGCTGATGGTGAAGCTGATGCTATGAGTATAGCGGCAATAGCTTCAAAAACTGGTAGCATAGCTCCAATCATAGTATCTCCAGCTTCAGGACTTACTTCTAATGCTAAAGATTTCTTATATGCTAATAGAGCGAATTTAACAGATGTAGACGTAATAGGTGGAACTAGTAAAGTTTCTAAGCAAGTGATAAAAGATATACAAGATAACTCTAATCTTACAACTGTAGATAGAGTTGCTGGTGAAACTAGACATGAAACTAACGCAGAAGTTGTTAAAAAATACTTCGCAGCAAACTCAATAACTAATGTTGTAGTTGCTAAAGATGGATATGCAGAAGGTAATGGAAAATTAATAGATGCATTAACAGTTGCTCCTTTAGCTGGTAAAAATGCAGCTCCAATAGTTTTAGCTACTGAAGATTTAACTGCTGAACAAAATACTGCATTAAAAGCATCAATAGGAATAAATAATGCTGATTCTAACACTAATAAGTTAACTCAAGCTGGTAAAGGTGTTGCTACAACAGTTATGAACAAAATAGTTAAATTATTAAACATACAATAATTACTATTATTAATAAATGATAAAAAGGGATTTCTCATCTTGAGAAGTCTCTTTTTATTTCTACAAAAAAATATAATATATAAACTTATTTCTTTACTGTTAAAAAATTCCCGTAGTTAGTAAAATTACTGTATAATAAAAGAGTACAACTTGTAAGGGGGGAAAAAGATGTCAGTTTTAGACAAAATAATAAGCAAATCAGACGACATAGAAATAAAAAGGCTAAATCAATTAGTGGATAAAATAGACCAACAAGAAGAAAAAATCCAATCATTAAGTGATGATGAACTAAAAAATATGACAAACATATTTAAAGATAGATTAAACAATGGGGAGACTTTAGACGACATACTAGTAGAAGCTTTTGCAGTAGCAAGAGAAGCATCAAGAAGAGTCCTTGGTATGCGTCAATACAGAGTTCAGCTTATAGGTGGAATAGTTCTTCACCAAGGTAAAATCGCAGAGATGAGAACTGGAGAAGGTAAGACTCTTGTTGCGGTGGCACCAGTATATCTTAATGCTCTTTCTGGTAAAGGGGTACATGTAGTAACAGTAAATGATTACTTAGCAAAGCGTGATAAAGAAATCATGCAACCAGTTTATGAGTTTTTAGGAATGAGTGTGGGAGTAATAATACATGATCAAGATCCAATAACAAGAAAGCAACAATACCAATGTGATATTACATATGGTACTAACAATGAATACGGATTTGATTACTTAAAAGATAATATGGTAACAAATAAATCTGATGCAGTTCAAAGAGAGCTTAACTTTGCAATAGTAGATGAGGTGGACTCAATACTAATAGATGAAGCGAGAACACCACTAATAATCTCAGGAACTGGTGATGAAAGTAACAAACTTTATAATTATGCTGATACTTTTGTAAAATCTCTTAAAGAATCAGAATATGAAAAAGATGAAAAAGATAAAACAATAGCGCTTACAGAAGAAGGGATGAAAAGTGCAGAAACCTTCTTTAATATAGATAACATAACAAACATAGATCATATAGAAATATATCATCATATTAACCAAGCATTAAGAGCACATAAAATGATGGACAAGGATGTAGACTATGTTGTTAAAGACAATGAAATACTAATAGTAGATGAGTTTACAGGAAGAATAATGGATGGGAGAAGGTATTCTGATGGTCTTCATCAAGCTATAGAAGCCAAAGAAGGTGTTGAGATAAAAAGGGAATCTAAGACACTTGCTACAGTAACCTTCCAGAATTTCTTTAGAATGTACAAAAAACTATCTGGAATGACAGGTACAGCAAAGACTGAAGAAGGGGAATTTGAGTCAACTTATAGTATGAATGTTGTTCAAATACCTACCAACAAACCTGTACTAAGAGTTGATTTAAATGATAAAGTATTTAAAACAGAAAAAGCTAAATACAAAGCAGTAGTAGAGGAAATAGCTAGAATCCATGAAACTAAGCAACCTGTGTTAGTGGGGACTGTATCTATAGATAAATCGGAGCTACTATCAAGTATGCTAAAAAAGCGTGGTATAGAACACAATGTGCTAAACGCTAAGAATCATGAGAAAGAAGCAGATATAGTAGCCAAAGCTGGAAAGTTAGGAGCTGTAACTATTGCTACAAATATGGCAGGTAGAGGGACTGATATATCTTTAGGTGCAGGAGATAAAGAAGAAGAAGAGAAAGTAAAAGAACTTGGTGGTCTATACGTAATAGGAACAGAAAGACACGAAACAAGAAGAATAGATAATCAGCTTAGAGGTCGTTCTGGTAGACAGGGAGACCCTGGTACTTCAAGATTTTTTGTGAGTTTGGAAGATGATGTTATTAAGCTTTATGGCGGGGCAAGTATAGAAAAGATAATGAAAAAAGTAAGCCAGAGTGATAATGAAGCTATAGAAAATAAAAACTTGTCAAAGGCTATTGAGAGAGCTCAAAAAGCAATAGAAGGGCGCGATTTTGAAATAAGAAAAAATGTATTAAAATATGATGATATAATAAATCAGCAAAGAAAAGTTATTTATGCTGAAAGAAACAAAGTATTAGATAATAGTGGGTTAGAAGAAGATATCCAAAAGATGGTAAGAAAAATCATTGAAGATAAAGCTGAGAGATTTATTAAGAAAAATAAAGATTACTATGGTTTCTTAAATAGTATTCATAATGCTTTTATGCCTAAGGAATCTCTTATAATACCTGATATGGATAAGATGTCTCAAGAAGAAATAGTGGAATACACATATGGCATATCTAAAAGAGTCTATGATCTTAAAAAGATGGTTGTCGGTGTTGAGAAACTTGGGGAATTAGAAAAGAGAGTTTTATTAGAAGTTGTAGATTCATATTGGATAGACCATATAGATGCTATGGATCAGTTAAGACAAGGGATAGGTCTAATGGCTATAGGTCAAAAGGATCCTGTTAAAGAATATGCAGTACAAGCATATGATATGTTTGAAGAATTAAACAATCAGATAAGAACAGAGACAATAAAATATTTATATAAATTTAACTAATATAAAAAGCTCACACTTAATAGTGTGAGCTTTTTGCAAATTAAAATGCCCTGGAAGTCTCCAAGGCATTTTAGTGTGAGAAATACGGAAAAAGAGATGCATTCATTCTTTTTTCCTTATTAAGATTATACTATAAGTGAATACAAAAGTCGAGAAAATACAAAATTTTAGTAGGTAAAAATTTACAAAATTGTTACCTTTCATTGTAAAAAACTGTATATAACAATAGAACACAAAATTTAATTTATTAAAAACTTACGAGTGAATTTTAAAGATAGTATATCAAAGTAATAACATTACTAAATCCCAAAAGTTGAAGGTAGGGATAAAAAAATAACCATGTGATATAATGAAAAGAAAAAATGTAAAATTATTAATAAACACAGGGGGATAATATGAATAAAAGGGTAAATTCGATCGATATAATTAGGGGACTAGCCATTGCCCTTATGATAGTAGTAAATACACATGGTAGCTGGAAAACAAATTTTTCACAGCTCTCACATGCTCCATGGAATGGCATAACATTAGCTGATTTTGCTTTTCCATTCTTTATAATATCATTGGGAGTAGCAGTGCCAATATCAATAAAGAATAAAATATCTAAAAATAAATCTAACGCATATATAATAGTAGATATAATTAAAAGAAGCATAATACTTTTTTTATTTGGATTATTTTTAAATTATATTTCAAACAAAGATTTAAGTACGATAAGGATAATGGGGGTTCTTCAAAGATTAGGAATAGTATACCTTGCAACTAGCTTAGTATATTTATTACTAGCAAAAATAACAGACAAAACTAAAATGAAAATTCTATGGTTAATTGTACTGTCAACAACAATAATAATAGCTTACTACATAATAGGACTTCCTTTCGGGTTCTCAGAGCAAGGAAACCTGGCAAGTATTGTAGACGCATACATACTAAAAAATCACTTATACACGCCAACCTTTGATCCAGAAGGGCTTCTTACTACTGTAGTTTCTATATCATCTGGATTATTAGGATGCATACTTGGATGTATTATAATAGATAAAAAAATTGAAGAAAATAAGAAATTTACACAAATACTACTATTAGGAATAGTGTGTACATTAGGTGGGCTAATATTTAATAAGTATTTTCCGTTTAACAAAAGATTATGGTCAAGCTCTTTTGTACTTATAACTGCAGGTTCATATGGAATATTGTTATCACTTTTATACTTTATTTGTGATATAAAGCAAAAATACAAAATATTTATGCCTATAATTGCCTTAGGAAGTAGCCCAATATTTATATATATGTTATCAGAGATAATAAATAGGACTAAAATATTATCAAACATTATATTATTTAATGTAGATTCATTTAATTTTATGGTGATATATATGTTAGTGTGGATATTTATAACATCCGCAATGTACTACAAAAAAATATTTATAAAAATATAAGTTATTTTGTGTGAATAATTTATTGATACTGGTAAATTTATGTTGTTTTGATAGTTAATATGATATAATAAATAGTGATTTAACGAAAATAGGGGGATTTTTATGAAAAAAAGTACAAAGCTAGCAACAGCAGGAATGTTATCACTATCTATGGTCATGCCAAACGTAGCATTTGTAGCAGCTGAAACAGTAGAAAATAATAATATTAATATAAATATAGAAAAAAGAAGCATACTATTAGGAGATACATCAAAAGTAAGTATATCTTTTAAAGAAAAACCTAATAGCGACAGTATAACATTAAACTTAATATGCTATGATATGCCTTTAAGCACAGAACTAACATATAATGAATCAACAAAGGCTTATGAAGGAACAATAAACTTCAATAAATCACCAGAATCATTATATGTATGGAGTATAGACAACATAGTAATAAACAGTGTAGACAATCCACAAACTATAACTAAAGAAGACTTAGAAAAAGAAGGTTTAGATTTAAAACAATACGATATAATTCAAGAGTACCTTGTATACAACAATGCAAGCTTAGCTAGCTACATGGAAAAAACAGCAGCTCCAATAAAGAAGTTAGCAGGAGCTGAAAGACAAGATACTGCTATATCAATAAGTAAAGAAGGATGGAGCGGTGGAGCAAATAAAGTAATAATAGTAAATGGATCTGCCATAGCAGATGGTATAACAGCTACACCTTTAGCCAATACTTATGATGCACCTATACTTCTCTCTACAAAAGACTCTATATCTAATGAAACAAAAGAAGAAATAAAGAGACTTAATCCAAGTGAGGTAATAGTAGTAGGTGGAGACAGTGTTATCTCGGAAAGTGTAATTAACCAAGTAAAATCAACTACAAACACGAAAGTGAGACGTCTTGCAGGAAAAGACAGACATGATACATCGCTAAAAATAGCTCAAGAAATAGATGCAAATCATGATATAACAAAAATATACATGGCAAATGGGTATAATGGTGAAGTAGATGCCCTTACAATAGCAGCAAAAGCTGGTAGTGATAAAGAGCCAATAATATTAACTCATAAAGAAGAAATACCTAAAGATACTTATACATGGCTGAAAAGTCAAAAATTAAAAGATGCTTACTTTATAGGAGGAGAAAGTGTAATAGCTACTTCTGTTATACACCAAGCTAATGATATAACATCAAACAGCGCCTACTCAAATAGAGTATATGGATCTGATAGACACGAAACAAATGCAAAGGTTATAGAAAGATTTTATACACAAGATGAGTTAGAGGCTGTATTAGTAGCTAGATCAGATGTTTTGGTAGATGCATTATCTGCAGGACCATTAGCAGCTAAGTTAAATTCACCAATACTAATAACACCAACAACATATGTATCAAAATACCATGAAAATAACCTAAGTAAAAAATCTGCTGGTATTGTATATCAAATTGGTGGAACAATACAATCAAATGTAATGAATGATATAGCATACAAGCTATCAAAACATAACTCTGGTACTGCTACTGTTGTAATAGATGCAGGTCACGGAGGAGCAGATTCAGGAGCAGTTAACCATCTGGATGGTTCGATACAAGAGAAAAATTATACATTAGACGCGGCTCTAGGAGCTAATGAATATCTTAGACAACAAGGAATAAATGTAGTACTTACTAGAGATAGCGATATTACTCAAGATGTTCCAACAAAAGTTAGCATCAGTAATGCTATAAACCCTGACTACTTTGTAAGTATTCACTACAACGCTTACGATAAAGGAAACAATAGCGGAGGAACAGAAGTTTATTACCAAAGTAAAGATGAAAAGGGTGGACCAAGTAAGACATTATCTACAAATATACTAAACAGAGTACTAGAAAAATACTCATTTAGAAATAGAGGCATAAAGATAAGATTAAGAAATGACGGAAAAGATTACTTATATGTAAATAGAGAATCAACTGCTCCAGCAGCATTAGTTGAGTGTGCATTCATTGATAATGCAAGTGATATAAAACAATTAGACACTGAACAAAAAAGAAGAGACATAGGTGTTCAAATAGCTAAGGGGATAGAAGATACTCTAAAGTAACAAGGAGATAAAAAATGGGCAAAAAAATTATTATTGCTCTATCTGCAATACTAGTTCTTTTAGTAGCTGGTTTTGGTCTGAAAGTGTATTTAGACCAAAACTACCTGAAAGAATATGAAAAAGATAAGATTGTAGGTAGTGATAGATATGAGACTATGGTCAATATTAGTGAAGAAGGCTTTACTAGTGCAAAGGAAGCTGTACTTGTTAACTCTAAGTCAATAAGTGATGCTATATGTGCAGTACCTTTTGCAAAGGCAAAAAATATACCTATTTTCTTTACTAGCACTGACGAAATGAATGAAAAGATCCTAGACCAATTAAAAAATCTAGGCGTAGAAAATATATATGCAATAGGAAGAGATAAAGCTATATCTACATATCAAACAAAAATACTTTCAAGAGAAGGATTTTCTGTAGTTAGAATAGGTGGCAAAAATGGATTTGAGACATCTGTATTAGTTGCAGAAGAAATGTCAAAAATAGTAGATATAGAAGATTTAGCATTAGTAAGCATAATGTATGGAATGCCAGATGGTGTTTCTTTATCATCAGCTGCTGCAAAATCAGACATGCCTATTATATTAATGAAAAAAAGCAACAGAAAAGAAGTAATAGAATTTGCTAAGAAGCATAATATTAAGAATACGTACTTTATAGGAAGTGAAGGTCAATTCCCTCAAGTATTTGCAGATATGATGCCAAATACTACAAGAATTAGCGGAAAAGACAGATTTGAAACTAATCTAAATATAATAAAAACTTTCTATAAATCAGATGAAATTAATGAAGTGTATTATACTAAAGGTGGAATAGAAACACATGCTGAGTTTTTAGATACATTATCTTTAGCTCCTATAGCAGCTAAAAATAATATTCCAATATTATTTGCTGAACATAAAGCTGTAACAAAAGAACAATCAGCATTTTTAAAAGATTCAAAAATAGAAAAAATAACTCAAGTTGGTTTTGAATTAACAAGACCGAGACTTATTACAAAAGAAACTTTTAGAATTTTAAACACAATAATAATAACAATCTTAGCTATAATAACTCTAAAGCGAATTCGTTTGACTCAATAACAGATATTGTATTGATAATATGACGAATTTTGAGTATAATATTAAAATAATATTAAAATTAGTCGAACTATGATTTTTTATTAAAATTATAAAAGTGGAGGTAATTATGTCTGAATATATGAGCAATGGTTTTGAGTTTAATTACCCTAAGTATGTAAATGAGATTGACTATAGTATAGTTAAAGGAAAGGCTATATTTGACGCATACCAAAGGTTACTAGATATTTTAGTATCCTTGGTAGGTTTGGTAATAGGTATCCCAATAATAGCTATATTTGGAATTCTTATAAAGTTAGAAGATAATGGACCAATCACTTATAAACAAGAAAGACTAGGAAAAAGCGGAAAAAAGTTTTATATCTATAAATTAAGGTCTATGAGAACTGATGCTGAAAAGTTTGGTGCTCAATGGGCAGAAAAAGATGATCCTAGAATTACTAAAGTAGGTAAATTTATCAGAAAAACAAGAATTGATGAAATTCCACAATTGTTTAACATATTAAAGGGAGATATGAGTATTATAGGACCTAGACCAGAAAGACCATCTTTTACAGTACAATTTAACGAAGAAATACCAGGGTTTGTTAATAGATTAGCTATAAAGCCTGGACTAACTGGATGGGCACAAGTAAATGGGGGATATGATATTACTCCAGAGGAGAAGCTTAAAGCAGATATATACTATATAAAAAATAGGAGTTTCCTGATGGATATGAATATATTGTTTAAAACGATAAAAGTAGTTTTCACAGGAGAAGGCGCAAGATAATTAGTTAATAACAATGTATTCAAATTAATTTTTGGGTATATTGTTTTTTTATGCAGAACTTCTATTCTAATAGGGAGGAAAAATAATGGCAACAAATGATAACTTGGTATCAGTAATTATGCCAGTTTATAATGCAGAGCACTTTTTAGTAGACACATTGGATAGTGCCCTTAGTCAAACTTATGAAAATATAGAAATAATACTTGTAGACGATATGTCTAAAGATAACTCTAGAGAAATAATAACAAAATATGAAGAAAAATATGATAATATAAAGCCAATTTTTTTAACGGAAAATAAGGGTGTAGCAAATGCTAGAAACGTAGGAATAAAAAATGCTAGTGGAAGATATATCGCATTTTTAGATAGCGATGACTTATGGTCAAAAGATAAAATAGAAAAACAAGTTAAATTTATGATTGAAAATAATTATGGGTTTACTTTCACAGGATACCAATATATAAATGAACAAGGTCAAATATTAAGAAATATAGTTAATGCTAGAAAAGAAGTTTCTTATGATGACTTATTAAAGCAAAACTGTATACCTTGTTTAACAGTTGTTATTGACAAGAATATTATAGGTGAGGTTTTTATGCCAACAATTCATCATGAAGACTATGCAACTTGGTTATCTATACTTAAAAAAGGTTATAAAGCATATGGCTTAGATGAAAATTTAGCTTTATATAGAGTAAGAGCGAATTCTTTATCAGGAAATAAATTAAAGTCTGCAATGTGGACTTGGAACATAATTAGGAATATAGAAGAAGTACCATTGCCAAAAGCTATATATTGTTTTACTAATTATGCACTTGTTAACATTAAGAAAAGATTTTTTAACGTAAAATCATAAATAATAAGAGAGGAACTAAAAATGAAATTTAGTATGTTATTACCAACTTTAGGTTCAAGAGAAGAGGAGCTTATAAGATTATTTGATAGTTTAGAAAAACAAACTTATAAGAATTTTGAACTTATAGTAGTTTCACAAGGAAACCATAAAAAAATAGCAGAGATTCTTTCTAATTATAAATTTGAGTATAATCATATACCCATGGATGGTAGAGGGACATCATTAGCAAAAAATACAGGTCTACCTTATGTTAGTGGAGATATACTTGCATTTTCGGATGATGATGGATGGTACGATGAAAATGCTTTAAAGATAGTAAAAGAATATGTGGAAAAATATGACTCAGATGTTCTTAGTTTTAAACATATAGACCCAGATAAACAAGAGTATACGACGGTATATCCAGACAAGATGATTTTAGGATTTGGTAAGAGACGAATATTAAAGCAATTATCTTTAGATATATATATTAATATGAACAAAGTGCCTGTTTATAAAGATGGTTTCGATGAAAGGTTTGGGGTTGGAAAAGAGTACAACTCTGGAGAAGAAAATATATATTTAATGGATATTTATAATAAAGGATATAAGAAAATGGATTATTTTCCTGTGATAGTAGCATATCATCCTAAAAAAGAATGTAATTATCTAGATGAAAAAGCATTTATAGGAAAAGGTCCTGTATTCAAAAGATTATTTGGAAGCAGCATAGGATTACCTATGTTTATAGCATTTGCTATAAAAAAGAAGAGTATGGTAGATAAATTTTCAAATGGACAGTTTTGGAAGGTATACAAAAAAGCTATAGAAGAGTTTAAAAAGTTTGAAGTATAAATGATTATAGAAGGGGAGCCAAATGACTGATGAATAAAAATAAATTTGTTGAATTGTTTAGAAAGATTCTACGATTAAGTGTACAAGCTCTAAATATGATTTACTATTACCCCATATCTATTTTATATAAGAATAAAGATAAGTATAAGGATATGTGGTTGATAAGTGAGAGGGGAAATGAGGCTAAAGATAACGGATATGTGTTCTTTAAGTATTTAAGAGAAACTCATCCAGAGATAAATGCTCATTACCTAATGGATAGTAGCAAAACAACAGATTATAGCAAAGTTAAAGACTTAGGAAATATAATAGAATACGGTAGCTTTGAACACAAAATAGCATTCTTATTATGTGAGAAGGCATTGTGTACTCATATAGGTTTTTTAGAGCCTTGGAGTTATAAATTATACAAACTTATATTAGACAGAAAAAATAAGAAAAAATTTATATTTTTACAACATGGTATAATATTACATGATTTAAGTGATATTCTTAGTAAGAAAGATAGTAAAATAGATTTGTTTATAACAACAACTACGAAAGAGTATGAATCTATATGTGGTGAATCTTACGGATATGAAAAGAATGAAGTTGTACAAACAGGTATCGCTAGACTAGATAATCTATATGATTTCACAACTAAAAATCAAATTGTACTTATGCCAACGTGGAGGAAAGACATAATAAATCCATCATATATAAAACATAAATCAGTGGATGATAGATTGTTTTTAAATTCTCAGTATTTTGAAAGGTATAACTCTTTAATAAACAACAAAAGATTACAGGAAATCTTAGAAAAAAATAATTGTAAATTTATATTCTATCCACACTATGAGATGCAACCATATAGAAAATACTTTAAAACTAGCTGCAAAAATATAACTATAGCTAGTAAAGACGACTACGATGTCCAAGTATTATTGAAAGAATCAAAGTTATTAATAACAGATTACTCAAGTGTTGCTTTTGACTTTGCATATATGCAAAAGCCAATAGTCTACTATCATTTTGATGAGTTAGAGCACTACAAATATGGATACTTTGATTATGAAGTAGATGGGTTTGGAAAAATAATAGGCGAAGAAGAAGAAATGGTTGATGTATTAGAAGAGTATATTAATAACAATTTTGCTGTAGAACCTGTTTTTAAAAAGAGAATAGATTGTACATTTAATCGAAGAGATAATAAAAACTGCCAAAGAAACTTCGAGGCTATAAAATCTATGTAGTTTTAGAGGAGAGTAGGTGAATTAATGAATAGGATAGATAAAAACTATAATAATGTTGCAGGAACTTTACTAGTATTTTTTATTGTAGCGAAATATTATTCAAATAGGTTTTTTGAAGGTGGACCTATTCCTGTTGCAAAAATATGCATGGTTATAACTGGATTGCTAGCGTTGTTTTTGGTATTTAACAATATAAAAAAATACAATATATATCACTTGGGGATGTTCGGATTATTGTGCATACAATTTATATTTACAAGAAGTACTTCTTTAATATATGCATATACACTAGCGCTAGCTCTTTTAAATATAAATATGAAAGATATAATGAAAAATTATATTGTTACAAGTCTATTATTTTTTATAATATCGATAGTACTTAACCTAATAAATATTATGCCTACAGAATATGTAGGTAATAGAAATGACCTTGGATTTGGAAATCCGAATGGAGCATATGTGTCATTTTTTGTAATATATTTAGCTTATCTATATCTTAAATTTAATGAATTAGATAAGAAAGATTTAATACTACTAGTAATATTTCCGATAGTTGTATATGCTGAGACAGAGACTAGAACTGGATTTTTAACAGTAGTATTTGCTTTTGTTCTTACTATAATTTTGAAAAAAATAGATATTACAAAAAAATGGATAAAAATACCTTTAGTGTTGGTGCCAATAATAATATCTAGTGGCAGTGTGTTTATTGCTTATATGTATAGAAATAGTCCGTTGATGAATAAATTATTATCTCATAGACCGTTGTATTGGTATAGGTACCTTACACATGAAGAATATGGATTAAAGCTTATGGGCTATAATGATAATATAAGAGAGATTGTTTTTAAACCCAGATTACCGTTAGACAGCGGTTATATATTAACATTATATACAGCTGGGATTGTTGTGTTTATAGTACTAATGTTATTATATGCTTATGCTATTTACTCATTGTGCAATGATAATAAAAAAGCAGAGGTTATGTTAGTAACTTCTATACTTATATATGCATTTGCAGAAAGTATATTATTAGATTTAGCTGTAAATATAAGTTTTATATTTATACCATATGCTCTTAGTAAATTGTATAAAAAAACACACCATAGAAAATTAAGCAAGTAAAGAGTTAAGTAAGGAGGAAGAAATTATGAATGAGTATTTAGTATCAATAATAACTCCTGTATATAATTCATCTGATTTTATAGAAGAAACTATAAGATCAATTCAAAACCAAACATACAAAACTTGGGAACTTTTATTGGTTGATGATTGCTCTACAGATGATTCAGCATCTATAATAGCAAAGCATCAAGAGGAAGATAACCGAATTAAATATATAAAGATGGAAAAAAACTCTGGGGCGGCTGTAACTAGAAATTATGGTTTAAAAAAAGCTAAAGGTAGATTTGTATCTTTTGTAGATAGTGATGATTTATGGGAGCCTAAAAAATTAGAAACTCAAATTAACTATATGTTAAAAGAAAATATTGGATTTACTTTCACTTCTTATAGATATATGAAAGAAGATGGTACAAAAACTACCAAAGTAGCAAAAGCACCATACAAAATAAATTATGAAGGCTTATTAAGAAATACTATTATAGGATGTTCCACAGTAGTAATTGACAAAGATATAGTTGGAGATTTTGATATGCCTTTAATTAGAAGAGGGCAAGACACTGCGACTTGGCTAAAAATACTTAAAAAAGAAAAGTATGCCTATGGTATAGTAGAACCATTAGTTAATTATAGATTGGTTGATGGGTCTATATCAAGTAATAAGGTAATAGCATTGAAAAGAACATGGAATACCTACAGAAATGTAGAAAAACTAAGCTTAATAAAGAGTGCATATGTGTTTTGTTTTTATGTGTTTAATGCGATAAAGAAGAGAGTATAAGTTTTGTGCAATTCGGAGGGAAAGAGTATGAAAATAGCTGTAGCAGGAACTGGTTATGTGGGATTGGTAACAGGGGTTTGTTTGGCAGAAGCAGGTCATAAAAACGTAGTATGCGTTGATATAGATGAAAAAAAAGTACAAGCTATGAAGTCTGGAAAATCACCAATCTATGAAGAAGATTTAGAAGAACTTATGGTTAAAAACTATAACTTAAATAGATTAGATTATACTACAGACTATAAAAGTGCATACGAGGACGCAGATGTAATTATAATAGCCGTAGGTACTCCGGAAAGAAGTGACGGAAGCCCTAATTTGGATTATATTAAGCAAGTTGCTAAACAAGTTGCACAAAATATTACTAAAGATACATTAATAGTAATAAAATCAACAGTTCCTATAGGAACAAATGATGAGATAGAAGCATATATAAGAAAAAATTTAAAACATAAAGTTAAAATAGAATTAGCATCTAACCCTGAGTTTTTGTCTCAGGGAACTGCAGTAAAAGATACGCTTCAAGCATCTAGAATAGTTATCGGTGTTGAAAGTGAATGGGCAAAAGATATACTAGAAAATATCTACAAGCCATTTAATCAGCCAATAGTAGTAACTAATAGAAATAGTGCAGAGATGATAAAATATGCATCAAATGACTTCTTAGCACTAAAAATATCTTTTATGAATGATATTGCAAATCTTTGTGAAATCGTAGGAGCTAATGTTGAAGATGTGGCTAAAGGTATGAGCTTTGACGATAGAATAGGAAGTAAATTCTTGAAAGCTGGAATAGGTTATGGAGGATCTTGTTTCCCTAAGGATACAAAAGCTCTTCATTGGTTAGCCTCACATAATGGATATGAGTTAAAGACTGTAAAGGCTGCAATAGAAGTAAATGAAAATCAAAAGCTTAAGTTAGCAAGAAAAGCTTCTAACTTAGTAGATAGTTTTAAAGATCTTAAAGTAGCAATCTTGGGACTGACTTTCAAACCAGAAACTGATGACTTAAGAGAAGCTCCTTCTATTCCGAATATTCATTATCTAGTTGAAAGAGGAGCAAATGTAGTAGCATATGATCCTGTAGGAATAGAGAACACTAAAAAAATATTTAAGGATACTATCGAGTACACTGAAAGTATAGATGAAGCCATAGATGGTGCTGATATTTGTTTTATAATGACTGAGTGGAAAGAGATTATAAAATATAATACACAAAATTATAAAGAAAAGATGAATAGAGCTTTAGTATTAGATGGAAGAAATTGTTACAACCCAGAGCATATGAAAAATATAGGGATAGAATATTATTCTATAGGAAGATAAAGAGAAAGGGGATGCTATGAGTACAATTTGTTATTTAGCAGATGCATCAAATCCTCATACTATTAAATGGTGTAATTATTTTAAAGGTAAAGGATACAATATACATGTTATTTCATTGAATGAAGGGCAAATAGATGGTGTAACTGTACACAATTTTAGTTATAATGTAAAAGAACTAAAAAATAAAAGTCCTTTTAAAAAGATGAAGTATATTACGGCTATAGGTGAAATAAAAAAAATCATAAAAGAAATTAAGCCTGATATCTTACATGCTCACTATGCTAGTAGTTATGGTTTAATAGGAAGTATGTTAAATTATCATCCATATGTTATATCAGTATGGGGAACAGATATATATGATTTTCCAAATAGTGGATTTATCCAAAAATCTATAATAAAGCACAATCTAAAAAAAGCTGACTACATATTTTCTACAAGTAAAGATATGGCAAAAGAAACTAATAAATATACAGACAAGAAGATTTATATAACTCCTTTTGGGGTGGATATGGATATATTTAAGCCAATAGAAGATGTAACTAAAGAAAATAATACTTTTGTAATAGGGACTATAAAAACTCTAGAAAAAAAGTATGGTATAGATTATTTAATAAAAGCTTTTAAGCTTGTAAAAGATAGTAATAAAGACAAAGTAATTAAGTTAAAGATAGGTGGTTCAGGAAGTCAAATGGACAACCTTGTTTCTTTAACTAAAGAGCTTAATATACAAGATGATGTTGAATTTTTAGGAAGAATACCATTAGATAAAGTTGCTCATACATTCAATACCTTTGATGTGGCTGTATTCCCTTCACTAAGAGAAAGTTTTGGAGTAGCAGCTATTGAAGCTCAGTCATGTGAGATTCCTGTTATTATAAGTGATGTAGGTGGACATCCAGAAGTAGTACTAGACAATCAAAGTGGAATTGTTGTAAAATGTGAAGATATAAATAATCTTCAAGAGTCTATAATAAAAATTATGGAAAATGAAGATTTAAAACTTGATATGGGAAAAAAAGGTAGAGAGTTCATCGCGAAAAATTATGA
Source organism: Romboutsia sp. LXY-2 (assembly GCF_056171995.1). Lineage (NCBI taxonomy): Bacteria > Bacillati > Bacillota > Clostridia > Peptostreptococcales > Peptostreptococcaceae > Romboutsia > Romboutsia sp. LXY-2. The sequence continues at coordinate 78,561 of NZ_JBKFGI010000002.1, read as the reverse complement.
AGTGAATTTAAACTTTAATGAAATAGAACAAATATACTTATCTATATTAAACAATAATTAATATAGATAAGTATATTTGACTATCTTACTATTTTAGTTAGGAGAAAGCTTATGTTTAGGAACAAGGTAGAAACTATAATACAAAATCCGAACACTGATGTTTTACAAAAAGCGCACCAAACAATATTAGAGATACTTTTAGTAGTAGATGAGATTTGTAGAGAGAATAATATTACATATTGGCTTGATGCAGGAACTTTATTAGGCGCAATCAGACATGGGGGATTTATTCCATGGGATGATGATTGCGATATTTGTATGCCAAGAAAAGATTATGAAAAGTTTATAAATATTGTAGAAAGCAAGCTTCCAGACGGAATTAAATATGAAAATAAAGATTCTAGAGAATGGAGTCAAGGTGATATAGATATAAAACCATCTTTTGCAAAATTATATTATATAGACCACTTTAAAGGATTTGATAGAGATTCAAAGTTAAATTGTAGAGGAGTATTTGTTGATATATTCCCTATGGATTCTGTTGTTGCTGGAATGTGTACAACAAAGTATGCAAGATTTATGCATACAGTTGCTTATTTTAGAAACGTTAATCCAAAGACTTTGAAAGCGCGCTTTAAGTATGTATTACAAAAAATGAAGATAGAAGATTTATGGATAAATAAGTGTAATAAGCTAGAGGAAAGCGGAAAAGCTACCCATATTATCTATGGAGTAGATACTCCGTTTATGAAGGAAAATTATTTACAGAAGAAAGAAGATATATATCCATTAACAGAAGTTGAGTTTGAAGGATATAAATTCTATGCACCTAATAACTGTCATAATTATCTAACTCAAATGTATGGTGACTATATGCAAGTTCCACCTGAGAGTGAGAGAATTCCTCATGTACTAGACTTAAAACTTTAAAATGAAGGAGCAATAAAAATGTCTAAAACAGCTAAAGCAGCTTTAGGGCTAATGATAGTAACAGTACTATCAAAGGTGCTAGGCTTAGTCAGAGAACAAGTTCTAGCGGCAGCCTATGGGACGGGATTGTATGCAGCAGCATATACTACTGCTAATAATATACCGGTTGTATTATTCTCAGTAATAGCTTCAGCTCTGGCTACTAGCTTGATTCCAATGTACAACAAGCTAAGAGAAGAGTCTGGAGAAAAAAGGGCACTAGAATTTACAAATACTTTAATAAATATAGTATCTATTGCTTGTATTATAATGGCAGGTCTAGGAATAATATTCACTGAGCCTTTGGTAAAATTATTTGCTGCAGGTTATGAAGGAGAGGTACTTGCTACAACTATAAGTTTTGCAAGAATATTGTTAGTGAGTATTGTTTTTGTAGGACTATCATTTATAATGACTAGTTACTTACAAATAAAAAATAGCTTCTTAATACCGGGGTTAATAGGTATACCTTATAGTGTAGTTATTATTATATCTATTTATCTAAGTATTAATCATAGTGTGTATATATTAGTGTACGGAACACTAATAGCCATTATGTGTAAGTTTTTATTCCAAGTACCTTTTGCATACAAAAAAGGATTTAGATACTCATTTAAGATGAATCTTAAAGATCCTGCGATGAAGGAAATACTAGTACTTGTACTTCCTGTTGTAATAGGTGTTGGAGTTAATCAAATAAACTCAATTGTAGATAAGACTCTTGCTTCCACATTAGGAATGAATGTTGTTGCATCTTTTAACTATGCTAATAGATTATATGAGTTTGTACAAGCATTATTTATAACATCTATACTTGCTGTTGTATATCCAAAGCTTTCTAAGTTGATGGTTAAGGATGACACTAAAGCATTTAAAACATCACTTAGAAAAACTATAAATGTGGTAATAACATTATTAGTGCCTGTAGTAGTTGGAGCTTCTGTTTTAGCTATTCCTATAGTTAAGATATTGCTTCAAAGAGGTAAGTTCACATATGAGGATACTGTTATGACTGCAAATATTCTTAAGTTATATACTGTTGGTGTATTAGCCTTTGCAATAAGAGATGTTATGTCTAGAGGATTCTACTCTCTGCAAGATAGTAAAACGCCTATGGTAAATGGTATGATTGCTATTGTGTTTAATATTGTACTTAACTTATTATTTATAAAACCTCTAGGTTACCAAGGGCTTGCTTTAGCAAGTACTATAGCCGCATATATAGGATTAGTATTGTTCTATATAAATTTAAGAAAGAAAATTGGAGATTTTGAACAAAATAAAATCTTTGTAGCATTCTTTAAAGCTTTAGCATCAGCTTTAGTGATGGGGATTGTATCTAAATTTATATTTAATTGGGCAAGTGGCATTTTAGGTACTGGTTTTATAAATGAAGCAATAGCTTTAGGCTCATCGATTGGTGTAGGAGCTCTTATATACTTTATAATGATGTACTTACTAAAATCTGAAGAGCTTATAAGTATAGTAGATATGGTTAAAAGTAAATTTAAAAAATAAATTATAGGTATCTTATGAAATAATAGAATTATTGTTTTGTAAGATACTTTTTTATTTATAAATAACAGATTATGTAAAATTATGTAAAAAAGTAACTAAATATAGTTAAAAATCATATATTTATTAGGAGGTGTAAGAATGCAAATCAAACAAAATTTGGTTAGATCTGAAAAGTATAATATTAAGTGTCCTTATCTTATGGTTCCAGAATATATAACTTTTCATAATACAGATAATTCTGCATCTGCTAAAGACGAAATCAATTATATGATAAGTAATGATAAAGAAGTATCCTTTCATGTAGCTGTTGATGATATAGAAGCAATACAAGGTATTCCATTTGATAGAAACACGTGGAATGCAGGAGATGGCAATGGTAATGGTAACAGAAAGAGTATAAGTGTAGAAATATGTTATAATGCTCTAGGCAAAGATAATCCAAAGTTTAAAAAGGCAGAGGCTAATGCAGTAGAAGTATGTGCTCAACTTCTAAAACAATTTAATCTAGGAGTAGACAAATTAAAACCACATAAACACTGGAGTGGAAAAAATTGTCCAAGTACTACTGACCATCAAGATTTTATAAATAGAGTAAATAGAGAAATTAATAAATCAAGTGATGGCTGGGCTAAATATAGTGATGGATGGTCCTACAAAAAAAATGGTAAATGGTTATATAATTGTTGGAGGAAAATAAGTAATATATGGTATTACTTTAATAATAAAGGATATGCTGTAATTGGATGGAAAAAGAATAATAATAAGTGGTACTACTTTAATCAGGACTGCAAAATGCAAACTGGATGGATTAAAGATAATGACAAATGGTATTATTTAAATAGTGATGGATCTATGGCTATAGGATGGCTTGAGGATAATGGAAAAAAATATTATCTAAATGAGAGTGGAGCAATGGAAAATAATCATGTAGATATAAGTGGAAAAAGATATTCTTTTGCTAAAAGTGGAGAGCTTATCAAGGCTATCAATCTATAGTTTTCTAGAAGAATAGAATCTAGAAATAAGTTAAAGTTTGAATTAGAATAAAGTATTATTTATATAGTGGTGGATCAATGGCAAAAAACACTACAATTGACGGATGGAGAATAAATTCAAGTGGAGTAGGAAGTAAAATAAAGTAAATTTAGATTTATGAAAGATATTGGTATTATATTGCCAATATCTTTTTTTTGTAGTTTATATTTTAATGATGGAATCAAGTCAATAGAATATATTCAAAAAATGAACAAATAATTAGTCGATTTTAGGCAATATTATTGACAATGGGTAGAATTAATATTACTATTAACCTATGTTCAAAAAATGAACTATATAGGAGGTAAAAATGGGAAAATTATATGAAATATTATACTTAATAAATAACAATGAAGAAATAACACAAAGAAAATTAGCAACTCAATCAGGTTTATCCATAGGTGGAGTTAATTCAATAATAAAAAATTTAGAAGCAGAAAAATATATAGAAACAAAAAAAGATAATAAAAAAACAATGTACAGCTTAACTAGTAAAGGCATTAAACTTCTAGAAGAATACATACAAACAGAACAATCAAAAAAAATAAGATTACACCAAAATGATAAAAAAATGGTAAAGCAAGCTGTAATATTAGCAGCAGGAGAGAAAAAAGAGTTTGGTAAACCAATAGCATTTTTAGAATTAAATGAAAAGAAAATAATAGATAGATTTATGGATTTACTAACTGAAAACGGAATAGAAAAAGTAGTAATAGTTACAGGATATGAAAGTTCATACTATGAAGAGTATGCTAAAAATAATAGCAATATTGTACTTGTAAAAAATGATAAATATAAATGGACAGGAACCATGGCATCACTGTCTTTAGTAAAAGAAGAAATTAGTGATGACTTCTTACTTTTAGAAAATGACTTAATCTTTGAAGAAAGAGCAATAAAAGAGCTTCTAGAAAGTAAAGATAGAGACTGTATGATAATAACAAGTGAAAGTGGATCTGGAGATGAAGCTTTAGTAGAAATAAGAGATGGATATGTATACAAAATGTCTAAAGACATACATCAATTTAATAAGATTGATGGAGAGATGATCGGCTTAAGTAAAATATCTTATGAAGTATTTAATAAGATGTTAGAAGAATTTGAAGACAACAAAAATCCTTACTTAAACTATGAATATGCTCTTCTGGATATTGGAAGAGAATACAAAATAGGATATACAAAAATAGATGATTTAGTATGGTCAGAAATAGATACAATGAAACACCATGAAAAAGTAGTTAAGCATATTTACAGTAAGCTTGTAAGAAAAGAGCAAGAAATAAAGATAAATAATATAAAGGACAAGCTTGTTGAGATACTAGATATATGTGAAGAAGATATAAAGGAGATAGTTCCAGCTGGAGGAATGACAAACAAAAACTATAAGATTAATATTCAAGATGAATACTATATCTTAAGAATGCCAGGTGTTGGAACCGAGCAAATGATAAGTAGAGATAATGAAAAGTATAACAGTAGGCTAGCAAATATTCTTGGTTTAGATACTGACATACTATACTGTGATGCAGAAAGTGGAATTAAGATAAGTAGGTTAATAGAAAATGCAGAAACTATCAATCAAAGTACTGCAAAAAGAGATGAAAATATGAAGCTAACTACTGAAATACTTAGAAAACTTCATAACTCATGTATAGATTTTGAAAATGAATTTAATGTATTTAGAGAAATAGAAAAATATGAAAAGTTATTAGAAGAAGCAAAAGGTAAAAACTTTGAGGATTATGAAATAGTTAAAGATCAAGTATTAGATTTAAATGAAATGTTAGATTCTTTAGGTAGAGAGCTGAAGTCTTGTCACAATGATACTGTGCCAGAAAACTTTATAAAAGGAAACGATAGAATTTATTTAATTGACTGGGAGTATTCAGGAATGAATGATCCAATGTGGGATTTGGCGGCCCATATTATAGAATGTGATTTTAGTAAAGATGAAGAAGAATTATTCTTACACTATTATTTTGGTGAAAATGTATCTGTTGAAGAAAGATACAAAAAGAAGATACTTATATATAAAATATGCCAAGACTTCTTATGGAGTATATGGACTAATTTAAAAGAAGCAAAAGGTGATGATTTTGGTAGTTACGGAATAGATAGATACAATAGAGCAAAAGAGAATCTTCTAAAGCTAAAAAACTATGACAAAAATATGGATATAGCAAACTAAAATACTGGAGGGGTAGGATGAGTAATGTTAATAAATTAAACTTTTCTACTACAGCTCAAAATAATGGAACTGTAGGAGTAACATCGGGTATATTATCGGGAGTATTATGGGGATTAGATACTGCAATAACGGGTTTAATACTTGGTAAATCACCATTTATAGATACATCACAAGCTATACTTATTGCACCAATTGTTAGTGCATTTTTACATGATACTTTTTCAAGTATATGGATGGTATTATTCTCTTTAATAAAAGGAGAGTTAGTAAAGACTATAAAATTATTAAAAACTAGAAGTGGTAAGTTTGTATGTGTTGCAGCAATATTTGGAGGTCCTATAGGTATGGCTGCATATCTAATGGCTATCAACTATATTGGTGCAGGATACACTGCTAGTATATCTGCAATATATCCAGCTATGGGAGCCTTCTTTGCATATATATTTTTGAAAGAAAAGTTAAGCAAAACTGGTTGGTTAGGATTATGTCTGAGTATATTATCAGTAATAATAATTGGATACACTCCAAACAGTGGAAATCCTACAAACTTCTTAATAGGATTTGGATGTGCCTTAGTCTGTGTATTAGGATGGTCTCTTGAAAGTGTAATTTGTGCATATGGTATGAAAGATGATGAAGTAAGCCCAACACAAGCTTTACAAATAAGACAGTTAGTATCTGCTCTAACATACGGTATAATAATAGTACCTTTTGTAGGAGGTTTGGGATTAACAAAAGTAGCAGTTACTTCAGATTTACTGGTATTAATAGTAGGTGTAGCGTTAGTAGGAACTTTATCATACATCTTCTACTATAATGCCATAGATAAAATAGGTCCAGTTAAGGCAACAGGTCTTAATATTACTTATTCAATATGGGCAATAGTATTTGATGTAATATTATTAGGAGGAACATTTACTCCAAAGTTAATACTTTGTAGTATACTAATAATTATAGGATCAGTAATGGTGTCTAAAAATTAAAGATGAAGGGACGAAACAGATGAGAGCAATACTTTTAGCTGCTGGCATGGGAACAAGATTAAGACCATTAACTTTAGATACTCCAAAATCATTGGTTGAAGTTGATGGAAACAAAATGCTAGAAAGACAAATACAGTTTTTAAGAGAAAAAGGAATAGAAGAGATAATAGTAGTAACTGGTTATCTAAAAGAAAAATTTGATTATCTTAAAGAAAAGTATAATGTTAAGCTAGTTCATAATGATAAATATGATGTTTACAATAATATTTATACTATGTATTTAGTTAAGGATTATTTAGCAGGAAGTTATGTTATTGATGCAGATGTATATTTACACAATAACTTTATAGATGATAAGGTTAAAAAATCCACTTACTTTAGTGGATATAAAGAAGATTTTAAAGGTGAGTGGATAATAGAGTCTGATGAAAATGATAAAGTATATAATATATTTGTAGGAGATGACCAAGGGTATATTCTTTGCGGTGTTTCATACTGGTCAGAAGAAGATGGTAACACTATAGTCAAAAAACTAGAAGAAGCAATCCAAAGTGAGTCTTTTGAGAATCTATACTGGGATGATATAGTTAAAGAGAATTTAAAAGACTTAGATGTTTATATAAGAAAAATAAATTCTGATGATTGCTTTGAAATAGATTCACTAAGTGATTTAGAGAAGGTAAATAAGTATTTAGAAAAGATTAAATTATAGAAAATAAAAAGAATAAGTGAATTCACTTATTCTTTTTATTTTCTATAATTTAACAGATTTAATATTGTTGAGTTTAAAATTCATTTTATCCTATATAAAAAATATGATTAGTAGTCTAAATTTAATGATAAATGTTGTAAAATATATGTTTTTGTAGAATTTTATTTCATTTTATATTAAAATAGATACGGTTAATATTATATATTATGTAAAATTTAGGTAGGGGTAATTTGAAGTATGAAAAAAAACAAAGTAAGAAGTAAAAATTTATTAGTTGTAGCAGTGTTAATTATTGCTATAAATGTAGGTCTGGTCCAATCATATGCGGCAAGCAAAATAACATATGTAAATGGAACACTATTAGTTAACAAGCAGTTTGCGCTACCAAAAAACTATAATCCAGGGGAGAATAGGGAAGCTAGAAATGCTTTTGAAAATATGAAAAAAGATGCAGCTAAGAGCAACATATATTTAACTATATTTAGTGGGTTTAGATCTTATTCATATCAACACAATTTATATTGGAATTATGTTAAAAGGGATGGTCAAGAAAAGGCAGATAAATACTCTGCTAGGCCAGGTCACAGTGAACATCAAACAGGACTTGCTTTTGATATTGGTGGAAAAAATTCTAGCTTATGGGGTTCTCAAAAATTTGCAAACACAGCTGAAGGGAAATGGCTAAAATATAATGCTCACAAATATGGATTTATCTTAAGGTACGATAAAGGCAAAGAACATATAACTGGATATATATTTGAGCCTTGGCACTTTAGGTATGTAGGTAAAGATTTAGCTAAAAAAATATATGACTCAGGGTTATCTTTAGAAGAATACTTAGGAGTATATAAAAATGGATGGCAAAAATCTAACGATAACTGGTATTACTATGAAAATAATAAGTATGTAGTAGGATGGAAAAAAATATCGAATAAATGGTATTATTTTGAACAAAATGGCTTAATGGTAACAGGCTGGAAAAAGGTTAATAATAAGTGGTACTATTTACTATCATCAGGAGAAATGGCTACAGGCTGGAAAATGGTTGACAATAAGTGGTATTACTTAAATGCATCAGGAGATATGTCAACAGGTTGGAAAAAGCTTAATGACAAGTGGTATTACTTAAATGCATCAGGAGATATGGCGACAGGATGGAAAAAGGTTGATAACAAGTGGTACTATTTATTATCATCAGGCGAAATGGCAACAGGCTGGAAAAAGGTTGATAACAAGTGGTATTACTTAAATTCGTCAGGAGATATGGTAACAGGATGGAAAAAACTTGATAATAAGTGGTATTATTTAAATCCATTAGGGGATATGGCAATAGGATGGAAAAAGGTTGATAACAAGTGGTATTACTTGTATTCTAATGGTGAGATGGCTGTTGATACTATAATAGATGGTTGGCAAATTGACTCTAGTGGTGTTGGCACAGAAATAGTTATAGAACCTGAACCTGAACCAGAGCCAGAACCAAGTCCAGAGCCAAGCCCAGAACCAAACCCAAATCCGGAACCAAATCCAAATCCTGAACCAGAACCAAACCCAGATATTGTGGAGTAATACAAAATCATTTGGCAGTGTTAAATTATAAATATCAGGCGTAATAATGCATAGCAACATAAGGAGGGGACAACATGAAATTATTTAAAAATTTTATATCTGTTATTGCCATAGCATTTATGCTATTCATTAGTACTTCATATCAAGCAAATGCGGATTCAAAGTTAGAAGTACATTATATAGACTTGGATTATGGAGAGAGTGTATATATAGAGTTACCAGATGGTACAGATATATTAATTGATGCAGGGAATCGTATACAAGTCAGTAAGGTAGTAGAATATTTAAAAAACCAAGAGCCAGATATGGATATTGAATATTTAATAGCGACGAATTTAGCTTCTAACAGGATGGGAGGATTTGAAACAATTTTAAAAGAATTTAAAGTTGAAAAGCTGTACTATCCTCACAAGTTAGCAACAAATGGAACTGATTATGTATTAGATCCGATTTTAAAATTGGCTAAAGAGCAAGGATGCAGTATAGTAGATTCTAATAGATTATTTACTATACACCAAGATAAAGATATATCAATAGGATTTTTAAGTACATACTATAGCAGTGGTGTAGGAGATAACAGAAATGGGAGTTCTATTATATTACTTGATTACAACGACGTAGAAATGTTATTTATGGGAGATGTACAGAGTGAAGTTGAAGAGAGAATCTTATACTATGGCTATGAATATCCTAAAAATGTAGAAATATTTAAAGCTAGCGATCATGCCTCTGAAAATACATCATCAAAGGAATTCTTAGATAGAATTAAACCTAAACATACAATTATTTCTGGTAGAGAAGATGATATGTATCCAGATACACTAAATAGAATAAAACAATCCGGATCAACAATTTGGAAAAATGCAACTAGTGGCAATATCGTAGTAACTACAGATGGAAAAGATTACTCTATAATTGATAGTAATGGAAAAAATTACAATTCGGGTAGATGGGAATATATTGATGGTAAGTGGTACTATATTGTACAAGGTGTAAAGCAAACAGGTTGGTTAAAAGATAGTGAAAAGTGGTATTATTTAGACTCAAACGGAGTTATGCAAACAGGTTGGCTAAATATAAATGGAACATGGTATTATTTAGAATCTAGTGGTGTAATGGCTACCGGTTGGAAACAAATAAATGGAACATGGTACTATCTAAAATCAAGTGGAGCAATGGCTACAGGTTGGTTAGACTTAAATGGAACATGGTACTATCTAAAATCAAGTGGAGCGATGGCTACAGGTTGGTTAGACTTAAACGGAACATGGTACTATTTAAGATCAAGTGGAAAAATGGCTACAGGTTGGTTAGACTTAAATGGAACATGGTATTATCTAAGAACAAGTGGAAAAATGGTGACAGGTTGGTTAGATCTAAGTGGAAACTGGTATTACCTAAAATCAAGTGGAAAAATGGCAACAGGTTGGCAACAAGTAGGTAGTAATTGGTACTATTTATACTCTAGCGGAGCAATGGCTACTAATACAGTTATTGATAACTGGTCTATAAATCATAATGGTGTAGCAACATATATAGGTAGCAGCAATGGTGGAAGCTCTAATACTAACAGCTCTACAGTATATATTACTCCAGGTGGAAAATCATATCATAATAGCAGAAATTGTACTACATTAAAAAGAAGCACAACTATTATATCTACAACATTAAGCCAAGCTAAAGCTCAAGGAAAATCAGATCCTTGTAATGTATGTGTTAGATAAAAATTAAAATAGTATAATAGAAAATGGCTGTTGCCTAACTAGTTTAATAATTAGTTAAGCAACAGCTTTTTTACGCTTAAGAATATTATAATACTTCGAATTATATGGATAACTTCTGAATCTAAGTAATATCAATAGATTGGTTTTGAGCGTAAAAAAGATTTTGAGCAACGCACAAAGTCGTTGGCGACATGAAGTAGTTCGCGGACGTAGTCGCTCAAGCGAAGCGAATTTTGTTAAAAATATAATTACAGAATGTATATTAATATAGGAGTAATACCTTATGGATAAAAGTGGAGTACTCCAAAATATTGACATTATAATTAAAAGTTAGATATACTTTAACATGAAGAATTGACTAATTAATACAAACTTTATATCATATGTAAAATTTAGCATTAATTAGAAAGGTCATCCAAGTAAAATCGTATGAGGGAGGAACGAAATGAAGAATATGTTAAAAAAGCTATTAGTAGCTTCTCTAATAGCATCACCAATCATTATATCTAATACAACAAATGTATCAGCATATAGTGAAGAAGCAGAAGAATTAGCGATTCCGTATCAAACATCAAAAGCGGCAATAACTAAAGCAAGTGGACAAAATGATGAATTTACTGTTGTAATTGATGCTGGACATGGGGGAAGTGACTCAGGTGCAGTAAATAAAACTCTAAATATTTCAGAAAAAAATCTAAATATAGATATAGCAAAAGCTATTCAAAAAAGATTAAGTTCGTACGGAATTAACGTAATAATGACAAGAACGGACGATAGATATTTAGCTTTAGGAGAGAGGACTCAACTTGCAAATGTAGCAAATGCAGATCTATTTATAAGTGCACACAATGATACTCCAGAGGGAAATGGTGATGGATCACATATAATTCACTCTATCCATGATAGAAATGGAGGAATAAGTAAAACACTAGCTACTAATATTGGAAATAGTATAAAATCTAATACTACTCAAAACCTTAAAGCAAGTAGTCCTATATGGTCTAGATATTATCCTGATAGAAATGATTTAGATTACTATTATGTAATAAGGGAAACTAATATGCCGGCAGTTATTGTTGAGCATTCATATATGAACGCTAATGATATAAAAGCAGTGGATACGGTTGAGAAAAGAGAAATAATGGGGAATGCTGTTGCAGATGGTATATATAAAACAATAAATGAAAATTTCAAAGGATGGACAAGAGTAAAAACTAAGTGGAAATATTATGATTCAGCAACTAAAATAAAAAAAGTTGGATGGTTAAAAGATGCAGATAAATGGTATTATTTAGATTCAACTGGAGAAATGCAAACAGGTTGGGAGTCAGTTAATGGAAAGTGGTACTATTTAGACGGAAGCGGAGCAATGAAGACAGGTTGGCTAAAAGATAATAATAAATGGTATTATTTAGAAGGTAGTGGAGCAATGCTGACTGGCTGGGTTAAGGATAATGGGAAATGGTATTATCTAGATAAAAGTGGAGCTATGCAAACAGGCTGGGAGTCAGTTAATGGAACATGGTACTACTTAGAAGGCAGTGGAGCAATGAAAACTGGTTGGCTAAAAGATAATAATGTTTGGTACTATCTAAACACAAGTGGAGCAATGCAAATTGGTTGGTTAGAAGACCAAGGTAACAAATACTACTTAACTGAAAGTGGAGCAATGAAGACTGGATGGTTAATACATAATAATGAGTGGTATTATTTTGCGGCTAATGGAGCTATGCTAACAGGATGGTTAGAATTAGGCGAAAAAACTTACTACTTAGATGAAAATGGTGTTATGAAGACTGGGACAGTAATAATTGATGGAGAAGAATATTATTTTAATGATAATGGAGAATTAAAAAATAATAATTTATATTAAGATAAAATGAGGTATTAATTACAAAATTGTTACAATTTTATGACAAATGTGTTACAATTATCCCATATTAACAAATTTTGGTTAAAAAAGGGGAATTTAGGAATGCAAATTAAGAGAGAAATAAAAAGGAAAAAGGTATTATCTAAGATTTTTGCAATGGTAATTATCTCTGGTTCTATTTCTTTTTCTACAAATATAGGATTAATTAATGCACAACCAAATGAAAACTCTATAAATATAAATAACTCTAGACAAAACAATAAAAATGAATGGGTAAAAGAAAATAATCAGTGGTATTACTATGAAAATGGTAATAAAAAAACTGGTTGGCTAAAAGATAAAGATGGAAGTTGGTATTGGTTAGGCAATGATGGAAGAATGGTTTCTAATCAAATACTAAATATAAATGGGGTATATTATAGATTTTTCGCAAGTGGAAGAATGAGCGATCAAAAAGATATGAAAGTAGCTAAGGTAAAACCGTGTGACTTTTTAAATATGAGAACTGGGCCAGGAACTAGTTATTCTGTTGTAGATAAAGTATATACGAATAATTTGGTAGAAGTTTTAGACTCTAGTAATGGTTGGTCTAAAGTGAAGCTAGGAAATTCAGCTGCAGGATGGGTTAGCAATGAGTATATAACTATGCAAAATAGTTCAAATACAGAAACTATAAATGAAAAAGTTCAAAAAGTAATCGATATATCTAAGAATCAAATAGGTAAGCCGTATGCGTGGGGATCTAGTGGACCTAATTCATTTGATTGTTCTGGTCTAATGTATTACTCATATAAAAATGGAGCAAATGTTACATTACCTAGAACCTCAAAGGAGCAGTCTAGAGCTGGTACTAAGATAGAAAAAAGTAACCTAAGAGCAGGAGATTTAGTATTTTTTAATACATCTGGAAGTGGTATAAGCCATGTTGGCATGTATTTAGGTGATGGTGAATTCATACATTCTACCCAACCAGGTGATACAGTTAAAGTACATAAACTTGACTCAGGATACTATGCAAGAACATATGTAACTGCGAGAAGAATAGTATCATAAAATGTAGTATTTAGTTATTGTAAGCCTAGAAAATATATAAAAGGGATTTCCTCCCTTTTATATATTTTTTTTGTGTCTAGGGGATAGGTAGTGCAAGCTGGACAACGTATTCTAAAGATTTGAATTTAATTGACTGGCTAGTAGGATTTATATATACTTTTAAATATAGAAAAATGTAGAATGATTATTAAATTTGTATTTATTAAATACTTAAGGGGGAAATATGAGGAAAATCAAAGTATTATTATTGTCTTTGCTGATGATATTTACTATGTTTAAAGTAGATATTTCAGCAGCAAATAAAGAAATGAGAGCGGCGTGGATAGGAACCGTATTTAATCAAGATTGGCCAAAAACAAAAAATAATCCAGAACAACAAAAAAAGGAATACACAGATTTATTAGATAAGCTAAAAGCTTCGGGGATGAACGCAGTAGTAGTTCAAGTAAGACCAAAGGCAGATGCTATATATGAGTCAAGTATAAATCCATGGTCTGAGTTTTTAACTGGAACTCAAGGTAAAAATCCAGGATATGATCCATTACCTTTCTTAATAGAGGAAGCCCACAAAAGAGGTATGGAGTTCCATGCATGGTTTAATCCATACAGAGTAACAACAAGCACTACAGATTTAACGACTTTAGATGCAAATCATATAGCAAGAAAAAATCCTGATTGGTTATTACAACATAAAAACGGAAGCTATGATGCACTTATGTATGATCCAGGATTACCTGAAGTAAGAAAGCATATTGTAGATACTGTAGAAGAAGTTGTTAGAAAATATGATGTAGATGGTGTACATTTTGATGATTATTTCTATAGAGGTACAGGGGATGATGTTAAAGATGATGCATCGTATACTAAGTATGGAAATAACATGAATAGGGACGACTGGAGAAGAGAAAATGTAAATACTCTTCTAAGAGAAGTAAAAGCATCAATAAAGAAGATTGATTCTAGTGTTCAGTTTGGTGTAAGTCCAGCAGGGATATGGAAAAATAAGGGATCTGATTCAACTGGTTCGGAGACAAGAGGAAATGAAAGTTACTATAAGCACTATGCAGATAGTAGAACATGGATAAATCAAGGATTAGTTGACTATATAGTTCCACAAATATATTGGGAAATAGGAAACTCAGTTGCAGACTATTCTAAGTTAGTATCTTGGTGGTCAAATGAAGTGAAAAATACTAATGTAGACTTGTATATAGGGCAAGGAATTTATAAACAAGGAACAGGTAGTTATCCTAATGAAAATGTAGCAGCACAAATAAAAGATCAAATAACTTTAAATAGAACTTATAGCGAAATAAAAGGTAGTATGCATTTCTCTGCAAGAGATATTGTAAACAATAGCCAATTATCAAATGATTTAAAAGAAACATATACTGATATAGTTACAGATACTATGGTAACTAAATCATTAAAAGGAAATTTAAGGTATGATACTGCAGTAGAAATAAGCAAAGAAGGCTGGCCTTCTGGTTCAAATACAGTAGTTTTAGTAAGTTCAAATTCAATAGTTGATGGTGTAACAGCCACACCACTTGCTACAACAAATGACGCACCAATACTGTTAGTTGATAAAGATAAAGTTCCAGCAGCAACAAAAACTGAGCTTTCAAGATTAAAGCCAAGTAAAGTAATAATAGTTGGCGGTAGTACCGTAGTGCAAGATAAGGTTATGAATGAGGTTAAATCTATATTACCTAATGCTACAACAAGTAGAATTGGCGGTAGTGATAGATATGAAACATCTTTATTGATAGCTAAAGATATAGCAACAACTAATACTATTAATACCGTATATGTAGCTAGTGGCATAGGGGAAGCAGATGCTCTTTCTATTGCATCTAAGGCCGGGGAAGAAAAACAACCTATTATATTAGCATCAAAAGATAATATTAGTGATAATATATACAATTGGATAAAAAGTAAAAATGTTAAAAATGCCTACTTTATAGGTGGAGCAGCAGTTTTATCTAACAATGTAATAACTAGGGTAAATTCAGTTATAACAAACAACGTAGCTGGAAATAGAATAGCTGGTGAGACTAGACAAGAAACTAATGCTAAAGTAATAGAGAAATTCTATACTAGTGCAAGTTATCCATCAGTACTGGTTACTAAGCATGATCCATTAGTAGATGCCCTTACAGCTGGACCTTTAGCTGCTAAGAAAAAATCTCCGATAGTAATAATAGGAAACAGTGTAAGTACGAGTCAAAATAGTGTATTAAAATCAAAGTCTACTAGTTTAGTATATGAAGTAGGTGGAGGAATAAATCAATCTGCTTTTAATAATGTAGTAAGTTTATTAAAAAAATAATATAAATAAAAAAAGTCTTAAGTGCATTGCACTTAAGACTTTTTATTTATATATATCTATTCGTTCATTTTTGGATTATCTTCAGGCATTATATCATTAAATATAAAGTCATGTAATATATCTAAAGAATCAGGGTCAAATTGTAATACCCATCCAGCATCACCAAGTATTCCACCTGTACTATGGATTTCATCATCAATAGGGAATTCCATTTGTTTTAAATCAAGATTACCTATACTTAATAGTTGAGTACCTAAGCTTATTATTTGTGTTGGCTTCATATTAGTCTTAACATAAGGTAGTATTGTATCCACTAGATTAGGATATTTAGTAACAGGTAAATCTGTAACTCCGTTTATTAATCCTTGTATTACAGCTCTTTGTCTTCTATCTCTTTCTAAAGCACTATCATTTTTTCTTATACGTGAATATGATAATGTTTGGTATCCGTTTAGCTTTTGAGTACCAGCAGATTGAATGTATTCTTTAGGACCTTTATCAGGATTATCATTCCAAGAATAAGTTTCATTTATGAATTTATTAAGCTCAGATATTTCAGAAGCTTGAACATCTACAGTAACTCCTCCTAAAGCATCTACTATATCCATAAATGAGAAGAAATTAACTACTGCATAATTTTGTATATCAAGATTAAAATTCTGCTCAATAGTTTCAGTTAGTAGGTTGATTCCACCGTAAACCATAGCGTGTGTAAGTTTTTGTTGTCCATAACCAGGAATATCAGCATAAGTATCACGAGCTATTGAAGTAAGCTTTAAGCTTTTATTCTTACCATCAATAGTAAGAATCATCATAGCATCAGAACGTGCTTCCTCTTCACCAGGTCTAGCATCCGTACCAACTAATAATACATTTGTAACTCCTTTTTCATTCACGTAATTTTCTTTGTTCAGAACATCGTGATTAGCATTAGAGTCATACATAATATTCAACTTATAGTAGACATATCCAAAAGCCGAAGCGGGAAGAACTACGACCATAACTGCCAAGAAAATAACGAACTTCTTTAAATTTGACAAATTTATCCCTTCTTTCACAATTTTTTAATTAACATATCCTTTATTATATTAGGAATTGGCAATATATTCAATAGGATATATGTAACAAAAATGTATAAAGTATGATAACAAATTTTACTCTCTATTCATATTAAATAATATAGATTAAAAAGAATAGGAGAGATAGACATGTTATCCATAAAAAGGTGTAGGATACAAGACGAAAAAAGTGAACCCAGCAAAGGATTTTATTATCCTAGTCTTATAAATATATATCCCAAAACTTCAGCAAATGATACTATAATATCAAAAATTAATGAAGAAATTAAACAAGACATATTATGTTTTAAAGAACTAGTAGAGACTGAAGATGACATAATAAATTATTCACACACAGACTATAGAGTACCTCTTAAGAAAAAACAAATTATCAGTATTATAGAACTCTTTGAAGAACTATCAGGAACTCAATCAATTTCTTATGTAAACGCATATAATTATGACTTATCACAAAATAAAAAACTAGAGCTGAGAGACATATTTAAATCAGACTCAGAGTACCTAGATATTATAAGTATAGATATACAAAGTCAAATAAATCAAATTGTAGGCAATATGGAATCTATTTATACAGAATTATCTTTTGAAGACGCTAATGATTTTATACAAATATATGAAGACCAAACCTTCTACATTGAGCCAGACAAAGTAGTGATTTGTTTTTCCAGTTATGAATTAGGGCATAAATTTCCAAACCCGATAGAAGTAAGTATATTATTCTGTGATTATGAAGAGTATTTAACAGATTATGCAATGAAAGAAATATGGGAAGGGGGATATTAATTGAAACAATTAATGAATTATGATAGAGATGCAGCAGTAGAATATGCTCAAAAATGGGCACTAGGAAGAAATCCTAAATATAAAGATTATGAGCCATGGGGTGGGGACTGCACAAACTTTATATCTCAGTGCTTATATGCAGGTAAAATACCATTTGACCATAGTGGAGATCAAGAATATAAAAGATGGTATTGGTACAGTGACAAAGATAGAACCCCATCTTGGACATCAGCAGAACTACTTTATCACTACATTATAAATAATAACAATGAGAAGAGAGATAACTATGGTATATATGCAAGAATAGCTAAATATAATGAACTTGATCCAGGAGATATTGTGCAACTTGTTTATGATGGTAAAGCTTATCATTCTATGATAATAAGTGAGGTACTATTAGAAGGAGAATACTTGTTGGATTACTTAATATGTCAGCATGATTACGATTTACTGGACTATCCTCTTAGTATGAAAGAGGGAGAGAAAAGATATATAAAAATATTAGGTTATTATAAATAGACATAAAAGGATGATTGTAGTTAATATTTAAACAATATATAATGAAAGAAAAATTATTGAAACATATTGAAATCTATTTTTTATATTGTTAGTATTGAAGATAGATTTATTTTGTTTTTTATTTTTAAGGACAAAATTTACTTTTAGTTCACAGGGGTTAGAAATTGGAAGCAAACTTTATGCTGACAGAAGCAAAATATCATAAGGGGGGATTTTGGATGAAAAATATTCATTACAAAACAAGTGGAACATGCTGTAGAGAGATTAATTTAGTGGTTGATGAGAATAATATCATACAATCTGCAGAATTTATTGGAGGATGTGCTGGAAACCTAGTTGGAATAAAACAATTAGTTGAAGGACAAAATGCTAATGAAGTTGCAGAAAGGTTAGCGAATGTTAGATGTGGAGATAAGCTTACTTCTTGCCCAGATCAGCTATCAAAAGCAATAAAAGCTAATTTATAAAAATAAGACCTACTCAGACTATTTATTAAAGTGCAATCTAACAGTTAAATAATAGATATTGTTAAAAAATCTTAACATAAGAAAATAAAGGTATCTTTTTGATATCACATCATATATAATATTTATATGAACAACTGAAAAACTACTCGAAGGGGAGTAGCTTGCACGAAAGTGATAATTAGTCGTCAACGCGGTAGAAATACCCGGCTAATTAGCAAGGCAGACCTTGTAAGCAAGACCTTCAAAATAATCATGCTATATGTTTATTTTGGGGGTCTTTTTTTATTTTGATAAAGGATAAAATAGAAGAAATATCCACAAAATAAAGTATAGATGATTAAGAGGCGAAAATTAAAATATAGGAGGTTTAGTATGTTCTATAAAAAAAGTAGCGAGGAAGTTATACAAAACTTCAACTCATCATTGCAAGGTTTGACAGAAGAACAAGTGAAGACAATATTAGAAAAGGACGGGTACAATGAGCTTCAAGAAAAAGCTAAGGTACCGACATACAAATTGTTCTTAGAGTCCTTCAAAGATCCACTAGTAATAATTTTATTAATAGCGGCAATCGTTCAAGTATTTCTGGGAGAAATAGTTGAGTCTGCAATAATATTTGCGGTTATAATAATCAACTCAGTTCTTGGTGTAGTTCAAACTAAAAAAGCAGAAGGCTCACTAGAAAGTTTAAAGAAACTATCAGCGCCTAATGCAAAGGTAATTAGAAATAATCAAAAAACTACTATACCATCAAGGGAGCTAGTTCCTGGAGATATAGTTATTCTAGAAGCAGGAGATTATATTCCAGCAGATGGTAGAATAATGGAAGCTCAAACACTAAAAGTAGTAGAAGGAATGCTTACTGGAGAATCAGAGCCAGTACTAAAGCATAGTGATGCTATAAGTGAAGATGTAAGCTTAGGCGATCAAAAGAATATGGTATTTAGTGGTGCTATAGTTGTTTATGGTAGAGGTACTTTTGTAGTAACTGGAACTGGTATGAACACAGAAATGGGTAAAATAGCAGGACTTCTTGAAACATCAGAAAGTAAATTAACACCACTTCAAGTAAAACTGGAAGAGTTTAGTAAGAAGTTAGGTATAGGTATAGTTGTATTAGCTTTAATGATATTTGGTATTCAAGTGGCTAGAGCTTATATGTCAAATGGTGCAGGTAATATGGGTCAAGTAGCACTAGATTCATTTATGTTTGCAGTAGCGGTAGCAGTAGCGGCTATTCCTGAAGCATTGTCTTCAATAGTTACAATAGTATTAGCCGTTGGAACTAATAACATGGCTAAAAGACATGTAATAATAAGAAAACTTCCAGCTGTTGAAACATTAGGTTCTACAAGTGTTATATGTAGTGATAAAACAGGTACATTAACACAAAATAAAATGACAGTAGTAGATTATTATATGTATGGAACAGATAAAGATAACCTTACTAAAGATAATGTAAACTACTCATATCAAGCTAAACTTCTAACATTAATATCTACTTTATGTAATGACTCTCATATTACTAAGGAAGGTAATGAAATAGGGGATCCAACTGAAGTAGCTTTAATATCATTTTCAGATAAAAATGACTTAAACTACAGTACATTAAGAGATAAATATGTAAGGGTAGGAGAAATACCTTTCGATTCAGATAGAAAGCTTATGTCTACTGTAAATGATGTTTATGGAGATGCAGTAATGTACACAAAAGGTGCTCCAGACGTTTTATTTAGTAGATGTAAATATGCATTAAATAATGGTAGCGTTGTAGAAATGACTGATGAAATACTTAATGAATACAAAAAAGTAAATGAAGGTTTTTCTAATAAAGCATTAAGGGTATTAGCATTTGCTATGAAAGATGTACCAGATGTTGACTTTGTTCCAGCAGTTGAAGATGAAGTTGATATGATATTAGTAGGTCTTATGGCTATGATAGACCCTCCAAGAGAAGAAGTATTTTCAGCAATAAAAGAAGCTAAAGATGCTGGAATAAAAACAATAATGATTACTGGTGACCATAAGACTACTGCAGCTGCTATAGCTAAGCAAATAGGAATTATGGAAGAAGGAGATTTAGCACTTACAGGTAAAGAACTTGATGAAATGGATGACACTAAACTAGATCAAAATCTTGAAAAAATAAGTGTATATGCTAGGGTTTCCCCAGAAAATAAAATAAGAATAGTAAGAGCTTGGCAGAAAAAAGGAAAAATAACAGCAATGACTGGTGACGGTGTAAATGATGCACCATCATTAAAACAAGCAAATATAGGTATAGGTATGGGTAGTGGAACAGACGTATCTAAAGATGCTTCATCTATGATACTTGTAGATGATAACTTTACAAGTATAATTAGTGCAGTAGAAGTAGGTAGAAGTGTATACGATAACATTAAAAAATCTATAACTTATTTATTTGCAGGAAACTTTGGAGCAATACTTGCAATACTATTTGCAGTTTTCGCTAACTGGTCAAATCCATTTACTGCATTACAATTATTATTCATAAACCTTGTAAATGACTCATTACCTGCAATAGCTTTAGGTCTTGAAAAACCAGAAAAAAGCATAATGAAAAAATCACCAAGAGATCCTGATGAAAGTATATTAGCAGGTGGAACATTACAAGCAGTAATATTTAGAGGATTAATCATAGGTGTTGTTACAATAGCAGCTCAATATATAGGATTAAAAACATCACCTGAATTAGGAGTTGCAATGGCATTCTCAACACTGATTATAGCTAGAATACTTCAAACATTACCAGCTAGATCAAATGAGCAAACAGTATTCCAATTAGGTTTATTTAGTAATAAATATTCACTAGGAGCAGTAGTTGTTTGTTTCTTACTTTATAGTATAACTTTAATTCCTGGAGTTAGAGAAATATTCTCAATACCAAGTACTTTTGGATTAATGCAGTTTGGAATATGTCTAGGATTAGCATTAACATCAACAATAATAATGGAAGTTAAGAAGATGGTTGTAAAATAGTTACTTACTTGCGCGACTAGCGCTCAGGGGGAAATCTATATTCACTGGCATGCAGACCAAGAACGGGTCTGCGAATGACAGTTGAATATAGATTTCCCCCTTTCGCTTAGTTTCGCCGTAGGAACTACTTTGAACTCATCTTTAAGGGAGTAAGGGATTAAGAAAAGAAGTTAAAGATAAAAAGATATTAAAGATAAAAAAAGAAGTTAATAAATAAAAATAGAAAAAGACTATATAAATATGCTTGATAATTATTTTAAGGACTATGCAGTTAATGATGCAATGTACTTTAAGCAAAGAGGTATATATAATGTGAAAATGATTACTTATATTTTAAATTGTAATAGAGTATAGAACGATATAATTGGAAAAAATATCTGAAGTGTGGTATATATAAAATAATAATTTATATAATCAACGTTATTGTAGTTAAGCAATGATGTTGATTATTAATGATATAGAAGGAGGTAGATTTGTGAAGAAGATACTTATTATAGAAGACTCTCAGGTAATAAGAGATGAGCTTAAATTATTATTAACTAGATATGGATATGAGGTAATAGCTCCGGATTCATTTGATAATATTATCGAGTTTGCAATGAACCAAAATCCAAATTTAATATTATTAGATATAAACCTACCAGTTTTTGATGGATATTATATTTGTAGAGAAATAAGAAAAGAATCAAAAGTACCAATAATAATAGTAACAAGTAGAGATAGCGAAATGGACGAGCTTATGAGTATGAATTTAGGAGCTGATGATTTTGTAACTAAGCCATATAATACTCAAATACTACTTGCTCGAATTAACTCTGTTTTAAAGAGAGCCTATGGTGATATGGAAGCTAGTGATGTACTTACATATAGAGATTTAAAATTAAATTTATCAGAGGGAAGTATAGAAGCAAGTAATAAGACTTTAGAATTAAGTAAAAATGAACTTAAAATATTATCTTATTTAATGAAGAACAAAGGTAATATAATATCTAGAGATAAGTTAATGAACTATATGTGGAATTCAGATGTTTTTGTAGATGACAATACTTTGTCTGTTAATGTAAATAGATTAAGAAAAAAACTAGAAGAACTTGATTTAGTGGATTATATAGAAACTAGAAGAGGATTAGGGTATATAATGAAATGAGATTTATAGATTATCTAAAAGATAGAGCATTATTTATTGGAATAAATATAATAACCTTTTTTGTAGTATTAATCTTTATGAGTATTGTGCACATGGGACTTGGAGTAATATCATTAGTATTTATAATATGGTTTGGGCCAATTATTACTTATATGATAGTAGAATATTTAAAGTTTAAAAAATACTACAATGAATTAATAAACATAAGTGAAAACTTAGATAGAAAATACTTAATCTCAGAAGTAATAGAGGAACCTAACTTTATTGAGGGAAAAATAACTCATGAAATACTAAAGGTAAGCAACCGAGATATGCAGGAAATGGTTAAGTACTACAAGAATATGCAAAGTGAATATCAAGAATACATAGAAACTTGGGTACATGAAATCAAAACACCAATAGCATCATCAATGCTGATAATAGAAAATAATGAAGAAACAATACCATACAACATGAAGTATGAAATAAGAAAAGTAGAAGACTACGTAGAACAAGTACTATATTACTCAAGAAGTAATGAAGTAAGCAAAGATTACATAGTAAAAAACTTTAGCATAGAAAAATGTGTAAGAAACGTAATAAAAAGAAATGCCAACGATTTTATAAACAAAAAAATTGCAATAGACATTGAAAATCTAAAAGGAGAAGCCTACAGCGACCCTAAATGGGTAGAATTCATAATAAATCAAATAGTAGGAAACTCAATAAAATACTCAAAAAATCAAAATGCAAAAGTAACAATATACACAACAGAAAACAAAAACAACACAGTACTAACAATAAAAGATAACGGAGTAGGAATAAACAACAAAGACCTAAAAAGAGTTTTCGAAAAAGGCTTCACAGGAGAAAATGGAAGAACCTACGGAAAATCAACAGGAATAGGGTTATACCTATGTAGTAAACTTTGCAAAAAACTAGGATTAGGAATAAAACTAACCTCAAAAGAAAACCAAGGAACAGAAGTAAACATAATCTTCCCAAAAGGAAAAAATCATTATATTTCCTCCTAAAATATCTTCAAATAATATATCTCCATCTAGAAAAGGCACGTAGTTAATATATTGCGAAAAAATCTAGCGTAGGGGAATATATGTGAGTTCACCAGCCATTTGCAGGCGCGCATTATGCCTGCATGGATGAGAACACACATATATTCCCCGGAGCGGCGATTACGCAACACATTAATTATGTGCCTCTTTTCTTACAATTTTGTAAGGGGGGTGTAATGTGATTCGATATTAATATCCAAAAATATAGGATAAAATAAACACATAACAAACAACACAGGAGGAAATAAAAAAATGAAAACTATACTAAGTGTTCAAAATATAGAAAAATATTACGGTAACAAAGGGAACATAACAAAAGCAATAGACAACATAACTTTAAACGTAGAAGAAGGAGAATTCGTAGGAATAATGGGACCAAGTGGTAGTGGTAAAACAACATTACTAAACTGTATCTCAACAATAGATAGCGTATCTACAGGTAACATAATAATAAACGACAAAAACATAACAAAATTAAAATCAAAAGCATTAGATAGCTTTAGACAAAATGAACTAGGATTTATATTCCAAGATTTCAATTTACTAGATACATTAACAGCATATGAAAATATAGCTTTAGCATTAACAATAAAAGGGGAAAAAGCTTCTAACATAGATTCAAAAATAAAAGAAGTAGCAAAGTACTTAGAAATAGAAGAAGTATTACAAAAATATCCATATCAAATGTCGGGTGGACAAAAGCAAAGGGTAGCATCAGCTAGAGCAATAGTTACTAATCCGTCCTTAGTTTTAGCAGATGAGCCAACAGGAGCACTAGATTCAAAGTCATCAAGATTATTACTTGAAAGATTTGAAGCATTAAATCAAGACTTAAAAGCAACAATACTTATGGTTACTCACGATGCATTTACAGCAAGTTATGCTCACAGAATTCTATTTATAAAAGATGGTAAGATATTTACAGAATTAGTAAGAGGAAAAGATAGCAGAAAAGAATTCTTCAGTAGAATAATGGAAGTAGTAACTCTACTTGGGGGTGACGACGATAATGTATTCTAAAATAGCAATAGGTAACGTAAAAAAGAGTTTTAAAGATTATACTATATATTTCTTAACATTAACCCTAGCAGTTTGTGTATTTTATAGTTTTAACTCTATAGAATCTCAAAAATCGATCTTAGAGATGAGTGCTAGTGATTCTAAAAACATAGACATGATGATGCAATTAATATCTATGATTTCAGTATTTGTAAGTTTTATATTAGGGGGACTGATTGTATATGCTAACAACTTCCTAATTAAAAAACGTAAAAAAGAACTTGGTATTTATATGACATTGGGAATGGGGAAAGGTAAAATATCAAGAATATTATTATTAGAAACAGTAATAGTAGGAGTATTATCACTTATAAGTGGTTTAGCATTAGGTCTTGTTTTATCTCAAGGTTTATCTGTACTTACTAGTAAACTATTTGAAGTTTCAATGTCTGAGTATCAATTTATTATTTCATTTAGTGCTATAGGTAAGACAACATTATACTTTGGTATAATATTTGTGTTGGTTATGATACTTAATACGTTGATAATATCAAGATATAA
This sequence comes from Romboutsia sp. LXY-2, assembly GCF_056171995.1. Taxonomy (NCBI): domain Bacteria; kingdom Bacillati; phylum Bacillota; class Clostridia; order Peptostreptococcales; family Peptostreptococcaceae; genus Romboutsia; species Romboutsia sp. LXY-2. Next base: position 52,998 of record NZ_JBKFGI010000002.1, on the reverse strand, counting down.
AATAATAGATCTATTAACATCAGGTAGAAAAAATGAAAGCTTTAAAATAAAGAATTCATTAGTATATATAGTGATATTTATAATAGCTGTAATAAGCTTAGGTGTAGCATATAAATTTGTTATAGAAGTTGGTTTAGATATAAGTAATATAAGATTCAAAATATCGATATTACTAGGTGTAATAGGTACAGTTTTAGTATTCTTTAGTTTAGCTGGTTTTGGATTAAACTTAATACAAAGAAGTAAAAATATATACTTTAAAGATCTTAATATATTTATCCTTAGACAAATAAACAGTAAAGTAAATACAAACTTTTTATCCATGTCTGTAATATGCTTAATGTTGTTTTTGACTATGGGAATATTATCTACAGGCCTTAGCTTTAATGATGCACTACAAAAGAATCTAGAAAATACAACACCTTTTGATGCTACTGCAACTATGTTTATAAATGAAGAAGACAAGGTTAAAAATATAGAAGAATCTCTTAAAAACTTAAACTTTAAATTTAATAATAATGAAAAGTATGCTTATTTCTTTGAATATAGTATAGATGGAAAATTTGAAGACTTATTTAGCAGATATATGAATAAGGATCAAAAGTTTGATAGTAAAAGGTATAAATATGCAAAAACATACTTAATAAAAATATCAGAATATAACAAAATGAGGGAATTAGAAAATAAAGAGGCTATAACATTAAATTATAATGAAGTTTTATTTACTTCAAATGATTCACAAACAGTAGACTTAGTAAATGATATACTAAAGTATAATAATAAAATAGACTTAGATAACAAACAATATGTAGTAAAAAATAAGGAAGTTATTACTGATGCTATGCGTACAACAGGGTTCAGTGATAATATTTATACAATAATAGTTAATGATGATTTTGTAAAAGACTTAAAACCAAATACATCTTATTTAAATATTAACTTTGATGAAACGCAGAAAGAAGAATCAGAGAAAAAATATGTTGATTTATTTGAAGGTTTCAGGGATGGAAAGTATGACTATGAGAAAGGTGGATTTATTATAGGATACACAAGAGATCTAGTATATGCTGCAAACAAAGGTATGACTACAACAACATTATTTATAGGTATATACTTAGGAATAGTATTCTTAATTTCTAGTATGGCTGTATTATCATTACAACAATTATCAGAAGCAAGTGATAGTGTAGATAGATATAAGTCTTTAAAGAGAATCGGTGCTAATGATAAGATGATAAACAAAACAATATTTATTCAAACATTAATATACTTTACACTTCCTTTAATACTAGCATTTATACATGCAGTAGTTGGTATAAAAGTAGTAAATGAATTTATAATTATGTTTGGAAAACCAAATATAGGTACATCAGCATTAATGACGGCTGGTATATTTATAGTGGTATACTTAGGATACTTCTATGCAACATATACAGGATATAAAAATATAGTTAAAAATTCTTAAGAAAATTAATAATCTCACATTAGATTACCTTAACTAAGGTTGTGTCAATTTGACACAACCTTTTTAATATAGTAAAATCACGTCAAATGGAGGAGTAAAAATATGAGAAATTTTATAACAACATATTCAAAAACTAAATTTAATCCTATAGAGCCGAATAAAGAAGGTATTTTAATAGAGGATATTGCTCATGCGCTATCATTGATGTGTAGAGCTAATGGACATTTTTCTGAATTTTACTCAGTAGGACAACATAGTGTATTCTGTTGTGAGGAAGCTATAGAAAGAGGATACAGTAACACAGTAGCTCTTGCTTGTCTATTACATGATGCTAGTGAAGCATATTTAGCAGATATAACAAGACCAGTAAAGAGAAACCTAGAACAGTATTTAGTAATAGAAGAGAATTTACAAAGTAATATATATGAAAAGTTTATAGGTAGAAGCTTAACAGAGGAAGAAGAAGAGCAAATATCTTTAGTAGATGATGCAATGCTATACAATGAATTTATTCACTATATGAATATGGAACTACCAACAAAAGACACTAAATTACTTAGCTCGCCAAAATTCCAGTTCCAAGATTTTGGAAAGGTAAGAGATAGATTTAAAGAATTATTTGATATATTAATAAAAAGTAGTAAAGAAGAAACAGTTATGGCAACTGAATAGTCACAAAAAAAGTCTCTAGAGGAGTAAGTATTATTCCTCTAGAGATTTTTAACTACTTATGTAAAATACAAAGCTTATCTGTAGACATACATTTATTACAGCTTACACACTTGTGCTTATAATTAACATCATTCATAAATTTACTAACTAAATCAGGCTCACATATTAAAGGTCTACAAATAGAGAAAAGTTCAATATTAGTATTATTTAATACAGATTCCATATTTTTAAAAGTTTTATTTCCACCAACTAACATTATAGGACAAGAAACATTATTAGCTAGTTCACTTGCATAATCTTTAAAGAAAGATTCTCCTTTAAAGCTCCTAAAATCTCCACCGCTAACTTCAACAGAATCTATTCCAAGTTTATCAAGCTCATAAACTACATACTTACAATCGTCAAAGGAAGCACCAGAATCTCTAAAATCACTACAGTTTATTTTTATGCCTACATGATAATCTTTTCCGACCCTTTCTCTTACAGCTTTATAAACTTCAAGTATTAATCTAGCTCTATTTTGTGTAGAACCACCATATTCATCGCATCTTCTATTATGATATGGATCTAAAAATTGGCTTAGGAGATATCCGTGTGCACCGTGTATTTGCACACCGTCAAAGCCTGCTTTCTTACATCTTAAGGCAGCGTCAGCAAAAGCCTTAATAACATTATTAATATCATCTTTGCTCATTTCACAAGGTACAGTACCTCTACTTATTTGAGGTATCCTAGAAGGACATAATATAGTTCTTTCGCCTACATTGTAACTAGTATTAGAGCCACCATAAACAATTTGCATCATTATTTTTGAATCATATGAATGAACTTTATCTATTAAAGGCTTGTAGTCCTCAATAAAAGAATCATCATAAATACCAAGCATATTTCTATTTGGTTGTTCGTCTTCAAGTATATAAGAGTAGCTAGTGATAATAAGTCCCATATCTCCTTTAGCTAAATCTTCATAGACCTTGTTTATTTCTTCATTAATGTGTCCATCTTCATTTGCAAGACCTTCCCATGTGGCTGATCTTACAAATCTATTTTTTAGTTCCATATTTTTTATTTTAGTTTTATCAAATAATGTCTTCAAAATAACACCTCCATATTATTTAAATAAAAGAGAAGAATTAAAGGTAGATATGTTATTAAAAAATAAGACTTCTTTAATTTTCTCATTATTCTTAATATAATCATCTATATCAAGTTTATAGTATCTAGGATCTACCACATGAATTTTTTTGTATTTAGAAGTTAAAAAAGGAATAAAATTATGTGCGTATGAATCCTTAAGTACTAATACTTCATCAGTGTTATTAGTATTGCCTTCAATAACTGCAATAGCTGGATCTCCATGAAGGAAGTATTGATATTTGTTTTTGCCAGATAATTTATCTTTTGCATAAAGCGTATTGTAGTTTTTATTAAAATCCATATTTATTTTAAAATTATTGTAATCATCGAAGGAATAAATAGTATCACCTTTTATTTGAGGAAGTATTGCCTTAGAGTAATAGGTACCATAAAAGTCCTTTGCTACTTCACTATAATCTCCACTAACTTCACCATAAAAATCTTTATAGGCCAACATAGCACCTAATTGAGTCCAGTGATGATCAGTATTAAAATAAATATATTTATCTTTATTGCTATTTAGTACTTCGTAAGGACTATAAAAGTTTGTATAAGAATTAGAGTTCTTATTATTTTCAAACTGATTATTAATATAATTTAGCACATATTTTTGACTATCGGTGACAGCATATTTCGGAAGTTTGTCATCATAAAATGCTATGGAAGTAGGAATTACCATAATTGTAGATGGAATTTCATACTTATCATATAAGTAACTCGAAAATTGTATTACCTGGGAAATGTTATTATCCACCATTTCCTTATTAAAAATAAATTTCTCCATAAGACGACCATTAATTCCTACATAAATATCCCTATATTCTCGAATTCCCATAGAATAACTGTATAAATTCTTTAACTTAATAAATTCTGTCCTCGAAGGAAATTGGTCAGAACTATAGTTATCAAAGTTCTTCATAAAAGAACCGTTGATTATTTTATCTATAGAAGGTATAGGTAATTGAGTAAGTATTTTATTTTCTATTTCATTTATTTTCTTATCAGGAGTAGATAAAGTTACAATAGGAAAAGTAAATATAAACCCGAAGAAGAATATAATAGTTGTATATTTTATAAAAGTATCTTTGTTTATCTTTTTCATAATAATCACCTACCCTTAGAACCTAAAGTATAAAAATGGATTAAAGGTTGCATCTACTAAGAAAGCTGTAGAAATTATTAATCCAAAAAGTAAAAATACTACCCTGATGTATTTGTATTTATCCAATATATTTTTAAATAGTGGTGTAGCTGCTAAAATAGAAATTACCAATAATATTATGTTTGGAATAAAGTAATAGAAAAAGTTAGTATCTATGAAAGTTTGATTAGCATTAAACATAGCACTTAAATAGCTACCCACATCACTTAGATTTGTAATATCAAATAAAACAAAACTTATTATAACTAAAAGCATTACATAAAAATGCCTAAAAACATTTGGAAGCTTTTTTAATATATCTAACATGAATAATTTTTCAATTACTAAGATTATGCCAAAATAAAGTCCCCATAAAATAAAGTTGAAACTAGCTCCATGCCATAACCCTGTTAAAAACCATACTACAAATATATTGAAGAACCATCTTGATTTAGAAGTTCTATTTCCGCCTAAAGGTATATAAATATAATCTCTAAACCAAATACCAAGAGACATATGCCATCTTCTCCAAAATTCAGTTATTGATTTTGAAATATAAGGAAAATTGAAGTTTTCTAAAAATTCGAATCCAAATATTTTACCAAGACCAATAGCCATATCAGAATATCCTGAGAAATCAAAGTAAATCTGAAGTGTAAAAGCTATAATACCAAGCCAGGCTGTTGAAGATGATAAAGTATGGTAAGGCGTAGCTTTTATACTATACCAAATAGCACCGAGGTTATTTGCCAAAATAACTTTTTTAGAAAGACCAATAATAAATCTATAAATACCATCATAGATCTTGTCTATTGAATGTTTACGGTGATTTAGGTCTCTAGCAATGTCTGAATATCTAACTATAGGACCTGCTACCAGCTGAGGGAATAAAGTAACATATGTAGCGAGTGATATTATATTTTTCTGAACTGGCGCTTCGTTTCGATAAACATCTATAGAATAAGACATTGTCTGGAATGTGTAAAAGCTAATACCTATAGGTAAGCTTAAATTTAATAAAGGTATGTTCTTACTAAAAATATCATTAAATATTGATATTAAGAAATCACTATATTTAAAGAAGCCAAGTAAGCCTAAATTTACTACCACTGAAGAAATCAAGGCTAGTTTAGCTTTGTATGTACCCCTATATTTATCAATAAGCATTGCGTGTGTATAATCAACAATACTTGAAAATATCATTATTAATATGTATACAGGCTCTCCCCACGCATAGAATATTAAACTAAAGAATAATAAAGTGAAATTCTTTAATTTGTAAGGAGAAAGAAAGTAGCATAAAAATACTAAGGGTAAAAAATAAAATAAAAACGTTATACTACTAAATACCAAAGAAGTACCCCCTTTATAGAATTATTTATAAGTAATTATAATAATAGGCTAATCTCAAAATTTATATGTTAGGTTTTAAAAACCCACTCTAATTTATTTACTTCTGCTTATAGTAAATAAATTAATTTTGATATAGCCTATAATATATAACTTATATAAATTGTATTTTAATTATTTTGTTATGACATCTAATATTTTAGCTTCAATTTCTTGGGCATTTTTACTTGATATTAAATATGCATATCCGCCTTTTTTTTCAACTATAGTGTTAGATGCTATTGTAGCGTTTTCTTCAGAACTTAGACCATTTCCAAAAATGTTCATAATCATATTCTTTTTATAACTTTGCATTTGATCATATACTGCATCTATATTTTCGGTTTCACACTTTATAACTATAACATCTTCTAGATGAAGATTTGAAGTTGGTCTAGTTATGTACCCTTCTATTATCAATTCTTCAACATCATTAAAGTAGTCAGTTTCAGTAATATCTATCGTAGTAGAATGCTCTAATAATAAATTTGATTTTTCTATAGCTTTTTCTATATCAGATACAGAAACATTTTTATATTCGCCTTGAGAGCAACCGACAAGTATAAGAGAAAAAGCGACAGATAACAACAACCAAATCTTTTTCATATTTCACCTCCAAATGTCATATATATCTATTTTTATAGTGTACTATTAAAACTACAAAATTAAAAGTCTTTTACTAGTATTATGTATATTAAATTGTTTAAAAATACTAGTAAAAGTCAATAATACCTCAAGAGGTGATTACATATGAATGTACCAAAGCATATAGGTATAATTCCTGATGGGAATAGAAGATGGGCACAAAACAATGGTATGGAAAAAGATAAAGGTTATGAAAATGGATTAGATCCAGGATTGCAAGCTTATAGACTATGTAGAGATAATGGTGTAGAAGAAGTTACTTTCTATGGTTTTACTACAGATAATACTAAAAGACCATCTTATCAAACACAAGCATTTACTCAGGCCTGCGTAGATGCAGCTAACATGCTATTAGAAGAAGGGGCAGCTCTTTTAGTAATAGGAAATGAAAAATCGCCAATGTTTCCTAAAGAGCTATTACCTTACACAAAAAGAACAGAATCAAAAGAAGGTCAGATAAAAGCAAACCTTTTGGTTAATTACGGTTGGCATTGGGATTTAAATACATTAGCAGATGCCCAGAAGGTAAATAAAAATAATATTCAAGATTACATACAGTCGTACAACATTTCAAGATTAGATATGATAATACGATGGGGAGGAAGAAGAAGGTTAAGTGGATTTTTACCAGTTCAATCTATTTATGCAGATTTTTATGTAATTGATGATTACTGGCCAGATTTTAAAGAAGATCATATATATGACGCACTTAACTGGTATAAAGAACAAGATATTACCTTAGGAGGGTAATATAAAATATTGAAAATCATCTTTCTAAATGGTAAAATGTTAATTAATAATTAATTTCATTTTGCCAAAAAATGGACTGGAAAGGTGAAAGTATGTCAAAAAGAAACAGCAGAAATATAACTTATATTAATAAACCTAAAAAAAGAAGAAGACTTAACCCTATAAAAATAATAATACTTATTATGGTATTATGTGCACTTATATTTGGGGTAACTAAGCTAAGTAAAGGAATATATAGCTTCTTATCAAATTTAGGAGGAAAAGCTCCTATAAGCAATGAAGAAACTAATTCAGATAAGCAATTTGACTTAGAAGATGAAAAAGGAACCCTAAAAAAGAAATATACTATACTCGTAGATCCAGGCCACGGTGGTCATGACATAGGAACGGAAAGCTCTAGAAATATAGAAAATGGAAAAAATAATGTGTACGAAAAAGATGTTGCTTTAGAAATTGCAAAAAAAGTAGCTAGCAAATTATCAAAGCAAAATGATATCGAAGTAATAATCAGTAGAACGGATGATACATTTGTTAGTTTATTAGATAGAATGGAGCTTGCAAACAGCCGAAATGTTGATTTATCTGTTTCTGTGCATCTTAATGCAGAGTCGGGAGGAAACACAGCAGCAGGTGTAGAGACATATTATAGAAGAGGAGCAACAGATGGATCTAAAGAACTTGCGGAAATAGTTCAAAGTTCAATAATATCACATGTAGAAGCGAGAGATAGAGGTGCAAGAGCTGAAAACTATGATATGGTAAAAGGTGTAACTATGCCGGCTATATTAATAGAGACAGGATTCCTAACAAATCCGGAAGAAGAAAAGAAGCTTACTAGCAATAAATACCAAGATCAATTAGCAGAAGGTATTGTTCAAGGTATATTATCATACTTAGATAATATAGCAAAACAGAATAAATAAAATAGATAAAATAAGGATATTAAAAAACAGATTTTACATAAAATGTTTTTTGATATCCTTTTTAATTTGAAAGGATTTTACGTTGATTTAGGTATACTTCTAGATTATAATATCATTATATCGCATGGTAAAAAATAGTAATAATATAGTGCATTTTTACCAATAGGAGAGAAATATGAGGAAAAATGATAATTATAAACTTGGAATTATAATAAGTGCTTTATTAGCTATATTAGTTGCTCTAGGTGGAGTAATGTGTGCTGGTGAGGTGACTGAAAAAGTAGTAAGCCAAAATAAAATGCATGTCGAAGAAGTTACGGTACAAATATCTGAAAATATAAGTAGCAAGATAGAATCTTATTTACATAATTTAAATTTGATAGCAAGAAACTTAATATTAAGTGATGCTGTAAGTAGTGAAGAATTAAGCAAAATATTAAGATTTGAGATAGATTCAGGATTATTTAGTGAAATAGTAGCAGTAGATCTTAATGGTTATGGTATTGATAGCCATAATAATATAGTAGATATTGGTGATGAACAGTTTTTTGAAAATACCAAAAAAGGTGTAATATCAGTATCAGATCCTTTAAATTCAGAAAAATACTATAAAAATATTATAGTATACTCAGTGCCAATTGTAGAAAATGGTAATATAATTGGTGTCATTTGCGGCATTAACAACTCTGACTTGGTGGAGAATCAGTTAAAGACACAAGTTTATGATAACCAAGGCTGTTATTATATAATAAATAAAGAAGGAACATTAGTTTTAGAAAATCATATATCAAAAGATCACATAGGTTTTTATGAAAAAGAAGCAGCAGATGATTTTATACAAGAAGTAAAATTAAAAGATGCAAAGATATTAGATTCGGGTGTTAACATTAAATATATAACTGGTGAACAAAGATATGTAGCTTACTCCAAAATAAAATCAACAAATGATTGGTATATAGTAACCACTATACCTATGTCAACTGTATTTATTGATGCACAACATATAATAGAAATTACAATTGCTATTTTAGCTATTTGTATATTTGCATTTATAATTATAAGTTTTTATATAATAAAGTCTAATTATGTTAATAGAAAGAAACTTGATAAAGCAGTTTTTGAGGATCATTTGACAGAGATAAATAATTATGAAAAGTTTATAATTGATTGTAATGAATTCTTAAAGACAAGTGATAATACAAGTTATGCACTAATAGTGTTTGATATAGAAAAATTCAAATTATTAAATGATATTTATGGATATCAAGTAGGTGACAATATACTTAAGGAAATTTCAAAAAATTTACGAAAGATCTTTAAAGATAGCGCTATTTACGGTAGATTGACGGGAGATACATTTGGATTATTAATTGATATAGTTAATAAAGAAGATGATATTCATAATATATCGAAAATAATAAAAGAAGAGATTGCTAATACCAAAAACATGAATAGTATTAATTTAAATATAAAAATAGATACATCTATAGGTATATATCTAATAGGAGATAATGATGAATATATTAATATAAAAAAAATAATTGATAATGCAGATATGGCTAGGTTTAAGTCAAAGTCGATGAAGCACATAGACTACTTAGTTTTTGATGAAGCAATGAGAGAAGAAAAAAAGAAAAAAGTAAAGATAGAGCAAGATCTATTAAACGCAATAGAAAATGAGGAGTTTAATATATATTATCAACCTAAGTTTAATATAACTACAGGTGAAATAATAGGTTCAGAGGCACTAATAAGATGGAATCATCCTATTATGGGGTTTATTAGACCTGATAAATTCATACCTATAGCTGAAAAAAATGGTCATATAAATGAAATAGGTAAATGGGTATTTAATGAAGTTTGTAAAACATTAAGAATGTGGAGTGATGAAGGTATTGAAATTGTACCGGTATCAGTAAATTTATCAAGAGTGGAGCTTTATCAAGATAATTTAATAAAGTTTTTAGAAGAAACACTTAGTGATTATAATGTGTCACCAGAGCTTGTAGAGTTAGAAATAACAGAAACATCTACATTAAATGATATGAACTTTATTAGTGATAAGGTATATCAAATTAAAGATTTAGGAATTAAAGTTGCTATGGATGATTTTGGTGCTGGAAATTCAAACATTGGCAATTTAAAAGATATTCCAATGGATGTTATCAAAATTGATAGATCAATTTTAATAGATATAGAAACTAATATTAAGAGTAAGGTAGTAGTAGAAAGTATAATAAATATTTCTAATCACTTAAACCTTGATGTAGTATGTGAAGGTGTAGAACGTATGGAACAAGTTGAAATATTAAAAAGTATAGGTTGTAAGGTTATCCAAGGTTATGTTTTTTCTAAACCAATAAATAAAAAACAATATAAATACTTATTAAAATGTAAGGCTAAAAGTAAAACATCTATTTTAGAATCTACATTATCCTAATAAGTTAGGTTGTATAAAAACTATAAGAAGCCTAGATATGATATACACATTAGTAATATAGACAATTAATATAAAAATTAAGATAAAAAAATTATGCTTATTTAATAAATAAGCATAATTTTTTTTTATATTGAGTCAACTTTTAGATTTCTTCATAAGTTAAATATAAGAGTATTTGGAGGGGAGATATTATGGAGGATTCTAAATTCAATATAGTTACTTTTGACGGTGGTGGTTTAAAAGGAAGTATAAGCATATGCCTTTTCGAAAGATTACAAAAAGAGTTTCCAAACATAATGAAAAGTGTAAATATGTTTGGAGGAACATCAACAGGAAGTCTTATAGCACTTGGTTTAGCATATGGTCTAAGTCCTACAAAAATTAAGGAATTTTATTCTATTGATAATGCAAAATATATTTTCAATAAATCGTACTCTGAAATGTTAAGACCAAAATATAATAGTGATAACTTAAAAGAAGTATTGCTTAGTGTATTTCCTGAGGATCTTAAGTTAAAAGATCTTGGAAAATTAGTAGTAATACCAACTTTTTATATAGGAAGTGAAACTAGTGAGTGGAAGGCTATATTTTATAATAACCTGCCAAACTCACCAACAGAAAATGCTAGAGTAGTAGATGTTGCTATGGCAAGTAGTGCTGCACCTGTGTATTTTCCAACTTATCAAAATCATATTGATGGAGGTATAATAGCAACAGATCCTAGCTTGTCATGTATAGTACATTCAATAGATGAAGAACTGGATAGAAATCCTAAAGACATAAGATTACTATCCATAGGAACAGGATATGTTCATAACAGTATAAAAGAAGATACTACAAAATGGGGCATACTTGAATGGCTTATGAGCAAACCTCCTGGATTACCTATTATATCTGTAACACTAGAAGGAAATTGTCAAATGAGCCAGTCTTTTTCAAAGAAATTATTAAAAGATAATTTTTATAGAATAAACCCGAGAATGAACAGAGATGTTAGCATGGATGATTATGAGTCTTTAGAATATTTAATGTCTGTTGGAGAAGATTATAACATGGAAGATACTGTTAATTGGATGAAAGAAAAATGGTAGTCAAAGGTTGTGATATGTTATAATTATGATAGTATTTTTGAATGTGTTAACCTGTTTGGAGGGGAACATGGGAATAGACATAGGGGTAAAAGCTAAAGATAATTTTAGCATATCTAAAGATTATGAAAGTAGTTTAGATATAGAAACAAAAAAAAATAAGGGGATATATTATACTCCAAAAGTAATCGTGGATTATATTATTGAAAATACCTTAAAAAAGCATGATATATTAAATAATCCATATCCTAAAATACTAGATATTTCCTGTGGGTGTGGTAATTTTTTATTACAAGCTTATGATATTTTGTATAATATGTTCGAGGAAAATGTTTACGAACTGAGGGAAAAGTATAATAATGATTACTGGAGATATGATAATATACACAATCATATTATAAGCAACTGTATTTATGGGTTAGATATAGATGAAGATGCGATTAAAATCTTAAAAGAAAGTTTAAAATCAAAAGATGAAGATTCAGAAGTAGACAAATTTAACATTTATTGTTGTGATGGATTAAAGAAAATGTGGGATTATAAGTTTGATTATATAATTGGAAATCCACCATACATTGGACACAAAAGTTTAGATAAAGAATACAAAAAATATCTTTTAGAAAATTACAAGGCTGTCTATAGAGATAAGGCTGATGTGTATTTTTGTTTTTATAAAAAGATAGTAGATATTCTTAAAGATAGTGGCAAATGTGGCGTAATAACGCCAAGGTATTTTTTAGAAAGTCCTTCTGGTAAACATCTTAGGGATTATATGAAAAACAATGTTAATATTATTGAGATTGTAGATTTTTTAGGTGCAAACATATTCAAAAATATAGGTGTTGCAAGTTGTATACTAACTTTCAATAAAGAACAAAATAATAAAGAGATAGATATTTATAAAGTAAAAGATGAAAATATAAGTCTTAAAGAAAATATTAACTTAAAAGAAAAATTAAATGAAGAATTTGAGCATTTCAAAGTAGATAAAAGCTCACTAAATAATGAATGGATGTTAGTGAAATCTTGTGAAAAGAACTTTTATAATAATATACAATTAAAATGTAACTATACACTTGAAGAAATAAGTGAAAGTTTTCAAGGTATTATAACGGGATGCGACAAAGCTTTTATATTAAAAGATGATGATACAAGGCTAAACTACATTCAAAAGGAATTAATAAAGCCATGGGTAAAAAATAAGAATATAGACAAATATATATTAAATGACTGTGATCATAAGCTTATATATTCAAATGACATAGATAATGAAGAAAACTATCAAAAAGTAATAAATGATTGTATTTATCCGTATAAAGAAAGACTAGAAAAACGTAGGGAATGCGTTAGAAATTTAAGGAAATGGTATGAACTTCAATGGGGAAGAGAAAAACATTTATTTGAAAGAGAAAAAATAATGTATCCATATAAGTCCAAAGAAAACAGATTTGCCATTGATTATAGCAATAATTTTTCTAGCGCAGACGTATATTCTTTCTATATTAAAGAAGAATATAAAGAGGAGTTCTCTCATGAATATCTAGTAGGTATTCTTAATTCTTCTATATATGATAAATATTTTAAAATAACTGCAAAAAAAATGAGTAAAAGTATTTATGATTATTATCCAAATAAGGTAATGAAAATTAAAGTTTTCAAAGACAAAAACTACAATAAAATAGAGTCTTTATCGAAGGAAATAATAAATATATTATATAATAATAAATCTAAAGATTTCAGAAAAGTTGAGACTCTTCAAAATGAAATAGATAATTTAGTAAAGATATCACTTGGTATATAATCACTAATAACACAAAACCTTCATATAATGCTATAGACGTATTTTATAAAGGGGGTACTATTATGATTTTTGCAAATATATTAGATGATGAAAAAAAAGTAATAGTGGATGTTAGTGGATATATTAGTAGTAAGGATGCAAAACAGTTTTTAGCACAGTATAAGCAGATGACAAAAAATGTTAGGACTTCACAATACAGACTAGTAGTTAATACTTCTTTATTTGAATGTGAAAATAACGAAGATATTAGGAATGTTTGTATGGCATTTTATAAATCAAGCTATAGACATATGTATATAGTAGATCCAAACAACTATATAATGAGTACTATGTCTTTAGGGCCTATAGAAAAGAAAATGTTTATGAAATCTGTGAAAGTGGTATCTAAAAAAGAAGATGTAAGATAATATAATAAAGTTTTATTGTCTATAAAAAATATGAAAGATATGTACTTTTTTATCGAAAATATGATAAAATATATTTGAAATTAAGTTACATGTCTTTCTCAGTTAATAGGTGATATATATGAAAGGCTTAGTATTAGAAGGTGGAGGCACTAAAGGTGCATACCAAATAGGTGCATATAAAGCACTAAGAGAACTTGGACTAGAATTTCAGGGTGTAGCAGGAACTTCAATAGGAGCACTAAATGGTGCTTATATTATACAAAATGATATTGAAGTTATGGAAGATATATGGTTAACTTATGATTATACTCATTTTATGAATTTAGATGAGGAAAGTTATGAAAAGTTTAAAAATGTTGATTTCACTGCTAAAAATCTTGGTACTGTAGTAGAGCTAATAAATAAGGCTAGACGCAATGAAGGTATTGATATTAGCCCTTTGAGAAAATTGTTAGAAAGCACACTAAATGAAAACGCTATTAGAAAATCAGGGAAAGATTTCGGTTTAGTAACAGCTTTTTGGGATAAAAAAATAAATCCTCACCCATTATATTTAGGTGATATTCCAGAAGGAAGACTAATTGACTACCTAATAGCAAGCGCAAGTTTACCTATTTTTCAACAAAACACAATGGATGATAAGTTATTTTTAGACGGTGTGTTTTGTGACAATATGCCAATAAGTATGTTAGAAGAAAAAGGATATAAAGATATTGTTGTCGTTAGGTGCTTAGATGATTTCTTTGGTAAAATGAATATAAATAGACACCAAGATTTAAATCTAAAAACTGTAACACCTTCTGAATACTTAGGAGGAACTTTAAATAAAGACAAAGATAATATCCAAAGAAATATTAACTTAGGATTTTTGGACACTATGAAAGTGTACCAAAGATATGAAGGAAATAAATATTATTTTAATTTAGATTATAAATACAGTGATGACTATTGCTTTGAAAAATTATCAAAATTAGATAAAGAAACAATAGAAGGGCTTTGTAATTTACTAGGAATAAAAAGAGAGCCATCGCTAAGAACTCTTCTAGAAAATATAATTCCAAGTGTTGGAGAGTTATTAAATCTAGGTAAAGAATTTTCATATAAGGATTTATTTTACTGTATATATGAAAAAAAGCTTGAAGAAAATAATATTAATAGGATTAAGCTTTATGACTTTAATAAAGTGGTAGATGTTGTAAACAAAAATGCTAATGAAAATGCAAATATAACATCATATTTTGAGGTTAAACCAATTATCACACTGCAAAAAAATAAGACAACAAAGCTATTAACAAATGCAATAATAAAGGACTTGAGTAAAAAAATATAGTCTTAGCATATTGAGAATGGGACAAAAAGTGTACCGCAGGACAAAAATGTAACGAAGTTTCAAAACTAAACACGCTAATAAAGTAAACAAAATACTTTAAGAATAAATTTATTGGAGGACTTTAAAAATGGAAAAGATAGTAAGTATAAAAAATGCAAGTGGATTACACGCTAGACCAGCAGGAATGTTTGTTAAGAAAGCTGCTGAATTCAAAGCTACAGTTGAAGTTATAGCTAAAGGAAAAACTGTAAATGCTAAATCTATAATGGGAATAATGAGCTTAGGATTAGCTCAAGGAGATGAGTTAACTGTAGTTGCTAACGGTGAAGACCAAGAAGCTGCTGTTAATGCATTAGTAGAATTAGTTGAAAGCGGATTTGGAGAATAATAAAGAAGTTATTTCAATCTAAAAGCTAGGTGTAATAGAGCTATGAAGCTATTCGATTTAAAATTGAATAAACTTTTAGTTCTATTACACCTTGAATTTTACCTATAGAAATAGACACTTAAGACATAGATGAAAATATACGATTGCAGGAGGAGTTAGGGTCATGTACAAAGGAACAGGAGCATCACCTGGTATTGCTTTAGGAAAAGCATTAGTAGTTGAGCATAGTGAATTAGTTATAGAAAAGAAAAGTATAGAAGATGTAGAGGCGGAAGTAGCTAAATTACAAAACGCTGTGCAAATATCTAAGGAAGAATTAACTAAGGTTAAGGAAAAGGCTTCTCAAGAACTTGGAGAACACGAAGCAGAAATATTCGAAGCACACTTATTAGTTTTAGAAGATCCAGAGTTAATAGGTTCTGCAGAAGCTAAAATAAGAGATGAAAAAGTTAATGCTGATTTTGCATTAAATGAAATAAAAGAAATGTTCGTTGGCATGTTTGAAGCTATGGACAACGAATACATGAGAGAAAGAGCGGCAGATATAAAAGACGTTACTAATAGAATATTAAGACATATATTAGGTGTTAAGGTTGTTGATTTAGCAGGATTAGATGAAGAAGTTGTATTAATAGCACACGACTTAACTCCATCAGACACAGCTACAATGAACAAGAAAATGGTTCTTGGGTTCTTAACTGATATAGGAGGAAGAACTTCTCACACTGCTATAATGGCTAGAACATTAGAAATAGCTGCAGTAGTTGGTCTTACTGATATAACACAAAAAGTTAAGGATGGAGATTTCATAGTATTTAACGGAGATACTGGTGAAGTTATAGTTAACCCAGATGAAGAAACTAAAGCTAAATATGCTAAGCTTAAGACTGATTTTGAAGATTACAGAAAATCTTTAGAATTATTAAAAGGACAAGCTTCTGTAACAGTTGATGGAAGACACGTAGAGTTAGCTGGAAACATAGGAAGTCCTAATGATGTAGAAGGATTACTAAAGAATGATGCTGAGGGTGTTGGTCTTTACAGAACAGAATTCTTATACATGGATAAAGAAGATGCATTCCCAACAGAAGATGAGCAATATGAAGCGTACAAAGCTGTTCTTGAAGGAATGAATGGAAAGCCAATCGTTATAAGAACATTAGATATAGGTGGAGATAAGGAATTACCATATTTCCACATGGACGCTGAAATGAACCCATTCTTAGGATACAGAGCTATAAGAATATGTTTAGATAGAACAGATATATTCAAGACTCAATTAAGAGCTTTATATAGAGCATCTGTTCATGGAAAATTAAGAATAATGTTCCCAATGATATCTTCATTAGAAGAATTATTAGCTGCTAAAGAAGTTGTTAAAGAAGTTTTAGCAGAATTAGATGCAGAAGGAATCGCATATGCTAAAGATGTTGAAGTTGGTATGATGATAGAAATACCATCAGCAGCTGTAATATCTGACATATTAGCTAAGCACGTTGACTTCTTCTCTATAGGAACAAACGACTTAATCCAATACACTTGTGCAGTTGATAGAATGAACCAAAAGATAAGTTATCTTTACAACCAATTCAACCCAGCAGTACTTAGATTAATAAAGATGGTTATAGACAATGCTCATAAAGAAGGAAAGTGGGCAGGAATGTGTGGAGAGTCTGCAGGAGACGCTAGAATGATACCAGTATTATTAGGTATGGGACTAGATGAATTCTCAATGAGTCCAATATCTATACTGCCAGCTAGAAAGTTTATAACTTCTGTTAAGTATGAAGATATGAAGAACTTTGCTGATGAAGTATTAGGTATGGGAACTGCTGAAGAAATCAAAAACCACATAGATAAAACTTTTAATATGTAATTATAAAAGATTTCTTAGAACTTTATATGCGGAAGACACCGCTCCGGGAGGATAACTAAGTTCACTCCATGCAGGCCAGAAACGAGCCTGCAAATGTTCGTTGAACTTAGTTATTCCTCCCTGCGCTAACTTTTCTCGCATATTAAAAGTTCTATAGAAATCTTTTTTTACATATGGGGGGAAGGCGTAAAAAAGAAAAAAGCTTAAAAGACTTTTTAAGCGTTAGCTTTATTTTTATAGTACCTACTTTTTTCAACTAATATCTTTTAAATTAGTTAAAAGCGTCAGCTTCTACTGTATGTAAATGAAAATTAATAAAATGGCTTATATTTTGAGTAAGTGAGGAATGAGTAATCCAAAATATAAATTATCAATAAAGTATTAATATACAAGTAGTATTTAGCTTAGAGTCATCTATTTAACTATAGTATTTTTAAGATTAGTTATTACTTTATATACGTTTGTTAATTATATATATTAGTGGTATTATTAAATAAAAAATACGTATAGATATAGGAGTTAGGAGGAGTGTTATGATTAAGGTTCAAAAGCCTAAGTTTGTTGAAGAGCTTGAGGTTTGTGATGATATTTGTGAATATATTTATGATTATGAGACTTTGAGAAATAAGATTGTTGAGAATAGAAGTATCTGTGATATAGAAGATATTAAGATTAGTATGGATTCTTGTGTTTTTAAAAATGTTGATTTCTTTGAGTGTGATTTTAGAAAGATTGACTTGGTTGATGTTATTTTTGAAAATTGTGATTTGTCTAATGTGTCTTTTAGAGATGGTAGCTTATACAGGGTAGAATTTAAAAACTGTAAGATGATAGGTGCTAGACTTGAAGATTGTATATTAAAAAATGTGTTATTTGAAAATGTCTTAGGGAAGTATACTAATTTTTCTTTTTCAAAATTTAAAACAGTACATATAAAAGAAAGTCAGTTACAAAATTCTGTTTTTCAACAAGTAGTGTTTGAAAAGATGGAGTTTGAAGAAAGTAATTTAACAGAAAGTAATTTCCATCAATCAAGTTTGAAAAATATAGATTTTACAAGTTGTAATATAGATGGTATAGAGGTAGGCATAAAAGAAATAGAAGGCTGCACATTAAACACTATGCAAGCCTTAGATTTGACAAGATTAATGAAAATAAAGATAAAATAGCTTATTTTATCTTTATTTTTGTAAATTATTAAATTTTATAGCTACTATATAGCAATATAGTATTATATGCTACAAGCATTGTTTGAGCACTTTATACAAGGCTCAACGTGTACAGTTATTCCTTTTACAAACTGCATATTATCAAGTATATCAACTTCTAAATTATGAGCTATCTCATGTCCTTCAAAGACTGTTAAGTCTTTTTCAACACAAATTGTTAAGTCAACATAAGCCATAGCTCCGTGCTTTCTAGTTCTTAGTTCTCCTAAGTTTATTACACCATTTGTATTATTTGCAATAGCTTTTATCTGAGACTCTTGATCAGGATGTATAGAATAATCCATAAGTTCATTAGTAGAGTCTTTCAAAATATCTAATCCAACTTTAGCAACAAAGAAGGCTACTGCTATAGAAGCTAGTGGATCTAATGCTTTAAATCCTAATAATGCACCACCTATACCAATAAATGCGGCAACAGATGATAATGCATCTGATCTATGATGCCAAGCATCAGCCTTTAAAGCAGGAGAGTTTATTTCCTTAGCTACCTTAATAGTTATTCTGTATTGATATTCCTTAATAGCTATAGAAATAACAGAAACTATAAGAGGTAATACAGTAGGAATTTGAACATCTTCTAAATTAAATAATGACTGTATTCCACCAATACCTATCTTTAAAGAAACTAATATTAATAAAATTGCAAGTAAGAAAGAAACTAAAGTTTCTGCTTTTTCATGTCCATAATTATGCTCTTTGTCATTAGGAGTTCTCGAAATTCTGTTACCAATTAAAACACCTATTGAACTTATTATATCTGATGCAGAATGTAAACCATCGGCTATCATAGCGCTAGACTTACCTACTACACCTGCAAAGACTTTAATAATAGTTAATATAATATTCCATATTATAGATAAGGTTGTAACCTTATTAGCTTCATCGTACCTTGTTTCCAAAAAATCACCCCAAACGTAAAATATATTATTATCAATTGATATTATAATAATACAGTATATGCAAGATAAAAACAAGATGTGATTATCAATTACCTATCTCAATTGAGAATAAGGTTTACAATACTAGATTATATCGATTGATAATACCTATTAACTATTACCCAAAATAATATGGCTTTAATCAAGGCCGATTTACAGTGATAAAGTAGAATCTACAAAAGCTCGTATTTTAGCGTGTTTAAATATTTTTTCTATAGATAGAAAAGAACAGGCAAAAATTTACATAGATTATTGAAGGATTAGATGTAATGATATATAATAAAAATAAATAAAATATAATAATAAATAATAAAATATAATAAAATAAAAAAGGGGGATATAGATATGCAATTAATATTAGATACAGGAAACATAAATGAAATTAAGGATTTATACACTCATTTACCAATAGATGGAGTTACTACAAACCCAAGCATTGTAGCAAAAGAAGGTAAGCCATTTAAAGAGCTAATTAAAGAAATAGATGAAGTAGTAGGAGAGGATACTCCAATACATGCACAGGTGTTAAGTACTGAATATGGGGAAATAGTAAAGGAAGCCAAATATATAAGTAACTTAAGAAAAAATATGTACGTAAAAATACCAGTTACAAAAGATGGATTAAGAGCAATAAAGGAATTAAAAAAGTTAAATATAAATATAACTGCTACTGCAATATTTACAGCACATCAAGGATTTTTAGCAGCAAAGGCTGGTGCTGATTATGTGGCTCCATATGTTAATAGATTAGATAACATATCTGCTGATGGAGTAGGTGTAGTAAGAGATTTAGTTAAAATAATAGATACTTACAATATGAATACTAAAGTATTAGCAGCAAGCTTTAAAAATCCTCAGCAAGTTATAGATCTAATGACTCATGGTGTTCATAGTGTAACAGTTCCAGCAGATATATGCAGAGCAATGATGAACCACCCTCTTACAGACTGGAGTGTAGATAAGTTTATAGAAGATTGGACTAAGGTATTTGGCGAAGTTACAACACAAGAATAATAATTAGAAAAAATAATATTAAAAAACTCTTGTATTATCATTTTGATAATGCTAAAATAGGTTTTATCAAAATGATAATAACAAGGGGGCAATAATATGAGTAGTACATTTTTATCACAATTTATGATGGTAACAGATATAAAAACAATAGCATTTATATTTGTACTAGTAGGTCTATTCTTTTTAACTAGTAAGTTAAATAAGAAGTTTAAGTTTACACAACTAATGATAATTTCTACATTAGCAGGAACAATGTTAGGAGTTATCATTCAGTTTATAGCTAAATTCCCAAGTGATCCTTCACAAATAACTTGGTTAAATGAAGTAACAAAATGGTATGGATTATTTGGTTATGGATTTATGGATTTATTAAAGATGTTAGTAGTACCTTTAGTATTCGTTTCAATAATAAGAGTAATAATGAATATGAAAGAAGGAGAAAACTTAGGAAAGTTAACTTCTAAATCAGTGTTCATGCTATTAGGAACTACAGCAATAGCGGCTATTATAGGACTGATAGTAGGGAACTTCTTCAAGTTAGGTGTTGGTAGTGAAGCAGTACAAGCTGTAGATGAGATGAGAGAAATAATGCCAGTAGTAGATACAATTAGAGGATTATTACCATCAAATCCAGTTAAAGCAATGGCAGATGCGAATATCGTTGGTGTAGTAATATTTGCGACATTTATAGGATTATCAGTTAGAAGATTAAATAAGAAGTATGCAGAAATTATAAAGCCTTTCGTTGATTTAGTTGAAGCATTTTACAAAATAATAATAAGCGTATCTATAACAATAATAAAGTTAATGCCATACGCAGTAATAGCACTTATGGCTAACACTATTGCAGGAAGAGGAATACAATCAATATTTGAAGTTATAGACTTTATAATAGCTTTATATGTAAGTGTAGCTATAATGTTTATAATACATTTAATAATACTATCAATAAATGGGGTTAATCCATTTACTTATTTAAAGAAAGTATCAAAGCCGTTAATCTTAGCATTTACTTCTCGTTCAAGCTTAGGAACTTTACCTGTAACTATAGAAACATTAACTGATAATGTAGGTGTAGATTCGGGAACAGCAAGTTTCGTTGGAAGTTTAGGTACAAATATGGGTATGAACGGATGTGCAGGAATATATCCAGCATTAATGGCAGTAACAATAGCTAATATGGCAGGTGTTGAAATGAACTTTAGTTTCTATGCAATGCTAATAGTAGTTATAACAATAGGTTCTATAGGAATAGCTGGTATACCAGGTACAGCTACTATGGCCGTATCTGTAGTAATATCAGGTATGGGACTTGGAGCATACTTCCCATTAGCAGGTGGAATACTTGCGATAGATCCAATACTAGATATGGGGCGTACTATGTTAAACGTTAATGGAACTATGACATCTGCAGTAACTGTTGCGAATTCAATAGACAAATTAGATAAGAATGTTTTAAATAACGTAGATGAAAATAAAAATATAGTAGCTTAAAATAACAAATATGGGATAAGACTAAAATAAGTCTATATCCCATATTTTTTTTGAAAAAATATATAATTAATAATGTAGGAGTACATATTAGCAACTTAGTAACAAAATACTACAACTTAGTTTTAAATGTTTGTAATTACAATAGAAGATAAATATACTAATAGTATAAATTTAAAAAGGTGATTATAGTTATGAAATTAATAATAAATGAAAGTCCTTCTAATGAAGAATTAGAAATAGTAATAAACTGTAATAAAATCGATGAAAATTTGCTTAGGATTATATCTCTAATAAAATCTAAGGATAAAAAAATCACTGCAAATAAAGATAATAATTTATTTGTATTAGACATAGATAGTATTTTATATTTTGAATCAGTAGATAAGAGAACATTTGCTTATACAGAAGAAGAGGTTTATGAAATATCATTAAGATTATATGAAATAGAAGAAACTTATAGTGATACAGATTTGTTTAGAGCGTCTAAATCTACAATAATTAATGTAGCTAAGATTAAAATGATTAAGCCTTTATTTGGAGGTAAGGTAGAAGTTTTATTAGAAAATGAAGAAAAACAATTAGTATCAAGGCAATATGTTCCTGTTCTGAAGAAAAAAATAAATTACTAGAAAGGAAAAAGATATGAAAGATAAACTTAAATTTTTATATGAAATAAAAGCACTAACATCTATGTTTTTTATGGGAGAAGTTTTTATTTATGGATTTATATCCTATATAAATGGAATTAACTATATAAATATAACTACATTAATTCAGCTATTGCTTCTAGCGTTTATTATTGTTATTTTTCAATATTTATTTTATACATATGATAAAGCACTAAAAATATCAGTTTATATAAGAACAATAGTTCATTATATAAGTATGCTAAGTATATTTGTAATAAGTTCAAATATATTTGAATTATTTGATATATCTAATATGAAAAGTTTTAATAAGGCAGCAATAATATTTACAATAATGTACATAATTGTATTTACTGCAATGGCAATATACTACAAAATCACAGGAGAAAGGTTTAACGAGAAACTAAATAGCTACAAAAATAAAAAATAAAGGGGGATATTTAAGTGAATGTTATAGAAATAAATAATTTAACTAAAAATTATGGTAAAAATAGAGGTATTCAAAATGTTAATATTTCTGTAGAAAAAGGTGAAATATTTGGTTTTATAGGACCAAATGGAGCTGGAAAGTCTACAACTATTAAAACAATACTAAACTTTATTTACCCTACTAGTGGAAGCGCGAAAATACTTGGCATGGATAGTGTTAAAGAAAGTGAAAAGATTAAAGAATACATTGGTTATGTTCCTAGTGAAGTAAGATATTATGATGATGTAAAAGTTAAAGACATTATAAAATATGCTCAAAGTTTTTATCCGAAAGCTAATAATGAGGAAGTAGAACAAATTTGTAATGAATTAGAATTAGATATGAATAAGAAAATGGGCGAGCTAAGTCTTGGAAATAAAAAGAAAGTAGCAATAGCACAATCACTTATTCATAAGCCTAAGGTTTTAATTTTAGATGAACCGACTAATGGATTAGATCCATTAATGCAGAAGAAATTATTTAATATATTAATAAATGAAAAGCAAAAAGGAACTACAGTATTTTTATCCTCTCACAACCTTGTAGAAGTTCAAAATTTATGTGATAGAGTATGTGTAATAAAAGAAGGTAATATTGTAGATATAATAGAAGTTGAAAAAGCTACGACAAAATTAGGTTTAAAAATAACCTTATGTAGTAATGAGATTAGTGAAGAAATTATTTTAAAGTTAGGAGACAAAATACTATCTAAAAATAAAGAAAGCTATACATTTATATACTCAAAAGATATGAATTATCTATTAAAAGAGATTAGTAAGTACAATATTGAAGAATTATTAATAGAAAAAGAGAATCTTGAAGATGCATTTTTAAATTATTATGAAGATCACAAGGGGGAAATGTAATGAATATATTTAAATTTGAATTTAAAAGATTATTAAAATCTTGCATTATATGGTCTTTAATATGTGGAGGATTAGTAGTATTATTTATGGCCTTATTCCCTTCTATGAAAGATATGGGAATGCAATCCTTGGTAAATGATAAGATGGATGCACTTCCTAAAGAAATACTAAAAGCATTTAACATTGATGAAAGTATGGACTTTTCAAATATATTTAATTACTTAGGATATTGCATTCAATATATTGCAATGGCAAGTGCAATTTATGGTGCTATATTAGGAGTTAATTCTCTTATAAGAGAAGAAAGTCAAGGGACTATAGAGTTTTTATACTCAAAGCCTGTTACTAGAACTAAAATTGTTACATCAAAACTATTATCAAATTTTGTAGCGTTTTACTTATATATTATCATAGTAGGTATATTTACAATGGGAGTATGTTATGCAGTAAAACCTGAAGATATAGAAGCTATGGATATGATAATAAAACTAAAATCAGTATTTATTGGAATATCATTATTAGGACTTATATTTATGTCAATAGGAATGCTTATATCATCTATTATAAAAAGTGATAAAGGCGCAATACCAATATCTATAGGAATATTTTTTGTAAGTTATTTTATAGGTATAATTGGAAAGCTAAAAGAAAGCTTTGAGTGGGTAACATATTTTTCACCATTTGATTATTACGCTCCAAATAAAATAATGAATGACGGATTTGAAATGAAATTTGTAGTCATAGGTCTAGTTATAATAGTAGCATCACTAATAGGTACTTATGTATCTTATAGCAAAAAAGATATGAATATCTAAAAATATAAACAATTAAATAAATAGAAATACAAATTAAAAATTAGAAAATAAGTAATTTATTTTCTAATTTTTTTTTAATAATTTTAGATTTATAGAACTTAGTAAATTGCTTGTCTTCAAGCTTTAAAAATTATTTGTGTAAAATTATGGGGAAAGAAATTTAGAGTAAAAGTGTTGACAATGTGTTTTGAATATATTATATTTTGATTATCGTAATATTTAAAAATCAAAATCCTTTACTCGAAAGAGTGAAAAAAATTTATTTGTATATTTTGATTATCTAAATATATGAATATCAAAAAAACAAATAAGGAGACAAATATGGACAATATAATCATAGAAGGTATGGGATTATATACACCTTCAAAGATTGTTACCAATGAGGACCTTAGCAAAATTGTTGAGACTAACGATGAATGGATAGCAGGTAGAACTGGTATAAAAGAAAGGCGTATATCTCAAGGGGAAGATACTTCTCATATGGCAACAGAAGCTAGTAAAAAAGCTTTAGAAGTGGCTAAAATATCAGCTTTAGATATAGACTTAATAGTATTAGCAACCTGTACACCAGATATGTTTATTCCATCTACAGCATGTATTGTTCAAGCAAACATAGGAGCAAAAAATGCATTAGCCTTTGACATTAGTGCAGCATGTACTGGTTTTATATATGGCTTACAAGTAGCAGAGTCACTTATGAAGACTAATGACTTTAAACATGCTCTTGTTATTGGATCAGAGAACTTGTCAAAAGTAGTTAACTGGGAAGATAGAGGTACATGTGTATTATTTGCTGATGGTGCTGGAGCAGCAGTATTATCAAAGAGTAATGAAGGTGGAATCATAAAAACAATATGTGGCAGTGATGGAGAAAAAGGTGAGTATATTACTCTTGGTGCCAATGATGTTTCAAATCCTTTTTATGAAAAGGAAACTGAAAAAGATAAAATGTTAGGAATGTATGGTCAAGAAGTATTTAAATTTGCAACATCAATAATACCAAGTTTAATAAAAGAAATATTAGAAAAATCAAACTTAACGATTGATGACATTGACTACATAGTTCCTCATCAAGCAAATACAAGAATTATTGAATATGCTGCGAAAAAGCTAAAGATTTCAACAGATAAATTCTATATGAATATACAAAATTATGGAAATACATCAGCAGCATCAATACCAATGGCTCTTAGTGAAATGCAAGAGAAGAACTTGTTAAAGAAAAATAATAAGGTCATACTAGTTGGATTTGGTGGAGGCTTAACTTATGGGGCTTCACTAATAGAATGGAGCATATAGCTTAATTAAAATCATAAATTTGGAAATATAAAGTTTCCTGAAATATAAAAAATACTAATTAAAATTTTGGAGGTAATGAAAAATGATATTAAATAAAGTAAAAGAAATAATGGTAGAAAACTTATCTTTAGAGGCAGACGATATAACTTTAGAAAGTACTTTTGAATCTTTAGAAATAGACTCATTAGATACATTCCAATTAGTTATAGAAATAGAAGAGCAATTTGGAATATCAGTAGAATCACCAGAAAACATGAAGAGTATAAAAGACGTTGTAGATTATATAGAATCGAAAGTTCAAGCATAGTAATAAGCTAAGCACTAAATGCTTATAGGAGGAAATATGAAGAATTCTAAAATTACAGAATTACTTAATATAAAACATCCCATCTTACAAGGTGGGATGGCCTGGATATCAGATGCATCATTAGCTGTTGGAGTTAGTGAAGGTGGAGGTCTAGGTATAATCACAGGAGTAGGACCTACTGAGGTGGTTAGAGAACAAATAAGAAAGGCTAAATCACTTACAGATAAACCATTTGGTGTAAATATCATGCTAATGCAAGATAATGTAGATGAAATAGCTGATTTAGTTTGTGAAGAAGGTGTTACAGTAGTAACTACAGGTGCAGGAAGCCCTGGAAAGTACATGGAAAAATGGAAAGCTCACAATATAAAAGTAATTCCTGTTGTACCATCAGTTGCAATAGCTAAGCGTATGGAGAAATTCGGAGCAGATGCTGTAATTGTTGAAGGTATGGAAGCAGGAGGACATATAGGTCAATTAACAACTATGTCTTTAGTTCCACAAGTTGTAGATGCTGTTAATATTCCTGTAATAGCAGCAGGTGGAATAGGAGATGGTAGAGGGATGGCTGCATCATTTATGTTAGGTGCAGAAGGTGTACAAATGGGAACTAGATTCTTAGTATCTTCAGAGTGTACAGTACATCCAAAATACAAAGAAAAAGTAATAAAAGCAAAAGATATAGATACGGAAGTAACAGGTATGTCTACATCTCACCCTATAAGAGTGCTTAGAAATAAGCTTACTAGGGACTACTTAAAGATAGAAAAAGAAAAAGGAAACTGTGAAGAGCTTGAAGAGCTTGGAAGAGGAGCTTTAAAAAGAGCAGTAAAAGATGGAGACGTAGAAAATGGATCAGTAATGGCAGGGCAAATTGCAGGTTTAGTAAAAGCTGAGCAAAGTTGTAGCCAAATAATACAAGAAGTAGTTACTGAATGTGAAAACAATCTTAGGAGGTTCTATGAGTAAGAAAATAGCATTTCTTTTTCCTGGCCAAGGTGCTCAATATGTAAATATGGGAAAAAGCTTATATGAAAATATTAAAGAGTGCAAAGAGATTTTTGATAAAGGTCAAGAACTATTAGATATGCCAATAAAAGAAATAATATTTGAAGGACCTGAACAAGAACTTACTAGGACAGAAAATAATCAGCCAGCGATATTATTAACATCTCTGGCTTGCCTTAAAGCACTACAATTAGAAGGAATAGAAGCAGATTATGTGGCAGGCCTTTCATTAGGTGAGTATGCTGCACTTATATATGGAGGAGCTTTATCTTTTGAAGATGGATTAAAGCTTGTAAAAAAGAGAGCATCTATAATGGAAAACTCTTTAGACAAAGATGCTGGAAGTATGGCAGCAGTAGTAAAACTAAACAGAGAAAAAATAAATGAATTATTAGAAAAAGCATCAGAGTTTGGTGTTATTGAAGCAGCTAACTACAACTGCCCAGGGCAAGTTGTTATAGCAGGAGAAATACCAGCAATAAAAGCTAGTGCTAAAATTGCAAAAGAGCTTGGAGGAATGGCAATACCTCTTAAGGTTAGTGGTCCTTTCCATAGTTCACTTTATGAAGAAGCAAGTTATAAATATTATGAAGAATTAAAAGAAGCTGAAATCAACTCTCTAGAAAAGACGGTTTACAGCAATGTAAAAGGAATGCCGTATTGCAATGAGGATGACATAAAAGATTTATTAAGAAGACAGATCATGTCTTCAGTATTATTTGAAGATAGTATAAAAGACATGATTTCAAAAGGTGTAGATACATTTATTGAAATAGGTCCTGGAAAAGCCCTAAGTGGTTTTGTAAAGAAAATAGATAAGAACATAAGGGTATTTAACATAGAAGATATGGATTCTCTAAGAGCCACTATTGATATACTAGTACCTGTATATTCTTAGGAAGGATTAAGTCATGTTAAGTGGAAAATGTGCAGTAATAACAGGAGCTACTAGAGGGATAGGTAGAGAAATCGCCCTTAAGTATGCGTCTTTAGGAGCAAATATAGTTATAAATTATAGAAGTAGTGATGCTGAAGCAGTAGAGCTTAAGAATGAGCTTGAAAAGTTAGGAGTTAATACTTTGATTGTCAAAGCAGATGTAAGTGACTTTGAGCAAGCGTCAAATCTAATAAATGAAGCAAAAAATACATTTGGAAAAATAGATATCTTAGTTAATAACGCTGGTATAACTAAAGATACATTAATAATAAGAATGACGGAAGAAGATTTTGATAAAGTAATAGAAGTTAACTTAAAAGGAGCTTTTAACTGCTTAAGAGCAGTATCTCCAATAATGTTAAAACAAAAAAGTGGAAAAATAATAAACATGTCTTCTGTTGTAGGACTTTTAGGAAATCCAGGGCAAGTAAATTACTGTGCTTCTAAAGCAGGGGTAATAGGGATGACTAAATCTTTAGCAAGAGAACTTGGAAGTAGAAATATAAATGTAAATGCTATAGCGCCAGGTTTTATAGATACTGATATGACTAAAGTGCTAACTGATGAACAAAAAAAATCAATGCTATTACAAGTACCTTTAAAAAGACTTGGATCTACTGAGGATGTAGCTAATTTAGCAGCATTTTTAGCAAGTGATCAGTCTAATTATATAACAGGTCAAGTAATAAGTGTTGATGGCGGAATGGCTATGTAGAGGAGGTCCTATGAGTAGGAGAGTTGTTATAACAGGAGTTGGAGCAGTAACTCCAATAGGGAATAATGTAGAAGAATTTTGGAATAATGCAAAGAATGGTCAATTAGGAATTGATTTTATAAAATCTATAGATACTGAAAACTTAGAAGTAAAAATAGCTGGAGAAGTTAAGAATCTTAATATAGCAGATTATCTAGACAAAAAGGATATGAGAAGATTGGATAAATTTACTCAATATGCTTTGATAGCAACAGAAGAAGCTATTAAGCAATCTGGTTTAGATACTGCAGATATTGAAAGAGAAAGATTTGGTGTAATGCTTGGTTCAGGAATCGGAGGATTCCATACTCATGAGCAAGAGTTTAATAACATACATGCAAAGGGACCTAAGAGAGTATCACCAATGTATATACCTATGACGATTATAAATGCAGCAGCGGCAAATGTTGCTATTAAGTATGAAGCAAAAGGTACTTGTACATCAGCTGTTACTGCTTGTGCTACTGGAACTAACAACATAGGTGATGCATTTAGATATATAAAGCATGGGTACGCAGATGTAATGATATGTGGTGGAACAGAAGCATCTATTACACCAATTGCAATTGCAGGATTCTCTAATATGAGAGCACTAAATAGTAATAATGACCCACAAAGAGGTTCAGTACCATTTGACAAAGAAAGAAGTGGATTTGTTATGGGTGAAGGTTGTGGAGCGCTTATTATAGAAAGTTTAGAGCATGCTCAAAATAGAGGAGCAAACATAATCGGTGAAATAGTTGGTTATGGAAGTACTTGTGATGCATATCATATAACTTCACCAGATCCTGAAGGATATAGTGCATCAAGAGCAATGCTTGAAGCTATTAATGAGGCAAATATAGACCCTAATGAAGTTTCATATATAAATGCACATGGTACATCAACACCATATAATGATTTATTCGAGACTAGAGCTATAAAAAATGTATTCAAAGAAAATGCATATAATATACCAGTTTCATCAACAAAGTCTATGACAGGTCACTTATTAGGTGCAGCAGGTGCCATAGAATCAATAATATGTATCAAAGCATTAGAAGAAGGTTTTGTACCGCCTACAATTGGATACAAGTGTAAAGATGAAGAATTAGACTTAGACTATGTACCTAATGTTGGAAGAGAAGCTAATTTAAAATATGCTTTAACAAATTCTCTTGGATTTGGTGGACACAATGCAACACTTTTATTTAAGAGATGGGAGTAAACTGGGAGGTTTATTTATATGAAATTTGAACAAGTAAAAGAATTAATTCAATTAGTTAATGACTCAGATTTATCTTATTTTGAAGTAAAGAATGAAAATACTTACGTAAAAATGGATAAGAGTTTATATAGAAATAGTGAAACAACTAGCACAGTGGTAGATAATACACCTATACAAGGTGCTGATAAAGATATAGTAAAAAAAGAACAAATAGAAAAAATAGATCCATCAGCTCAAGTAGAAATGGCATCAGCGAAAGAAGAAGATGGTGAATTTATTAATTCACCAATGGTTGGAACATTCTATGAAGCTGTATCTCCAGAAGCAGATCCTTTTGTAAATGTTGGTCAAAAGGTAAAAAAAGGTCAAGTACTTTGTATAGTTGAAGCTATGAAACTTATGAATGAAATTGTTGCAGACTTTGACTGTGAGATATTAAGTATAGAAGCTGAAAATGGACAAATGGTGGAGTATGGTCAACCAATGTTCAAAGTTAGGAGATAAGTTATGTTAGGAATTAAAGAGATTAAGGAAATATTACCTCATAGATATCCATTCTTAATGATAGATAGAATAGAAGAAATAGTAGAAGGTGAAAGTGTTAAAGGTTATAAAAATGTAAGTGCAAATGAAGCGTTTTTTAATGGGCATTTTCCAGAGTACCCTGTTATGCCAGGAGTGCTTATACTAGAAGCTTTAGCTCAAATGGGAGCTGTAGCTGTATTATCAAAAGAAGAATTCAAAGGGAAAATCGGATTTTTAGTAGGTGCAGATAAAGTAAGATGGAAAAAACAAGTTGTACCAGGAGATAGACTTGATTTATTCGTTGAGTTAGTAAAAATGAGAGGTAACATAGGGGTGGCAAAAGGAAAAGCCACTGTAGATGGTAAAATAGTTTGCGAAGGTGAAATAATGTTCGCTATAGGATAGGTGATACAATGTTTAGAAAAATACTTATAGCAAATAGAGGTGAAATTGCAGTAAGAATAATAAGGGCTTGTAGAGAGCTTGGAATACAAACTGTTGCAATTTACTCTGAAGGCGATAGAGATGCACTACACACACAATTAGCTGATGAAGCTATTTGTGTAGGTGCACCTGCTTCTAAAGATAGTTACTTAAACATTACAAATATTCTAAGCGCATGTATCTTAACAGGATGTGAGGGAATACATCCAGGCTTTGGATTTTTATCAGAAAATCCAAAGTTTGCTAAGATGTGCGAGGAATGTAATATTAAGTTTATAGGTCCAGATTATGAAACTATTGAGTTAATGGGAGATAAGGCCAGAGCTAGAGAAATAATGAAAAAGGCTAAGGTTCCTGTAGTTCCAGGTTATGAAGGGCATATAGAGTCTTATGAAGAAGCTTATAAGATAGCAGAAGGTATTGGTTGTCCTCTGATGATAAAAGCTGCTAGCGGTGGTGGCGGTAAAGGTATAAGAATAGTTAGAGATCTTAAGGATTTCAAACATAACTATGAAGCTGCTAAAGCAGAAGCAAGAGCTTGCTTTGGAGACGACAAAATATATATTGAAAAATACATTGAAAATCCAAGACATATAGAGTTTCAAATAATGGCAGATCAACATGGAAACACAATTCATCTAGGAGAAAGAGAATGCTCTCTTCAAAGAAATAATCAAAAAGTATTAGAAGAAGCTCCGTCATCATTCTTGAATGAAGAACTAAGAAAAAGAATGGGTGAAGATGCAATAAGAGCTGCTAAAGCTGTAAACTATAAAAATGTAGGTACTATAGAATTTTTAGTTGATAGCCAAAGTAATTATTATTTTATGGAGATGAATACGAGAATCCAAGTAGAACATCCTATTACAGAGATGATAACAAATATTGATATAGTTAAAGAGCAGCTAAAGATTGCTAGTGATCAAAAACTTGAAATGACTCAAGAAGATATAGTTATAAGTGGTCACGCAATAGAGTGTAGGATAAATGCAGAAGATCCAAAGAGAAATTTTGCACCTTGTCCAGGACTAATAACTGAGTTAAGTATGCCATCAGGACTTGGAGTTAGAATAGATAGTGCTATTTACTGTGGTTATAAAATACCTCACTATTATGACTCAATGATAGGTAAACTTATTACTCATGGTAAAGATAGAGAAGAAGCTATAGTTAAGATGAAGAGATCTTTAGGTGAATTTGCAATAGGTGGAGTTACTACAAATATTGATTTCCAATATGAAATTTTAGAACATAAAGATTTTATTGCTGGAAATTATACCACATCATTTTTAGAAGAAAAGATGGTAAAAGAGTATGCTTAAGAATTTATTTAAGAAAAAAGAATATGTAACTGTTAAAAGAATTCCATTGGAGAACAATGAAACTGTTCAGGAAGTAAAACCTAATGTTCCTGAAGGAAAATGGATTAATTGTAATAAATGTAAAAACATAATTTATAATGAGGACTTAGATAATAACAACAATGTATGTATAAATTGTGGTAATCATTTTAGAGTAGGATCTAAAACTAGAATAGCTCAAATTTTTGATGCGGATAGTTTTGTTACTTTATTTGATGATATAACTTCTCATAATCCACTAGACTTTGAAGGCTACGAAAAGAAAATACAAGTAAATCAAGAAAAGTCTAATATAAATGAAGCTGTAATAACAGGTTACGGAACTATTTTTTCTAAGAAAACTGCTGTAGCAGTTATGGATAGCAACTTTATGATGGGGAGTATGGGAAGTGCAGTTGGAGAAAAGATAGCCAGAATAGTTGAATATGCAACAGAAAATAAATTGCCTGTTATAATATTTTCAGCTTCTGGTGGAGCTAGAATGCAAGAAGGAATCTTCTCATTAATGCAAATGGCAAAAATATCTTCAGCTCTAGCGAAACATGATGAAGAAAATCTTTTGTATATTAGTGTTCTTACAAATCCTACTACAGGAGGAGTAACAGCAAGTTTTGCAATGCAAGGTGATATAATAATAAGTGAGCCTGAGGCAACTGTAGGATTTGCTGGAAGAAGAGTAATTGAGGGTACAATAGGACAAAAACTTCCTGATGATTTTCAAAGTGCAGAATTTGGCCTAGAAAAAGGCTTTATAGATGCGATAGTTAAGAGAAAAGATATGAAGAAGTATTTGTCAAAATTATTAAGCTTACATGGAGTGAGTAAAAATGTATAGTGAAATTATAAGCCAAGTTTCATCTTGGGATAGAGTAAGTACTGCTAGGCATAAGGATAGACCTAATGCTAGATTTTATATAGAAAATATATTTCCTGATTTTGTAGAACTTCACGGAGATAGATGTTTTCGAGATGATAAAGCTATAATTGGTGGAATTGCATCCATTGAAGGTATAAATGTTACTGTTATTGGAATAAATAAAGGTAAGACAACAAAAGAAAATATAGATATGAACTTTGGTATGCCTCACCCAGAAGGATATAGAAAAGCCCTAAGGCTAATGGAACAAGCAGAAAAGTTTAATAGACCTATAATTTGTTTTGTTGATACACCCGGTGCTTTTTGCGGGATTGGAGCGGAAGAAAGAGGTCAAGGTCATGCTATTGCACAGAATCTTCTTAAGATGAGTAGGCTAAGAACTCCAATAATATCCATAGTTATTGGAGAAGGTGGCAGTGGTGGAGCGTTAGCATTAGCTGTAGCTGATAAAATATATATGCTAGAAAATTCCATCTACTCAGTTTTATCTCCAGAAGGATTTGCATCAATTCTTTGGAAGGATGCGTCTAGAGCAAAAGAAGCGGCGGATGTCATGAAAATTACCTCTTATGATCTAAATGAATTCGAGATGATAGATAATGTGATAATTGAACCTCAAGGCGGTGCACATAAAAATCCTCATGAAATGGCCAAAAAGATAGAAGAACAAATTATAACGGATCTAATGGAACTAAAAGATATGGACAATGATCAATTAGTAGAAATTAGATATGAAAAATTCAGAAAGATGGGGAATTTTTATTAAAATATAATAATTTTATCAATCAAAGTATTATATTATCAAAATATGTCTAGCACCAATTGAAATTATGTAGAAACTTTATTATAATTAATAATAAGAATAGAATATGGAGAGCGGAAAAATGGGAAATACAGAAATTTTATTAAACAAATTATTGGTGCAACTATTTAATGATATTTTACACATTGAGGAAAAGTCTTTAAAACAGACTGATTACAAAGATGTATCAATGACAGAAATTCACACTATTGAGGCAATAGGCTTAGAAGGTGGAAGAACAATGGGCGAAGTTGCCTATGACCTAAGAATAACAGTGGGTACTTTAACTACTGCTATTAATAAGCTTATAAAAAAAGGATATGTTGAAAGAAAAAGAATAGAAGAAGATAGAAGAGTTGTTTTAGTAAGTCTAACTGATGCAGGAAAAGACGTATATAAAAAGCATTATGTCTTCCATGAAGAAATGGTAAAGTCGATGACAGGACTTTTCACATCAGAAGAAAAAGAAGTTATTACTGTAGCTCTTGAAAAATTAAATGTATTCTTTGAGGATAAATATAAAAGCTTACTATAGTAAGCTTTTTATTTTTTTGTGTATTTTTAAAACTAAAAAACATACATCATATATAAAGCGTACTGGTTAAATTATATGTATTTTAATTAATTAAAGATATTCACATAAAAATGTTAACTACTCATATTGAGATAGTTAACATTTTTTTTATTATAGTTTTGAAACTAATTCATCCACTACTTCTTGAACAGAGCTTAGTTTGTCTGCTTTATATGCATCTGCTCCACAGAATAATAAAGCATTGTCAAGATCACCTTTAACACCATTTATAAGTGCTTTAGATATACAATATGGAGTAGTCTTAGGATTACAATGAGATATACATCTATAACATTTTGTAATTTCAGGTCTACTTATAGTAACTTCTTCAATAAACTTGTTTTGTAGTGCTCTTCCAGGAAGACCAACAGGACTTTTAACTATCGCTATATCATCTTCAGTTGCATTTACATATGCCATTTTAAAGTTTTCATGTGCATCACATTCATGAGTAGTTACAAATCTAGTACCTACTTGAACACCGCTAGCGCCCATATCAATGTACTTTTTAACATCATCACTTGTAGAAATACCTCCAGCTGCAACTACTGGAATTTCTTTATTATATTTTTCACCGTAAGTTTTAGCGATTTCAAGTATATCTACAAATTCTTTATCATAGTCTATTGCTTCAACATCATCTAATTCTTTATTTGAAAAACCAAGATGTCCACCTGCTTTTGGACCTTCAACAACTATTAAATCAGCTGTAGTGTTATCTTTTTTATCCCACATCTTTAATAATACACTAGCTGCTTTTGCAGATGATACTATTGGAGCTATCTTAACTTTACTTTCTTTTACTAAACTTGGAAGCTTGATAGGAAGTCCAGCTCCAGAAATTATTAAATCTACACCAGATTTAATAGATTCCTTAACATGCTCTTCATAGTGGTTCATAGCAACCATAAGGTTTACACCGATTATTCCTTGTGAAGAGTTCTCCTTTGCAGTTGTTATATGTTTTCTTAAAGCCCTTAAATTAGCGACTAAAGTATTACTTTCAAAATCATCTTCATCATATCCAACTTGAGCTCCTGAAACTACACCAATACCACCAGCTTTAGCAACAGCAGCTGCTAATGATGATCTTGAAATTCCGATTCCCATGCCCCCTTGTATTACGGGTATCTTGGATATTAAATCTCCTATAATTAACGGTTTTATGATAAATCCTCTCCTTACTTTTCTGATTTAGAGAACCAATAATAATACTAAATATTATCACCTGGTACTAATTAATATTATACTATAAAAACACCTTTAAAAACATAGTAAAATACTAATATGTAAGAAAAAAAGTGTTAAATTTATGACTATAATTTAAGGACATTTTTATATAGATTTAGAAGGTAAAATAGAGGTAGTGTAGTGATGATTATTTGAACTTGGTTCTAGGTGTGATATACAGATTATTAGCTATCAAAAATTCCTTATACGTAAAAATTTCTGCGGTCTTTACTATTACATAAAGTCTACAGAAATTTTACGAATAAGCTAGATACATAAGCTTAAATAATTCTAAGTAACAACAGAATTAAGCTATATATAATTTAAGAAAGATTATTCTTTTTCACTAAATCTTGACCTTTTTCAGGAACTTTCATTTTAACTGATTGTTTTTCTTCAACTTGAGCTTTTAAATCAGTATCACCTTGAGCGTGATTCACTATATTTTGTATAGATTGGTTTTTATTTTCTTTATATTTTTTTGATTGTCTCATAAAAACACCCTTTCATTATTTTATTAAATGGATAACTCATATATAAATCCATTCAATAATAGAATTTCCTGAAAGGGTGTTTTTAAACTTAATAATTTTTACCTATTGGCTATACTATTGTTGTGTATTATTAGTAAATTATATTGATATATTTAGACTTATCAACTACAACATTTTTATTATTTTTAAAGTAATTAATTATAACTTCAGGCATTTCAACAAGAATTTCTTTTATTATTTTACAGTCATTGTAGAATTCATATCCACCTGCACCAGTTGCTCTATAGTTGTTCATAACAAGAGTAAGTCTATCATTTTCAGATAATTCTTCTCCTTTATACTTAATAGAAGTAACTCTATTACCAATCTCTTTATTTAAATCGAAAGTATAATTTATATTTGCAAAATAGTCGTAGTTATAGTGTTCAACTTTAGGCTTTAAGAATAAATCTGATACAGATAACTCTCCACTATTATTGTTAAAGTAGCTAGCAGACCTTTCTAAAGCAAGCTTTAAATCTTCTCTGCTAACTTCAAGGAGTACTAGAGTATTAGGGTACATGTAAGTAGACATTATATCCCTTACAGTAACATTTTTATCAAATCCTTTGATCGAGTTGGCAAAAGAAGTACATGAAATATCTGCGCCACTTTCTTCTAATTGAATTTGATTTATAAAGTTAGCTAAATGTGAACCGTTTATTGCCATATCTAGATGGGTAGAAGGTTGTAGATCACTATCTAAGAACCCAACTGGAGTATCTAACCATTCTTGAACTTTAGTTTCAAGAGGTAAAAATAGTTCATACATTTCTTTATTAGGATTTAGTTCTACATTTTTTAGTGAAGAATTTATATTTATATTATTATCATCACTTATCTCTAAATCTAATTCTAAGAATTTAGAACCATTAGGAGGTGTTTGAGCTATGTAAGTTCCATGTAAATTATGTCCTCCTATTTCCAGATGCTGATGACCTGTAAGAAGCACATCAAAATCAAACTCTTTACATATTTTGTATGCTATGTTTTCAGAAGTTTTACTTAACTGTTTGTGAGTTTCTAAATCATACTCAAATCCACCGTGATAAATACCTATTAATAAATCACACTGATTTTTAACTTTGTCATATATATTTTCTACAGCGTTAAAAGTATCACTAATTGTGAAGTTTGCAATATGTTCAGCTCTTTCCCATCTATTTATAAAGTCAGTAGTAAAGCCGATTAAACCAACTTTAAGCCCATTTTCCATTGTTTTTATATCGTAAGGCAGTATTTCAACTTGAGAAGTTTTATCTTCTACATTACAACATAAACATTTTGCGTTTAAGTTATTAAGATATTTTTTTAAGTAATCATATCCGTAATTAAAGTCATGATTACCTAAAGTTATGTAGTCATATCCACCAGCATTCATTATAGTAGCCATTGGATGAATATCAAATTTTGCATTGCTTAAGTAATTTGTAAAAGGAGAGCCTTGGATAGTATCTCCAGAATCTATCACTAAAGTATTTCCATCTTTTTCAAATCCATTGATTATATTTAGTAGACCTATATTTTTTTGAGTTTTATCTACATAGTTAGTTGGATATACATATCCATGTAAATCTGATGTAAAGTATATTTTTAAATTTTTCATTATAACACCTCGCTGATAGTTAATAATATTATATTAATTATATCATAGTATAAATAATTAAATTATAAGAAACAAAGTAATATCAAGCCTTAAAATAATAGCATTAGTATTTAAAATATCCAAAAAGTAAATTTTTATTAATTAGCAAAATACCTATGAAATTAAAAAGAAAAAGGGGATACTTTCTATATTGGGAGATGAAGGAATGTTTGTACCTATAGTTGTTTTAAAAGTAAAAAAAAGCAATTGAGATAAAAAAAATAAGAGTTGGTTAAATAAAAAAAATTCTACATATTACTTTATTAATTAAGCAATAAATTAAAAATTGTGTAACAAAATAAAATATAATGAATATTATATTAAATATTAGTAATAATAAATATCAATATTTAATATAATAAAAAAATTATTATTGTTGACAATAGTATTTTTTTAACTTATCATTACTATAATATAATTTATAAAACCCTTAAAGACAGTGAAAGGAAGAGTAAATATAGAAGGTAGTCACAGCGAGTTGGTGGTAGTGGAAGTCCAACACGAGAGCTATATTGAAGAACATCCTGGAGTCGCTAACCGAAATTTTCACCCTAAAGAGTAGGCTTAGCCGGAACCCAAACCGTTATCAAATTGGAGATGTATCGAGTATTATACTCCGTACATGTTTTGAGTAGAGTTTGATTAATTTCAAACTAATCAGGGTGGTACCGCGGAAGAGTAGCCTTTCGTCCCTTTTATAGGGATGAAGGGCTTTTTTTATTATAAAAAATTAATTTGTGAGATATGGCGCCATACTCCTAAATTTTTAAACAACTATAAAATAAAAATTTACAAGGAGTGATTAATATGTGTTTAGTAATACCAGAAAGATATGAAAGTAAATTAGGAGTAATAGAAACTCAACAAGCAATAAAGGATTTAAAGGACTTTTTTGAAAATAAATTAGGAGAAAAATTACAGTTAACTAGAGTATCATCACCACTATTTGTGTTACCGGAATCAGGTATGAATGATAACTTAAACGGAATAGAAACAGCAGTAAAATTCCATGTACCAGATATGGATAAAACGGCAGAAATAGTACATTCCTTAGCAAAATGGAAGCGTATGGCTCTTAAGAAGTATGGATTTGAAGTAGGTAAAGGGATTTATACTGATATGAATGCAATAAGAAAAGATGAAGAACTAGATAACTTACATTCTCTATACGTTGATCAATGGGACTGGGAATTAATAATAGATAAAAAAGATAGACATACTCAAACATTAAAGAGTGTGGTAGAAAAAATATATAGCGTATTTAAAGAAACAGAAGAACATATTCACGGTATGTATGAAGGTTTAGAATCAGTATTACCTGAAAAAATAACCTTTATAACTTCTCAAGAATTATTAGATATGTATCCTGGATTAAGTCCTAAGGAAAGAGAAGATAAAATCGTTAAAGATAAAGGTGCTGTTTTCCTAATGCAAATAGGTAAAGACTTAACAACAGGAGAAAAGCATGATGGAAGAAGTCCGGACTATGATGACTGGGAATTAAACGGAGATATATTATTCTACAACCCTGTTTTAGATAGAGCAATAGAACTATCATCAATGGGAATAAGAGTAGATGAAGAAAGCTTAGAAAGACAGTTAAAAATGTCAGGTTGTGAAGAGAGAAAAGAATTAGACTACCACAAAGCTTTATTAGAAGGAGAATTACCATACACAATAGGTGGAGGAATAGGTCAATCTAGAATCTGTATGTATTTCTTAAATAAAGCACATATAGGAGAAGTTCAAGTTGGTTTATGGGGAGAAGACATGGTAAGAGAGTGTAGTGCCTCAGGAATTCACCTACTATAAAATTTAAAAAATATTTATCAAACTCACTATATGGTATATAATATATGATAAACTTGTATTAAGAAAGTTAGTGAGGGGTGATAAATATGGAAAACCTAACTAGAATAATAGATATACTTTTAGATTCTTTAAAAAGAGTTTTAGTAAGATTTAGAAAAGCCAAATTTGGACTTGGATTTATAATTAACATATTCAAGATACCTGATTTTCTTATAGATAAAAGAGTAAATATAATTAACAAATCTAGATTAATATTTGCATTAGCAACGGCATTAATATATATGATTTCTGGAATAGATTTAATACCTGAGATGATTGCTGGTATATTTGGATTTATTGATGATATATTTGTAATCATATGGAGTTTAGGTATAGCTAATGAAGAAATAGAAAAGTATAAAGCGATGCTTAAAGATGAACACGACCCAAATGTAATAGATGATGTAGATTTTACAATAAAAGATGATATGGAGTAAGGTTTAATAACCTTACTCTTTTTTGCGTATTAGGTGATTATAATGGCTCATAATCTGTGAATAACTCATGCAACCAAGTGAGGCCAATGTGCTAATAGTAAGTAAAATAAAATCGCAGACGTAGTTGCTCAAGCTAATCGAATTTTTTGTATAAGGATGAAAAATAGTATAAATATATAATCCTAGGTTAATTATTATTTATATAGAGCCTTGAATTAAAAGGAGAAAAATTATGGAAAGTAAAGTAATAAATAAAAAGACATCATTAGCAAATCTAACTTATTGCATTTTAATAGTCATCTTAGTTATTATGGCATTAAACTTAATTTCTCAAAAATCTGATAAAGCATATAACATAATAAAATATAGAAGCTACGTTGTTTTGTCTGGAAGTATGGAACCAAATCTTTATCCAGGGGATTTAATATTTACATTTAAATCTAACCCTAAAAAATTAGAAGTAGGAGATATTATTACTTTTAATAGCAATAATCAAGTTATCACACATAGAATAGAACAAATTGATGAGAAAGGTTATGTAACAAAAGGAGATAATAATAATTCTGTAGACGAGGAATTAGTTAAAGAGGAAGATATTATCGGAAAAGTCGTATTTAAAATACCTAAGGTAGGATATGTTTCTAAGCTTCTTTCTCAAAGTTGGGTTATAGGGTCAGAATTGATTTTAATGGGAGTTTTAATACTTATTAATAGTAGGAGTAAAGATACCCATAATAATTAAAAATAAAGGCACAAATAAAAGTAGAAACTTATTACTTCTATAATAGAAGATATCTTAATATAAAGATATCTCCTATTTATATACTTAATTAAATATATTTTTTATATTATTAATTAATATTCTGTTTTCTTCAGGCTTTAGTATACATACTCTAAAGTAATACTCATCAAGTCCATCAAATGAAGAACAATCTCTTATTATTATTTTATGAGGTATAAGCTGCTCTCTAAGTTCTCTAGCTGTAATCTTTTTAGATTTTATATTACATAATATGAAGTTTCCTTGGCTTTCAAAAACTTTAAGATCAGTTAATGAGCTAAGCTCTTTTGTTAAATAGTCTCTTTCTTTAAGCATAATATCAGTAGTAGTTTTTATAAAATCATTATCTGTAAACATTATCTCACCCATAGAAGAAGCAAAAATATTAATATTCCATAAATCTAAGTTAGAGCAGATATTTTCTTTTATATGTACATTTCCGATAAGTCCATATCCAAGTCTTATACCAGGTGTAGAGAAAAATTTAGAAGTACCTCTAATTACAAATAAGTTACTGTAATTATCCACTAATTGAGCGGAAGAAAACTCTTCTGTATTAGTGAATTCAATATATGTTTCATCTACCATTACAAATGCATTGGTATTTTTTAATATTTTTTCTATTTGAGATTTTGAAAATGTAAATCCTGTAGGATTATTAGGATTACATATTATTACCAATTGATAGTTATCACTATTGATAGTGGTAATAAGGTCTTCTTCATCATTTCTAAAATTATCTTCAGCTTTATAGTAGTATTTAGTAATATTACAGCTTATTTTATTTAATTCTTTTTCATACTCAGAATAAGCAGGAGAAAGAAGTAAGGCCTTAGAAGGATTAATTGTTTCTATAAAAGCAGAAATAAGTTCTGTTGCACCACTTCCAAGTATTATATTGTTAGGTTGACAGTTACAGTATGTAGAAATTGATTTTTTTAAATTTATGTAATCTGGATCTGGATACATAGATACCATATCTATATTATTTACTAT
The DNA here is from genome assembly GCF_056171995.1 of Romboutsia sp. LXY-2. Lineage (NCBI taxonomy): Bacteria > Bacillati > Bacillota > Clostridia > Peptostreptococcales > Peptostreptococcaceae > Romboutsia > Romboutsia sp. LXY-2. The sequence goes on along the minus strand of NZ_JBKFGI010000002.1, from coordinate 10,506 downwards.
ATATTCTTTTGCAAGTTTAGAAGTTCCTAGAGGATTTATATTAGAACTAAAGTCCATAAATTCTTCTTTAGAAAAACCAAATTTGCTAGACAAATCGTATAAATTAGCGCCATGATTAACACTCATAAAAGCACCTCCAAAATTAAAGTATAATTATTGTTGCATATATAAATTATAGTATAAAGAAAATTCAAATTACAAGGAGTATTGGTTTATTTAACGATTAAATATATTTTATACTTATTTTTTATCAACGCCTTCAAACTTGAGCAACGGGATGTGAGCTTGCCGAGCAGACGTTGGCGACATGAGCGAAGCGAATTTTTTTAATAAATATTTTGTGAAGAATTATCAAATAAAATATTCGTTATTAGGAAAAATATATAAGGAATATATATTTGAAATGATAAAAATTACGAATTATATAATAAAAATCAAAAAAAATATTCAATAAAATGAGATAGTATGTTATAATAAATTAGCATAATATACGGAATATCGGGAGGATTAACAATGTTCAAGATCACAGAAACAATGATATCTGAAGAGCAGTTAAAAGCGAAAGTTCAAGAATTAGGTAAACGAATAGAGAAAGATTTTGCAGGAGAAGAATTATTAGTAGTTGGAATATTAAAAGGTGCAAGTGTATTTGTAGCAGATTTAATAAGAACTATTGATTTAGACGTTAATATAGATTTTATGAGTGTTTCTAGTTATGGAAACTCTACAGAAAGTTCAGGAACAGTTAAAATAATAAAAGACCTTGATGTGGATATAGAAGGAAAGAATGTTCTAATAGTTGAAGATATAATAGATTCTGGATTAACATTAAGTAATTTAGTTGAAACATTAAAGGTTAGAAATCCTAAGTCATTAAAGTTATGTACATTACTAGACAAGCCAGAAAGAAGAAAAGTAAACATACCTGTTGACTATGTAGGATTTGTTATCGAAGATAAGTTCATAGTTGGATACGGAATAGACTATGCTGAGAAATATAGAAACCTACCATACATAGGTGTAGTAGGAGAAGCTTAATATTAAAGGTAAGTATTAAATAGTAAATTTGATACTTACCTTTTTTACGCTTAATGATATTATAATACTTCGAATTATGTGGATAATTTCTGAACTTAAGTAATATCAATAGACTGGTTTTGAGCGTAAAAAAGATTTTGAGCAACGGACGAAGTCGTTGGAGACATGAAGTAGTTCGCAGACGTAGTCGCTCAAGCGAAGCGAATTTTTTACATATAGTAAAAGTGAATTTTAGCATATATTTGACAAATAGGTATATTTCTAAACAAAATTTAGGTATAATCTCATAGGAGATGTTTTTACATATTAAGGTGTTTTAAAATATTTACAGGGCAAAAGATTTTTATAAGGAGGAGTTTTTTAGTTATGGATATTCAATTAAATATATTACAATTTTTTCAGAGTATAAGATCACCTCTATTAAGTGGGTTATTTTTAATATTTACTATTAGTACTGAATTACCAGTAATTATTTTATTTACTGCTATTATGTACTGGTGTATAAATAAAAAGTATGGTCAGAGAATTTTATTTGCATTAGTTGGAAATATAGCTATAAACACTGGGATAAAAGAGTTTGTCAAAGCACCTAGACCTATTGGTACACCAGGTTTAGAATCTTTAAGAACTTCAACAGCTACAGGATATTCTTTCCCTAGTGGTCACACTCAAATAGGAACTACTTTTTGGGTTAGTTTAATGAAAGTATTTAAAACAAATTGGATGTATATTCTTGGAACGATAATGATTCTAGGAATAGGTATATCTAGATTATACTTAGCAGTACATTGGCCAATAGACGTATTATGTGGCTGGATATTTGCTATATTGTTTACTCTTATTTTACTTAAAATATTTGATAGGGTAGATGATACAAAAGAATATTATCTATTATTGTTGTTACTGATTCCATTTGCAATAATAGTATTTTTATTAAATAGTGTTGAGTATGTAAAAATGTTTGGTTTACTTACAGGGTTTGTATTTGGTTATATAGTTGAAGATCAATTTATTCAATTTAAAACAGGTGAGGAATATAGACGAAAAATTAACTTTGGTAACAAAACGAGAAGATTTGAAAACAAAAATAAGTTAACAATAAATATATATAGATTTATTATTGGAATAATAACTTTAGGACTAGTATACGTAGGATTAAAGTATTTAGCAGAGTTTTTAATAGTAAGTGAAATAATGGCAAATACACAAAGATTAACCATGATACTAGACTACATAAGGTATACAATTATAGTATTTTACGCAGTAGCAGGTGCACCTGCATTATTTAAAAAATTAAACTTAGATCAATAGATAGATTTACTGGAAGGTGATTATTTGAAGAAAATAGTAGTAATAGGCGGAGGAGCTGCAGGTATGATGGCAGCAGCAGTAGCAGCTGACAGAGGTATGGATGTAACTCTACTAGAAAAAAATCATAGATTAGGAAGAAAAATATTAATAACGGGTAAAGGTAGATGTAATATAACTAATGATTGTGATATTGAAGAACTTATAGAAAATGTTCCTACTAATGGAAAGTTTTTATATAGTGCATTTTATACATTTACAAATACTGACGTTATTGATATGTTCAATAGCTTAGGATTAAAAACTAAGACAGAAAGAGGGAAAAGAGTATTCCCTGAAAGTGATAAAGCGCATGATGTTGTAGCTGCTTTAGAAAAGCAGTTAAGAAACAAAAAGGTTAAGGTAATGCTTAATTCTAAAGTAGATAAAATTGTTTCTAAGGATAATAAAATAGAAAAAGTAATATTAAGCGATAAAAAAGAAATAGAGTGTGATTCAGTAATAGTTGCAACTGGAGGATTAAGTTATCCTTTAACTGGTTCAACTGGAGATGGTTATAAATTTGCAAAATATCATGGACATACTATCACTGATATAAAGCCGTCTTTAATAGGGATAGAAGTCCAAGAAAATTATGTGAAAGACTTAGAAAAGCTATCACTTAGAAATATTGCTATATCAGTATATAATAGCAAAAATAAGAAAGTTTATGATGACTTTGGAGAGTTAGAATTTACTAAATATGGATTAGATGGACCTACAATAAAATCTGCAAGTTGCAGAATGAAAGATACTACTAAGGAAAATTATAAAATTGTAATTGACTTAAAGCCGGCTTTAGACGAAGAAAAATTAGATAAAAGAGTCCAAAAGGACTTCCAAAAATATACAAATAAGAAGTTTGAAAAATCACTAGATGATTTACTTCCACAAAAATTAATACCTATAATAATTGAATTAAGTGAAATACCACCAGAAACAGTGGTACATCAAGTATCAAGAGAGCAAAGAAAGAAACTAATTCACGTACTTAAGAATTTAACATTAACAGTAAAAAGATATAGACCAATTGAAGAAGCAATTATAACTTCAGGTGGCGTAAAAGTTGGTGAAATAAATGCGAGTACTATGGAATCGAAATTAGTTGAAGGCTTATTTTTTGCAGGAGAAGTAATAGATGTAGATGCTTATACAGGCGGATTTAACCTACAGATAGCATTCTCTACAGCTTATTTAGCGGGATATAACTGTTAGTAAATTTGTTGTTGGTTCAAACTGAAAAAATAGGTTAAAATTACCTCGGATTAAAAAATTGTAAATTCATATAATACTACCAAGAAACAAAATTATTTACAGAAAGAGGTAGTTAAAATGTCAAACAACAATAACAACACAACAGTAGTTCCAGGAGCAAAAGCAGCACTTAACCAAATGAAATTAGAAATAGCTAACGAACTTGGTATGTCTAACTATCAACAAGTAGATAAAGGAAACCTTACAGCTAGAGAAAATGGTTATGTAGGTGGATACATGACTAAGAAACTTGTAGAAATGGCTGAGCAACAAATGGCTGGAAAGCAACAATAATCAAAAATTAATAAAGTAAATTAAATATTAAATAGTAAGGGAAGATATGTAGCTTTTATAGATACATATCTTCTTTTATTTTAGTTTTAAACCCCACAGCTTTCAACTTGAGCAACGGTATGTGAAGTGGTTCGCAGACGTAGTCGCTCAAAGCTTGTCGAGCAGACGTTGGCGACATGAGCAAAGTGAATTTTTTATTATTTAACATAAAATTTATATAAAAACATTATAAAAAATCTATTAATGGTAAAAATAGAATTGATAGTACATAAAAAACAAGGAGGTCCAGACATGTCTACTGTTAATTTTGAAGAAATTAAAACTAATTTCATAAATGCAGATTTAGATGGAAAAATACGTATTTATACAACTACGGAAGGACTATCTGTAGAGCAATTTAGAGAGTTGCTAAAATACTATCCAATTCAATATCTATCAAAATTGGAAAAAGCACTAGGATAAACAAAATTTTATAATGAGTTAGGTCAATTAAAAAAAGAAGTCGTGAGACTTCTTTTTTTAATGCGTAGTTGATTTACTAACATAATTGTATATTCTTTCATTTCCTAAATCAATTGACCCTGTAGTTATGTATTTTGTAATATTTTCAACATCAATTCCTGTTAGATATTGATCAGGTATAGATAAATTGTAACCTGTAGAATCGAGTAAGTTTCTAAGTTGAATTTTTTGACTTATGGTTGGTTTATCTTTAGAAGAATCATTTTTTTTCTTTTTAGAATTTGATAAATTAGTATTTTGCATTTTTATTAGTGTATCTATATAGTCTATATAGGATGTCTTAAAATCTTGCTGTGATAATAATTCTTCATCTAATATATCTCCAATTGAATCGTTAGATAAAATGTTATCTGCAAATTTGTCAGCGGTTAATTTACCAGTTACTATTCCTTTTTGATATTTTCTAAGTACCTTTTTTGTATAGCCATATAATTTGCTACGTGTCTCTAAATCAAGTTGATCGATTTGCATAAAAAAACACTCCTTTGATAAATATATAATGAAAATAATTTGTAAATACATATACTGCATATAAAATAAAAAATTCCATATTTTTATTATTGACAAGTATAAAAAAAAATATAATTGCAATAATTAAAAATAATATGTAGTTTAAATTATTATGCTTAAAAATAGGAGTTGATAGAATGATAAATGGAATAATTAAGTTATTTTACTCTGAGGTAGTAAAAACTAAAATGAAGTCTATGCCATCTCAAGGATATACATTAAGAGAAGAATGCAAGGAACTAAAAAACATAACACTAAAAATAGATAGCCTACTATTTAAAATTATTAAATTAATAATAGGTTTAGCCGTATTATTAATAGCATTCAATATTAATATTATGTGTGGCATAGGAATTTTATTGGTTGAAATAGCTTATGTAGTTTACAAAAGAAATGTTGAACAACAAGTTAAAGAAAGAATATATAATATTAAAAATAATATAGAAGCCACATCAATAGACATAATAAGTGAGCGAGGTAAGAGTGGAATAAATGTATTGATTATTTTACTTATTATCGGACTATTGACAAGTTTTAATTGGGCAATAGTACTTAGTTTTATAACTGTTTTTATGTTTACTATGAAAGATATATATAGTAAGATAAAATAGATAATAAATTAGGGGGAGAGGAAGGGTCAAATGAACAAAAATAATGATAGCAAAAGAATGAGTAATTTAGTACAAATATCATCTATGGTTGCTCAATCATCAGATTTCTTTAGTATAAAAGATAAAATAGTAGAAAAGATGCTAGAAGTAGTTCATCCAACAAAGGCATGTGTTAATTTATTTTATAAAAATAACTATAAACATGCCTATTTAGTATGTTCACAAACTTTAGAATTTGTACCACAAGTCTTTCCTATGGAAAACCCAACAGGAGTAAAAATTGATTTTAATGTTTACCCAAAATACATACACGAAGCAGTTAAGGAAAAGAAAATAATATATATAGAAGATATATTTAAAGATGAAAGAGCAAAAGATGAGTGGGATTTAGCTAGAGAAGAAGGATATACGGGAAGAATAGTATTCCCACTTATTAGTAATAATGCAGTAATTGGATTTATGACATGCTTCTTAACTAATGAAGATTATATAAATCAAGATGATATTGATTATATTTCTTCTGTTGCATCACTAATAAGTTTATCAATAGAAGTTACTTCAAATAATAGTAATACTAAAATGATAATACACAAATTAAGAGCGGCTATAAGTTCTATAAATGAAGCAACCAAAAGACTTTATCAAAATAAAAATATAAATGAATTCTTAGAACATTTAAGTAAGCAAGCATGCAACATTACTAATAGTAAAGAAGCATTAATTGTAATTAATGAGACTAATAATAAAAAGAGGACATTTAGTTACTATAATCATGATTCAAACAAGAAACTAAATAGTTATCCCGTTATAGATAATATTTTTGGAAAAAAAGATATGGGTGCTTATAGTAATAAAGCAAAATCGGAAGAATACAATGGTGTAGATAGTTATATATACTATAAATTAGAGGATAGAAATCGGATATTTGGAAGCATAGTATGTGTAAATAGTAAGAATTATACAAATGATGATTTAAATATATTAAGCATTCTGGCTAAACAAGTATCTGTTGGTATGCAACTTTATGAATATAACATTACAGAAGTAAGACATAAAGTATTAGCAAATGAGCTTAATGTATTAAGCAAGCAGCAAAAATTAATTATGGATAAAAGTAAGATGGATTGTAATGATGAAAAAGAATTATACTTTTATCATAAACCAGCTACCGTAGTAGGAGGAGATTTTTATTATGCTTACAAAATTGATGAAGAAAATATTATATATATAGTTGCAGATGTAATGGGTCATGGTATAGTTTCGAACTACGTAGTAGCTATGATAAAAGGTGCATTTAAGGTACTATGTCATAGGTATAGAACGCCTGGTGAAATAATGTCAGAATTAAATAGAACTTTATATGATGAATTTGACAAAATGGGGGTATTTACTACATGTATGATAAGTGTAGTGAATACTAAAGAAAATATAATGTCTGTTTGTAATGCAGGACATTATAGTCCGATAATAATAAAAGATGATGGGGCGATAGAAGAAGCCTTAAAATGTAAAAAAGGAATACCATTAGGAATATTAGATGATATAGAATATGAGAGTAATACCTTTGATATTAGTAAGTATTCTATGGTATGTATGTATACAGATGGTATTTTAGAAATAAAAAATAAAGAAAAAGAAGAGTATGGAGTAGACGGACTAAAAAAATTCCTACATAAACATTATGAACTTAGCCAAGAAGAAATAATAGTAAGCTTAAAGAAAGACCTAAAATTATTTTCATCACTAGATGATTATGACGATGATATCTTGGTAGTTATGCTGAAAAATAAGTAGGAGGAGTTTATGGAAAATAAATACCCACAAATATTAATAATAAATGGAAGTGCAAGAAAAGGTAAAAATTGCAGTGAAATTGTAAAAAATATATCAGAAGAGCTAGATAATAATAATATTAGCAATAAAGTATTTGATATATATGACATGGATATAGATTATTGTAATGCATGTGGATTTTGTGATAAAACAGGATATTGCAGGATAAAAGATGATATGACTCCTATGTATAAAATGTTTGATGAAGCTGAAGGTTGCATAGTTATAAGCCCTGTTCATTTTGACTGTATATCTGCAAAATTAAAGACAGTAGTAGATAGAACTCAAGCAATATATGCAAGTAAATATATATTAAAAAAATCTTGTATAGATAGAAGTAAAAAAAGAGTAGGTATGTTTATAGCAGTTGGAGGAAGTGGAACTTACGAAACCCAGTTTAAAGCGGGACAACTAGTAATGGACTTTTTCTTTAAGAGTATAAATACAAAACTATTATATAACTTACACTTAAATAATACAGATAAAGTATCATTTTTAGAAAATGATGAATTTAGAAATAATCTTAATAGGCAATTAGAGCTGTATATAAAGGATGTAAAAAACAAATAAAAATTAATAAATAATAAAGTTAAACAAGATTAGAGAAGGTATGGAATTACACAGTATTTCATACCTTTTAATGCTTAATATAATAGACAAGGAGAAAGATATGCTTAGATATTTGACTAGTGGAGAATCTCATGGAAAAAGTCTGATTTCTATATTAGATGGAGTACCAGCAAATGTAGAGCTAAATATAGATGAAATAAATGAAGAATTAAAAAAGCGACAAGGTGGATATGGTCGCGGTGGAAGAATGAAAATAGAACAAGATAAAATAAATATATTGGGAGGAGTAAGAGGTAAAAAAACCTTAGGTGCACCAATATCAATAGAAATAATAAATAAGGATTATGAAAATTGGACAAGTTACATGAATCCAATGGAAGAAGTTGATTTTGAAAGCAAAAAAGTAAGCAATGTAAGACCAGGGCATGCAGATTTAGTTGGATGTTTAAAGTATGATTTTGAAGATGCAAGAAATGTTTTAGAAAGATCAAGTGCAAGAGAAACTGCAAGTAGAGTTGCGGTGGGTGCTATATGTAAACAAATTCTTAAAAACTTTGATATAGATTTTGTTTCTCATGTTATACAAATAGGAAAAGTTAAAAATAGTGAAATAAATGAATTTAATTACATAAAAGAAAATGTAGATAGTAGTGCAGTAAGATGTGTTAATAAAGTTGTAGAAGAAGAAATGATAAAAGAAATAGATAAGGTAAAAGCTCAAGGGGATACAATAGGTGGAGTTGTTGAGATAAGAGTAAAAAATGTTATCCCAGGGTTAGGTTCATACACTCACTTTGATAAAAAAATCGATGGAGAGCTAGCTATGCATCTTATGGGTACACAAGCTATCAAAGGTGTAGAAATAGGAATAGGATTTGATGTTGCAAGTAATTATGGTTCTGAAGTAATGGACGAAATAACTTATTCAAATAATAATGGAATAACTAGAAAAACAAATAGATTAGGTGGAATTGAAGGCGGAATGACAACAGGAGAAGAAATAATAATTAGATGTGCAATGAAGCCAATACCTACTTTATATAAACCTTTAAACTCTATTAATATAAACACTTTAGAAACATACCAAGCTAGTATTGAAAGGTCGGACAATTGTGCAGTACCTGCATGTAGTATTGTTTGTGAAAATGTAGTAGCTTTTGTAATTTGTAAATATTTTTTAGATAAAATAGGTGGAGATAATTTACAAGATATAAAATCAAATTATAATTTATATGTAAAAAGGCTAGGTGATAGAGGATGGAAAAAATAGAGAATAAGGTATGCAACATATTAATAGACAATAGTTATAAATCTTTCGAATTACCTAAAAAATATGATAATGTACTTATTATAACAGACCAAAATGTTTATAATCACCAAATTAATAAATTTATAGATAATGTAGTGTGTAAAACTATATATGAATATATTATTCCGCCAGGTGAAGATTCAAAGTCACTGGAAGTTTATGAAGAGATAATGAAATACTGTATAAGAATAAACTTATCAAGAAAATCAGCAATTATAGCTTTAGGTGGAGGTGTAGTTGGAGATTTAGCAGGATTTATAGCATCTACATATATGAGAGGAATAGATGTTATCCAAATTCCTACTAGTTTACTATCACAAGTAGATTCTTCTGTAGGGGGAAAAACAGCAATAAACTTAGGAGAATTTAAAAATATTATAGGTAGCTTTTATCAACCTGTATTTACATATATAAATATATCATCACTAAAGACCTTACCTGAAGAAGAGTTTTTGGATGGAATTAGTGAAGTAATAAAGTATGGAATAATATATGACTATGAGTTTTTAGATTATCTATATAAGCATAGTGAAAGAATATTAGATAGAGATACAGATTGTTTATCTTACATAGCAAGTAAATGTGTACGAATAAAGGCAGAGATAGTTGAAAAAGATGAAAAAGAATCTAGTTTAAGAAAAATACTAAACTTTGGGCACACCTTTGGACATGGAGTAGAAAAACTAGGGCAATTAAGTCATGGAAAAGCTATAGGAATAGGAATGAATATGGCTTTTAATTTAGCATTAAAAGAAAGTATAATAGATGAAGCTTACTATAATGAATTTATAAATTTATGCAAAAAATATAATATTGAACTAGGATATGATTATATAAATGAAGAAGAAATACTTCAAGTTATGAGAAGTGATAAGAAAAACAGCTTTGGAAATATAGCTTTAATTCTTCCAGTTGGACGTGGTGAAGTAAAAGTGGCAGAAGATATTAGCGAAAGTAAGATATTAGAGACAATAAAGAGGTGTAAAAATGCTTAAAGGAAGTTTTGAACTTATAGGGGACAAGTCTATTTCTCATAGGGCGATAATGTTTTCGTCTATAGCAAAAGGAAATAATAAAATAAGTAATTTTTTAATGGGAGAAGATTGTTTAAGCACAATATCTTGCTTTAGACAAATGGGAATAGATATCAATATAGAAGGAAAAGACGTTTTTGTAAAAGGTAATGGACTTAGAGGATTAAAAAGACCGGGTGATATT
>NZ_JBKFGI010000019.1:0-76677 GCF_056171995.1 Romboutsia sp. LXY-2 | reverse complement strand
GGCGTTACCCTATCATTCTACCTTTCGTAATATCAGTTCTAGTAATTAAAATTAATTACTAGGGTAGTTTTGTAGTAAACCCACGCTTACTTTTGTCTACCAACAAGTCACACCAAAGTGGTCTTCTATAGATTTTTTGTTTCTTCCAGTAATTATAAGAATTTCTTCTATTCCTGAAGCCACTGCCTCTTCTATTATGTATTGAAGGGTAGGCTTATCAACTATAGGCAGCATTTCCTTTGGTTGTGCTTTAGTTGCTGGTAAAAACCTTGTTCCTAAACCTGCCGCTGGTATTACAGCCTTTCTTACTTTTCTTTGCATAATTACTCTTGCCTCCACTAGGTATATTCATAAACAAAAAGTCCTATAAATAATAGGACTTTTGATATATATTTTAACACTAATCAACTATGTTTGTCATGTATATTATTTTTCTATTATTTCCTCTAGTTCTTTTAATAAAGAATCAAATTTTTTAATAGTATTTTCTATTGGTTGTGTCGAAGCTAAATTTACTCCGCTTTCTTTTAATACTTTTAATGGATAGTCTGAGCTACCTTTTTTAAGGAAACTCAAATAATTTTCTGGTCCATTAGACAATATATCTTGTGCAAAGCTGACTCCTGCACTACATCCGGTTGCATATTTATATACATAGAAACTGTTATAGAAATGAGGTATTCTAGACCATCCCAACATAGACATATTATCTACAGCGTAATCATTTCCATAGTATTTCTTTAATAATTGTGACCAAATATCATTTAATACTAGTGCATTTAGATTTTTATCTTCTTCTACTGTTTCATGTATTATCTTTTCAAATTCAGCATACATTGTCTGAACATATAAAGTGTCTTTTATTAAATCTAAATATTTAGTGATATAATAAGCTTTCTCATCTTTACTCGTTGAGTACTTAATAAGAACTTCGTACAATAATGCCTCATTAGTTGTTGAAGCCACTTCATGAGTAAATATTGTTGGATTTGAGTTAAAGTAGTTTTGATTTTTAGCACTTAAATATTCATAAGCTGCATGACCTAACTCGTGAGCTAAAGTAGAAACTGAGCTTATAGTATTATTATAATTTAATAAAATATATGGATGTCCGTCATATACTGACAAACAGTAGCCACCACTCACTTTGTTTTCTCCTGAAAAAACATCTATCCAGCACTCATTAAAAGCCTTATAAATTATATCGCCATATTCTTTTCCTAGTGGTGAAAGTGCAGAATATATTATATGCTGACCCTTATCATAGGTAATATTATCATCTACAGGTTCAATTATAGGTACATACATATCATAACTATAAACTTTATCTAATTTTAATATTTTCTTTCTTAAACTTATATACTTGTGTAAACTATCAGTGTTATTACTTACAGTTTCAATTAATTTATCATATATTTTAGGCTCTATATTATCATTTATAAGATACATGCCTAAAGACGAGTCGTATCCTCTCTCTGTAGAGTAAAATACATTTTTCTTAACTTGACCTGCTAGTAATCCCGATAACGTATTTATATTTTCATTGTAAGACATAAGCTCATTAGTATAAGCTTCTTTTCTTGCTTGTCTATTTGAAGACTCTATTGCATTTGCATATTCTGCCGGTGTCATATTAGAGTCTTTATCCATATTCCTAAATAACTCATACACTTGACCTGGAAGACCTGTTATAGTCGAAGCTCCATTAAGTATATTTTCACTTTTCTCATCTAGGTAATATTTTTTACATCGTCTAATCTCATTTAAATACATACCATATTTTTTTGATATTTTATCACTTGATACTAGCTTTTCATACTCTTTATCTGATAGCTTAAGTATCTCTAACTCTAAATCTGAGCATATATCAGCATACTTTTTATATACTTTTTCAACATCTTCATTCATATCTAAATATTTATATGAGTTTTTGTTTATATCTTTTTTAAGCTTTGCATAAGCAGATAGCTTATTCATCCTAATATCTAGCTTTTCTCTTATTTCTAAAGCAAAACCTAAATGAGTTTGAGATTTTGTAACTTTCCCCATATAGTTCTTTAGTTCCTTGGTGTCATTTTCAAAATCCTTCAATTCTTTTTTCCAATGATCATCTGACTTATAAAGTGAATTAACATTCCAACATAGATTCTTATAATCTATTTTTGTTTTTTCTACGTCCTTATTATCATCTTTTTTATCATCATTGGTCATAGCAAAAACCTTAGTCTTACCACCTGGAGCAATGTTATCTTGCTCTTTATAACTAATAACTACAATACTAAGTATAATGAATAAAGGTATAATTACTTTGCATAATTTTTTACCCATAAAAAGCCATCCTTTCGATATTTTTACTTAATATTAGGATGGCTTTTTGAAGTCATATTATTCAATTTTTATTCTATATTTCTATTATATTACATTTAAGTTATCCACATAATAATCCACATATTCACAGCTTGTGATATTTGACAAATTTAGTTATTTCAATACATTTATATATTTTACTTTTTATGGTATTTTCCCTTTTTTCACATTTTATTCACAGTAATTAACATGTTATCAACAAAAAACATGCATTTTTTAATGGTTTTTGTTGATAATTATTTAAAATGTAAAATACTAAAAAAATACTCATTCGAACAAATATTTGTTTTATTTTGTCGAATATTGCAATTTCAACATTTTCTAGACCTGTTATTTTTATCCACAATTAATACACAAGTTATACACATATTGTTGATAATTTGTTATTTATTAACTTGCATATATTTTTGTTACTAATGCAGTCATATCATCTTCCACTTCTCCACCCTGTATTTCCAAGGCTCTATCTAATATTAGGTTAGATATTTCTTTTGGATTAGTAGTGTTTATATTTTGTAAGAAATAAATCAACCAATTATCTCCTAAGTTATTATTCTTACCTGCATCTACTATTCCATCCGATACCATTACCACGTAATCTCCATCTTTTACTTTAACTTTTTGTCTATCTAGGTTTATCTCACTCAGTATTCCTACTGGAAGAGATGATGATGATATTAAATCAACTTCTCCATTCTGTCTTTTAATATACGTTGAACACGCTCCCATCTTTATAGTTTCTAGATACCCTTTTTTCATGTCTATAATCCCTAAATCTATAGTTGAAAACATTTCATCAGTAGACTTAAGAAGTAACATGTTATTTATAGTGTTTATTACTATTTCATCTTCTATTTTTGCATCCACCATTTTTTCTAGTATATCAATAGTTATAGAAGACTCTTCATAGGCCTTTTTCCCTTTACCCATACCATCGCTTATTGCCATCATATATTTTCCATCATTAATTTCCATATGTGTATAGTTGTCTCCACATAATATATGTCCATCTCTAGACATAGCAGATACTTCTGTTGTCGCAGTATATTTTTGTGCTTTTGTAAGTGTTATCTTACATTTTTCGCCTAGTACATGACATCCTATTTTTTGAGCTGATAATGTATCTCCAACAAAATCAGAAACTACATCTATCAATTTATTTTCACATAAATTACAGTCTTTACATGTTTTCTTTTCTATAGTTATTTCACATTCATCGCTACCCTTAGTTAAGTAGTGAACCCTATCAACAGGTATGTTATATCTTTGTAACTCATCAAAAATACTTTTTTCTTTTTCTAAATCTAAAATTACATTTGTTTCTAAATCCTTAGATAAATTTTCTATAGATTTGGATATTGTTCTTATTTGGTTAGCTATTAGTTTTCTGTTTTCTGAAAGCTTAGCGTTCCAATTATAATCTAATACAAACATCTTATAATAATAGTTAGATACCCTAACTATAGATTCTGGCTTTAAACATTCCTTTCTAAATTTTTCAGGTACATTGTTTATTGTTATTTGACCATGCTCTTCTAGATTTTCTAGTATGTTGTACATCATAGTATATGTATGGTTAAACTTATTTTCCCAACATGCTCTCTTCATTCCACAACCTTTACACTCATCATTGTGTATCATATCTATTACACTAGCTATGTCTCTTTGATCTAATACTTTGTCTTTTTCTCTTATTCTATCAAAAGTATCAGCTAATTCATCATAAGCCTTGTGCATGTTCATTAACCTATTATTTGTTAAGTTCTTACTTCTCATAATATAGTCGTATACTACATCGTTTGAAGCCACATTACTTTTTATTATCTTTTCGATTTTTTCAAAGAATTTATCAGGTAATAAAACTACTATCAAGCAAGCTAATAGCAAGTTTCTTATTTCCATCATATTTGAACCTATTCCAGAAGTATAGGAATACATTATTACCCAGCTTAATATATATCCTAATATACAAAAATATCTATTTAATTTATTAAAAGCTCCACTTATTAATCCAGCAAAAGAATATATGCCCATATAAATTGCTGATGTAATATTATTTACCATAAACGCAATACCTACTATAACACCACTAGTTGCTCCCATAGTTCCTCCACCAACTATAGATGCAATTAAAATTACTACAGTAGCTAATACACTTCTTATAGATACTCCGAATAGGGACAAGCTTCCTATTCCCATAATACTAAAAGTTACTAATAAACTTATTGATATTGCTTCTTCAGCTCTTACAGATATTCTACTCTTTATATCCGTAAGAAAAGATGTTCCAAAAGAAAATATGTATATTGCTATAAATGTGATTACACCTTCCATACCTGCTATGAATAAATCATACATATAGCTACTAGACAATAAAGCTTGTCCAATAGATATAGGTAACAGTATGGCGGTTCCTATTAGAGCTAACTTTGGTATAGAGTTTACTTCTTTTATCTTTTTGCTGATTAGCATTAAAATTATTAGACACACACTATATTTTGCTATATATGTAACATCATTTAATGATAAAAGTATTCCCGCTAAAGTACCTATAAATACTGGTATTTTATATCTATCTAATCGCGATAAATATACGAAAAAGGCTACCCCTAATGGTGCCATAGAATCTATTAATATAGATCTACTTAGTAAAAATCCCATTACCATGAATATGATAGTAGTTAATTCAATTTTTAATCCTATTGGTTTACTTTTTAAAATCGCTTCACTTCTCTGCATAAAAAAATCCCCCTCTTTGTGTTTTATAAGGTGATTGTAACAAAGGGGAGAATTCTTTTTTGTCATATTAAGTTTGAGTATTCCAAAAAAATTAAGACATTTTTTTTGATTTCTGACACATTAAGCCTTCCAAATTATCGTATTCACTTACAATTATTGTTTCCAATTCTAGTTTTTCCATAATTATCTCTAATATTTTTACACCAGCCGTTATAATATCCGCTCGTTTTGGCTGTAGCCCTTTTAAAGATTTTTTATCACTTAGTGTCAATTTCGTTAAATTTTGTAGAACGATTTTTACTTCTTCTAAAGAAATTTCGCTGTTATGGATTTTCTCCATAGAATATACTTCTAGTTCTTGGTTCATAGCAGATAAAGATGTTATTGTACCACCTATACCTACTAACTTATCTATTTTCTTGTTTTTTATATAATTTATAGTTTCTTCTATTTCATTTTCTATAAACTTACTCATGGCTTCAAACTCATCATTATCTATAGGATCTTTATCTAAAAACTTTTCGGTCATTCTAACAGCACCTACATTTTCACTTTTAGCAAAAGTTATTCCACTCTTATCCCCTAAGATGAATTCTGTAGATCCTCCACCTATATCTAATACTAAAATGTCTTCGTTATTTTCTAATACTTCTGACACTCCTGAGAATCCTAGATTCGACTCTTCTTCTCCGCTTATTATCTCAACATCTATATTTGCTTCTTTTTTAGCTAGCTCTACAAAGTAAGCTCCATTTTTACTATCTCTAAGCGCTGAAGTACCCATACAGTATATTTGTTGGCAATTATTTTCTTTGCAGATTTGTGCAAATTCTTTTAGTCCATCTATGTTCCTTTGGATTGCTTCTTCACATATGTAGCCTTCTTTGTCTACACCTTGCCCTATTCTTGTTGTATTTACCCATTTTCTTCTGTTTTGTATTTTACCATCTATGTAGTCTGCTATAAGAAGCCTCATAGAGTTGGTACCTATATCTATAGTTCCTATCTTCATAATAACCTCCAAAAGTAGTAAGGGGCCTTTCACACGAAGCTTTGTCGCTAACTACCGCTTCAGGGGAGAGTTAATAGTTTACTTCCATGCAGACAAAGAACGTGTCTGCAAATGTCAGTGAAACTATTAACTCTCCCCTTTCGCTGGTTTAGTTGCTTAAAACTTCGTTGTGAAAGAGCCCCGTGGTTGTAATATATAAAACATTAATTTTATTCTGTGACAATATACACTATCTCATTTGGTTTTACCATGTTTAGCTTTGTTCTTGCTGTCTCTTCTAGGCTTTCTAGGTTTGTGTTGTCTTCTACGTTTTGTAGTGTGTCTATTTTTTGTTGTGTAGTCTCTAATTGATTGTTTAAGGTTGCTATTTCATTTTTATATTCTTTTATTTTTGTAAATTGAAAAACTGTTCCGCTTATCATTCCAAATCCTAGCACTATAAAGAACATTTTTAATACCATTATTTGACCTGCGAATTTTTTTCTTAAGTTCATTTTTATCTACACCCTTTTTTTAATTTTTAATCTCTTTTTCCTAATACCATTTTTTCCTGCTAGTAAAATGTTTGGTATATAGAATATGATATCAAATATTAGGTGCAGTGAGTATATTATAACGTAATACAAATTGTTCAAAATATTGACTATGTAAAGTACTGTTTTTTTGATTAAATTTGTAATGAAAGAAATGATTTTATTTATTGCTGATAGAATAAACCTACTTATGGTGTTGTAATATAAGATAAATCCACAAAATAAAGCCACAAAGTGATAATATCTTAAATCAAAATTTTCTATAGCGTTTATTGTGATAAAGGATACGGCTGTAACCAATATCCAAAACATAACATCAAAGATTAATGAAAGATGCTTAACGATTTTAAAGTTATGCCTAAATCCTCTATAAATATCAAACAATAAACCTATGACTATACCACCATAGATTGTTACATAAAAGCTTCCCATATCCTGAGTAAATGGCATCATCTTATTTAAACAACCTCTTTATAAAACTTTCTTGTGGCTTTTTAGCTTTAGCATATACCATAGAGTTAATAGTCCCTGTGATGTTTATTATCTTGTCATCTATGCTTAGTTTACTCATATCTAGGTTTTCCCCTTCTATCACCATTTCTCCAGCAGACGTTCTTACTTCCACTTTATTATCATTAAAAGAATATATATGTTCTACCCCAGAAATAACCAAACTTGACCTATCTTTTAGTGTAATATTATGTTCCATACTATCCCCCCAGTAATTTATATCTTTTCATACTAATATAAATATACTAAGGTAAGGTGAAATTTATTCTACTATATCGTACATTTCTTTCGCATCATTTTTTAACACGTGCTCTCTTATTTCATTTATTTTAAATTTCATTCTCTTTTCCCCGAATTGAATTTCTAATAAATCTCCTGCCATAACTTCAGAAGAAGACTTAGCTACTTTTCCATTTATAGTAACTATGCCTTTATCACACGCTTCTTTAGCTACAGTTCTTCTCTTTATTATTCTTGATACTTTTAAAAATTTATCTAATCTCATATAATGCCTCCTACTTTTAACTTCAAACAGATATAGAAAAAGTGTGGCAATAAATTCCCACACTTTATCCTTAAATTATCCATTTATTATATCTTTAAGACCTTTTCCAGCTTTGAATACTGGCGCTTTAGAAGCTGGTATGTTTATAACCTCTTCTGGGTTTCTTGGGTTTCTACCTTGTCTAGCAGCTCTTTCTCTTGTTTCGAAAGTCCCAAATCCAACTAATTGAACTTTATCTCCTGCAACTAATGCTTCTTGAACAGATTCCATAAATGCATTTAATGCTGCTTCTGCTTCTTTCTTAGTTAATTCACTCTTCTCAGCTATTCTTGATACTAATTCAGCTTTGTTCACGGTATTTACCTCCTAAAATGTTTATAATATAGAATTTTCTTTTGTTAAAATTCTAGATTTTTAGCGTTTTTCCTTTAAATTTTTTGCCAAAATTACTGTTTTTTTGCTTTGTTCCAAAGCTCGTCCATTTCTTCAAGTGTCATATCATCTAATTTTTTGTTTAGATTAGCTGCACTTGTCTCAATAAATTCAAATCTATTTATAAATTTATTGCTAGTAATATTTAAGGCTTCTTCAGGATCTATGTATAAGAATCTAGCTAAATTTACTATAGAAAACAGTAAATCGCCTAGTTCTTCCTTTATGTATTTTATATTTCCAGCTTTATGTTCGTCAAGTAATTCTTGATATTCTTCTTCAATTTTTTTGAATACTGGGTTAATATCATCCCAATCAAAACCTACTAATGCTGCTTTATGCTGAATTTTTTCAGCCTTTGTTAAAGCAGGTAAATGTGCTGGTATTCTTTTTAGACCCTCAGTTACTGTTGCTTCACCTTTTTCTTCCTTCTTCAACTCTTCCCATGTTTTTTCAAATTTATTCATATCTAGCTCAATATTTTTAAATACATGTGGATGACGGTGAATAAGTTTATTACATATTCCATCTACAACTTCTTTTAAGTCAAAATATCCTTCTTCATTACCTATGGTTGCATGGAATACAACTTGCAGAAGAATATCTCCTAACTCTTCTATTATTTCGTCTATGTCATCATTGTCTATAGCTTGGCAAAGTTCATATGCTTCTTCAATGATGTACTTTTTTAGACTTTGATGTGTTTGTTTTTTATCCCAGTCACATCCATTTTCCCCTCTTAGGGTATTCATTATTACTTCAAGCTCATGTACTGTATTATACCTCTTTTTGTCGGCTTTTGGTATATATAAACTTGTTAAATAGTCAAATTTATTTTCGCTTCTGTCTAATTCATGAAGAGGTAGGAATACCTTACTTTCTAGATTTTTGACACCTGCACCATTTACTATACATATTTCTTGGTCATAATCGTAGTATTCCATAAGTTTTAGCTTAATATTTGAAGCTATAAAATGGTCATATACTTGAGTTATTATCATAGCAGTGTCAGTATCTATGTATGAGTTTTCTATCTCAAAAGCATCTACCAACTTAAATCCATTAGCAGGGTCTATAGCTAAGTAGTTATACATAGCGTCTACAAAGCTCATAGAAGCGATTGTTTCCACTTCTATACCTTTATCCTTAGCCATAGCCTCAATAGTGCTTACAGTTCTTTCTGCAACTCTTGGATGACCCGGTACTGCGTATATTAAATCACCTTGTTCAGATTCTTTTATTATAAACTCTGAAATGTTATTGTATACGTCTTCAAAGTTTTCTTCTCTATCATAGAAATAATCTAGGGTAGTATATTTTATACTTTCTTTAAGCTTGTCCACTGTTGGATGTTTTTCTGTTCTTAGAAATATTCTTTTTCCACTTTGAAGTTCTTCTAAAACTCCTTGACTAATAAGAGAGTAATCTCCTGGGCCAAGTCCTACGATACTTATCTTACCCATAACACCCCTCCAATCTTTGTATTTAAAGATAGTGTGGTCACAAAATTGGTTCACAATCTGCGCTCGGTATAGGAAAATAATTTCTACTCCATGCTGGCACGCCTGCAAATGTCGTACGACCTTATTTCCCAACACCTTCGCTGAGATTGCTCACGCATTTTTTTGGTTTCACATGTATCTTTAGGGTTGGTCACGTCTAAATTTTTACTTAAAAATAATTTTTTTAGACGTATATTTATATTATCTCATTAATTTTAATTTTTTAAGCATGTTGTATAGTTTTGCTCCTTTTGGCATTGTAAGCATTTCATCTTTTCTTATACCTCCAATTCCAAGTAAAACTACTACGTATGTTAATCCACCTATTGCGATAGATATTATTGTTGCTATAGTATTTCCTAACATTGGTTCTATTAATCCGTAACCAAGTTTAACTACTATAAACATTGTTATAACTGTTATTAATGGCTTAATGACAAATTCTTTCTTTGAGAATTTAACACCCATTGCTTTTTTAACATAATGTATTTCATAACTAGCTGCTATCAGATAAGCTGCTACTGTACCTAATGCAGAACCTAGTACATTTATTTCCGGTTTTACTGTTAATGTATAACTTATAGCTATTTTAGATACCATACCTATAACTAATGCTGTAACTGGAACCATTGGTTTACCCATACCTTGTAGTATACCATTAAGTGTTTGCATTAGTCCTAGGAATATTACACACGGTGTAAGTGTAAGCAGTATAACGCCTATACCTGTCTCTTTTGGATATAAAAGCTGCATGATAGGGTCTGCTAATGCTGCCATACCAAATGCACATGGTAATACTAGTAATAAAGTAACTTTTATCGCACTCTTAGTTTCTTTTCTAGCTTTTGGCTTGTTTCCTAAAGCATATGATTCTGATATCGATGGCACTAAACTCATACCTATTGCAGCAGTAACTACTGATGGTAAGTTTATTATTGCCATTGCCATACCTGTTAACTGACCGAATAGTGATACAGCTTGATCATGAGTAAATCCACCTTCTGTAAGTCTTGATATAACTATCATATTATCGACTAAGTTCATAAGTGGCATTACTGATGCACCTATAGTTATAGGTACAGCTACAACTAATATTCTTTTAAGAATTCTTGATGTTTTTTCTTCTCTAAAACTCTTACTTGCTTTTATTTCCGCTCTACGTCTTCTACCTTCTCTTAAGTACGCAATTATTAAATATGTAATAGATGCTATGGCTCCTATTGTAGCTCCTGCTATAGCTCCTGCAGCTCCTAATTCTGGACCTGATTTGTTCATTAGGTAATAAGCTAATCCTATACCTAAAATAACTCTGAAGAATTGTTCACTAATTTGAGAAATGGCAATTTTGCTCATGTCTCTTTTTCCCTGGAAATATCCTCTATATGAAGACATAACAGGTACGAATAATAAAGCTGGTGCTATTGCTAACATTGCATAGTAAGCCCCTTCATTATCCATCATTTTTACTATTGATTCAGCTCCAAAGAAAAATATACTAAATGACACAATCCCTGTCATAAGTAGTACTGTATAAGATACTTTGAAGATTTTATGTGCTCCTCGGTGATCTCCGATGGCAGTCTTTTCTGATACTAATTTGGCAAGTGCAGTTGGGAACCCTGCGATTGCTAAATTTAAGAATAAAGTATATACAGGATATGCTGCTTGGTAATATCCCATCCCCTCTGATCCTATAAGGTTTCCAAGAGGTATCCTAAAAAATGCACCCATTATTTTGACTACTATACCTGCCATACCAAGTATAAGAGCCCCTTTTAAAAATGAGTCTTTGTTTCTGTTATTATTCATAACATAACCTCCATAATATTTATGTAACAAATTTTAATATAACATATATATATTAATATATTCAATATATTAGAATAAAACTTCAAAAGACCCTAAGCTTAGGGTCTTTTTCTGTGAGATATTTATTGAACTTGTTTTCCTAAAAATGCTGATGCTATTTTTAAAATTTTCTCATCTGCATCACTAAGAGATTCGCTATCTTTAGCTACTAAAGTAATAGAACCTATACAATCTCCAGATGTACTAACTATCGGCATAATTATTTGATTAGTGTAGTCCATTGGATCATCCTTATGTAAAGGTAAAATCTTATTGTCTTTAAAGTTTTTTATTGCTCTATTTTCTATTAATTGCTCTAATTCGTTGCTTATGCTTTTTTCTTTATAGTCTTTTTTCGATATTTTCGAAACAGCTATTATTGAATCTAAATCCGTAACTACTACTCCACAACCTAATGTTTCACCTAATGTTTCTGCGTATTCTTGAGAAAATTCATTTAATTCTCCTATAGGAGAATATTTTTTAAGTATAACTTCCCCATCTTTAGCTGTAAATATCTCTAGGGGATCTCCTTCTCTTATTCTTAAAGTTTTTCTTATTTCTTTAGGAATAACAACTCTTCCAAGATCATCTATTCTTCTAACTATTCCTGTTGCTCTCATCTTTTTAAATCCCTCCATCAATAACTTTAAGCTTATTTTTACCAATGATAAGAAATTTATACAAAAAAGAGGATATACAAAACATAAAATTTCTATATTTTGTAACATCCTCTTCATTATTTTAGCATTTTAGTAATTTTATAAGAATTTTATTGAGTCTATAACATCTTGTTTCTTTTCTACTTTAGCTTCTTCTGATAATTTTTTGATATTCTCAGTATACTTTTCATATAATAAAGTTTTCTTAATTGAATCTTTATTATCTTCTACTGTTGTTTGCTCATCAACTCTATCAGTTAATTTTATTATGTGGTATCCAAATTCACTTTCTACGATATCAGATATCTCTCCCACCTTTAAAGCAAACACTGCATCTTCAAATTCTTTAACCATCTTTCCTTTTCCAAAATATCCTAAATCTCCACCTTTTGAAGCAGAACCTGGATCTTCCGAATATTCACTAGCTAACTCTGCAAATTCTTCTCCAGCTTTAGCCCTTTTAAGTATATCTTCAGCTTTTTTCTTAGCTTCAGCTTTCTTTTCATCAGATAATGGCTTATCATTTTCATCTAATATTGAGATTAGTATGTGAGAAGCTTTTGCTTCATCTCTATAGAAAGATTCTTTATTATCGTCATAATATTTTTGTATTTCTTCATCACTTACAGTATTTATTTTGTCAAAATTAGTTTTGTAGTTTTGCCAAGCTAAATCTTTTTTAGTTTGTTCCTTTAAGAATGCATCATCTATTCCCATTGATTGTAGATTTTTCATTCCTTCTTCACTAGCTTCTAAGCTTTCTTTCAATTCTTTATATGATTTTTCTATTTCATCATCATTAGGTAATAATTTTAATTCTTCTGCTTTTGCATATACAGCTTCTGTATCTATTATTTGTTGAAGAATTATTTCTTTAAATTTATCTTTATATTTAACACCTTTTTCTACTTCTTGTTCCCAAATAGATGCTCCATACATAGATTCTATAGATTGCTTATAAAGTCCTAGCATCTTTTCATAGTATCCTGCATTTACTTCTCTACCATTAACTGTCATTACTACTTCATTTGGGTCTACTTTGCTACTACATCCAATAAGTGATATTCCTAACATCACTGACATAATCAATGTGATTATTTTCTTCAAATCCAAAACACCCTCTCTTTTATCTTATGTTATTTTATACTTACCATTTTTTCTAGTAAATCTTGTAATTCTTCTACTATATTATAACCTATTTTTTCCTTTGTTTTATACTTTGTTAATGGAGTTAAGATTATTTCATCCTTAAGCTGTCTAACTTTTTCTACTTTTAACTCTTTACATAAAGATTTAATGTATGCAATCTTTAATAAAGTTTGAACTGGTTTTGGTATATCTGAGAATCTATCTTCAAGTTCTTCAGTAATCTCGTCCATATCATCTTTATTTTGGATAGAAGCAATTTTTTTGTACATTTCAATCTTCGTTAACTCATCGCTTATATAAGTATCTGGAATATAGGCATTTACAGTTAAATCTATTTCTACATCAACTTCTTCTATTATCGGCTCACCCTTAACCTTTTTAATAGCTTCATTTAACATTTTAACGTATAAATCATATCCTATTACAGCCATGTGACCGTGTTGTTGAGAGCCTAGGATATTACCTGCTCCCCTTATTTCAAGGTCTCTCATAGCTATCTTAAATCCTGAACCAAACTCAGTAAATTCTCTTATAGCCTTTAATCTTTTTTCTGCTATTTCACTTAAAACTTTGTCTTTTTCATACATTAAATAAGCATAACCTTGTCTTGAACTTCTTCCAACCCTACCTCTTAACTGATAAAGCTGAGCAAGACCCATCTTATCTGCATCATATACTATCATTGTGTTGGCATTTGAAATATCCATACCAGTTTCTATAATAGTAGTACATACAAGTACGTTATATTCTTTATTTAAGAATCCTAAAATTATGTTTTCAAGATCTTTAGAAGTCATTCTACCATGAGCTACAGCAACTCTTGCATCAGGTACTAGTCTTTGTATCATACTAGCCATTTCTTCAATACGTTCTACTCTATTGTATACGAAGAATACCTGACCACCTCTTGCTAACTCTCTTTCTACCTCATCTTGAATTATACTTTCCTTCCCTTCAGTAACATAAGTTATTACAGGGTGTCTTTCTTGAGGTGGCTCTTCTATAACACTCATATCTCTTATACCACTTAATGACATGTGAAGTGTTCTAGGTATTGGAGTAGCCGATAGCGTAAGTACATCTACAGTTGATTTAATCTTCTTAAGAGACTCTTTATGCTTAACTCCAAATCTTTGCTCCTCATCTATTACTACAAGCCCTAGCTTCGGTAAATCTATATCTTTTGACACAATTCTATGTGTACCTATTAAAACGTCTACTAGACCCTTTTTAGCGTCTTCTATTATTTGCTTTTGTTGCTTAGGAGTCTTAAATCGACTAAGAACCTCTACTCTTATTGGATAATTTTCAAATCTTTCTTTAAAGGTATTGTAATGCTGTTGAGCGAGTATAGTAGTAGGAACTAATACCGCCACCTGCTTTTCGTCCATACAAGCCTTAAATACAGCTCTTATGGCTACTTCAGTCTTACCATATCCAACGTCTCCACAGATAAGTCTATCCATAACCTTATCTGACTCCATATCTTTTTTAGTTTCTACTATAGCTTTTAGTTGGTCATCTGTTTCTTGATGAGGGAAAGCAGACTCAAACTCAGCTTGCCATGGAGTATCCTTTGAAAATTTATAACCTTTTATCTTTTCACGCTTAGCATAAAGCTCTATAAGGTCTTTAGTCATATCTTCTATTTCTTTTTTAACCTTAGCTTTAGCCTTGCTCCACTCAGCTGTTCCAAGCTTATTTAATTTTACTTTTTCTACATCTGCACCTATATATTTTTGAACCTTGTCCATTTGGTCAATAGGTACATATAGATTGTCTCCACCTTGATAAACTATCTTCATGTAGTCTTTTTTAATACCATTAATAGCAATTTGGTCGATACCTGTATATCTACCAACCCCACTATTTTCATGTACTACATAATCTCCTACGTTTAAATCTAAGAAAGTTTCTATCTTTTTACCTTTCTTAAACTTCTTACCTTTATTAGTATTACTTCTCTTATGAACACCTATCATCTCATTATCTGTTATTACAGCAAATTTAATACCCTTATATTGGAATCCGCTAGTAATATGTCCAGGTGTAATAATTATTTGAGAAGATTTTATCTCAGTGTTTCTAGTCCTACTTACAGCGGCTTCTATTCCTGCATCTAATAAGTCTGACTTAAGTTTCTTAGCTCTATCTAAAGTATTTGTAGCTAATATTATTTTGTAGCCATTATATTTTAATCTTTCTAACTCTTCTACTAATACATCTAACTTGGCATTAAAAGTAGGCACTTCTCTACACTCAAAGTTGATTATAGATTTTATAGAAAAATCTTTTATAGGCTTTGGTAATAAACTATTTATTATTAACTTTTTATTATCTACTAAATATTCTATATCTGAATATTGGTATAGCAATTTACCTTGATTTTTTAGGGCTAATCCCCTCTCAAGGTTTAGTTTATAGTTTTCTTTAAATTCATTTAAATAGTTTTCACATCTCTCATTAAGTCTTGATATATCGTTTACAAAAACAATAGCATCATCTTTTAAATATGTGAAAAGACTTTTATTTTCTTCTGTATAAATGTAATCAATATAATTTTCTATACCTTCAAAATAAGTCTTACTCGCTATGTTATCTATATTTTTAAATACATCCTCATCACTTAGCTTAGTAACTTCTTTTTTAAGTCTTTCTACAGCTTCAGAAGTATTATTTGGATATATAAACTCTCTTGAAGGAGTTATTGAAAATTTCTTAATCTTATCAATTGATTTTTGAGAGAAAACGTCAAAAGTTCGTATAGAATCTATTTCATCATCAAATAATTCCATACGAATTGGGTTTGTATATTCTAGAGAGAAAATATCTATTATTCCACCTCTTATACTAAACTGACCAAATCCCTCAATTTTAGAAACTCTCTCATAACCTAAAGATACTAGTTTTTCACTTAAAGCATCTAAATTTATAGTGTCTCCTATTTTATAGCTGATAACATTATCCATTAAAACTGATTTTGGTACATACTTTCTCAAAATAGCTTCAACAGAAGTTACTAGCACAAATTTTTCACCTTTAGCTAGTCTAAGTAATACCTTTAATTTTTTTGCTTCCTCTTTTCTGTCCTTTGCATCTAAATGGTAGAAATATATATCAGAGTGTCCTAAATACTCTACCTTATCCTTCATATAAAAACTTAAATCCTCATATACCTTCTTAGCTTCTAAATCGCTACTTGCAACAAAAACCATCTGTTTAGATAAGTCTTTGAAGATAGAATAAGTAATATGAGGTCTCTGCACTGGTAAAAGGCCATTAATTAATAATGAGCCTTTATCTTTTTCTATGCAATTTATTATTTCGTTATATTCACTGGAATTTTGCAAAGGATATACAAAAACATCGTTCATATAAATCCCCTCTCACTATCCGTTATATTTGTTCATTGCTGTGTCTATATTTTCTCTTATTATCGCATCTACGGCACGATATGACTTTTCTAATCCATCAGCTAGATTATCAGCTTCTTCTTTTCTAAATCTAGATAAAACGAAGTCTGCTAAGTCTTGTCCTGGCCTAGGCTTAGATACACCTACTCTAACTCTTGGGAAGTCAGTTGATCCTAAGCATTTTACTATAGATCTCATACCGTTGTGAGTTCCACCACTACCTTTTTTTCTTACTCTTATTTTTCCAACATCTAAATCTATATCATCATAGATTACTATTATGTTTTCCATATCTACTTTATAGTATTTATAGATATCTATTAATGTTTCTCCACTTAGGTTCATGTAAGTTTGAGGCTTAACTAGTAGTACTTTTTCTGAGCCTATTCTTCCTTCTCCTATTAAAGCCTTATGTTTTATTTTCGTCACAGATATGTTATATTCCTTTGCCAAAATATCTATAACTTCAAATCCTACGTTATGTCTTGTCTTATCGTATTGTTTTCCTGGGTTTCCTAGACCTACTATTACGTACATTTTGTCATCTCCTTTTAATGTAGTTTTTATGTAAATAGGTTTTTGCCTATTAGCTTTTTTTGCTTTATGTATAGTTTAATTGTAACACAAATTATTATGTATATTGTTCATTGAATTTTTTGATTCAATTTTGAAATAGTATAACATAATACAATGCAAAAAAGAAGTTATCTCAAAATACAAGTTAGATTTTGAGACAGCTTCTTGGTTAATACAGATTTAGATACCAGTTTATCATTTGTGTTCCATATAGAACATATACTAGGGCTCCTACTGATATGAAAGGGCCATATGGTATCATTGAGTTATATTCTTGTTTTTTTATTTTGCTGTATACTATTGTTATTATACCGTAAATTGCACCTACGTAAACACTTAGAAGTATTGTTAGGAGACCTCCTTTAAGTCCTAGGAATAATCCTAACATGCCGAAGAGTTTGATATCTCCTCCACCCATTACTTCTTTTTTTACAGCTAGTTCTATTAGGTATATTAGTAATAGCATACCTCCACCACAGATTAGTGCTCCTAGAAGCATGCTTCTATTGCTTACTAGTTTTACAAACAGATTGAATACAACTGCAAAGATTGAACCTATTATTACTAGACTATCTGGTATTATGTAGTGATCTAAGTCTATAAAGGTGATTATTATTAGTAGGGATACTAAAAACATGTAGTATATTGTTTCTATGTTGTATCCAAAGCTAATGTATATTGTGGCAAAAAGTATACCTGTTAGTATCTCTACTAGTGCGTATCTTGGTGATATTTTTTTACCACAATATCTACATTTACCTTTTAGAAATACCCAGCTTAGTATTGGTACTAAGTCTAATGGTTTTAGTCTTGTGTTGCAGTTGTAGCAATGCGATGGTGGATTTGCTACTGATATTTTTTCTGGTATTCGATAGATGCATACGTTGAAGAAGCTACCGAATATAATCCCTATTAAAAATGATACTATTATAAAATATATATCCATTGTTATATTCTCCATCTATTATTAGTACATATCCATAGCACCATAGCTACTCATACCTAACATTTTTTGAGTATTTTCAAAATCTGTGCATCTACTTAATACAGCATCTGTAGTTATTTTATCTTGTCTATATAAGTTTATTAAGTCTTGATCCATAGTCTGCATACCTTGTCTTGATGATGTTTGTATTATGTTTGGTATTTGGAATGTTTTATTTTCTCTTATCAGGTTTCTTATTGCTGTATTTGCTATCATTATCTCCAAAGCAGCTACCCTTCCTTGTCCATCTGCTGTAGGTATTAACTGTTGAGATATTACACCTTCACATACTGTTGATAGCTGTATTCTTATTTGTTGCTGTTGCTCTGATGGAAACATATCTACTATCCTATCAATGGTTTTTGCCGCTCCTACTGTATGTAGTGTAGAAAATACTAGATGACCTGTCTCAGCTGCTGTAAGAGCTATTGATATAGATTCAGTGTCTCTCATCTCTCCTATAAGTATTACATCAGGGTCTTGACGAAGTATAGCTCTTAAGGCTGAGTGAAAGCTCTTTGAGTCTGTTCCTATCTCTCTTTGATTTACTATACTGTTTTTGTGCTTATGTACGTACTCTATAGGGTCTTCTAGTGTTATTATATGGGCTTGTCTGTTTGTATTTATGATATCTATAAGGCTAGCTAATGTAGTACTTTTACCACTCCCTGTAGGCCCTGTTACTAATACTAGACCTTTGTGTTTTTTTGTGAAACTGGTTAATACTTGTGGTAAATTTAGATTTTCGAAATTTGGTATGTCTGCGTTTATTGTTCTTATTGCTAGGGTATAATTTCCTTTTTGCTTGTAAGCATTTACTCTAAATCTATTTCCGTCTTCTAAAGATGCAGAGAAGTCTAACTCTCCTATTTGGTCTAGTAGTTTAAATCTTTCCTCTCCTGCTATTTCAAGTACTATTGGTTTTGTGTGTTCATTAGTTAGGATTGTATCTGATAGTTTTATAAATCTATCCTTTACTCTTGCCATAGGATTTGTACCTACTGTTATATGTATATCTGATGCTCCTAGATTGACACCTTTATTTAGCCATTCATATATATCCACTTTATATGTCTCCTCTTTTTCTAATATTTTACATTATAAACCCAATTTATAGATATTATAATATATCTATTGTTATTTATCTATATTGTAAAATTAATATATATTCATACTAATAGCAGTATTTATTTTTTATTATTCCAATCATTTATATTTAAATATTTTTAACTAAATATAAATATTTTTTATGACGAGGACTATATTAATTATTTATATATAAGCATTCTCAATCAATGATTCCCCTGTGAGTCGTATCAATTATGAAGCTATTAACTTATATAAACTCAATAAAAATTATCAACATGCAAAAAGTGGAGATAAATATCTCCACTTCTAATATATATTAATCTTTAATTAAAGGTACTTTTATGGTTGCTGTCGATCCGTTATTAGGAGTACTTTCTTTTGTAACACCAAGATCTGAAGCTAATTTATCTATTGAAGCATTACTCATATATGATCCTTTTATATCTATTACTAAAGTAACACCTTTAGTTGCTTGTGTTGATCCTGCCGCTAGTGTGTATGTAACTTTATTCGGAACATCTGGATTAGAATCTAAGTATCCACCTACCAATAAATCTGTTGTTGCTGTTCCGCCAGAAGCTGCTGCTATGCTTGTTGGTACCACATCATTGTCTGAATAGAAAACAGTTGTTGCTGATTTTATAGAAGCTACAGTAGCAGATATATCTGCTCCTTTAGACTTATCTATTTGCTTAAATAATGCGGGTACTGCTACTATTGCTAATATACCTATAATTGCTATTACTACTAATAGTTCTACTAATGTAAAACCTTTGTTGTTTTTCTTTTTCTTTAACATAAAAGTTCCCCCTCAATTTTCATTACTATAGACATAAAAAAAGGCCTCAAATATATATAGAAAATCTATATAATTTAGATAGCCGGTTGCACCACTTACTCCATATGTCTCAGGTGCCCATGTACAAGACATACTTCTTAGTATCTATAGTATTTTTATATACTAATTATAGCATGTTTTATCTCTACACGCATTACTTTTATTACATTTTTTACCATATTATTATTTTATAGTATTACTACTTTAGTATATATTCTTTTACTACTTACATTTAATAAATCAATAAAATTAGAAGCTATTTTTATAGCTTCTGATTTTATTATTAAAATAATTCTGGCATCTCTTCACTAATATTTAAAATTGTCGGAATATCCCTATCCATATTAGCTATAGATGAATATTGCCCGTTATCCTGTAGTAATAATGAATAGGCCAATACATAGCTTGTTTTTTTGTTATTAAATCTATTTAAACCCTTAACATCAATAGTTCTTCCTGTAATATATTGTGAACCAATTTTTATTTTTGAATTAGGGTCAACTGTCATATCTTCATTATACCTATATAGATATATGCTATCTTCATCTAGCATGGCATTTTCCGGTATTACTACTTTGAAATTCCCATTATCTTTATTTATATCTACTTTAACTCCCAAGGTATAATATACATTTTTTACACCATTTATAGTACCTTCTTGGACTTTATAATTATTTTTATCAGTAAGTAGTAGTCCATGTGACACTATTTTATTTATACCTTGAAGAATAAAACTACTTTCAGGTAAATTTTGTTCTTTAATTATTTGCTTATTATTCAAAGATACATCATTATAAATAATTTTACCATCTGATTCACTAAATATCACTTTTCCAAGATTCTCACTGCTTATTTCTAGTCTTATCTTCACAGGTTCTGAATAATAAAAATAACCTTCTTTGGCATCTGCTTGAGTGTTTAGTTTATAATTAACAACGCCTTCAATTACACCATTTAATTTATTTGTACTCCCACTATTATAGGCATAGTTGAATGTATGTGTTGATGATCCTATCTGAGATTTTACATCAAATCCATTCGGTAAAATATCTGTTAATTGAATATTGTTTACATATAAACTTTGCACTAACTGAGCATTGTTAAGATCCTGTTTTGTTCGATAAAAATCTGTTACAGGTATATTGTTTGGTGTTAATGTATATTCTAGTACAAAATTATTATTGTAATAGTTTGTTATACTTCTTTGTAGTGTAAATCTTGTATCAACAATAAATGGACCATATTTACCTTGCTTTGTCATTTTAAAATTATCACCTGTTTTCATTCCAGACTCATATAATATATAATATTTGCCTGGTTCTTCAGGTATCTTAACACCACTTTCACCTGTAAATCCACCATCTGATGTTTCACCCGGGGCTTTACTTTTAGAAGGATAAAACCATTCTTTAGGTATATTTTTATAGTCTCGCTCATTTCCACTTTTTGTAGTTGTAGTATACTTAAGATTAAATGCAGCTTCAGCTCCACAGTTAAAATACTCTATAAATATAGGATAGTACTTATTTTTATCTAAGTTAATTTTATTTTGTGGGTTATCCCATTTTGGGCCATGAACTGTAAAATTTTCTACAAGAACTATATTTTCGCCATCTACATTTATAGTTACTTTTATTCCATCGTCTGATTTTGTACCAAATCTATACTCTCCACTTTCAGGTACCTTTATATATCCCCATGTTTTACTTGCTTCTTTATATGTCCCACCTACATTGGAGTACTGAGTAAATACATTTTGTGGTACCCATCTACTTTCTTCTCTTTGAGTTATAGGATTATAATATTTTTCTTCTCTTACATAATCACTCGGATTATTGGTAGTTGTTGTAGACGCAGGTTTATAGCTTGCACCATCTGAGTAAGGATACTTGTATAAATCCTCTCTTTTCTCCCATTGACTTGTTAACCAACCTATGTTTGTACTATCTATACCATATTGCGGAAGAGCTGATACATCATAAGATTGTTGAGTCAAATATCCATTTTTAGATAAATCTATATCCCCATTTATATTTCCATTGTTGCTTGATCCTTCTATAATACTCCAGTTACTATCTATTTCCTCTTGAGTAGTATCTTCCTTTATTACTTGATACTTTAAATGATTTATATCATCACCTTCAAATTTAATATCTGCATAGGATTCTCCAAATAGCTTGTAATCTTGCTTAAATTCATTTTGGATCAATTTAATGTAGTTCATTTGCGCATTGTCACTAGAATCATATCTATCTTTAATTGGTCCTGATGAATCTCTAACATCTATAGTTACCTTTGAATTAAGACCTATATTCAAGGATAATTCTGGTATTTTAACTTCCTGCTTATTTCCAAATATATCGTTATATTCAAATTTACTACCTGGGTTTACTATATTTATATATCCATTTTTATTGCATTTTATTTTGAATATTATTTGTACTGGTTCTGCTCTATACCATCCATTTTCTTCTCTTTTATAAACTATATCTTCATATAAAATATCACTTGCCATAACAACAGTAGGATCTAACTTTAAATCTAGATTTTGATTTTCTATTTTATATTGAGCTATTATGTCATCTGCTATCTTATCAAATATTTTGTCAATAGAATCACTTGTCTTATGGAAGTTATCACTTGTGCCACCCATAGTAGTATGAATATTATTCATTATACGATTACCACTATCTTTTAGACCATATCCAACTGTAAATATATTTGCCTTTCCAAGTTCTCTTTTTATTACTTTGGCTATTTCTATTGCATATTTTTCTCCTCTCGTATAATCATTTCCATTATTTGTATTTGGAGTTTTATTATCTAGTTCAGTATAGTAATCCCACGATCCCCACCATTCCTCAGTATATGTATAGAATGTAGGTTCTCCATCTGACATAAATACTATCGATTTATTAGCACTTGAATTTCCCATATTTTTTAGTATATGACCAGCTTTTCTTAATCCGTCCCCTGTATTTGTTCCTCCGCCAGTTTTAATATTATTTATTGTATTTATTAGGCTATTCTTACCAGTTTTGACATCTGTCAATTCTTTAGCTATATCTGCACTGCTTGAGTATGTTACTATTCCTATTTTTAAATTTTCAATTTCACTCATTTTATTTATAAATGATATACTAGCTTCTTTTAATTGAGTTATCTTCTTTTTATTTGAACCAGTAATTTTATCATTCATACTACCTGAACGATCTAGCACTAACACGATTTCTTTAGGTGTTGATACATTATGTTGAAATGGTTGTGGGTATAGGGTATAAGTAATTTCAACATCTTCTCCTACCTTTGGATTTTCTGGTGATATCTCAGGTGGGTTTCCTACTATTATCGCTGGTTTTGGTGGTGGATTTAATTGACCATTAGCAAAATATACTCCACCTGCTACAATAAACAAGCTAATGATTATACTACTCATTTTCTTTATTTTTTTATCAAACTTCATCCTCTCATCTCCACTATTTACATTAAGCAATGCATTAATAAAAATTATATAAGCCTTACTTGATGTAAAATTATTTATTCCTAAATGTTATTAATGTTGATATTTCATAATTAACTTCACTAAACCCTTTTCTTTTACCTAGCTCAAAATACACATCTACTGTCTTTGACTTAAGTAATATTTCATCACCTGTACCTGATGAATATACTGATTCTATCTTAAAACTATATACATTTTGGGATAAAGTGCTTGTTTGTACTATATTTTCTTCTTCCCCATTCTTATCAATCTTATATAATATAAGACTCTTATTATCATCGCTACTATCTAAAGAATCTTCAACCGAAAATCTATATATATAATCTAACTGATTTTCCTTAAATTTCAAATCAATACTTTTCACTTCATAGTATCCACTAAAGTCTGTGTCATCTATTATTTCAGATGCTACTATATCAGCTATACCGCTTGATTGCATTCCTATATTAGTAAGAGTATTTTGTACATACTGGGCATCAGTTTGTATCATAGCTTTTAGCTCATTCTTTGATATTGTTTTTGTATTAGAAAAATATAATCCATAAATAATACCCATTACCACTGTCATTACTGCCATAGCTATCAGCACTTCTGCAACGGTCATTCCTTTATTGTTCTTTTTCAAAGAATCACCTCTTTATCTTACTATCTTCCAGTCTTTGGACTGTATATATTTTTTAATATCGTATTGATGAGAATATACAGGTATAGTATTTATTGTTTGCTGTAAACTATCTCCTGATTTTGTGTTGAATATATCTTTTAAATACTTTGAGTATTTCGATATTAAGCTATTTATCACTTTTTCATCATACTTCATTGTGATTTTTCCAGTACCTCTAATATCGATATTTTTTGTAGATACTATTGTTCCGTTATATTCGATATTTTCTTTTGCAATAATCTTTACATCTCCATTTGTTAGTATCATCATATTTTTTGTGTCTTTTGCATTAATTACTATATTATTGCTTCTCACTTTGCTATCAATTGCCTCTGGATTATCAGTTACATATATAGTCTTTGATGGATTGTAATTTAATACAAAATCACTTGTTACTTTACCTTCTAATTCTTCTTTTCCTGTAAATCCAAGTATTTCATCTACAGTTTTTTGGTATCCTCCAAGGCGATTATATATCGATTCGTAGTCTTGTGTGTCATCTAATGTTCCCATACAATACACATTTTCCGTATAATCTCTTCTTTTGTCATATATTGGGCTGTTACTATCTAGTGTATAAGTATTTCTTTCAGCTTTTATTCCTTTTTTATCTTTATATAGTATTGCACCTACAGCTTTTGTGTTTTTAGGAAGTATTACCCCACCATCACTTATATTCTCCGTTCTATTTGAGCTATTTACGAACTCCTTAAAATACATACTTTTTTGATCTATATTCAAATTTTGGTCGTCTATACTATCTATTAATTGTAATGGACCATATAAATCAAAATCGTAACTTTCAAAATCATATCCATTGATGCTATCTTGTTTTTTTGTATATGCTATATAGTTTCCTTTTACCGCTAGCGATTCTCCTGTTTTATAGCTTTCTCCATTTTTTTGTGCATCAATATATGCAGTTCCCATTATATATGCACTATTTTTTATATTGATACTTCCGCTACCACCATTGACAATAATACTACTAGACACTCTTTTTTCAGCTTCAAATCTATTGTCATTTTGTGAATAGTCGTATTCATATGTTTTATCATTTATTCCATAAAAATCAGTAATATTTAAATGTGTTCTATTACCTTTCATTGCCAAGTCGTTATCCACTACTACTTCACCATTTATCGTAGTTATATTGTTTTGTGAATATGATCCATCTTTACTTCCTACATATACGTTTCCTGCGTATAAATTTCCATTTATAGTAGTGTTAATTTCACCTGTCTTGTTCCCTATATTAAAGGTTTTTGGTGTCATAACATTTCCTTTTAATGCTAATGTTGTATTCTCATTACTCTTATTATTTAAAGTTATTCCTCCGCTATATTTATCATATATTTTAGAGTTATAACCTGGGTCGGCTTCTTTTTCACCTTTTACAAATACATCACCTTCGATATTAAAATTAATACCGCCAGACACATTCATATTTCCATCTATACCTATGATTTTGTCTACCAATTCTTTTACATTGCTTATTTTGCTATCCATATCTACTTCTACAGCATTTTCATAATCCGGAACTTTTAGTTCATATACTACTTGTACTAGTCTAATATTTTTACCTGTTGATGATTTATTTTCATCACTTTCAAATTCTGATAATACAGTCACTGTATATTTATCATCGTTTTCATTTACATTACATATTAATTTTGGATATTCTTCATTGCTACTATTAAATTCTACTACCTGATATCTTTTATTTTCATCATTTTCTTTATAATTTTTAATATACTTATTACTTTCAATAGATTTTATTATTTCATCTGTTGTTACTACTTCAGTAAATCCTTTTTTAAATTCTTTATTTATTATGTTGGCTTTATCTTTTGTTGTTTCTGCATCTTCAAGTTTTGTAGGGTCAATGGAACCTACACTATCGCTCCCTGACTTTATACCAGCTTCAAAAGTTTTGACAAGTATATTATATGCCACATCCAGTCCTGCATCTGATTCGTATAAGTTTTGTAATCTTTTTCCTTCTTTTACTCTTACTTTGTAGTTTGCATTTATTATCGTAAGCGCTGCACCACCTACGGTTAATAATACTGCAAATAATACAATAGCTAAAATTAGACTGGATCCTTTATTATTATTTTTTTTCATATATCCGCCCCCAAGCACTAATCTTTATATTTTATGTTTTTACTTCCATTGCCTTCAAACAGTATATCGCCTTCTTTACTTACAATGACTGATATACTATATAAATTTCCTATGCTTTTGTCTGAGAGTTCTTTATTATCTCTTATATTATGTATCTTTATATTTGGTTCCTTTTCAACATATATTTTTTCTTCACATTCAAATGATTTTTGTATATAAAATTCTATTTCATCACTTGAGCTACTATTTATACTGATAGTAACACCTTCATTTCGACTATAGTTATTAGTAAAACCAAATAAAATTTGATTATATAAACTATCTATAGAATTATATTCTATACTATTATTTTCACTACCTGTTATCTTTAGCTTATTCCCATCGTATATATAAATATCTAATTTGGGCTCTTTGTTGTCTATCTTTAATTGACTCCATATGCTTTGATAACCTATCCTTACGTAGTCTGATTGTGCATCCGATTCTATCATAAATATATTCTGTGTATTTGGATTGACATTGGTCTCACCAGGATTATCATTGTTGTTATTGCCAGAATCATATTCTATATTTTCATTTTTAGATAGTTTTATCTCTATATCATATTTGTCATTACCATTTATGAAGTCATTTAGGTTATATACAGATTCTTCTTTTTCATTATTGCTTGCACCTACAAAATATTTATCCTGTGATAAAGTTATACTATCACCATTTACTTCTTCTAATATATCTATTTCTTCTAGTACTTGCTGACCTAAAAGTACCGCTTGTTGTCTAACTTCTGATTTTTTGTTCATTTTGATAACAGTATTTACTACCATAGTAATAGGTATTATCATTAATGAAACTATAGCTAAGCTTACTAGTATTTCAACTAATGATATCCCTGTATTGTCTCTAATCTTTTTTTTCAAACACTCCCACCTACTTTTTTGTTACAGTTACTTTACTACTATCCCCTGTTATAGATACTCTTGGATTTGTTTTGTCGTCACCTTTAATTTGAACTTCTACTATTTTATCTGTATTATTAACTACATTTAACTGTAATCCAGATTTATCATCTACATTAATTCGCCCTTCACTACTTATATCTATAATTATACGATCTGATTTTGGTAAATATTCTATTCCTAATCCAGTATAATCACTAGGATAGTGTTTTGACGTATTGTTATACTTATAATAATATTTACCATTTTTCTTTGTAAGTTCAATTTGAGCTTCTTCTACATTG
Organism: Romboutsia sp. LXY-2; assembly: GCF_056171995.1. NCBI lineage: Bacteria > Bacillati > Bacillota > Clostridia > Peptostreptococcales > Peptostreptococcaceae > Romboutsia > Romboutsia sp. LXY-2. Next base: position 48,984 of record NZ_JBKFGI010000019.1, on the reverse strand, counting down.
TTATTCACTACACTAATATAAGTATCCTTCGTATTATCATTTGATTTTCCTATCATTACTGTAGGCAAGTCTGATGTAATAGATCTTACTTGCACCGCAAAATCTATATTTGACTGTGTAGTATCTGTTACTCCACTTTCATTAGAGTCTGAATCTGAGCTTCCATTTGAGCTATTGCTACTTGGTGGTTGTACTGTTACTTGTGGATTTTGGATTAAGAATGGTACTTCTTTACCATATGAGCCATCTAGCGTCCACTGCAGGTATTCACTATCTCTTTCCGTAATCTTTGGTATAGCATAAAACTCTAAACTCATAGTTCCAGATAGTTCTCCTCCATATCCTACAGATGTAGTAAGATCTGTAATTACTATTTCTCTGTTACTTGTTTCTATCTTTGATATAAAGCTTTTGATTACATCAAATTTACCTTTAAAGTTTATATTTACTTTCATTATTTCTACTGTTGCATCAGAGTTCTTAACCTCTGTAGACGGTTGTGATACTTGTTCTTGATTTTGTTGGTCATTACCAGCGCTTGTGCCATTATACTCATTAACGATATCTTTAAATGATGTATCTCCCATTTGATTTTTATTTCTTTGTAACAATTCAACTGATGATACAGCTATTTCACTAAATCCAATATCTCCTTTTAGGTTACTTTCTTTTAGAAATGTGTCTATCTCTAATATAAGTTTTTCTTGTATTAATGTTGGATAGAAAGTCTTTGCTTTAAGATTAATTGATGATGTTATAAATCCTATTTCTTCTTGCTTTTCTTCTAGTTTTGCTAGCATTTCTTTAACTTCTTCATATCTAGTTTGTAAATTATTTCTTTTTTCTTCTAATATACTTATTTTATCAATTTGTTTTGTATATGATAATTGATAATAGGAAACACTTACTAATATCGAACCTAATAATACTAATAATATTTTTTCTTTACTACTTAGTTTCATATTATTGGGCACCTCCTCTTAAATAACATTTAACATTAAATGAGTATTCTCCCTGTACAGATTCACTCCCTGATATGCTATCAATATATACATCTTCTATTTGTGGTAAAGTTTTTAAGTTATGTTGTAACTCTGCTATGTACATTCTATTTGTAGTTACTGCTTGTATATTTATTGTGTCATATTTTATATTCATGCTTTTAAAGTCTACATTAGTTGGTACTGTAGAGCTTATTAAGTCTAATAGCGAGTTTGTTACTACATTTCTATCTTCTACTGCTTCTACAACAGAATCTAAGTCTATTTTGTATCTTGTTAGTGAGTCTAGCTGTCTTTTTACTGTTTCTGCTACCTCTATTTTTTCTTTTATATCTTCCCTATTTAATTGTTTTTCATAATTTTCTATTTCTTTATTTAATATAATTATTTTACTTAAATTTATTGAATATGATCCCACAATGATTAGCCCAAGTAACAATCCTGTTATTTGATAATAGTATTTAGTCTCTCCAGATTTATTTTTACTCTTGTAGGGTTTAAAAAAGTTTATATCTCTCATCATAGTGTATCCCCCCTTTTTACAACCTGACTATCGTGCCTATTGCATTTATATATTTGTAAATATCTTTACTTAAATCTTCTTTAGATGAATATTTTATAAATCCTATTTCATTTATTACTTCTGTGTTTATACCTAGTCTTTCTTTCATATATTTATCTATATGCTTTAGCCTAGATCCTTCACCTATCAGATATATATTTTTTATGATACTACCTCTATTTTTATTTTTATAGAATTGGAATATTCTATCTATTTCTTCAATTAGATAGTTAACTCCACTTGTATCTTTATCGTCTAATGAGTATGATTGTACATTTCTATATCCTATTTTTATTATTCTTGTGAAGTCTATTTTACCTTCTTTGTAAATATTGATATCTGTAGATAAACATCCAATATCTATAAACGCATTGATACTATGAATTTCATAGTCTTTCATATTAATATCTTGAGAATAGTTAATTATTTTACTTAAAGAATTAAATTTAACATCTAATGAGTATGGCTTTAAGTTCAATTTTTCTAATATATAAAAGTAACTTCTAGCTAACTTTTCTGGATAACATATAGTATGTAATTTTAATTTTGATACACCATTAATCTCTATTTCATCAAGAACCAAAGTTTGAATAATATAATCATTTAAATTTATAGGAAGATACTGTGATATCTCGTATTCTATAACAGTATCCATCTCATCTTCTTCTACTACTGGTATTATCATTTCTCTATTAATTATTAAAGATGAATTTGTAGTAAAGCTAGCATATTTTGTTTTTATATTATTGGCTTTCAATATACTCTTCAACTCATTTACTATAGCTTCTTCATTTATTATCTTTCCATCTTTAACTGCATTTTGCGGAGTCATAGTCTGTATACACTTACTTATTATTAGTGTTTCTTTATAGTATTTTCCAACTACTACTTCTATAAAATCTTCATCTATATCAAAGCTTACTATCTGTTTGTTTATCTGCTTGTTTTTAGTTTTATTATTCTTACTTTTTTTATTCAATTTCATATGCTTGGTGTCTATACTAATTAAATCTTTTATATCCTTACTCATTAGTTCTTTTAGCTTATTTTTCTTTATTGACTTTTCTTCTTCCATCTCAATCACCTCTCCCAAAGTTTCTTTTAGATACTATCATACATACTAGTCATCGGTAACATGATTGCTAGTACAATAAATCCTATTACCGCACCCATTACCACTACCAATAGTGGCTCTATCATTGCAGCAGTTATTTGTATTTGACTTTCCAATTCGTCATCATAGAAATCAGCAGTTTTGTATAATATATCGTCTAAAGATCCACTTTCTTCCCCTATTTTTATCATAGTTCCTAGCATTTCAGGGAATATATCACTGTTAATTGCAGTCTTATATAGACCTTCCCCTCTAATTACATGGTCTTTCATTGATATTATTTCTATTTCTGCTAGCTTATTTCCTACTATCTCCGATACAAGCTCTAAAGCTTTTATCATTGGGATACCACTAGATAATAGTACCGATAAGGTTCTAGTAAATCGTGAAACGATAATCTTTTGATTAAGTTTATCTATTATTGGTATTTTTAGTTTTAGTACACTTAAAGAATATGTGCCATGTTCTGTTTTAAAATAAAATTTAATTCCAATTATCACCATAATAACTAGTGACCAGATTGCAATTACGTTTTTAGCTATAAATTCACTGGATGATATTAAAATTTTGGTTACTATTGGCAAATTCGTTCCTAAACTATTAAATAAATCCAAAAACTTAGGCATAACAAAAGTCATAAGCACTGCTACTACTAGTACCGCTACTACAGCTAATACCGATGGATAAGTCATAGCAACTTTGACTTTATTATTTATTTTATTTTCTTTTTCGTATTGTTCTGCCATTCTAAGCATAATGCCATCTAAATTACCTGTAACTTCTCCTACTTCTACCATACTAACTAATAGTTTAGGGAATATTCCATCTTGTTTTCTCATAGCTTCAGATAACATTTCTCCTTTGGCTACATCTTCATCGATATGCTTTATAGCCTCTTTCAACTTTTTATTTGTTGTTTGATTAGCTAGTATCGTTAGTGATCTATTAATAGTTACTCCTGCATCTATCATAGTGTAAAATTGTCTACAAAACATACTTATATCTTTTAATGTTACTTTTGAGAATAAATCCATTTTTATTTCTTTACTCTGAACTATCTCCTCTATTTTTAAAGGATAGTAACCATTTACTCTTAACATTGATATTACATCACTTCTTGACTCTGCTTCACACTCTGCTTGCATTCGTTCTCCTGACTGATTCATTGCTCTGTACTTAAATTTTGCCAAGTGATTCACCCCCATCTATTTATTACATATATATCGAAATAAATTCATTTATTGTTGTTATTCCATCTAAAACTAAATTTTTACATTCTTGTGCTAATGTTGTCATTCCTTTTTCTATAGCTATGTCTCTTAGCACATTCGAATCCTTATTTGCACTTATTATATCTTTATGTTCCCTTTCTATCTCCATTATTTCATATACACCGATTCTATCTTGATATCCAGTATCATTACAATATCCACAACCTTTACCTTTAAATAGGATTACTTCTTTATCTAAGCTTTCTCCTAAAATACCTTTTTCATATATATCTGCCTTGTATGATTCTTTACAATTATTACATATTTTTCTAACTAGTCTTTGAGCTATTACTCCTGTTATTGCTGTAGATACTAAGTATGGTTCAACACCCATATCTATTAGTCTTGTTATTGTAGATGGTGCATCATTTGTATGCAGTGTACTCAATACTAAATGACCTGTAATAGCAGCTTTTACCGCTACTTTTGCTGTTTCTTCGTCTCTAATTTCACCTATCATTAGTATATCAGGGTCCTGTCTCAAAATACTTCTTAGTCCACTAGCAAAAGAAACTCCGTTTTTTGCGTTTACATTAACCTGATTTATTCCATTCATAGTGTATTCTACAGGGTCTTCTATTGTAATTATATTAGTTTCTTCTGAATCTAGCTGTTTTAGTATTGTGTATAATGTTGTAGACTTACCACTACCTGTTGGGCCTGTTACTAGGACTATACCCGTTGGTTTTGATATTATTTTATATAACTTCTTTAAAGATTCATCACTCATTGCTAATACTTCTATGCCCATTTTAAATGTACTTCTGTTAAGTATTCTTATAACGATCTTCTCACCACTAACAACTGGAATTATAGATACCCTTAAATCAACATCTTGATTGTTTATCTTTGTTAGTATTCTTCCATCTTGAGGCACCCTTTTTTCTGTTATATTAAGTCCTGACAATATCTTGATTCTTGTAACTAAGGGGCCTAGGCTTTCTTTTTGTAATGTATTTACTATTTGAAGTTTTCCATCTATTCTATATCTTATCCTAACTTCGTCTTCAAAGGGTTCTATATGTATATCCGAAGCTCTCATTTCCACTGAATTTCTAAATAGATATTCGACCATTTTGACAACAGGTGCATTTTTTACATCATCTATTTCATCAGCTTCAATTTCCATAGCCTTATATTCAAGACTCTCTTTAGATAATTCTTCAGCTGCTTTACTCATCTGCTCACTACTATAATATCTCTGTATAAATTTATTAATATCATTTCTATTAGTAATATATGATTCCACTTCAAAACCTGTAGATATAGCCAGATCATCTATAGCATATATATTAAGTGGATCTGATAAAGCAACTTTTAGTTTATTTTCAATTATTCCAAATGGAATCAGTGTATATTTTTCGCATAGACTCTGAGGTACTAACTTTATTACTCTTCTATCAAAAATAGTCTCATTAAGATTTATTTTTTTGATACCAGTTTGCTGTTCTACAGCATCTATAATCTCATCTTCGGTTAAAATATTTAACTCTACTAATACTTCTCCTATTTTTTTACCTAATATTTTTTGTGATTGCAGCGCTTGATTTAGTTGATAATTTGTTAACTTGCCAGCTTCAACTAGTATATCACCCAATCTTTTTTTATTTAAAATGTTCATATTTAATCAAATCCTTCTTTTTGTATTATTCTATGACTTAAATAATGTAATTTTCATTTATTACATAAAAAAGGCTATGTTCTGTAAACACTCATAAATATACAAGCGTTTATAAAATATAGCCGGTTGCACCACTAACTTCATATACTCCAGGTGCCCAAATGCAGAGCATATTTCACAGTTTCAAAATATTATTTATAATAATTATACCATAATATATATCCATTTTTTGTAAATAATATCACTTTTTGATATTATCCATCGATAAAACCACATAAAAAAGACCTAGCACAAAGTGCTAGGTCCTAACCTACTCCCTCAAACCACTAATAATTTAGTAGAGCGCGTTGAAATTTGGGGCGAGGAGAGCAATACACTATTGAACCCATTCGCAAGCCCGAACTTGGCTTGCATGGGTCAATAGTGTATTGCCGACGACCCCCATATTTCAACGATAGCCCACTAAACCTACTAGAATAATATACTTACTGATTCGTTAGAGAATATCTTCTTTATAGCATCCCCAAATAAAGGAGCCACAGTCTTAATTTGTATCTTATCTATCTTCTTATCTTCAGGAAGTTGTATAGTATCAAGTACTATTAACTCAGTTATAGCAGACTCTTCTATTCTGTCTATAGCTGGGCCTGATAACACACCATGTGTACAACAAGCATAAACATCCTTAGCACCAAACTCTCTTAATGCATTAGCTGCGTTACATATTGTACCAGCTGTATCTATCATATCATCTAATAATATAACATTCTTACCTTTAACGTCTCCTATTATATTCATTATTTCAGATACGTTAGCCTTAGGTCTTCTCTTGTCTATTATAGCTAGAGGAACGTCACCTTCTAAAGTATTAGCAAATGCTCTAGATCTTGTAACACTTCCTAAGTCTGGAGATACTACAACTAAATCTTCTATGTTCTTGCTGTTGAAGTAATTAGCTAATATCTTTCCACCTTGTAAGTGGTCTAATGGTATATCGAAGTATCCTTGGATTTGAGTTGCATGTAAATCCATTGTTAATACTCTATCTGCTCCAGCAGCTGTTATTAAGTTAGCAACTAACTTAGCTGTGATTGGATCTCTTGCCTTAGCTTTTCTGTCTTGTCTTGCATATCCGTAGTAAGGAATAACTGCTGTTATTCTACCTGCAGATGCTCTTCTAAGTGCATCTATCATTATTAATAACTCCATTAAGTTATCATTAACTGGACTATTAGTAGATTGAACTACGAAAACATCACAACCTCTTACTGTCTCATTGATGTTAACATTTATTTCACCATCACTAAATGTTCCCACTTGGCAATCAGCTAAAGGTACACCTATGTAATCAGCTATCTTTCCAGCCAATTCTTTTGAAGCATTACCTGCTAGTATTTTAATTTCACTTCCGCTAGTATTCATTTTATCCTCCCGAAATTTAAAACTATGATACATATTATATTAATCATCTTAAGCTAATTTTTAGCTTAAAAGAATCATCAAATTAAGATTATTTGTTACCTTTTTGATTTTTCTTTTCTACCCAACCTTCTTTGTTTACCTGTCTCGCTCTTGCTACTGCTAAAGCTCCTTCAGGTACACTGTCAGTTATAGTAGACCCTGTTGCTACATATCCTTTTTCTTCTACTGTTACAGGAGCAACTAAGTTTGAGTTAGATCCTATAAAAGCATTATCTTTTACTATTGATTTAAATTTATTTTTACCGTCGTAGTTTACAAATACTACTCCGCATCCTATGTTTACATTTTTACCTACGTGAGCATCTCCAATGTATGATAAGTGTGATGCCTTAGAATTATCTTCTATAGTAGCATTTTTAACTTCTACGAAGTCTCCTATTTTTACATTGTTTCCTATATTACTCTTAGGTCTTAAGTATGCATATGGTCCAACATTAGTGTTTTCTCCAACCTTACTATCTACCACTGTAGAATTTATCACCTCTGTACCATTGCCAATTATTGAGTTTGTTATACTAGAATTCATACCTATTATACATTCTGAACCTATTTCAGTATTTCCACTTAACATAACTCCTGGATATATTACAGTGTCATTACCTATTTTTACGTCAGCTTCTATATAAGTAGAATTTGTATCTATTATAGTAACTCCATTTACCATATGAGATTCATTTATTCTTCTTCTCATTATTTCTTCAGCTTTAGATAACTCTACTCTAGAGTTTACTCCCATAAGTTCTTCTATTGTAGAACCTTCATAAGCTCCAACTTTTTGACCTTTATCTCTCATTATTTTAATTGTATCTGTTAAGTAGTACTCACCTTGAGCATTATTATTATCTAATAAGTCTAGTGATTCTCTTAAACTCTTTCCATTAAAACAATAGATTCCTGAGTTTATCTCTTTTGCTTTCTTTTCTTCTTCGCTAGCATCTTTTTGCTCTACTATCTTTAATAAGTCATTATTTGTATCTCTTATTATTCTTCCGTATCCTGTTGGATTTTCTACAACTGTAGTAAGAACCGTGGCATGATAGTTGTTTTCTATATGATAGTCAAATAGTCTCTTAAGAGTTTCTTCCTTTACTAAAGGAGTATCTCCACATAAAACTACTATTGTGTCATTGTCATTTATGTATTCCTTTGCCATCATAACAGCATGTCCAGTACCTAATTGTTCTGTTTGCATTGCTATCATGCTACCTTCAGGTAATCTATCTTTTACAACTTCTGATTCGTGACCAAGTATTACGACTATATCGTTAACACCTGAATTTTTAGAAACACCGATTACGTGGTTAACCATTTCTTTACCACATACTTTGTGTATTACTTTTGGATATTTAGACTTCATTCTTGTTCCTTTGCCAGCGGCAAGGATTATAGCTTTAAAATTCATCTTTGCACTCCATTCAAATAAATTTGTTATTATATATATTATTGTTTATATTTTTATGTATTATGTAAAATATTCGTTTTGTATACAATTCTTTCATTTCCATAAATAAATATAGCACTTTTTGACGAAAAAGTATACAACAAAACGAAATTTTCCATGCAAAAAAGAGTCGAATAGTTCGACTCCAAGCAAAATCTCTTTTATATTCAAAATTATTCAGCCGCAACTTCTAATTGAGCCACTGCTTCTTGATAAGCCTTTAACACAGACTCTTCTAATACTTGTCTCATTTCTGCATTTATTGGATGAGCTATGTCTCTAAAATTGCCTTCCCCTACTTTTCTAGATGGCATAGCTATAAATAATCCATTGTGCCCTTCTATTACTTTTATATCGTGTACAACAAATAGATTATCGAAAGTTAATGAAACTATACATTTCATTTTTCCCTCATCTGTTATTTTTCTTACTCTTACGTCAGTTATCTTCATAACTTAATATCCCCCTTTTGATTTTGACTGTTTTAATAAGTGTAAATATATTTATCTAAATAATTAATTCTATGGAGTTAGAGAATATCCTTTATTATTTTTATTTTTTTTACCATTTCTTGTGAATATTTCTACTCTTCCTCGTCAATTATCTCATTTATCTCATAAACCTCATCAAATTCTTCATTTCTGTACTCGTCTATGAATGTTTTTAAATTTGGCTCAACTGATATTTGTCCCCCATTAACATCAAGTTGTATTAAAGAAATATAATCTTCTACCATTTTCTCTTCTGGTGTAATAGTAGAAATAAATACTCCTGTTCCTATTACTTCTGCTCCAAATTCAGTCATAAGGTCTACCATCCCTTTGATAGTACCTCCGCCTCTCATGAAGTCATCTATTAGTATAACTTTACTATTTGGCTTTATTGCTTTTCTTGGTAAACTCATACTTTCTACTTTAGAGTTGTTTCCACTTACATATGTCATGCTAAGTGTAGGTCCCTCTGATACTTTTATATCTTTTCTTATTATAACTAGTGGAAGATTCATGGCCTTTGCTGTCATAAGTGCCATTGGTATACCTTTAGTTTCCATAGTTACTACACAATCTGCGTCTGTGTAATCTATATTTGATGCAAATATCTTTCCTATCTTAGAGGCGATACTTGGATTGTATATTAAATCTATTAAATATAAAAATCCACCTGACAGTATTCTTGAAGGATCGCTTATTTTTTCACATAATTCTTTTAAGAATTCTTCATTTTCTGCCTTAGATGTTTTTGGTATGTACTTAACCCCACCAGCTGCACCTGAGATTGTGATTACTCTGCCTAATTCCAGTTTCTCAAATACATTTTTCACTACCAATAAATCCTCACTTATTGTAGATTTTGCTGCATTAAATTGGTTAGTGAAATAGCTTAATGTGAATATCTTATTTGGGTTGTCCGATAATATTTTAACTATCGCACCAATTCTTTCCGTTCTTTTAAACTTCATTAAAATCCCTCCTACAATTGCGATTGTTTAACTTCAAACTAAATAATGCATAACACACGGTGTTATGATATAATATTGGTTATGTTTTATTATAATTTCAAATATATTATATATATAGTCTAGTATATGTATATTAAGCATAAAATATTGAACATTGTACTATTATACCACAAAGATAGTTCATATTGTAGGACTTAATTAAAAAGAAAGGTGGTTTTGTTATGAATATACATTTTATAGGAGTTGGCGGTATAAGCATGAGCGCCTTAGCTGAAATATGCCTAAACAAAGGATACAAAGTTTCTGGTTCTGATGCTAACGAATCTTATCTATTAGATAAGCTTAGATCACAAGGTGCCAACATATTCCTTGGACATAAAAAAGAAAACATATCTGACGATGTTGATATGGTAGTTTACACTGCTGCTGTTCATGATGACAATGCTGAACTTGTAGCTGCTAAAGAAAAAAATAAACTTATAATGAATAGAGCTGCTTTCTTAGGGCAAATAATGAGAGAATACAAAAACTCAATAGCAGTTTCTGGAACTCACGGAAAAACATCTACAACTTCTATGTTATCAACAATATTTGAGTACGCTCATTTAGATCCAACTATACTTGTTGGTGGTAACTTAAGTGTTATAGGTGGGAATGTTAAAATAGGTAATTCTGATCATTTCATAACTGAAGCTTGTGAATATGTTGATAGTTTCCTAAACTTTAACCCTAAAATATCTATAGTATTAAATGTAGAAGAAGATCACCTTGATTATTTCTCTGGTCTAGATGAGATAAAAGCATCTTTCAACAAGTTTGGTAAATTACTTCCTAAAGATGGATACTTTATTATAAACGGTGACGATCAAAACACTGATGACATATTACATGAAGTAAAAGCTTCTATAATAAAATACGGTAGAGAAGAATTCAACAATGCAATAATAAAGAATATAGACTTCTCTAGTGAAGGCTACGGATTATTCGAAATAGAATACAACAAGGAAAGCTTAGGAGTATTTGAACTTTCTGTTCCAGGACTACACAACATATACAATGCAACTGCAGCAATACTTACTGCATTTGTTTCAGGTATAGACTTAGAAACAATAAGAGAAAACATAAAAGCTTACAAAGGTGTTGGTAGAAGATTCGAAGTTAAAGGTACTTACAACGGTGCTTTAGTAGTGGATGACTATGCTCACCATCCAACTGAGTTAAAGGCAACTTTATCTGCAGCAAAGAAGATGAAAAAATCTACTTTATGGTGCATATTCCAACCACACACTTACACTAGAACAAAATCTCTTTTAAATGAATTCTCTGAAGCCTTCTATTCAGCTGATAAAGTTATAATAACTGATATCTACGCTGCAAGGGAAGACGACCCAGGCGATATACATTCAAGAAACTTAGTTGAAAAACTATACCAAAATCATGTTGATGCAGTGTATATCAGCAAATTCGAAGATATAACAGATTATCTTCGTGACCATGTAAAAGACAATGATTTAGTTATAACAGCTGGAGCTGGACCTATATATAAGGTTGCCGAAGCTTTGATAGAACAGTAAAATTTAAACAGTTGGTTTCTATAATTTATGGAAATCAGCTGTTTTTTACATTTTGCCTCTAATTTCAAACTTATCTTAACAATTTCGACTTTTATTTCATAGTATATTCTATAAAAGAATTTTAATGTCTTTTTATAAATTATGTAGATATGGAGGTTTTTTTATGCAGTCCAGAAGTTCATCTAACTATAAAGGCATAGATGTAAGCCATTGGGATGGAGTTATAGATTTTGATAAAGTAAAAGATGATGGCATAAAAATTGTTTATATTAAAGCGACGCAAGGAGAATTCTTCGTTGACCCACATTTTGTAACAAATGCTAAAAACGCTAAAAAAAGCGGTCTATTAACAGGATACTATCATTATTTTACTGCTGTATCGGAAGATGGAGCAATTAATGAAGCTATTCACTTCGTAAACACAATTAATCACTACCCTTGGGATTGTCGACTTGCTATAGATATTGAGGAAAGTAACAATCTAGATGGCTATACTTTGAGTAATCTTTGTAGAATTTTCTTAGAAAAAGTTAAATCCCTTACTAAATCAGATGTGGTAATCTACACTTACACATCCTTTATATCAAACTATTTAAAAAATTATTTAGATATATATCCTCTATGGGTAGCAGAATACGGAGTTGATACTCCTCGATCTAATGATATTTGGAATACCTGGATAGGCTTACAATATTCTAGCACTGGTCATATATCTGGCGTAAATTCAGATGTTGACCTAGACGAATTTACTAAAGAAATACTTCTAAATGCTGAGCTAAAAGATAAAACTCATACAATCACTTCTGATAAGCACCATTCTGAACACAAAGATATCCATAGCAATACAAATAAAGATACATCTAAAAATAAATCCATAGGCAAAGCAAAGGCTAGAGATAAAGATAGACCTAAGCCTAAAGCTAAATCCAAAAACAAACACGACGACAACACATGCATAAGATACAAGGTCAAGCCTGGTGATAATCTGACTTATCTTGCTGAAAAATTCGAAACTACAGTTAGTAGTATTGTTAGAACTAACCATATAAAAAATCCTAATATAATTTATGTTGGTCAAGTATTAAAGATTTGTAAATATGATTACACTACCCATGACCACATTGAAAAAGAGAAAATTGTAAAATATCGAGTAAGACCAGGAGATACATTGTCTTATCTTGCTGAAAAATTCAACACAACCGTTGAACATATTGTTGAACTAAATCATATAAGAAATCCTAACATAATTTATGTTGGGCAAATATTGAAAATCTAGTTATTTCATACTTTTAACTATATATCCTAGTTTCATATAAAAAATAACCCTATTTTTAAATAAGCATATATACCTTTAAAAATAGGGTTATTAAAATCTTTTTATTATTCTTTTATTTTAAATACTTCATCTTTTAAATAATCAAATAAACCTGTATGAACTTCATAGTAAGACACTTCCCCTTTAGAAGTTATCTTCACATAATCTTTCCCCATAGTTTCTAGTCTAACTTCATAGCTTTTACCTTTTATATCTATAGCGAAATTATAATCACTTCTTTCCTTGCTCTTTTCTGGTTGAACCTTACCAACCATTCTTTTTGAAGCCATCTTATAAGAAAGGTCATCATACTTCCACTTATGAATTACCTTTGTATCTCCTGTACTACTAGTTATAGTTACCTTATCGTATGTCTTATATTGTTTTACAAAATCAAAAGATGTATATATACTTTTCTTTATGATATTTTCAAACTCTTTCTTAACACCTACAGGAACTTTATAATATTCTTCTTTATTTACAGAATAAACTCTGAAATAGTTTAAATCTGTTGAGAATCTTAAACCATCATCAGAATTTCCTACATATAATGCAGAATAACCCTCTGGTGTTCTTATCTCACTAAATTCTGAGAAGAAATACTTTATTTCCTTCCAATATTCTTCATCTATCTTTATACTAGATAATTCACTATCTGATTCATCGCTTATATATATTTTTTGCTTACCTTTTATTTGAGTTATTAAAGGTCTTGTGTCTTCTGCCTGCTCTTCGTTTTTAGTTTTATTTTTTTCTTCTGGTTTGTCCATATTTTTAAATACTGTAAAAGATATAAAATAAACTACAAAAAATGCTATGATTCCAATTGTTAAAGCAGCACTTTTTTTCATTTTTCTTTTCTTTGCCATTCTATCACCCCTTATTTGCTATAGTCATATAACAATTATATTACTTTTTATGACATTTTTTAAGACATATTTACTTAAAACTATATTTCCAGGGAAATTATTCCAACATCGCACTAAAATATTGCATAATGAATATACTAAAATTATATTTACACATTAATTATAAGTAAATACCTTCATTATATCACCAAAATGATGTATCATTATATAATATTATTTAATATAGGAGAATTAAAATGATTAAAAAAATATTTTCAAACATCATACTTAGTGCATTGTCACTATACTTAGTATCAATAGCAGTAGATAGCATGACTATATTTTCTTTAACTTCATTAATAGAGCTATCTATAGTGTTAGGATTATTAAACGTAACTATAAAACCAATACTAAAGTTTTTCTCGTTTCCAATAACATTCCTTACACTAGGTTTATTTTCACTTATCATAAACGCAGTTGTACTAAAGTTTGCATTTTCAATAGTACCAGGAGTTTACCTACAAGGCTTCACACCAGCGATAGGAGCCTCAGTACTATTATCAATAGTAAACTGGATATTATACAAAATATTCGATGTAGAAAAATAATTGACCAAACTAAAAAAATTGTAATGGGGATTTAGCGTAGGGTAGGATTAATTCGTTTAAATGTCATTCGCAGACCCGCCTTTGGTCTGCATGACATAAAACGAACTAATCTTATCCGGAGCGTCAATCCCTATTACAATTTTCCGTTTGCAAATTTATACTATTATGCTTCTTTGATTATTTCAGTTACCATTATTCCTGAGTTCATTAAGTCTTCTATAGCTATATACTCTTCTAATGTATGAGCATTCTTCATACCTATACCTAAGTTTATAGCTTTTATTCCATTCTTAACTAATATGTTAGTGTCACTTCCTCCACCAGTTGAACCTGGCTTACCTTCTATGTTCATGTTTGCAAATGCTTTCATAGCTAATTTAACTATTTCATCATCTTCACATACATTAAGCGGAGTGTACGCTCTATCAGTTACTATTTCTATTTCAGCTCCAAACTCTTTCGCAGCATTCTTGAAAGTTTCTACCATATGGTTAGTTTGAGCATTTAATTTTTCTTCATTTAAACTTCTAGCTTCTGCTATTATTTCTAGCTCTGGCATAACTATGTTAGTAGCTACTCCACCTTTAACTATACCTATATTAGCAGTAGTTTCTTCATCTATTCTTAATAACTTCATGTTTTCTATTGCTCTAGAAGCTACCATTATAGCACTTATACCGTTTTCCGGTTGAAGTCCTGCATGAGCTGGTCTTCCTGTTATTGTAACTTTTATTGAATCTTGAGCAGGTGCTTTTACTATTATTTCTCCTGGAGATCCACCACTATCTAATACAAATGCGTACTCAGCATCTATCTTAGAGTAATCTAAGTTTTTAGCTCCACGAAGTCCGCCTTCTTCCCATATAGAGAATACTACTTGTATATCACCGTGATCTACATTATTTTCTTTTATTGCTCTTATTCCTTCTAGTATAGCAGCTATACCAGCTTTATCATCAGAACCTAATACTGTAGTTCCATCACTTTTGATTATTCCATTAGCTTCATCTACTATTGGCTTAACACCTATACTTGGGCTAACAGTGTCCATGTGTGAACTGAATAATATTTTCTTTCCTGGTCTAGTTCCTTTTAATGTTGCTATTACATTTCCAGTTTCTGCTCCAGTTAATTCCCCTGCATTGTCTATTACTACTTCACAACCTAAATCTTCAAGCTTCTTAACTAAAACTTTAGCTATAGCCCCTTCCTTTGATGTAGGGCTATCTATTTGTACTAACTCAAGAAATTCATCCATAAGTCTTTGCTTATTTATCATAAGTTGCCTCCAAAATTTTCTATATTTACTTCTTATTTTAGTTGAATTGTAAGATATTATCAATATTATTTTATAATTCTTCTTGATCTAGGATCTATAAAACATAACCAATATCCTAGACTATCATTCCTAGTATCGCAAGCCTGATACACACTAAATCCTGTGTGTCCTCTGTCTGGCTGCTCATCCCTTCTTCCTGGTACTGCATAAATATAATTTTTTCTCTTATTATACTCATCATATTGTACACCAAATAAGTAGTGTCTATACTTATAAGAGTTCATAATAGCATCACTATACATAGTGAAGTTTAATGTATTTACATACCCTAAATAAGGCATTGTATATCCGCATAATGTTGCTGGACTTATTTCTATTTTCCACCATCTTGTGTCTTCTAAGTAATCACAAACAAAAGGTTTAACTTCTCTAAAATATTTTAGTCCTTTTTTTATTTGTCTTGGCATAAGAAGTGTGCCTGATTGCTTATTACTTTGTTCTGGCTCAGGTTGTGCATATGCTTGTTTTTGTGGTTGAGGTCTTGTTGTATGTTGTTTTTGAGTTGGCTGTTTTGGCACTTGCGGTCTTTGATACTTAGATTTTTTAGGTTCTACGTAGTTTCTAGGTCTAGGAGTAAGATATTCTTCATAGTTGTTTATTTCTTCGTATTCCTCATCCTCTTCTTCATATTCATCTTCATCATCAATCTCAATATACTCTATTTCCTCATATTCATACTCATCATCGTTATTGCTATTTTCATATTCGTCATTGTCATTATAATCATATCCGTCATCTAAATCTTCATCATCAACTTCTATATACTCTATTTCTTCATATTCATATTCTTCTCCGTCATCATCTACTTCTATATATTCGTACTCGTCGTCTTCATCCACTTCTACATATTCGTACTCGTCGCCATCATCCACTTCTACATACTCATATTCTTCATCGTCGTCCCCAGTAAATAATATCTCTTCATAGTTATCAATCTTCGCCCCTTTAAATCCTATTAAAGGAACTATTCTCTCATATAATATTGCAATACCTTTTATCTCTACTTCATCATTAACTAAATCTAATACAAATTCTCCCTTACCTTGCTCGCTAACTACTATCTTTCCTAAATCAACAGTTTCATAGTCACTTTGTATGGCAACTACTCTGTAACCATCTTTCATATATTTAATATTTTCTACATACAATGCTACTACCGATTTTTCTTCATTTACTTCAACTTTTGCGAAGGCTTTAGGAAGTACACGTTCTTTATATCTGAAATTGGTATCTTTAGCTTCAAGGATGATGTAATCTCGTTTAAATTTTCTTTTACTAGCCACTCTAATCCCCCCTTAACATAAGTTCTCTAGATAGTATATGACTATCATTTTAAAAAAAGTACAGCATTTTATGTTAAGGATATTAGTTTTCATATTGATTTTATTAACGTAAGTTTGAATAAGCAACCTATTTTCGTAGGAACATATATAAGTTTACCTTTATATAACTCTGCTGTTCTCTTACATATAGCTAGCCCTAAACCTGATTTACCATTATTACCTTTAACAAATGGTTTAAATATATCTTCACTATTTATAATAGACATAGCTTCTCCATCATTAAAGAATAAGATATTTATCTTATCTTCTTCTTGTATTGCTCTTATTATTATCTTTTCCTTAGCATATCTAAGCTGATTGTCTATCATATTTTCAAACATTACATCTACTTCTTCACTATTTCCTAATACCTGAATACTAGGATTAATATTTACAATAATCTCAACATCTTCTCTAAGCTTTTTAACAAACTTAAAATTCTTTATAGTCCTATCTACTGATGTCCTTAAATTAAAAGGATCTAACTCCTTATTACTTCTCTCTTTACTTAGCTTTGAAATAAATAATAAATCTTCCACCTTATTTTGCATTCTATTAGTTTGCTCCACTATTATATCTAGACTCGAATCTAGATCACCTTCTGGATACATATCATCTCTTATGGCTTCAGTATAGCTACTAATAATCATTATTGGTGTTTTTAATTCATGAGATATATATTCAATCATAGATTGCTTAATATTATCTCTTTCTTTTAACTTTTCTCTCATATGTTCAACTGAATCTACCAAACTTATTAATTCTTCACTACTTGTTGATACATCTATTGGCTCATCCCAATCTTTATACGCAATTTTATTTGTGTGATCACTTATTTTGTTTATATCCTTTACCAAGTGTTTGCATATAATCCTAACTATGAAAATAGCAATAACTATTACTATAACCGCAAATATAACTATGCTTATAACTATATTAGGAAGTATTTCTTTGTATATATTTCTAATAACAGAGTATGTATATATTTTTTCTCCATTTTCTTCTGAGATACTAATTCTATACATAAGCTCTTTACCATCAATTTCTTCCTGATACATTTGACTGCTATCTTTTTGCATTTTAGCTGTTTCAAATAAATGTTTGGCTATATTTTCTCCATGGATAGCTTCTACTAAAGTTATACTTTGTGCATTTACGCCAATAATCCATTCGTCTTTGAATTCAAGACCTTGACCTTCATCCATTTTCATTTCTAATATCTTATCCTCAAAATGGTTATCAAAGTTATAATAAAATCCAAAATATATTATTCCTATTATGACTAAACATATAGATATAATTAAAGTTGAAAAATATACACACAGCTTCAAATATAACGATTTCCCATTAAGCTTTTTTATCATATATTACACCTGTATCCATAACCATAAATTGTTTCTATGTTTAGCAAAGGCATCTTTTTTCTTATTTTTTTTATATAACTATCAACTACTCTATCACTTCCAAAATACCCATCTTCCCATATTATATCTATTATATTTTCTCTAGATAAAGCTATAGAGCTATTTTTTATAAAGTATATAACTAGGTCATATTCTCTTGCTGTTAAATTTATTATATTAGTACCTACTGATATTGTTCTTTTCTTAGTATCAATTGCATAATCGTGTATCTTTATAATATTTTTATTAGTGTTATCTTGGTTTATAACTCCTAATAGCTTATTGACTCTAAATACAAGTTCTTTAGGTAAAAATGGTTTGGCTATATAATCATCACATCCCATTTCAAAACCTATTACTCTATCAATACTTTCTCCTCTTGCAGATATTAAAATTATAGGTACATTTTTATCTTTTTCTTTTATTTCCTTTAGTATCTCAAATCCATTTCCATCAGGTAGCATTATATCAATTACCCAAATATCTATATTTTCATTATTTGAATACTTGAATTGAGCTGTATTTTCATAAGATAAAACATTTAATCCCTCTTTTGATAAGTACATCTCTAGTATATTATTTAATGCCTTTTCATCTTCTACTAATCCCACAGTATACATGACTTCCCCCACCTATCATATATTGATTTTACTTATATTGTATAACTTGAGTTACTTAATTTTATAATATTTCCATATTTTTGTACACATTTTGTCATAATTAATACACATTTATTCTTTTAATTATCATAGTACTTCCACATTTAATTAGTAAAATTAAAAAAAAGTCAAATGGAGGAAATATTATGAATGCAGAAGTTAGTGATCAAGAAACAAAACAAACAACTAAAAAATCAAAGTTTGAAATGCCTTCAGCCTTTACTACATTGTTGATACTTACGTGTATAGTGGCAATACTTACACACCTTATTCCAGCTGGTCAGTATCAATATTTAGATGGTGTTCCAATAGAAGGTACTTATACTCCTGTTGATGCAAACCCTCAAGGTTTGTGGGATGTTATGGCTGCACCAATCAAAGGATTTGATAGCGCTTTAGAAGTTGCTTTATTTGTATTAGTTCTTGGTGGATGTTTAGGTATTATCTTTAAAACGCAAGCAATAGATGCTGCTTTAGGAAAAATAGCCACTAACCTTAAAGGTCGAGAAAAGCTAATGATTCCTATATTGATGACAGTTTGTGCCATAGGTGGTGCAAGTTATGGTATGGCAGAGGAAACGATAGCCTTCTATCCTATTGTAATACCAATTTTATTAAGTGCTGGCTATGATGTTGTTACTGGTATTATGGCAATATTTTTAGGTGCTGGTGTAGGTATATTAGGTGGTATCGTAAATCCATTCTCTACTGGAATTGCATCTAGCCTTGCTGGTATTTCTTTAGCAGATGGTATGGTTTATAGATTAGCGCTTCTTATATTATCATTGTTATTTGCCATTACATTTGTTATGAGATACGCAGAAAAAGTAAGAAAAGATCCTAGTAAATCTATAGTTTTTGATATGAAAGATGATGTAGAATCAGTATTCAAAAAAAATGTGGAAGCTTCATTAGAATTAACTAGAGAAAGAAGAAACGTACTTATTGTGTTTGGTTTAACCTTCGTAATAATGATATTAGGTATTATCCCTTGGGAAGCAAAGTTTGGCATAGATATTTTTGCTAACCTAGATGCTTTTATAAAATCCATACCATTTATTGGTCCATTTATTGGTAATATACTGCCCCTGGGAGACTGGTATTTCCAAGATATGACTATATTATTCTTCATATCTAGTATCATAATTGCTAAAGTTTATAAGTTTAAGGAAAAAGAAATTGTAAGTCTATTTGTAGATGGTGCAAGAGACTTATTAGGAGTCGCTCTAATACTTGGTGTTGCTAAAGGTATATCTATCATTATGAATGACGGTATGATAATCGGAACTATATTAAACTTTGGAGAAAACTTGTTATCTAATTTAAGTTCTACAGTGTTTGCAATAGTTGCATATATCATGTATATACCTATGAGTTTCTTTATTCCATCTTCTTCAGGTTTAGCTACTGCTTCTATACCGATAGTTGCACCACTAGCTGATTTTGCAGGTGTTGGAAGAGAGTTAATAGTATTAGCATTCCAAGCTGGAGCAGAAACAATGAACTTATTCTCTCCAACTCAGGTTGTTTTAATAGGTGCTCTTA
Organism: Romboutsia sp. LXY-2; assembly: GCF_056171995.1. Classification (NCBI taxonomy): domain Bacteria; kingdom Bacillati; phylum Bacillota; class Clostridia; order Peptostreptococcales; family Peptostreptococcaceae; genus Romboutsia; species Romboutsia sp. LXY-2. Next base: position 28,420 of record NZ_JBKFGI010000019.1, on the reverse strand, counting down.
CACTAGCTAACGTTCCGTATACTCGTTGGTTAAAACACATAATACCTTTTGTTTTAGGAATCATGGGGATTACTATAAGTGTTTTAGCTATTGGAGTAATGATGTCATAAATCACTATAAGTTGATTAATATATATTTTGGGGAGGATTTAAATATGAAAAAAGTTAGTATAATAGGTGCTGGTAATGGTGGTTTAACAGCTGCATACCATTTAAGTAAGATAGGAAATTCTGTATGTATATATGATTCACCTGTATTTGATGCACAAATAAAAGCTATAAATGAAAAAGGCGGTATAGAAGCTGTAGAAAAACTATATGATTGCGATATGTCATTTTCTGGATTCGAAAAAATAACAAAAGCAACTACAGATATAAAAGAAGCTGTTGATTTTTCTGATTTACTTATTATGATATGTCCATCTTTTGCACAGGAAATATTATTTAATCAAATGTTACCTCATCTTAGAGATAATCAAACAATAGTTTTACTACCTGGTAATTATGGAGGCTTAGTATTAAATAGAATAAAAAATGAAAGTGATAAAAAAGATTTGGATATAACTTTTGTTGATGCTATAAGTATACCTTGGGCTTGTAGAATTGTAGAACCTGGTACTGTAGCAATTATGGGATTAAAAGACTTTTTACCTATGAGTATTTTCCCATACTCAAAAAAAGATATAGTTAGTGAACAATTAGATAATGTTTTACCTTTAAGAGTTGAATTTTTACCAAATCCAATGGTAGCTGGATTAGAAAACATAAACTTTGGTGGCCATCCTTTATTAACTACTTTAAATATGGGATTATTAGAAAACTTCAATGGTGAATTTAATTATTATAGAGACTGCTGTAGTCCTGCAACTGCAAATGCTGCTGCTAAGATGGACTTAGAACGTTTAGCTGTTGGAGATGCATTTGGATTTAACCTAAAGACTGAATTAGATGCAATGAATGAACTGTATTCTTGTAATTATGAAACTGTTTATGAATTCAATAGAGCATCTTCTACTCATGCTAAAATCAATAGTTCTCCAAATAGTTCTAAGGCTAGATATATAACAGAAGATGTTCCATATTTATTAGTACCTTGCTTTGAGCTTGCAAAACTAGCTGGTTTAAATGTACCTATAGTTGAGTCTTGTATACATATAGCATCTTCATACAATGATGCTGATTACTTTGCAACTGGAAGAACTTTAGAAAAAATGGGGCTAGCTGATATGAGTATCAAAGAAATAGTTTCATATTTAAACCAAGGAGAAGTAGTTTCTGCTCACTAATGTAATTTAACTTTAAACTTTTATATTTTAATATATCTAAGATACATGTAGCAAGTATATTTTGAGTAAAATAGAGGAGCATATCAATTTTTATATAGCTCCTCTATTATTATATAAACTTTATTTATTTCTTTTACAAACAGCGTTAGATAAAGTAGCAAACTCTTCTATTGAAAGAGTTTCTCCTCTTCTTTTTTCATCTATGTTAGCTTCTTGTAAAACTTCTTTTATCTCTTCTTTGGATAAGAATCCTAAAGTACTTAATGCATTAAGAAGAGTTTTTCTTCTTTGACCGAAAGCAGCTTTTACTGTTTTGAAGAATATTTCTTCATTATCTACAGGATATTTTCTTTCTTCTCTTACGTGAAGTCCTATTACTGTAGAATCTACATTTGGTTGTGGTACAAACATATGTCTAGGAGCTTTTGCTACTATTTCAGTGTCACAGTAGTATTGAACCGCTACTGATAATGCACCGTAATCCTTAGTGCTAGGCACTGCATTCATTCTGTCTGCAACTTCTTTTTGAACCATAACAACTATATCTGTTACTGGTATATCTTCTTCTAAGAATTTCATAACTATTGGTGTAGTTATGTAGTATGGAAGGTTAGCTACTAGCTTAACTGGACCTCCATTTAATTTTTCTTTTACTATTTCTTGAACATCTACCTTTAAGATATCTTTGTTTATTACTTCTACATTTTCAAGATCTGATAATGTTTCTTGTAATATAGGTATTAATGTTTTATCTATTTCTATAGCAACAACTTTATCAGCTACCTTACCCATTTCACGAGTAAGTGTACCTATACCAGGTCCAACCTCTATTATGTGGTCTCCTTCTGATAATCTAGCACCAGCTAATATACTATCTATTACATTGTCGTCTATTAAGAAGTTTTGTCCTAATGACTTTGAAAACTTAAAATTATGTTTTGCAACTACTTCTTTGGTCGCTCTGTGTGAAGAAAGTCTGTCCATTTTGTCTCTCCTTTTGTATGTATTTTATATACTTTCTATAGCTTTTTCGAACTCTTCTCTTGAAACTCCATAGTTATTTAATCTATTTAGGAATTGTTTTGCATTTCCGTATCCTATCCCCAATATCTTGCCTACTTCATCTCTTCTTGTTGAAGCGTCTTCGTTTCCTATTAATCCGTTTCTTATTAAATCTACTTGCTTAAATTCTTCTCTTTTTTCTATACTTTCAGTTCTTACTTTTTCAAGAGCTGCTAATATACTTTTAGGCGTTGCATTTTCTATACCTATATCACCATCTTTTTTAGCTTCTTCTCTTGGTAAAAAGGCATGCTTACATCCTGGAACTTCTGCAGCTATTTTTTTCCTTATTTTTTCACCAGCAAAGTCTGGGTCTGTAAATATTATTACTCCACGTCTTTCCTGTGCAGATTTTATACGCTCCATAACTCCCTTTGGAAATCCAAAACCACCTGTAGTGATAAGTTCACAATCCAGTGCTCTTTTTACAGCTGTTACATCGTCTCTTCCTTCTACTACTATTATTTCCTTTATCATTATAAAATCACCTTTTAATTCATTTTAAAAAACTCATATCCTTATATTTTACGTTTTTTACCCAATTTAATCAAGAGAAAAGAAAGCTTTTAAAATTTTAGTCTTAGCGTAATACACCGCTACGGCATAAAAGCCAAGTTCCACTCCATGTAGGCGATAAAGCTGCCTGAAAATGTCGTTCGAACTTGGCTTTCATACCTTCGTTAGTTTTTTCGCTAACTAATATTTAAAACAGCCCGTAGGGCAAAATATATATGAAGAAGGTGACGATAAAGATAAAATATATAAAAAGATATTTTATATAGAATGAACTTCTAATGCTCCTTCTTTTATTATTTCCTTTATTGGTTTTTTAGTTATTTTTTCTGAGATTTTTTCTCTTGAAATTGGTTTATTGTCTTCATAGATTATTTTGTATGTTATTTCTTTTTCTCCATTTTCTCCTTCTCTATCTACTTCTTTTTTGCCTTGGATAAGTGTTTTATCTTTAATAGTTTCAGTAGTATATGGTATTTCTTCTGTGTCTACTACTAGTTCTTCTTTTACTCTAGTTATCTTTATTATTTCATCTTTTTGCACTTTATCTTTTAGGTCTTTGTTTACTATGTCCATGTCTCCAAGAACTATGTTACAACTTTCTAATACTTCTTCCACTGTATCTTGATTAGTTATGTACTCAGCTTGATTTCCGCCATCATCTATATTTATTTTAAATTGATTCACTATTTTAATTTCCATATTATTTTTTATTCTACTATCTAAAGATGGCTCTAATCTGCTTCCTTCTTTTAGATTTATTTTTTTACTACTTAACACTTCTTCAACTGTTCTTGATATTGTATCTATCTTTGAAGTTTGTCCATCAATGTTTATAATGATTTCTTTATTCCAACTAGAATATGTGGCTAGTATTATAGCTGTAATAGATACCATTATAACGGCTGCTCCTTTATAATTATCTTTAAACTTCATTTTAATCCCCCTTCTTTTGAATAGTTATATTTTTTCATTAGTGTATTTACATTTATATATATGTTAGGGGTTGTCTATTTATTACTTTATTAAGCAAAAAAACTACCTTATTTCTAAGGCAGTCTCTTATATTAATTAAAGTTGTATTGTGTAACTATTGGTTCTCTTCCTGTTGATTTATCATTGAAGTATTCGTATAAGCATATTCCTAAGTATCCACCAGCTACGTTGTATACTTCTTCAAATCCATTTTGTTGTAAAACTAATGATGCATTATAGCTTCTTTGTGCACTTCTACAGTGTACATATATTTTTTTATCCTTTGGTATTTCATCCATTCTATCTCTTAATTGACTTAAAGGTATGTTTACTGCACCTTTTATATTTCCATTTTCAAACTCATTTGGTTCTCTAACATCTAGTATATATTCTTCTCTTTCTACTAAATCTCTAACCTCGCCTACATACACTTGTTTAAACGTTCCTTGTAGTAAGTTACTTCCTACATATGCTGCATGATTAACTACATCTTTAGCTGTTGAGAATGATGGTGCATAGCATAATTCTAAATCTTTTAAGTCTTCTAAAGTTCCACCGAATTTTATCATTGTGGCTATTACATCGACTCTCTTATCTGCACTTCCTTTACCTATAGCTTGAGCTCCTAATATCTTTCCTGTTGGAACTTCATATATAAGCTTAAAGTGCATTGGAGATGCATCTGGCATAATTCCTACTCTGTCAGAAGGTATTACTCTTGCTACATCATATTGTATCTTTAACCCAAGAGCCTTTATTAATCCTTCATTTAATCCTGTAGATGCTGCATTGTAATCAAATACCTTTATTACTGATGATCCTATAACTCCAGAATTCTTTACAGGTATTCCATTTATATGATCTGCAACTGCTCTGGCTTGTTTTTGTGCAGGTCCTGCTAAAGCAAGCTTTGTCATAGAGTTTGTAAGTGCGTGGTATACCTCTATAGCATCACCTACTGCATATATATCCTTATCATTTGTCATGTAATTTTGATCTACTTTTATTCCACCTAATGCTCCGATTTCTAATCCACTGTCTTTTGCAAGTGTAGTTTCAGGTGCAACACCTATAGCCATCACTACTGTATCAGCTTCTACTTTTTTTCCAGAACCTAACACTACAGTATTTTCTTCAAAGCTATCTACCTTGTCTCCTACTATTAACTCTACACCATTGTCATCTAATACTTTGTGTAGTATTTGAACCATATCGTAGTCAAAAGGTCTCATTATTTGTTGAGCCGCTTCTATTAGAGTTACATTATACCCTGCTTCTCTTAAGTTTTCAGCTACCTCAACTCCTATGAATCCTCCACCGATTACAGATATATTTTTGCTATCAGACTCTTTTACAAAGTATCCTAGCTTAGCTATATCTACAACATTTCTTACTGTAAACGTGTTTACTTTCTCTATTCCTTTTATTGGAGGAACTATTGGTTTTGCTCCCGGAGATAATATTAATTTATCATAAGTTTCTTTATATTCTTTTCCTGTTATTACATCTAATACTGTTACTTCTTTGTTCGCTCTATCTATAGCCACAACTTCATTGTGAACTCTTGCATCTATTCTATATTGCTTAAAGAACTTCTCTGGGTGCATAAGAACTAAGTCCTCATGATTTTCTATTGCTCCACTTAAGTGGTATGGTAGACAGCAGTTAGAGAAAGAAACGTGCGGCCCCTTTTCAAACATTATTATTCTATCATGTTCACCTAATCTTCTTAATCTTGCAGCTGCTGACGCCCCTCCAGCAACTCCCCCAACTATTAATATCTTTTTGCTCATTATTTTTCTCCTTAAAATCATCTATATTATAATTTTTGTTTCTTCCTTACTTAACTTCTAAATTTATTTTACTATATATATAGTAGCCTGACTAATAAGGAGTTCTTATACTAAGATATTGTTTTCTTATACCCTATATTTCCCCAATAATTTGACTGATTTCTTAAAGTAAAATATAATATCTTTAGATATAATATTTTATTTAGGATGTGGTTACATGAACCTTGATCACCTACGCTCTTTTTATGCTACAGCAAAATACAAAAGCATATCAAAAGCAGCTAAAGAGCTACACTTAACTCAACCAGGACTTAGTATGCAAATACAAAGTATTGAAAATGAAATGGGTGTTAGTCTATTAAAAAGAAGTTATAAAGGAGTCGAACTTACAGAAGAAGGGAAGCTAGTTTTTGAATGCGCCGAGCAAATGTTATCCTTAGAAGATAACCTTTACGCAAACCTTATAAATCTACAAAGGAAAAATCACCCTCTTTTAATAGGTTCTTGTAAAAGTATTGGAGAATATGCATTACCATGCAGTATTTACACCTTTAAAGAAATTCACAACAACATAGAAATTTCCCTAGACTTAGACAACTCAGCTAATATAATGAAAAAACTTGAAAGCGGAGAAGTCAACATAGGAATAATCCAAGAATCAACTGCTAGCGACGACATAGTAACTATACCTATATTAGTAGACAAACTAGTACTAGTGGGTGGATATAATCAGCCAATAAACAATATAAATATTAACGAACTTAAAAACATACAACTAATATTAAGAGAAATCGGCTCTGCCACAAGAAACATACTAGAAAACCACTTAAAATCTAATAAACTAAATATTAAGGATTTTAATATCATATATTCTCTTAATTCTCAAGAGGCTATAAAAAACTCAATATCGTCTCAAAAATGTTTCTCATTCTTACCAGAAGTATCAATCAGGCAAGAAATAAGAAACCTATCACTAAAACAAATACCTGTAACAGGTTTAGATATTGAATTCAAATACTATATAGCCTACAGAAAAAATTATAAATTAAGCAAATACGAACAACTTTTTATAGACTTCATGTCTTCAAAGAAAAGATGCTTCTGTTATTAAATAATAAAGCTATTGACCATAATCAAAAGATTATAGCCAATAGCTATTTTTATATTTCTTACATTTTGTCTTTTCTTTTTATCTTTTATTTTCACTCTCCACATAGAGTTATTGTAGTAAAAAATTTTTAGGTAGATTTAGCGTAGGGTTAGATATAATAGTTCAGATGCCATTTGCAGACACGCTCTTAGTCTGCATGGCATAGAACTATTATATCTAATCCGGAGCGATAATCTCACCTAAAAATTTCCCCCCACTACAAAACCTCAACCAACTCCACCCCTTTGGGAAGTAGCTTTGTTCCACCTCTACCTTTCGATATATATATCAATCCTATACTCTCCAACTTTATAAGTATAGTTCTAACCTCCTGCTCAGATAAATTAAGACCATACTCCTCAGATTTCTCTGAAATTACCTTTCTCCCAATCCCTTTGTTTTGCACTTGGAATTCATAAATAGTCTTTAACACAAATTTAAATATCTCTATCCTATTCCCAGCTATAGCCTTAAGCTCATCATCGTAATTAGTTTGAATCTTACTAACAACAATTTCCTTCTCTAACTCTTCATATGTCTCTTCCTTAAATGAAGATGGTAAATCTTCTTTAGTAATAACCTCATCACCTATATAACTTAAATACTCTACATAGTTTTTCAGCTCTCTAATATTACCATCCCATCTATGCATCTTAAATAACTCAACAACCTCACTTGATAATCTAAACTCTCCACCAAACTCTTTTTTTGCATGTTCCACAAGGAGCAATATATCATCTCCTCTATTTCTAAGTGGAGGTAGCTCTAGTGGAAGAGTACACAATCTATAATACAAGTCTTTTCTAAACTCACCTTTAGATACCAGCTCCATTATTCTCTCATTAGTTGCTGCTATTATTCTAACATCTACCTTTATTAGTTTATCTCCACCAAGTCGCATAACTTCTCTTTCCTGAAGTACACGAAGTAACTTTATTTGAAGCATAGGAGTCATAGCTTCTATTTCATCTAAAAATAAAGTTCCCTTATGAGCAAACTCAAATAACCCTATCTTTCCACCTTTTTTAGCACCTGTAAAAGCTCCTTCTTCATATCCAAATAGCTCACTTTCCAATAAGTTATCTGGTATTGCGCCACAGTTTACCGCTACAAAAGGATTTTCACATCTTAAAGATTCATTATGAATTGCACTTGCAAAAAGCTCTTTTCCTGTACCACTTTCACCAGTTATTATTATTGAAGCATTAGACGTTGCCATCTTTTTTGCAAGAGATTTAGTTCTTTCAATTATTGGAGATTGTCCCAAAATATCATCAAAAGTATATTTTGCATAATGACCTCTCTTCAATAATTGCTCTCTCATTTTATGTTGTTTGTTTTCTACTTCTGAGAATCTTTGTAATGTGGCAAATGCCCCCATATATACTCCCATTCTTATTACAGGTCTTACTGATACTTCTATATCTACATTATTTATTTTTACTAGTTTATTATTTATTTCTTCTAAGGTTTCTCTACATTCTTCAAATGGTATCTCTAAAAAATACTCCTTTGCATATTTACCCATAACCATTTTACTCTCTTTACCTGTTATAGACTGTGCTTTTTTGTTATGTGCATATATTTTATTATTTTTATCGACACCTATTATTCCCATCTCCAGTATCTCAAGTAAAATTGAGAAATTACTTTCCAATGATATTGATTTATTAAAAAGATGATCTAAGCTATAACTTGTTCTAGGTAAGGTTTTCAGATAGTTTTTAAAGTTATCCTTTTCTAGATAATCTCCTAACCCAAGCTTTAGGGCTATCTCAACTATTGTGTTTTTTGATAAAACCCTGCTTCCTATATCTATTACTTCTTTATTTAAACAGTTTGTACATCTAGTCTCTCCTGGAGTTATTACAATATCATAATTTGGCATATACTCAATATTTTCTGGATCATATGGTATGAACTTAATCTGATTTATACCTAAGTTAGCTAAATGAGCAATCGTCTCAATAGCCATCCTTTGTGTTATATTAACAACTAGCGCAGTAGTTCCTGGTTCTATAGATTTTAATTTATCTAAACTATCATTAGATATTGTTCTTTCGATTATTACTACATCTTCTTCCTCTAAAAATCTTGCTTTTTTAAGAGTATCTCCTCCAAAAGAACAAGTGGTAACTATATATAAATCTGCTCCTGTTTTTTCAAAGCATTGTTTTTCTCCGACCCATCTTGTTTCTATATCTATAACCTCTCCAAACAGATTATTAATAATCTGAGCATAAAACATAGAGGCTTCTCTATCATAAGTTACTATACACGCTTTTTTCTTCATAAGATGTCCCCTAACTTTAAAAAGATTACTTTATTATAGCATAAAAAACCTAAGCATGAGGATTGCCCCTACTTAGGTTTATTTTATATGGTTTTATTTACAATTATTCATATTTAACCAATGAGGTGTAAGTGGAGTTAACACTTCGCACCCATCTTTAGTAACTAAAATCATATCCTCTATATTAAATCCACCAAATCCAGATATATAGCATGGAGTTTCTATACAGATTATCATACCTTCTTCTAGCGGTCTCTTTTCACTTAAAGAAACAAATGGCGCATCTGCTGTTTGAGGTCCCATACTTATACTATGACCTAAGTGACCTCTTTCATAGAATTTGAATTCAGCTTTTACATGGTTATATCCTATTTTAAATAATTCATCAAATGTTAGACCTGGCTTTATAGCTTCTATCATCAGTTTTTGAGCTTCACAAAGTCTTTCTTTTAGCTCAAATAATACTGGATGAGCTTCTCCTACTATCCAGCTTCTAGAGAAGTCTGTTGTGTAGAAGTTGGTATCTCCATTTACTCCACCATCAAATTTTACTACATCCCCATTTTTTATCTTTCTGTCTGTTGATCTACACAGTCTTCCTGAGTTTTCGCCTGCACAGAAAGATGACCATCCACTTGGGAAACATATATTAGACTCCATTACTTTATTGCAGTATATATCAAATAATTCTCTTTCTGTTATACCTTCTTTTACAAATTGACTAGTATAATTTAGTGCTTCATCTGCTACTCTAGCAAGTTGTCTGAAATAATCTATTTCATCATCTTCTTTTATAGCTCTAGATTCTAAGAATACTGGAGATATATTTACAAATTTAACTTCTGGTAATTCTTTCCTAAATACTTCATAACAATTAAATGGTAAAAAATCTAACTCTAATCCGATTGTCTTATTTTCTAGCCCTAATTCTTTTACTGTCTCTACTATAACTTCAATAGCAGTTACAAACTTTTTTGTTGAAGGTACTTCTTCATTAGCAAGTACTTCCTCAAAAGTCTTTCCTCCTACCCATGTACTGTATTTCTTAACATCACAGTCCATATAGTCAGAGAATGCTTCTGTTTCAAAGTCCATACCTATTGCTACTGGTCTTGTATTTTCTTTATTGTCTAGAACAACCGTTGCAAAGTTCGGTTGTCTAGACACTGTATGTTGATGTGAAGAATATGCAGTTATATAAGTAAAGTTTTCTGGAGAATTTACTATTGCTCCATCAATCTTATGCTGTCTTAATAATCTCTTTATTTTCTGTGTTTTTGGTTTCATAATAATCTCCTCTTCCTATACTAATAAACTTTTTATATTCTATATTTTAAATTACATTGGATAGAATAATGGTGCTCCTGGCCCTATTGGTAACTTTAATGTAAACCATACTATGAATAATAATGACCATCCTATTAAGAATGCTATTGAGTAAGGTATCATTGTTGTTATTAATGTACCAACTCCCGCTTTCTTGTCGTACTTTTGACAGAATGCAACTATTAATGCAAAGAATGGCATTAATGGTGCTATAACGTTTGTACATGAATCCCCTATTCTAAATACTAACTGAGTAAGTTCTGGAGATAATCCGATTCTCATGAACATTGGTACAAATATCGGAGCCATTAAAACCCACTTAGCAGAGTCAACTGCTATAATTATATTTAATAATGCTGTTAATACTATGAAACATAGTATTAATGGTAATCCTACGAATCCTGTATTTTCTAAGAACTGAGCCCCTGATACAGACATTATTGTTCCTAGTTTTGAATAATCAAACCATTTTATAAATTGTGCTGCAAAGAATACTAGAACTAAGAATCCAGTTATTCCTGCTATTCCTTTTATCATTAACTCTATAACATCTTTATCATTTTTAACTACTCCAGCACCTATTCCGTAGAATAATCCTGGAACTAAGAATACACCACCCATTATTGGTATTATACTACTCATGAATGGAGAAGATAATAATCCACCTGTTTCAGGGTCTCTTAGTATAGCGTTTTCAGGTAAAACTAATATTCCTATAAGTATAACATAAGCAATTATAGATATTATTGCAAATCTCATACCTCTTTTTTCTTCACCTGTTATATCTTCAACTACTGCATCTGTATCTAGCTTATATTCACCTAATCTTGGCTCAACTATCTTTTCAGTTACAAAAGTACCTACAGCTATTATTAAGAATGTTGATGCAACCATGAAGTACCAGTTTGAAGTTGGTTGTACTAAATAGTTTGGATCTAACATGTTAGCTGCTTGAGTAGATATACCTGCAAACATCGGGTCATTTGAACCTATAAGTAAGTTAGCACTCCATCCACCAGAGACCCCTGCAAATGCTGCAGCAAGACCTGCTATTGGATGTCTTCCAAAACTCATAAATATTATAGCACCTAATGGAACTAAAACAACATACCCTGTTGATGATGCTACGTTTGACATTATACCTAAGAAAATTATCATTGCTGTAACTAATCTAGCAGGCGTTACTGCCGCTACTTTTCTTAAACCTGCAGATAAGAATCCAGTTCCTTCTGCAACTCCAACACATAATATTATTACAAATACTGGCCCTAAAGCAAAGAATGATGTAAAGTTAGATATTATGTTTGTAAACATATATCTTATACCATCTGGAGATAATAAACTCTCAGCTGTTACTGTAGTTTCTACTATCGTTCCTGTTGCTTGATCAACCATGTCGTATGATACCGTAAGTCCCATAGAAGCAGCCACTGCTGACGCTACTACTACTATTGCTGATAAAATAATGAAAATTGTTGCTGGATGTGGAAGAGCATTACCTACTCTTTCTACACCATCAAGAGCTCTTAATACAAAACTCTTCTTTTGTTTTGTTGCTTGCGTATTTGTTGCCATAAGATATTTCCTCCCTTGATTGATTTTCCCTAATAATTAATTATTTAAATAGTCTATTGCTACCTGTGATAAACCACTGCTTAATAACTTTAGATTTTCATCTGAAAACTTAAATAGTGGATTATGATGAAGTACTGGTTTGCTTTCATCTTCCGCGATTCCTACAAAGAAGAAACAAGCTGGCACTTCTTGTCCAAAATATGCAAAATCTTCTCCACCCATCATAGGTTCTTTGAATGTATCTACATTTTCTTTTCCTGCAATCTCTCCTAAAGAATTCATAACTATATTAGTCATATCTATATCATTAATTACTGATGGATATTTGGCTTCATAATTAAATTCATAAGTTGCACCCTGACATGTTGTCATTCCCCTAATTATTTCTTCCATCATCTTTGGTATAGCTTCTCTAGTTTCTTTATCAAATGTTCTAATCGTTCCTTCAACTTCTACCTCGTTAGGTATTATGTTGTGTCCATTTCCACCCTGAATTTTACCACATGTAATTACTGCTGGTGTTAGTGGGCTTAGTCTTCTACTTATTATAGTTTGTAAACTACTTACAATTTGGCAAGTAATTACAATCGGATCTATAGATGACTGTGGCACTGCACCATGTCCGCCTACACCTATTACCTTAAAGTTAAAAATATCCGGAGCTGCCATCATAGGACCAGGCATTGTTCTAACCTGTCCTTCTTTTACAGAGCCCAATAAGTGGGCTCCAAATGCAGCATCTACCTTAGGATTATCTAATACTCCTTCATCTATCATTGGTTTAGCTCCACCTTCTACTTCTTCAGCTGGTTGGAAAACCAATTTTATATTCCCTTTTATTTCATCTTTTAATTCATTTAATACCATTGCTGCTCCTAGAAGTCCTGCAACATGGCCATCATGACCACAAGCATGCATCATTCCAGGTATTTTAGATTTATATTCTACATCAGCTTTTTCTTCTACTTTTAAGGCATCCATATCTGCTCTTAATAAAACCGTTTTGCCTTCTTCTTTTCCTCTTATTAATCCAACAACACCCGTCTTAGCTACCTTTGATTGTACTTCTATACCAAGCTTTTCAAGTTCATTAATAATAAGTTCTGATGTTTTAAATTCTTTAAATCCTTCTTCAGGATACATATGAATTAAATGTCTAATATCTCTTACTCTTTCATAATACTTTCCTGATAGTGATATTATCTTATCTTTCATTTTATAACCCCAATATTGTAGATTTTTATTTCTTATAATTTAGAAACTGCTTCTTTTAACTGGTTCATAGCTTTCTCTAATAATAGTCTTGAACAAGCTACGTTAAGTCTCATATGTCCTTCTCCACCTTGTCCAAAGCTTCTTCCATCATTTAATCCAAGTCCTGCTTCTTTTATAAAGAAGTCTACTAATGCATCTCCCTCTAATCCTAAATCCTTACAGTCTAACCACATTAAGTATGTACAATCAGGTCTGTTTGGCTTTACTTGAGGAATATGTTCTTTACAGAAGTTTATAATATATTCTATATTTCCTTCTAAGTATGTTAATAATTGTTCTAGCCACTCTTCTCCATGCTCAAGAGCTGCCATATTAGATACTAAACTGAATGCATTATTTCTCTTAGAATCTAATCTTCCTATTATATCTTCATATTTTTCTTTTAACTCTATGCTCGGGAATACAACTGTTGATACCTGTAATCCAGCTAAGTTGAATGTCTTTGTACAAGATATACAAGTTATTGTGTTCTTTGCAAACTCTTCAGATATTGAAGCCATTGGTATATGCTTATTATCCCAAAGTATTAAATCTGAATGTATTTCATCAGATATTACCATTACATCATTTTCTAAACATATTTGTCCTACTTTTGTTAACTCTTCCTTTGTCCATATTCTACCTACTGGATTATGAGGGTTACATAGTATTAAGTATTTAGCTCCATCTTTAGCCTTCGCTTCTAAATCTTCAAAGTCTATTTTGTAATCTCCATCTACTAATTTAAGAGGATTATATACTAACTCTCCTCCCCAATCTTCTACTGCTGTGAAGAATTCTGAGTATACAGGAGGTTGAACAATAACCTTTTCCCCCTCATTTAAGAATGATCTCATGTATTGGCACATAAAAGGCATAACCCCTGTTGCATGAGACATGTAGCTTGCATCTACATCCCAGTTATTTCTTTTCTTTTGCCATTCTTGTACTAACTCAAAGTATCTATCTGGTCTTGATACATAACCAAAAACTCCTTGGTTTGCTTTGTCTATCATTGCATCTATTATTGGCCTGGCAGTTTTTATATCCATATCTGCTATCCAAAGAGGGATTATATCTTCTCTTCCAAATTTTTTTGCTGCTTCATCATACTTAGCCGAGTTATTATTTGTACGATCTACTATTGTGTCAAAGTTATAAATCATTATTAAATCTCCTTACTATTTTTTATACTTAAAATATAAAGCAATTAGTATGCCAATTTTATAACAATGAAATCATTTTCTCTTTTTTTCGTTTATTTGTATTTTAAGTTTACCATACAAATGTTGAAATTAATTGTTTTATAGCATTTATTTAGTTAACTTGAAATTTATGTAAATTGGTGTTTATTATTGTCGTATATGCATCCTAATAAGCAATAAACCCTATAAATGGTTGATTATAAGGTTATTAATCAACCATTTATAGGGTTTATTGTATTTTATATCAACCTATTTATTTTCGTTAAATTTATATTTTAAATATCATTTTATAAGCTTTCTACTCCAAATATAACCTTTAATGTAACACTTACTACCATCATCGAACTTGTTATTATTTTTTTCATTTTTATAATTCCTTTCATGTATTAAATATATATTTTATAAACTTTTCTAGTTGTTTTGTCTTGTTATTTATACTCTTATTCTATACTAATACATAAAAATCTAATATTGATTTACATTTCACTTAGCTTACAGTTTTGAAATATTCCTATAATATTATTTTTAGTTTATTAATCTAACAATTCTTAGTATGCTGATAATAAATATAAAAAAAGAAGTGATGCTATGCATTTAACATAGTGCCACTTCTCTTTTATTATTAAAGTCTTATGATTATTTTATATTAAAGAATCTTTTTGCATTTTCTTTAGTAGCTTCACATACTTTTTCATATGATATTCCCTTTTCCTGGGCAATTTTATCAGCCACAAATGCAACTAATGAAGGATCATTTCTCTTACCTCTATGTGGCGTAGGAGCCATGTATGGCGAGTCTGTTTCTATCATTAGATATTCTAATGGAATTTCTCTAACTACCTCAACAGTTTTTTTATTATTTTTAAAAGTAACTGTTCCTGGTATAGATATATAACATCCCATCTTTACATATTCTTTAGCTAATTCAACATTCCCACTATAGCAATGAAGAACACATCCTATTTCAGGACTTTTAGTGTTTTTGATTATCTCAAAAGTATCACCGTGTGCATCTCTATCATGAATTATTATAGGAAGCTTTAGCTCATTAGCTAATTCTATTTGTTTTTTAAACCACTCTCTTTGGATTTCTCTAGGATAAGTATCATAATAATAATCTAATCCTATTTCTCCTATGGCTACTACTTTTTCATTTTCTGTAGCTAGCTTTCTAAGAGTATCTATAGCAGTATCATCTAGTTCTCCTACATCATGAGGATGTACTCCAACTGCAGCATATATGAAATCATATTTTTTAGAAAGTTCTATACTACTTATAGAACTTTCTATATCTGCACCTGGATTTACTACTAGTTCTACATGCTTTTCTTTTAAAGACTGTATTAATTCGTCTCTATCTTCATCAAATTTCTCATCATTTAGATGTGCATGTGAGTCAAATAACATAGTTTTGTCTCCTTATCTAACTTCGCTTCCTGATTTAGCACCAGTTGCAACTGGAACTATTAAATCATCTCCGTCATCTCCTGCAGCTAAGATCATACCTTGAGATTCTACTCCTCTTAACTTAACAGGCTTTAAGTTACATACTACTATAACTTCTTTTCCTACCATTTCTTCTGGCTTGTACCATTTAGCTATTCCAGATACTATTTGTCTTGTTTCTGGTCCAACTTCAACTTGAGATACTAATAATCTATCAGCCTTTGGATGCTTTTCACAGCTTAATATCTTACCTACTCTTAATTCAACTTTATCTAATTCTTCTATACCTATAAATTCCTTGTGAGTTAAAGTTTCTTCTTTAACCTCTTCTTGTGCTTCTGTTTTTCCTGAGAATAATTCTTCCAATGCTGCTACCTCCTTCTCGATGTCTAATCTTGGGAATAATGCTTCTCCCTTGAATACTTTAGTGTTTTCTCCTATAAGACCAAATGTCTTTGTGCTTTCCCAGTTAGTTAAAGCTTCTTGACCTTGTATTCCTATTTGGTCATATATTTTATTTGCTGTTGCGTTCATTATTGGGTTTATTAATGTTGCAACTATTCTTATAGATTCACATAAGTTATATAAAACTGTGTCTAATTCATCTTTTTTAGCTTCATCTTTAGCTAAAGCCCATGGCATAGTTTCATCTATATACTTATTAGTTCTTCTTATTAACTTCCAAGCATTTTCTAATGCTTCGTGGAATTGCATCTTATCCATTTCTTTTTCGAAGTTTTCCACAGATAATTTAGCTTGAGCCTTTAACTCTTCATCAAAGTTAGTTTGAGCTTTTGCCATTGGTATTATTCCACCGTTATATTTTTCAACCATTGCTACTGTTCTACTTACTAAGTTTCCTAAGTCATTTGCAAGGTCAGAGTTTGTTCTTGTTATGAAGTTTCTATGAGTGTAACTTCCATCTTGACCAAATGCAAATTCTCTTAATAAGAAATACTTAAGAGCATCTATTCCGTATCTTTCGATCATTGGTTCTGGATATACTATATTTCCTTTTGACTTACTCATCTTGTCATTAGCAAATAATATCCATCCATGTCCGTATACTTGGTTAGGTACTGGTAAATCTAATGCCATTAATAATGCAGGCCATATTATAGTATGGAATCTTACTATTTCTTTACCTACTATTTGAACATTTGCTGGCCAGAATTTCTTAAAATCTGCATCATTTTCGCTCATGTATCCTAATGCAGTTATATAGTTACATAAAGCATCTACCCAAACGTAGATTACGTGTTTTTCATCAAATGGTACTTTTATACCCCAGTCGAAAGTAGTTCTAGTTACACATAAATCTTCTAATCCTTTGTCTAAGAAGTTTGCAACCATTTCATTTTTTCTAGCTGCTGGGTAGCAGAAATCTGGGTTTTGGAATAATTCTTTTAATCTATCTTCGTACTTAGATAATTTGAAGAAGTAAGCTTCTTCTTTAGCATCATAAGTTTCTCTTCCACAGTCAGGACACTTGTTTCCTTCTAATAATTGAGATTCAGTCCAGAAACTTTCACATGGAGTACAGTACTTACCTTCGTAAGCCCCTTTGTATATATCTCCTTGCTCATATAACTTTGTGAATATCTTTTGGATAACTTCTTTATGTCTATCTTCTGTAGTTCTTATGAAATCATCATAAGATATATCCATAGTGTTCCATAAATCCTTTATTCCAGCTATCATTCCATCAAGGTACTCTATTTCTGTTTTCCCTTGAGCTTTAGCAGTTTTTTGTATTTTTTCTCCGTGCTCATCCGTTCCTGTTAAGAACTTTACGTCATATCCACAGAAACGCTTAAATCTTGCGATTGCATCTGCAGCAACAGTTGTATAAGTGTGACCTATGTGTAAGTTACCACTTGGGTAGTATATAGGTGTTGTTACATAAAAGCTTGGCTTTGTCATGTTATTACCTCCTCAAAATTCGCTTCGCTTGAGCGACTACGTCTGCGAACCACTTCATGTCGCCAACGTCAGCTCGGCAAGCTCGCATCCCGTTGCTCAAATTTAAAGCGATTTATATTATAACTTAAAATATAAAAAAACTCGCCTCCTATGAATTACATAGGGGCGAGATTATATACGCGGTACCACCCTAATTTATCTATAATAATATAGACATCTTAGTAGACTATAACGGGTCTAATCGTCTTACCTTAAGGACAAATCGTCGTTCGGATAAAAAGCTCAGAGGCCATCTTCAATAAATCTTTTAACGCTAGCTTTCACCTTACCTAGCTCTCTGTAGGAAAAATCTTTATTTACTCTTCTCTTCACTGCTTCTATAAATATTCTTAACTTATATAGTATCTATTATACACTAGTTTTGTAAATTGTTTACTATTTTTTAATGATAATTCTATACATTTTTCTGATAATTGTCAATGGCTAATCTAAGTAAATATTATGTAACAAATAAAAACGGAAGCAAGTACACCTGCTACATGACTTAACATAGCAGAGGATAATGTATGTCTTGTGTTTTTAATTTTTAAACTTCCGTAGTATATAGCCATAGTATAAAAAATGGTCTCCGATGCTCCAACGATTGTTGCTCCCATTTGCTCAACTATAGACCCTATTCCTACTCTTCCTACAAGCTCAGTATACATTCCTAAAGCTCCACTTCCTGATAACGGCTTTATTACTATTAGTCCTATTAACTCTTTAGGTATACTCATAAGATTTGCTATTGGTGTAAATATGTACTCTAAAACTTCTATTCCTTTTCCTGTTTTAAATATTCCTATGGCTAAAAATATTCCTATTATAGCTGGTGCTATAGACCACGCTGTCTTTAGTCCGTCTACTGCACCTTTTACAAAGCTGTCATATATGTCTACTTTTTTATATTTTCCATAAACGACTATGTAAAGAATAATTAATGGCACAAGTAAATTTGAAAATAGTTCCATAATTATTTAGACCTCCCTCTTAACAACCTACAGCTTGTTATAGCCACTAAAGTAGATACTAAAGTAGCAAACAAGGTTGTGAGTATAATTTCACTAGGATTTTGCGAACCCATATCCATCCTAATTTTTAACATTGTAAAGGGAATTATTTGTACTGAAGATATATTTATTACTAAGAACATTATCATATCATTACTTGCAGTATCTTTTTTAGGGTTTAAAGTTTGAAGCTCAGTCATGGCCTTTAATCCAAAAGCGGTTGCTCCATTACCTGCTCCTAACATATTTAAAGCTATATTCATTACCATATAAGACATTGCCTTGTGACCTGTTGGTACTGATGGAAATAATTTTTTCATTATTGGACTTAGCTTTTGTCCTATTTTTTCTATCAATCCAGAGTCTTTTGCAATATTCATTATACCCATCCAAAGTGCCATAACCCCAGCTATACTTATTGCAAATTCAATACCTCTTGATGCCTCATTTAAAATTACTTTATTTAATTCCCCTAAGTTATTGGAAAAAATACTTCCTATTATACCTAGGGATATCATATAAAACCATATTTTACCCATACTAATCTCCCCCCTCATAAATAATTTTATGATGCAATACCTATACTTTATACTTGAAAGTTGTACAATATTGTGTTTTATTATATGTGTGGGGTTTTTTACAATTTTTTAAATTAAGGAGAAACAAAATGAAAAATTTAACACTTCTTACTGATTTATATCAGCTTACTATGTTAAATGGATATTTTGAAAAAAATGTTCATGAAGATATTGTAGTATTTGATATGTTTTTCAGGAAAAACGCTTGTAACGGCGGATATACTATAGTTTCAGGTATAGATCAGTTTGTTGATTATATAAATAACCTTCATTTTAGTGATGAAGATCTAAATTATTTAAGAAGTTTAGACTTATTTTCTGAAAAATTCTTGGAATTTTTAAAAGATTTTAAGTTTACTGGCGATATATATTCTGTTGCTGAAGGAACAGTAATGTTCCCAAATGAGCCAATAATAACTGTTAAAGCTCCTTTATATCAAGCACAGCTAATAGAAACAGCTTTACTTACTATAGTAAACTTCCAATCATTAATAGCAACAAAAGCTTCAAGAGTATGTTTTGCTGCACAAGGAGATCCTGTATTTGAATTTGGACTTCGTCGTGCTCAAGGTCCTGATGCTGGTACTTATGGTGCTAGAGCTGCTATGATAGGTGGTTGTAAGGCTACTGCAAATGTATTGGCTGGAAAAATGTTTGATATTCCTGTAGTTGGTACTCAGGCTCACAGTTGGGTTCAAAAATTTGATACTGAACTAGAAGCTTTTCAAGCTTATGCAGATGTATATCCAGATAAATGCTTATTACTAGTGGACACTTATAATGTTTTACAAAGTGGTGTTCCTAATGCTATTACAGTGTTTAAAGATTTAGTTTCAAAAGGTCACAAACCTTTAGGAATACGTTTAGACTCTGGTGATTTAAAATATTTATCTGTTCAAGCTAAGAAAATGTTAGATGAAGCTGGATTAACTGATTTATCTATTACAGCTTCAAATGACTTAGATGAGTATACTATTACCGCTTTAAAAACAGAAGGTTCTGCTGTAAACTCTTGGGGTGTTGGTACTAAATTAATAACTTCAGCTGAGTCACCATCTCTTGGTGGTGTTTATAAATTAGCTGCTTCATATGATGGAGATACTTTAATACCTAAAATAAAAATTTCTGAAGATCCAGAAAAAATAAATAACCCAGGATATAAAAAAGTGGTAAGAATATATAATGAAGAAAACAAAGCAGAAGCAGATTTAATAATGCTTAATAATGAGACTATAGATACTTCTAAGCCTCTAGAAATATTCCATCCAACTTATATGTGGAAGAAAATTAAGTTTGAAAACTATACAGTTAGAGAGCTTCATCAACCTCTATTCTTAAATGGAGAGTGCAAACATGTAAAGAAACCTGTTATGGAAATAAGGGATTATGCTCAATCAGAATTAAGTACTTTATGGGATGCATATAGAAGACTTTCTAAGCCAAAAGTTTATAAAGTTGATTTATCTAAAGAATTATGGACTTTAAAATCAAATTTATTAGATTCTAAGAAATTTGATTAATCAAATTATCTCTAAGGGGGACTAACAAATGGATATTACAGATTACAGAATAATAGAAATACTACAAGAAGATGGTAGAGTTTCTATGAAGGATTTAGGAAAAATAGTAGGTTTAACTTCTCCTGCCGTTTCTGAAAGGGTTAAGAGATTAGAAGAAGCAGGAGTTATAGAAGGATACAAAGCTATAGTAAACCCTGATGCTTTAGGTAGGGTTATAAAAGCTTTCATACACATATCTTTAGCTAATAACAAGTATACAGAGTTTTTAGAAACTGCTAAGAAAGATCCAAGAATAGTTGAGTGTCACCATGTAACAGGTGATGACTGCTCTCTATTAAAGGTTATGGTTAAGGATATGTACGAACTAGAGGCAGTTATAGATTCTATAAAGAGAATAGGATCAACTAAAACTTCAGTTATTCTATCAACACCTATACATGCTAAGTCTATATTGTAAATTAATAGGCTATATATTAAAAGAAAAGACGATAGAAGGATTATCCTCGCTATCGTCTTTTGTATCTATAGATATAATTTGTCAAAACATATTCCATATAAGTTTTGATTATACCTTCATCTTCATTTGGATTTAGAAGCTTTCTA
This sequence comes from Romboutsia sp. LXY-2, assembly GCF_056171995.1. Lineage (NCBI taxonomy): Bacteria > Bacillati > Bacillota > Clostridia > Peptostreptococcales > Peptostreptococcaceae > Romboutsia > Romboutsia sp. LXY-2. Next base: position 6,870 of record NZ_JBKFGI010000019.1, on the reverse strand, counting down.
GTAGCAACTATATCAACATACCCTAATATAACTACTCCTATTATTTCATCACCTAGTTCATCAAATAAGTTATATAAATCCTTTTTTATCATATTATTAGTTTTATATAATCCTAACAATGTCATATGATATTTTACATATTTATATAGTATATCTATAGCATCTAAGCTTAACCCTAGTTCTTGACCTAGTTTTTTAGCTTGGGCTGATCCTACTAATTCATGACCTTTAAAATGAACTCTTCCATTGTCATCAATTGTTTTACATGCTGGTTTTCCCATATCGTGTAAAAATATTCCCAGCTTTAGTATAGATTTCTTAGTAATATTTTCTTCTAGTCTTATACTAAGATAATCATCAATCATTCCTTCTAGATGGCTAGAAAAGAAATTTTCATCTCTTATTAGGTTTTCAAATTCTTCTAAAGCGTATACTGAATGTTGAAAACAATTAACTATATGATATTTACATTCTCCAACATCTTTCATATCTTTTACTTGAGGAATAATTTTATCTAATAAATTCTCTTCATCCAGTTGGTTTATTATCTTATAAGATTCATCGCAATTTAAGCCATTTAGTAACTTTTTTTGTAGCTCCATTGACATCACTCCAAAATTTAACTTCTATAAATCTAATACTTGCTTATAAACTACATCTTTCTTTAACTTTCTTTCTTTACATACTATTTTAATAGCGTCTTTTTTGTCCATACCTTCTTCAAGTAAAGCTTCTACGTATTCTCTTTCACTAAGATCATCGTAGCTATTTTGAACAGTTTTTTCGCCTTTAAATCCATCTACTATTAAAACAAATTCACCTTTAATTTCTCTTTCATTGAAGATATTTATTACTGTTTCTAAATCTTCTCTTATTATTTCTTGATACTTTTTTGTAAGCTCTCTATTTACAGATATTTTTCTATTTCCTAGTATTTTTAGCATATCCTTTAGAGTTTCTTTTAGTCTATGTGGTGATTCATAGAAGATTATAGTTCTTCTTTCTTCCTTAACTTCTTCTAATTGCTGTCTTCTTACTTTTTTATCTCTATCTAAAAAACCTTCAAAGGCAAATTTATAAGTGTTAAGTCCAGAGCCAACTAATGCTGTTACAAATGCAGTTGCACCTGGTAATACTTCTACTTCTATATTATTTTCTATAGCTTGTCTTACTATAAGCTCACCTGGGTCAGATATTCCTGGCATACCAGCATCACTTATTACAGCTATATTTTCACCTTCTAGTAATTTATTTATTAAATAATCTCCCTTAGTATCTTTGTTGTGGTCATGATAACTAGTTAGAGGTTTTGATATTTCAAAGTGATTTAATAATCTTATACTATGTCTAGTATCTTCAGCTGCAATTAAATCGACTTCATTTAGTACTCTAAGGGTCCTATATGTTATATCTTCCAAGTTTCCTATTGGAGTTGGACAAATATATAATTTTCCGCTCATTTACATCTCTCCTATATCTTCATTTGCATATATATCTCTTATTTCTTGTGTGTAGTTTCCATCTTCTCCATAAACATATAATGGGTCTAATATCTTAAGTTCTGGTCTTCCATCTTTAACAAATTCAACTAATACTAAGTTAGGTGCTTTTCCTGCTCTTGGATGTATAAATTGTATTTGTTTAGGTTCTAAGTTATATTTTCTTCCTAATGTAGATATATCTACAAGCCTAATAGGTCTATGTATCATGAAGAACTTACCTTTAGGCATAGTTAATCTTGATGCTGCTCTTATAACATCTTCTAATGTACATTTAACCTCATGTCTTGATATCATTTTTTTGTCGTTAGGATTTTTTATTCCTCCTTCATGCATATATGGAGGATTAGATGTTACAACATGATATCCATGTACTTCTAACTCTTTATCTATTGTTTTTATATCTGCATTTACTATTCTTACTCTATCTTCTAAGTTGTTTAGCTTCACAGAACGAGTAGCCATCTCATGTACTTCTTCTTGTATCTCTACTCCTACTATATTTTTAGCTTCACTTTTTCCAGCTATAAGTATAGGTATTATACCTGTACCTGTTCCTAAGTCACAAACATTCGCTCCTTTTTTAACCTTTGCAAAGTTTGCTAATAATACAGCATCTATTCCAAAACAAAATCCAGTAGTATCCTGAATTAGTTTTAAGCCTTTCATTTGTAAATCGTCAATTCTTTCCGTTTCTTTTAATTGCACGTCCATAATTGTCTCCTCTCGTATCCCGTTGCTCAAAATTGCATAGCGCCAACGTCCGCTCGGCAAGCTCACGTCCCATTGCTCAAAATTACATGTCGCCAACGTCCGCTCGGCAAGCTCACGTCCCGTTGCTCAAAAAAGGTAGGACAAAAATCCTACCCCCGTTTTAGTCTTCTAATTTCTTTAACTCTCTTAATGTTGCTGCATCTATACCATCATCTTTACTGATTCCACAACATCCTCCGCCACATTTTTTAGGCTCTTGTAATACTTTTACTTCTTCTCTAACATATATTTTTATAGTTTTATCATTATATTCTACTTTTATTTGTTCTAATAATGGATTTATTTCTATTACTTTTCCTTTTCCATCTTCTGTCTTAACTAAAGCTCCTACAACAGGCATTTTATCTATCGCTTCAGCATATACGTCGTGCTCATATTTTAAGCAACAGAATAATCTTCCGCATATTCCTGATATCTTAGTAGGATTAAGTGATAAACTTTGATCCTTAGCCATTTTTATAGATACTGGTTGGAAATCTCCAAGCCATGATGAACAACACAGTCTTCTTCCACATGGTCCTAATCCACCAATAGACTTAGCTTCATCTCTAACACCTATTTGTCTTAACTCTATTCTTGTTTTGAACATCCCCGCTAAGTCTTTTACTAATTCTCTAAAGTCTATTCTTCCTTCTGCTGTAAAATAGAATATTAATTTATTTCTGTCAAATGTGTATTCGCAATCTATTAAAAACATAGTAAGGTCATGTTCTTTAATTTTTTGCTGGCATAATTCAAAAGTTTCTTTTGCTTTTACTTTATTTTCTGCATATATCTTAGTATCTTCTTCTGTCGCTATTCTTATGATTGGTTTTAATGGTGAAACTAACTCTGATTCTTCTATTTCTTTTGGTCCAACTACTATTGTTCCATACTCTAATCCCCTTGCAGTTTCAACTACTACATCCATATTTTTCTCTACTTCAAATTCTACTGGATCGAAGTAATATATTTTACCTGCACTTTTAAATCTTACACCCACTATCTTTATCATTTGATCACCTCATATATATTTAAAGCCATAACTTGTATACTCATATTAAAGTTACAATTGCTTCTAATCTTTTTCTTAGTCTCTTCTATTATATCAATAATCTTAGACACTTGAGAATAGCTAATTTTTCTACTCATATTTTGTAAGAATATAATCTTATCCGCATTTATTATTAAACTCTTATCAACATTTTCCTTAGACATCATAATATCTCTAAAATAATTAATCATCATATCTAATAAATTAACTATGTCCCCTCTATATTTATCAATATCTGCTGGTATATCTAGTATTTCTATTATATTCTTATCTAACATGGTTTGAATATACTTTTGGATATCTTCTCTCATTATTGCAAAATCTGCCGATTGTGATAATTCTAATGCTTTTTCTATGCTTCCTCTTGAAAATGTAGCTAAAACTATAGCTCTTTGTTCATCTATTCCAGTATCCATAAGATACTTTTTTAAATCTATTTGTGAAATAGGTAAAAACTTAATTAATTCACATCTTGATTTTATTGTATCTAATAGGGCTTCTTTGTTACTTGTTACTAAAATCATTATTGCATAATGTGGAGGCTCTTCTAATGTCTTTAAAAGGGCATTTTGAGCTTCTACAGTCATTTTTTCTGCCTGATTTATTATGTATATTTTATATTCTTTGTGAGGTTTTATAACTATGTCTGATTGTAACTTTCTGATTTGTGCTATTTTTATACTACTTCCATCAGGATATATGTTTATGTAATCTGGACTATTGTTTACATTTGAGCTATCAAGTAATATTTTTGATAGCTCCTCTGCAAACTTCTTTTTACCTATTCCATCAATACCTTCAAACATATATGCATGATTAATTTTATCATTCTTTATAGAATTGCTTATATATTTCTTAGCAAATTCCTGTCCTATAATATTTTCAAAATACATATTTACCTCTCCATAGATTCTAGCTTATCTTTAACCAATCTATAAATTTCTTCATGTATGTCATCTATACTTCTTAATGTATCATCTTCTACACAGTCTATCTTGTCCCATTTAAACTTTTCAGCTATATATAGTGAATTATTGTATGATTTTGTTAGATAGTCGATATCACTTTCATGTATATCTTTCTTCGCTTCACCTGTAAATTTGTTTCTTCTATTTTCCATAAGCTTTTTACTGAAGTCTATTGGCACATCTAAAAATACAACACAATCTGGCTTAGGTATCTTATACATATTAAACTCATAATCTACTAACCAATCTAAGTACTTGTCTCTATCTTCAATATCCATTTTAGACGCTTGGTGCACCATATTAGACGTTGTGTATCTATCGGCGATAACTATTCCACCTTGGTTATAAAATTCTTCCCATTCTGTCTTATATGAAGCGTATCTATCTGCAGCAAAGAAAGTTGATGATACGTACGGATCTACATCAGATGCATTTTTTCCAAAATCTCCTCTTAGATACATCTTAACTAAAGCTGATGATTCTGAATCATAATTTGGATATTCAACTTTTCTTATATTATATCCTTCTGATAATAGCCTTTCATATAATTTTCTAGTTTGAGTTGCTTTACCACTTGCATCAGAGCCACTCTCTATAATTATTAACTTACCTTTCATTTTTATATCCTCCGTGAAGTACTAATTAGTCTATTATTTGCATAAACTCTAAATTTGAGTCTTTTATTCCATTTACATCCATACCTTTTTCATTGCATAGAATTATATAATCTATTATTTCTTTTGTAATTATTTCTCCAGGTGACAATAAGCTTATACCTGGTGGATAAGGAATAACATATTCTCCACATATTTTTCCTATACTTTCATATATTTTAACACTTTTCTTCTCTTTATAAAATGCTTCTCTTGGACTTATTGCTTTTATCGGTATTTCTTGAGGATATTCAATATTTTCTATATATAAATTTATACTATCATTTTTTAAAATATCACTTAGCGCACCTTCTAAACATGCAAAATCATCTTCGTCATTTCCTATTGTACATATTAATAGTACACCATAATAATTACTTAATTCTACTTGAATATTATATTTTTCTCTCAAAATACCTGATAATTCATATCCTGTTAAGCCAATATTTTTACATGATATAAATATTTTTGTTTTATCATGTGTTTCACATATATCTATATTTTTATTGTTTGCAAATTTATCTTTTAGATTTTCTATTTTTACTAAAAGTTCTTTCATTAGTTTTTGCCCATGTTTTTCATATACATTTGTAGCTAATTCTAAAGATGATAGTAATATATATGATGGACTAGATGATTCTGTCATCCTTAACATATTTGCCAGTCTATTATTATCTACCCTATTTCCTTGTGTATGTATCATTGATGATTGTGTAAATGCAGGTAAAGTTTTATGAGTACTTTGTATAACTATATCTGCTCCTTGCTCTAAAGCAGACTTTGGTAGTTCATCACTTAATCCTAAGTGCGCTCCATGTGCTTCATCAACAATTACAATAATGTTATTGTCGTGCGCATGCTTACATATTTTTTCTAAGTCATAAGTCATACCATGATATGTAGGATATGTAAGTAAAACAGCCTTAGCATCTAAATTATTATCTATAACCGCTATTGCGTCTTCTATCTTTATACCCTCTAAAAGATTATTAGACCTATTTATTTGAGGATATATATATTCTGGATTTACATCCCCTAATATGCATCCATTTATAACTGATTGGTGACAATCTCTATTTACTATTATTTTATCCTTTGGATTACATGTAGACATTATAGCCGCTTCTATACCACAAGTGCTTCCATTTACTAAGTAATATGTATTTTCACTTTTAAATACTCTTGCAGTTCTTTCCTGAGATAATTTTATTGCTCCTTCTGGGGAGTGTAAATTATCTGTACCTGGAATCTCTGTAGTATCCATTTTGTATAAACTCTCAAGTATATTCTTATATCCTAATTTATCATATATTTTACCTAACTTATGACCTGGCATATGAAACGATATTAACTTTCTTTCAACTATTTCTTTCAACTCATCTATTAATAATTTATCCATTCTTATCTCCTTATATATGAAAACTAAATAAAAGCCGTTGAATATACTATCAACGGCTTTAATCTTAATAATCATAAAATCATTTTTTATACTCAGACACTATCATTGGTATTAAGTATATTCCGGACAAACCTACTACAAAGTATATCATCCTGCTTACAACTTCGTATGTTCCACCAAATACATTGCCTAAAAGATCTGTTCCAAAAGCCCCTATTCCACCCCAATTCAAAGCTCCTATTATAACAAGAATTAGTGCGATTTTTTTCATGAATACCACTCCTTAGAATATATCTCTTCTCTATAGTATTCACTTATTATCTATAAAAAATTCGCTTTGCCCAATCAACTTAGTATATTAACTACTAATTAAATAAGCTTTGCGATTAAATTTTAATTTATGGAAGTTTTGTTTGCTTTTATGTAAATAAAAAAAGATTACGTGGCTACGTCCTACTCTCCCAGGAGGTTGCCCCCCAAGTACCATCGGCGCTAAAGAGCTTAACTTCTGTGTTCGGAATGGGAACAGGTGTATCCTCTTTGC
>NZ_JBKFGI010000018.1:0-84720 GCF_056171995.1 Romboutsia sp. LXY-2 | reverse complement strand
CGCTCACGTCCCGTTGCTGAAATAAAAGTTTAACGGGCTCAGATACTGTTATATATCTGGCTTTGTTTGGTTGTTTCAAATTCTATAAATTAACCTACTGTTTAATTTTCAAAGTTCTTTTATGCTCCTCTTGAGCACATTATTAATATTATCACCATAAAAAAAATAAGTCAACATTTTTTTTATATATTTTTTTACAATTATATGTGTTAAATTATAAAAAGCCCTATTTCTAGGTCTTTTTATAATTAATTTTATTTATTAAGCAGCTTTTTTAATTTCTTTTGTCTTATTTATACTTAACTTAGGAACCCCAAACACTATTGCAAGTATACCACATATAGCCATTAATAACGGATAATGTAAATATTTAATTACCTCAACAGGAGATATAGAAGCCAAACCTGCTGCAGTTAACAATTGTGCTCCATAAGGAAGTATCCCCTGCCAACATGCAGAGAATATATCAAGCAAACTAGCTGTTCTTCTTGGATCTATTTCATATTCATCAGCAATATCCTTAGCTAAAGGTCCTGCCATTACTATTGCAATAGTATTATTAGCTGTACACATATCTACAAGACTAACTAATGCAGCTATTCCAAACTCAGCACCTTTCTTACTTTTAATCCTACTAGTTATGAAGTGTAGTAAAAAATCTATTCCACCATTATACTTTATAAGCTCAACCATTCCACCTATAACTAAGCTTATCATTGCCAACTCTTGCATTCCAGCCATACCATCAGCAACTGCAGTTAATGCACCTAAAATATCAAATGAGTTTGTAAATATACCTACTATTGATGCAAATATTACACCTCCACCCAATAAAGCAAATACATTAACTCCTACTAATGCACCAATTAATACACCTATGTAAGGTAATATTTTTATTAATTCATAATTGTATGCTTCATTTAATACTACATCATATCCAGATGTACTTATTCCTAATATTATCATAGTTATTATTGCTGCTGGTAGCACTATTAAAAAGTTAACCTTAAACTTATCTTTTAATTCGCATCCTTGTGTTCTTACTGCCGCTATAGTTGTATCAGATATCATAGATAGATTATCTCCAAACATCGCTCCTCCAACTATTGCGCCTAAAACTAATGCTACAGGTATTCCTGTAGTTTCTGATATTCCTAGACCAATAGGAGCTATTGCCGCTATAGTTCCCATAGATGTTCCCATAGATACAGATATAAAACAACCTATCACAAATAGTCCAACTACTACTAAGTTAGCAGGTAAAATTGATAAACTTAAATTAACAACTGAGTCAACTCCACCCATTGTTTTTGTAACACTTCCAAATGCTCCTGCTAATAAGAATATAATTACCATTAATATAATATTAGAATTTCCCGCACCTTCACAAAAGACTTCTAATTTTTTATTGAAGCTTTTCTTTGGATTAAATAAAAATGCTACAGCCGTAGATATAATAAAAGCTACTAAAACTGGCATACTGTAGAAATCTCCTGTTATAACTCCACTTCCTATAAATAATAATAAAAATACGCCTATTGGTAATAACGCCCACGGATTACCTTTTTCTAATTTTTTTCTCATTTTATCACCTCTCCTTTAATCTTAATATGAAAAATTTACTTTGCTTCTCCCGCTCATACTCTACCTATGTATAAATGAATGTTTTAACATATCCATAATATTAAAATAAGCCTGAGCATAAACTCAGGCTTTATAAGCAACATTTACACTCATCTTTCAGCATACACTGCAGGATTTAGCACCAATGTATATATAATATACTGGTTGCTGGGTTTCATAGGGCCAGTCCCTCCACCACTCTTGATAAAAGTATTTAAATTCATATTTAATTTTATTTTTTATATATTAACATTTTTCTGTAAATTAGTCAATATTTATATAAAATTTTATTCTTACTTCTGTACTTCCCAGTCAAATAATTGTAAGTTGTAATTTCTAATTAAGTTAATTAGCATCTCTGCATATATAGGTTGACCTTTATCGTCTTTCTTTGTACTATACCCTGCGTCTTCTAAAGCTTGAGCTTGACTTGTATAATGCTTTGCTTCAAATAAACCATTATCGCTATATCTTTTATTCTCAGTTAAAAATTTGCCGTGATCCTTAATTGATCCATCAACAGAGTCATAAACTCTAAAAGATGCAACAATCTTATCATTATAATTTTCACTAGTAGAAACCTCTATGCTTTTCCCATCCCAACGACTATCTGCCTTTATTCCAAATAAGTTATTACTGCTTTTGCTCAACTCTGACTCTCCCCACCCTGACTCTAATATACACTGCGCCATAGTTATTGAAGGAAGTATTTTATAGTCATAATAATTATCAATTGCCATTTTTTTTATTTTTTCTATAAATAAAACTTGCTTACTATCACTAGCTAAATCTTTACCAATCAAGTATACATTTTCTAGATTTTTCTTATAATCATTTGCTTTTTTCTTTTCCTTTTCAGATAGTTTAAGATTATCTAAAATCTTATTAAAGTCTTTTAGTTTATATATATACTCACCATCTTCATTTTTCTCTTTATATATAAACTCCTTACCTATATCCAAAGAGTCTTTTTTCCTTATTTGTGTTAAATCTCCATTATATATAGCCATTTCGATAGCCATAATCTCTTTCCAATTTACCTGTGTTTTTAAATCAGAGGCTTCGTCTGCTACATTCATATAATATTCTATTTTTGAGTTTTCAATATTTTTCTTTTTATACAACTCTTCAATGTGCTTCGTTGTAAAATATGTAGCTATTAAAAACAGTAACAAACCAGTTATTATTAATATTCTTTTCAAATAAACATCTATTTTGCTTTTGCTAGTCCTAAATCTCCTTCTTCTTCCGAGATTTTTTATCCTCTTTCTCCCCATAACAACCTCCCTGCCATACTCATATATCTATTATAATATAGTTTTTAAAATGCTAGTTAAGCAAAAATAAATCCTATATATAAATATATATTTCACCATAAAATTAATATTCTTTACTTTTGCATTTTAAGTACAAAAAAGCCTTCTGTTGAAATTCTCAAGAGAAGGCTTTACATTATCTATTTAGATTTTATTTCTGTCCATGCATCATCGTATAATCTTAATACGTCTGCTGGTAAGTTTACAAATGATTCACTTTTTTCTAGTATTTCTGAAGAAGGGTATGCTATTTTACTGTCCTTCATTTTTGGATCTAATAATTCTAAAGCACCTGTATTTGGAGTAGAGTATCCAATATAATCTACATTTACCTTAGCATTTTCTGGATCTAGCATAAAGTTTATAAACATTTCTGCTTCTTTTTTATTTTCTGCTGTTGTTGGAATACACATTGCATCTATCCACTTATTAGTCCCTTCTTTTGGTATTGCATACTCAAGATTTTCATTACTCTCCATTAAAGTAAGAGCATCTCCTGAATATACTATACCCATTGCAGCTTCTTCAGATAATAATCTATCTTTACCTTCGTCATTAACATAAGCTTGAACTAATGGCTTTTGCTTCACAAGCTCCTCTTTGGCAGCATTTATTTCATCTGGATTAGTAGTATTCATTGAATATCCTAGTTTCTTTAACGCTATACCAAAGCTATCTCTAACAGAATCTAACATTTGTATTTGACCTTCATATTTAGAGTCCCATAATATATCCCAACTATCTACAGTATCTTTTACCATAGTTTTATTGTATAATATTCCAAAAGTTCCCCATAAATATGGAACACTGTACTTATCTTCTGGATCATATGATGGCTTTTTAAAATCCTCACTTATATATTTATAATTAGGTATGTTATTATAATCTATTTCTTGTAACATATCTTCACTTATCATTTTTTCTACCATATAATCTGATGGGAATACTAAATCATATTTAGAACTTCCACTTTTAACTTTTTGATACATACCTTCGTTTGTATCATAAGTTTCATAAACTACCTTTATACCTGTTTCTTTTTCAAATTCTTTTATAAGACTTTCATCTATGTAGTCTCCTACATTATATACGTTTAGTACTTCATTTGATGCTTTTGAGCCACCACATCCTACTAGTAATGTAGATGCTAACATAAATACTGTTCCTAAAGATACTAATTTTTTAAACTTCATATCTAAACCTCCTTATATATTTTTTCGCATATTAATTATTTTTATTTTATTCTTTATTTAACACAGCTTGTTTCTTTGATGTTCTATTTGATAATAGTAATAATATTAAAACCACAACAAACATTATTGTTGATAAAGCATTTATTTCTGGTCTTATTCCTCTTCTAGTCATTGAATATATTTCTATAGACAAGTTACTTACTCCATTTCCTGCAGTAAAGAAACTTATTACAAAGTCATCTATAGACATTGTAAATGCTATAAGCATCCCCGAAATAATGCCTGGTTTTATTTGAGGTAATATTACTTTTCTTAAAGCATACATAGGTGTTGCACCTAAATCCATAGCAGCATCTTCAATATTAGTAGGAAGTTGCTTTAACTTAGGTAAAACAGAAAGTATTACATAAGGTATATTGAATACTACATGAGATAATAACATTGTAGTAAAGCCAAAGTCCATTTTGAAAAATACAAAAAGTGTCATTAATGATACCCCTGTAACAACATCTGGATTTAATATTGGTAAATAGTTTACATTTAGAAGTAACTTTTTGCGATTACCACTTCTCATCTTATGTATACCTATTGCAGTTATTGTACCTATTATTGTAGCTATTGCTGCTGATATTACCGCTATTACTATTGTGTAATATAGCGCACTCATTATTCTGTCATTTTGAAATAATTCTCCATACCACTTAAAGGTAAATCCTTCCCACTTTGACATAGACTTTGAATCATTAAATGAAAATACAGCTAGTGCAGCAATTGGTGCATATAAAAATATAAACACCAACGTTAAATATATATTAGATGTTATTTTCTTTAAAATAATAATCCACCGCCTTCTTTATCTGAATCCTTATCAAACTTATTCATAAATGCCATAGACAGTAAAATCATTATCATCATAAATATTGATACTGCCGAACCAAAATGCCAGTCTCCTACTGTCATAAACTGTTGCTCTATTAAGTTACCTAGTAACATGTACTGTCCTCCACCAAGTAGCTTCGATATAACAAACGTAGAAACTGCCGGCATAAACACCATAGTTATTCCTGAAGCAACTCCAGGCATACTTAATGGAAATACTACTTTTGTGAAAACATGGAATTTATTAGCTCCTAAATCCTCAGCTGCATTTATCAAATCTTGATCCATTTTTGAAAGGACCGTATATATTGGCAGTACCATAAATGGCAGGAAGTTATATACCATACCTAGTAATACTGCTGTATCTGTATATAATATATTAATTGGGCTAAATCCTATTGCGGTGATTATTGTATTTATAATACCATTTTTACCTAGTATTGCTGCCCATGCATATGTTCTTAATAAAAAGTTCATCCACATTGGTAATATGAAAAGTAATATTAAAGTTCCTCTTCTACTTACCTTAGCTTTTGATATTATATATGCTGCAGGATAACCTACAAATAAGCATATTATAGTTGATAATAAAGCTAACCATAATGATCTACCAAAAACCGTAATATATATAGGATCCATTAATCTATTGAAGTTTTCAAGAGAAAACGCATATTGACCATTTTGTTCTGTTGTAAAACCAAAGAATACAATTAAAAGTAAAGGAATTATTATAAATATTGCACTCCATATAGCATAAGGTGATGCTAAATATGAATATGAGTTATTTTTTTTCTTCATTATGCTTCACTTACCTTTTTCATTATGTGTATATCTTCTGGATATATGTCCATACCAAGTTCTTCTCCAACCTTAGCATTTTTAGTGTTGTGTAATATCCATTTTCTTGAGTTTTCTTCTACTACTATTTCATAGTGAACTCCTTTGAATACAACATCAGTTACGATTCCCTTTATCATTCCTTCACTTGGACTTGTCATTTTAATATCTTCAGGTCTTATTACAACATCTATATTTTCATTTTTTCCAAATCCTTTGTCAACACAATCAAAGTTTTGTTCACAGAACTCTACTTTATAATCATCATGCATAATACCATCGAATATATTACTCTCTCCTATAAACCTTGCAACAAAAGCATTTTCTGGTTCATTATATATATCTTCGGGTGTTCCCATTTGTTGGATTTTACCTTTATTCATAACTATTATTGTATCAGACATAGTAAGAGCTTCCTCTTGATCATGTGTAACAAATATAAATGTAATCCCTAATTTTTGTTGAATTTTTTTTAGCTCAGTTTGCATTTCTTGTCTAAGCTTTAAGTCTAATGCTCCTAGTGGTTCATCTAGTAAAAGTACCTTTGGTTCATTTACTAACGCTCTAGCTATAGCTATTCTTTGCTGTTGCCCACCACTTAGTGAGTCGATGCTTCTATTTTCAAAACCTTCTAAAGCTACAAGCTTTAACATTTCTTTAACTTTTTTATCTATTTCTGCCTTAGGCATTTTCTTTATTTTTAATCCAAATGCTATATTTTCATATATATTCATATGTGGGAATAAAGCATATTTTTGGAAAACTGTATTTACCGGTCTTTCATAAGGAGGTATTTCATTCATTTCTTTATCTTCGAATAATACATTACCTGCGTCTGCAAACTCAAATCCAGCAATTATTTTTAATGTAGTTGTTTTACCACATCCACTTGGTCCTAATAAAGTTAAAAACTCATTTTTCTTTATATCTAAAGATAAATTATCTAAAACCGTTAGGTCATCATATGTTTTACTAATGTTTTGTAATCTTATAATATTTTCTACCAAATTTAACACCTCTTTTCTAGAATGACGGCGGAGTAGTTACCCAAATCACTTTTGCATCTGTTTTACCTGAGTTTGATATATAGTGATTTGCTCTAGGTCTAAAATAGAAACTCTCTCCTTTTTTTACTTTGCTTTTTTTATCGCCTATATGTACATATATAGATCCTGCAAGTACATAACCAAACTCTTCTCCTTCGTGAGGCTTTTCTTCTTTATATTGCCCACCTGGATATAAAGTTATTATTATAGGCTCCATTTCGTTTTTTTGAGAATTCGGAATTAACCATTTTAATGTATACTTTAAGTCCTCGTCTTCAGTCTCAAACATATCATCTTTAGTAAATGAAATTCTCTCATCATCTATTTCATTAAAAAATTCCCTTAAATTTGTTCCTAAAATCTCTAGTATATCTATAAGGGTCGCAATGGATGGTGATGTTAAATTGTTTTCTAATTGAGATATAAATCCTTTTGATAGCTCACATCTATTAGCTAATTCTTCTTGTGTAAGCTGTTTTTCTATTCTCATTCTCTTAATTTTTTCACCTATATCCATATTCTCACCTCCTTAGTTTTTTGTTATTATAACTAAACATCTAGTTTAAAATTTCTAAACAACAAAGCTTATTATATAAAATTCTATGATATAATTCAATACTTTGTAACTAATTTTTTATTTTTTTTTAATTTAAGTAAAACTAGCATTTCTCACGCTTTCAAATAATATAGTTCAAAAGTTGTTTATATAAATATTCATAAAGTTTAGTATCCCTAATTTTTATAATTTAATTACAAAAAGCATAATAATAAAAAAATAACACCCATTTAAGGTGTTATTTTAGCTAGCTATTATCTTGTACACTTTCAATATTTTGTACTTCTTCTATATAACTTTTATTTTTATCTTCAATATATGTTTTAATGCATCTTATATCATCTGCAATGAATCTATGTTTTATTTTGCTACTATCAAATTTACATATCTTAAATACAATATGAATAATATATCCTAAACCTATAGCACTTATTACTGTCCCGATTCCTACGCTACCTCCTAAAATATAACCTACTATTAAAGCTCCTATTTCAATCGTACCTCTTATTAACTTAACCGGTTTATTAGTTCTTTTTTGTATAGCTACCATAAGACCATCTCTTGGTCCGCTTCCTAAACCACATCCCATATATAAAACTGTACCAAATGCCATGCATATCATACCTGATATTAACATTATAACTCCAGATAAAAATCTACTAGATACAGGAATTATATTACTAAAAGCTATCAAATCCATAAATATTCCTATGAAAGTCATATTTAATACTGTTCCCCATCCTATATTCTCACCTAATATAGCATCTAATATTACTACTATTGCACCTACAGTTATAGAAGCTGTACCTATAGTAATTCCGATATTTTTTGATAAGCCTTGATGTAATACATCCCAAGGTGATAAACCTAGACTTGCATTTATCATCAATACTATTCCAAATGCACAAATTATAAACCCTGCAAATAACCTAATTAACTTAAAACACACCTTTTTAATCAATTTCAAATCCCCCAAATTATATAGTCTCATAACAATTATAACATAACAATCATTCGTCCTAACAATGTTACCTCATTTTAATTCATACTTACCCTTACAATAACATTACTTTAGTATAAATTTAAGCATTATGATTTATATTTAGATTTATTACTAAATATTTGTCTATAATATATTTGTTAGGTATGATATTATAGTGAATTATACATAAAATTATTATTTATAAGGAGATGATTTAATTTGATTAATATAGGCGAATTTAATACATTAAAAGTAAAAAGAAAAGCTGAATTTGGCTATTTCTTAGATGGACTAACTCAAAATTCTAAAGATGATATACTACTTCACAATAGATTTCTTGGTAAGAAGTCATTAGAAGTAGGAGAAGAAGTTACTGCATTCATATATAAGGATTCAGAAGGACGTCCTACTGCAACATTAGATTTACCATTTGCTAAAGTTGGAGATGTTGCATTATTAAAAGTTGTTGAAAATACGGAAATAGGTACATTTATAGATATGGGACTTCCTAAGGATATATTAGTTCCTTTTAAAGAAAAAACTTTTGACTTAATTCCTGGTCAAAAATACTTATTCTATATATACTTAGATAAATCAGGTAGATTAGCTGCAACAACTAACATTGATTTACACTTATCTACTGACCATGAATATAATGTAGGAGACAACGTAAACGGTATAGTATATGGTTTCCAAACAAATAACTCAGCTATGATATGTGTAGATAACAAGTATGCTGGCGTGATTCTTCATAACGAATACTTCACTGAACTTAATATAGGTGATGAACTAAACTTAAACGTTATAAAATTATACGAAGATGGCAAACTAGGTCTTACGCCTAGACAAGCTAGAAAAGAAGAATTAGATACTCTTGAAACAAAAATCTTAAGTTACCTTGAAGGTGCTGATGGTCATATGAGATTTAATGACAAATCAACTCCAGAAGAAATATCAACAGTATTTAACTCTAGTAAGAAAAACTTCAAACGTGCTCTTGGAGTGTTAATGAAAAAAGGAATAATAATACAAGATGAGAACGGAACTCACTTAAAATAAAACCTTACATCTTCAAGTAAGTTAATTAACTATTACATATTTATAAATATGTAGATTTGTTAATATGCAAAATAAAAATAGGTTGTCTCTAAAAGGAGACAACCTATTTTTATTTTGCATATTGGATTCTTCCTGTTTCATATATATTATTTCCATAACTATCTATAGCCACAATTAATTGCAAGTCTTTTACAACTATTTTTCTTACAGCTTCTGCACCTAATTCTTCATATGCTATTATTTCACATTCTTTTATAGAGTTAGATATGTACGCACCAGCTCCACCAATAGCTGCTAAATAAACTGCTCCATAATTTTCCATAGCATCAATGACCTTCTTATCTCTCTTGCCTTTTCCAATCATAACTCTAAGTCCCCTTTCTAAAAGAGGAACTGTCAAGTCATCCATTCTATAACTTGTAGTTGGTCCTGCTGAACCAATAACATCTCCTGGTTTACTTGGAGTTGGTCCTACATAATAAATTCCTTGACCATCTAAATCAAATGGTAAGCTTTCGCCTTTATTTATACTATCAATCAACCTTTTATGCGCTGCGTCTCGAGCTGTATATATTGCACCACTTAAGCTTATAACATCTCCGCAAGTCAGTTTTCTTATATCTTCTTCTTTTAACGGCATATTTAAATTAATCATAGCCTTCCCCCCTATATTATTACTTTTTTATGTCTCGATGCATGACAATTTATATTTACTACAACTGGCAATCCTGCAATATGAGTTGGAAAAGTCTCAATATTTACTGCAAGTGTAGTTGTATTTCCTCCTAGTCCCTGTGGACCAATACCTAAATTATTTATTGATGTAACTAGCTCTTTTTCTAACTTAGATATTTCTTCATTTTCATGGTTTTCTCCAACATTTCTTAGAAGAGCTTTTTTTGCAATTTGAGCACATTTATCAACTGTGCCTCCAATACCTACACCTACTACTATAGGTGGACATGGATTTGGTCCTGCCTCTGAAACTGTATCAATAATAAACTTTTTAATACCTTCCACTCCATCTGACGGTTTAAGCATTTTTAACTTACTCATATTTTCACTTCCAAATCCTTTTGGCGCAAACTCAATACAAATTTCTTCTCCTTTTGTCATTTCATAATGTATTATTGCAGGAGTATTGTCTTTTGTATTAATTCTATTGATCGGCTCTACAACAGATTTTCTTAAATATCCCTCTTCATAGCCTTTTCTAACGCCTTCATTAATAGCTTCTTCTATAGTATCTCCTTCAACTATCACATTTTGACCTAATTTAACAAAGAATACTGCCATTCCCGTATCCTGGCATATCGGAATATTATTTTCCTTTGCAATTTTTGTGTTTTCCAATAATATGTTTAATATATTTTTACCTAGTGGACTTTCTTCTTTATCCAAACTTTTATTTATAGCATCGACAACATCATTACCTAAGTTAATATTTGCATCAATACACATGTTTTTAACTTTATCTGTTATTTCTATGGATTTCACTACCCTCACTCGAACATCCCCCTTTTTTTTAATTTTAAATATTCGTATACATATAAACCTTATCATTTTTAAGATAGTTTAACAATATATGAAAGTATATTATTAAAAATAACCCAATAAATTTTTCTAAAATATTATAATTTAATTTTATATTTACTCTATTGTGCATTTTTTGTTTTATTTTTAATTTTTTTAGAATATAAAAAGGAGGTAATCAAATCTTTTTATAGAATTAATTATATATAAGTATATTACTTGCTGTAGTATAATTTACACAATTTAGTCGTATCGGGAGTGAAATAAATGAATTTTGAAAGTATAGATCTAACAGTAAAATCTTTTGATGATATCAATCTTCATTATAAAAAAGATCTTATCGATAATCCAAAAGCAATAATATTAATTTCTCATGGGCTTGCTGAACATTGCGGTAGATACGACTATACTTCAAAAAAATTAAATAGTTTTGGGTATAGTGTTTATAGATACGATCTTAGAGGTCATGGGCTATCAGACGGACGCAGAGGATTTATAAAAAAAGTAGACGACTTATTTGAAGATGCTAATACATTTGTTAATTTAATAAAGTCAGAAAATCCAGGTAAACCTATATTTATGCTAGGTCATAGTTTAGGTGGACATATTTTAGCCGGTTTTGGCTGTAAATATAAAGATAAAGTTAACGGAATGATATTTTGTAGTTCTCTAATTTGTGATAACTTCGGATATACAGATGTGGAAGAGGAAAATCCAGACCCATATACTTTAATTCCAGAATGTAATGTTCATGATTTAACTCATGATCTTGAAGCTATATATTCTTACGAGAACGACGGTTTAGTATTAGAATATATCACATTAGGCATGTATAATGCATTAAATGAAAGCTGCAGTACTATAGAGAACATAATTCCAGATTTTAAGTACCCTAGCCTTATAATACATAGCAGTTCAGATAGCATAGTATCACCTGAAGATAGCAAGTATCTTTTTAATAATATTACTTCTAATGATAAAGAGTTTATGTTAATAAACGGACTTTATCATAAGCTTTTAGATGAAATAATGAAAGATGAGATATTACTTAAAATATCAAGTTGGATGGACTTAAGGATAGAAAAATAGAGACTTAATAAAGTCTCTATTTTTTTATTATATCTTCAAATTCACAATTTATTATAGATTTTAAATCACTAGGTGATAATTCTATTTGATATCCTATTTTCCCAGCACTAACTATTATAGTTTCTAAACTTTTCGCACTTTCATTTACAAATGTTTTATATAACTTTTTCATACCTATAGGAGAACATCCACCTCTAATATATCCAGTATATTTATTGATATCTTTTACAGCAATCATTTCTATATTTTTTTCTTTAGCTACTTTTGCACCTTTTTTTAAGTCTAAACTTTCATGAACTGGAATAACAAAAACATATAATTCTTTACTAGCTCCTTGAGCAACCAAAGTTTTATATACCTCATTAACATCACGACCTATTTCATTAGCCACTTCCACACCATCAACATGATCATTTTTTACACTATAAGACCATGTGTTATAATTCACCTTATTTGAATCTAATATTCTCATTGCATTAGTTTTTACTTTGCTCATAATCTTACTCCTTTTTCATTGGCTATTTAATTTAATATAATGTTATATTAAATTTGATACATCATCTTTATTCAAAAATTCATCATTACTAAGTATGCACTTAATTTCAACTGGACTATTACCTAAAACAAATATTTTATCTGATAAATATAAAGCTTCATCTATATCATGGGTAACAAAAATTATAGTTCTATTTTCTTTGACCTGAATTTCTTTTATTTTCTCCATAATCATATTTTTATTTTTTATATCAATAGACTTAAAAGGCTCATCCATTATTATTACTTTTGATGTATACATAAGACCTCTAGCAATGTTTACTCGTTGTCTAAGACCACCACTAAGCATTTGTGGGTAATATTTTTTAAATTCTTTTATCCCTACCATATCAAGATATTTATCACATATATTATCTATATCTTTTTTATTATATTTTTTTCTACATACAAGCTTTATATTTTCCTCAACGCTTAACCAGTCAATTAACCTGTCATCTTGAAAAATATAACTTATTCCCAATTCTTTTACCTTTTGTATTTCTTCAGTATCATTATCCATAATACCACTTATAATATTTAATAATGTACTTTTTCCACATCCCGACTTTCCAACTATAGTATTTATTTTATTACTATAAAAACCTATTTGAAAATCTTTAAATACAATTTTATCTCCATATTTCTTATTTATTTTTATAACATCTATCATCTTTTCCATATATATAGTCTCCTTTCTATTATTTTTGAAATTTTATCCAAAATCATAGAAATAGAGACTATAACAATTATCCAAGCAAATATAGCAGGAGTATTAAAATTTATCTTCTCTACTTGTATCATAGCCCCCATACCATACTTAGGTTGGCTATATACTTCCCCCGCAATAACAACTTTTAGTGCTAAAGAATATGTAGATACCAAAATTCCTGAAAGCTGTATCTTTATTGCAGGCAGATAAATTTTTAATATTTTATCTTTAAAATCTACTTTGTATAAACTAACCATCTCTATTACATTTTTATCTATCCCCATCAAAGCTGATAATACTGCGTCATATAAAATAGGAAACACTATTAAAAAGCCTACAATAAAAGAAGCCTTCTCTTTATTAAACCATATAAGTGCTAGAATTATTAGTACCATAGTAGGTATTGATGTTGCCAATGAATTTAATGGCTTTAAAAAATTTCTAAACAACCTACTAGCATATGCAAATATGCCAAGTATTATAGCTAATAAAGAAGCACATATAAAACTAAATAAGCATCTAAATATAGAATATAAAACGTCTAGGTAAAACTTCGAACTAGAAACTATTTCTCTTAAACTCTCAATCACCTGACCTATAGTAGGAAGGTAAATATCATTATTTATTTTAACTGCAACTATCTGCCATAAAAATAAGAGGATAGCACAAGAAAGCACTACCTCCATCTTATCATTACTTAGTATTTTTTCTAGATTTAGTTGCCACGGTTTAATATTTATCTTACTTTTTAACAAAGAAGATTTTTTCATCTGGCAAACTTCCCCCCACTGTCTTTCCATCAAAATTAAATAATTTTTTGTAGTAATCATTATACTCATCTTTCATATCTGCTATTGGTATGAATTTTAAGTTTGCTCTTTCCATACATTTGCCAATAACTTTAGCATCTGTAGAAACACCTATTTCATTTGCATAAACTCCAGCTTCTTCACTATTTGAATTTGCCCAATCTATACTTATTGATAATTCTTTTAAAAATATATCAACAAATTCCCTATTAGACTCTGCAAAGTCACTCTTTACTATAACTGTAGATTGAGGATATCCATTTTTTGAGTTGTTAGCTTCTTTCCATTCATCATTTAAACTTGATATGATCTTCATATCACTATTTTTTGCTAGTAAACCAGTAAGAGCTGGCTCAGGAACAAATCCTGTGCTTACCTTACCTGTTGCTAATAAAGGTACAAGTTCACTTGCTGAGTTTACATAATTAAAATTAATTTCATCAATATTTATACCTTTTTCATTTAGTAGTGATTGTACTGTAATATCTGGAGTTAATCCCTTACCTGTATTTCCAACTTCTTTCCCCACTATATCAGAAATACTAGATATATCATCACTAGATACTAAGTAAAAAGATCCCATACCTACTGTTCCTGCAATTTGATAATTAGATGTTTTATTATAAGCTATAGCTGCCATATTTGACGGAACTATGGCTATGTCTGGTTCTTCTTTCATAACTGTCGTAGACAACGTCTCAGCTGTTGCCTCTACATTGTATGCTAAATTATATCCGTCTTTTATTTTTGTTTTTTCTTTAGCTAATTTCGCTATAGATATTGCTGGCAACCCATCTGGTGATACTATTTTTACTTCAACATCTTCCTTTACGACTTCATTCTTCTCACCACTGCATCCGACTAATAATGTTGTACATAATGCTAGTGACAATATTACTGATACATACTTTTTCATTTTTACTCCCCCTTCATATCCCTCTTTATATTTTTACGAATAGACCCCTTTTATATTATTTTATTTATTAGTTCAGTATAAAAATAACCTATAGAATAAACAATAAATAATTGTCCATGCTATAGGTATTATATCTTATACGTCTAAACCATAATTTTTACATAATGTTTCTAGTCCGCCTTCAAAACCTGAACCTACAGCACTAAACTTCCATTCTCCATTATGTCTATATAATTCACAAACAACTATCGCTGTTTCTGTACTAAAGTCTTCTCCTAAATCATACTTTAATAACTCTTCTTGGTTGTCATCATTCATAACTCTAACATATGAATTTGATACTTGTCCAAAATTTTGTCTTCTTTCCATAGCATCATATATTGTAGCTGTTACTGCTATTCTTTCTATATGCTGAGGAACTCCTTTTAATTCTACAAATATCTGCTCATCATCACCATCGCCAGCTCCAGTTCTATTGTCTCCTAAGTGTTCAACTGAACCTGATACATGTTTTAAATTATTATAGAATATAAAATCTTCATCTCTCTCAACTTTTCCTGATTTACCAACTAAAAATATACTTACATCTAAATCAAATTCATGACCACTATCAAATGAATTTGTATCCCATCCTAATCCTAACAATATTTTGTTTAAGCTAGGATTTCCTTTTGTTAAATCAATTTTTTGGCCTTTTTTTAATACTATCCCCATAGTTAAACCTCCTAAAAATATTTATAAGTATATTTTAACATATTTTACTTTAATACTTAATCATTTTTAGAAGACGCATAGGTTATTTATTTTTGTATTTAACATCAGTTATATAGACTTTTTGAAGTGGTGGTAATATATTTATATTAAGGGAAATAATTTTTATAAGGTGGTGATAGTAAATGAAAAATAATAAACTTACATTTAATGAAATCGTTTCTATGATTATTGGATGTTTGTTAATGTCAGTATCAATAAATATGTTTTTCGAACCACATTCCATAGCTCCAGGAGGATTGACTGGACTTGCAATAGTTATTAATAAAGTAATTCCAATACCATTATGGGTAATAAACTTAATATTTAATATTCCATTATTCTTATTAGCATATAAAATACTTAGCAAAAAAGATTGTTTAAAAACTATCCTTGGTATAATATTTTTGACTATAGGATTAAAAATCACAGTAGGGTTAGCTAGTGTTAACGCAACTTCTGATCCAATATTAGCAAGTGTATGTGGCTCTATTCTAATGGGTATATCACTTGCCTTTATATTTAGAATAAATGGTTCTACTGGTGGCACAGATTTGATAGGTTTACTCGCTAATAGTTTTTTCCCAAACTTAAGCATTGCTATCCTTATGGGTTTTGCAGATTTAATAGTAGTTGTATTATCAGGTATAGCTTCTGGACAAATAGAAATTGCACTTTATTCTGCTGTATCTCTATATGTTATTGTTAAAGTTACAGACTTATTTATTGATGGATTTAATTATGCAAAATCATTTACAATAATATCAGATCAATACGAAGATATAAGCAGCTCAATAATAGATGAGCTTGGAAGAGGCGCTACTATATTAAAGGGGACAGGAGCATATACTGGAAATGACAAAAATATAATATTAGTTGTTGTATCAAAAAAACAGGTTGTTACATTAAAAAAACTCGTAAAATCAATAGACCCATATGCTTTCGTAATAATTTCAGATATACATGAAACTTTAGGCGATGGCTTTAAAACAATATAAAATATCTAAATGATAAGTTCATATACAAAAAGCCTATATGTCATAAACATATAGGCTTATATTTTAATAATATATCATTTTTTATTTTATTTATCTAGATAAATGGATTATAGAATCTAGCTCCATTTACATTAACCATATATATAACTACAACAAGCATTAACGTTAATATTATTATAGATATACAGTCCTTTTTACCAATCTTCTTGCTATTGTACCATGTACGTTTTTTACCATTACCAAATGCTCTTAGCTCCATAGCTAAACTTATCTTATCAATTCTTTCTAAGCTAGAAAATATAAGAGGCATTAATATAGCTGCAGAATTTTTAATTCTCTTACTTAACTTTTCTTTTTTAGATAAATCTATTCCTCTTGCTTGCTGAGCAAATGCTATATCTTTATAATCTCTTTGTACATCAGGAATATATCTTAACGCTATAGAAACTGTATATGCAGCCTTGTAGCTAACCCCTAGTTTATTTAGCGATGACGCAAATTCGCTAGGTTCTGTTGTAAGTATAAACAGTAACGCCATAGGTATCGTTGAGAAATATTTTAATATAACATTAAATTCATAGAATAATTGCTCTAATGTTACATAATATGGTCCTGCAATATGGAACAATTCTGTCCTTGAACCATAAATCGCCACCCCTTCTTCAGGAGAAAATATAAATATCATTATAGCATTAAGTAATAAAAACACGAGTATAAAGTAAAGCACAAAAGAAACTTCCTTAAACTCTATTTTTGATACTTTAAAAATTACTATACCAAATATAAACATTCCTAGTAATATTCTAGTATCATAAGTAATCATTGCCGCAACAGTCCATAATAAGAAACAAATTAATTTTGTTGCACCAGTTAATTTATGAATAGGAGAATCCTTTTTTATATATGATAACATTTCTGAATTCATATTTATTTGTCCCTCCTATCATAGCTTATAAACTTTTGTATAAATTCTTTCGGATTATTTATTTCACATTTTGTAGCTAATTCATATAATGATGTTTCTTTTAAATTAGCTTTCTCTATTACTTCATCATTAGTTAATATACTTATAGCATCATCATTTGCTATTACTTTACCATCACTTAATACTATTACATTATTAGTGTACTCTAACATTAAGTGCATATCATGAGTTATCATAACTATAGTTACACCTTTTTTGTTAAGCTCAACTAAGAATTCCATTATCTCATAATAATGCCTATAGTCTTGTCCAGCTGTAGGCTCATCAAGAATAATAACTTCAGGACTTAAAACAAGTATTGATGCTATTGTTACTCTTTTCTTTTGACCAAAGCTTAAAGCAGATATAGGCCAATTTCTATAGCCATATAAGCCACATATTTTTAAAACATGGTATACTCTTTCTTTTATATCTTCATCCTTAATTCCTCTTACTTTAAGACCAAATGCTACTTCATCAAATACCATTGTTTTAGATATCATTTGATTAGGGTTTTGCATAACAAAACCTATTTTCTCAGATCTTTCTTTTATAGTATCACTAGTTATTTCTTTTCCATCAAGGAATATAGAACCACTTGTAGGCTTATAGAATCCACAAATCACTTTTGAAATAGTTGACTTGCCAGCTCCATTTTTACCAACAATACTTACCATATCACCTTTATTTACTTTAAATGATACATTTTCTAAAATCTTCTTTTCACTGTTATATGAGAAGTTTATATTATCTAATTCTAATATTGTTTTAGAATTTACTGATTGTAAATAGTTTTTAGCACTTGTATTCCATGACTTTATGTTTCCTTTAAGGCCATCTATTTTTATTGTGTCTATACTGTGCGGTTTAATTTCTTCATTTATTTCGCAACCTGCATATTTTAAAGCTGTTAAGTATAATGGTTCACGTATACCAACACTAGTTAATATATCACTAGATAATAACTTATCTGGAGTAGTGTCTGCTACTATTTCACCTTTATCCATAACTACTATTCTATCTAATTCTCTATGAAGCACGTCTTCTAATCTATGTTCGATTATAACCATAGTCTTATTATGTTTTTTCTGTATTGAATCAATAAGCTCTATTGCACTTTTTCCAGTTGCAGGGTCTAAGCTTGCTAAAGGCTCATCAAACAAAAGAATTTTAACTTCATCTACTGTAACTCCCGCTAATGTTACTCTTTGCTTTTGACCTCCAGATAACTTATAAGGCGATGTAGCTAACTCTTTTTCAATATCTACTAGTTTAGCTGATTCCTTAACCTTATCTATCATTTCATTTTGTTCTACGCAATAGTTTTCTAATTTAAAGGCAATATCTTCCCCTACTGTTAATCCAATAAATTGGCTATCTGGGTCTTGTAGTACCGTACCTACAATTTCAGATAATTCAAATATATTTTTTTCGCTAATATCTTGTCCATCTATTTTTAAACTTCCAGTTGTTTTCCCACTATAAAAAAATGGAACTAATCCATTTAAACAATGCGCCAAAGTACTTTTACCAGAGCCTGAAGGTCCTAATATAAGTACTTTTTCGCCTTCGTATATAGTAAGGTTTATATTCTTAAGAGTTGGTTCTGATTGAACTCTGTACTGAAAGTTAAAATCCTTAAACTCTATCATCTTTCTTTTCATGAATATCTCCTTATATTCTTAGTATTAATCTTCTATTCTTAAACTTCCGCTCTTAATCTTTGTTTTAGAATAAGTTGATAATATTAATGTACCTAATATACCTACTGTAATCATATTTGCAGTTCCACCTATTGCCCCTTGAAGATAAACCTTATTTGCAGGCTCTAAATATATAACTATATCTAATGTAGGTGCAATCACAAACCAAGCAAGTACATTGGCAAATATTTGAGTTATATTAAATATTATTATTTCTTTTTTGCCGAAATCACCTTGGTCAACTTTAATCTTCTTCCACATGATTCCTATAACAAGGCCAACTACCGCAGATGATATCACCCAACTAAACCAAGGCATACCATAAAATACTAAATCTTTAAGTCCATGACCTATAAGCCCAATTAAAAAACCTGCTTTGGGTCCATATAAAATTGCCATTAATGCAAGATATGCATAAGCAGTTTCAATATTAGTATTTGGTATACCAGTTGGTATAGAACCAAATCTACCTAATATCATAAATACTGCTGCACCAATACCTACAGCAACTATAGTTTTTATTGAAAACTTACTATTTTTCATATTTGTACCTTTCTATATATAAATGATATATTAATATTACTTTAAATTTCACACAAATTTCAGTATAGATGGAATTTAAGCAAATGTCAATATTAGTCGAATTTCCTTTTTTAAACACATAAAAAATTCGCTTCGCTCATATCGCCAACGATTTCGTCTGTTGCTCAAAAGCTTTTTTACTTACAACTAGTGCATTATTATCACTTGGTTTTATGAGTTATACACAGATTATTAGCCATTATAATCCCCTAACACGCAAAATAGACTGAATCAAAATATCATTATTTTGGTTCAGTCATTACTAGTCTTTTAATCATATTTATCACTGACATAATTATACTCACTATATAGATAATATAGTGTATTTTTCAACAAACTTAACTGGATGATAACTTAATTTTGCCTTTCTAAGTCCCTCTATTCCTAAATCTTCTTCTCTATTAACAAGCTCTGCCGCCTCAAATTCATTTACTAAGAATTGTTGGTTTATGAATTGGTATAACCCTCTAATTTCCGAATTTGCTTTTTCTATATGAATAACAGCCATATTATCATTTAAGTATTCACCAATACTAAATGCCTCTAATCTATTATCTATAAATACGCCAAATATTTTAACTCTATCTTTTAGCATATTGTAGTTATCAAATATTTTCATAATAGCTACAAGCTCATCATCTACGCCATCTTCTTTGCTATCACTTTCTTCCTTATCCTCTTCCCATTTCTTCAACAACTTAATACATGAATCAAAATCATTCTCATCTAATAATCTATAATCATATCTTCCTTCATATTCTTTTAAGAAGGCGTTAAGGTGATTTCTTTTCTTTTGATTTTTTCTTCCAGCTAATGTTCTTAAACTTTCACCATCGTATACATAATCAAAGAAGTCCCGTTCTTCTTTATATTCAAATTCGTCTCCATATGTTTCCTTTATATAATCTACTACCTCTTTGGTAATGGCTCTTAGATATACTTTTTTATTTTCGTCCTTAAAGTATTCCATTATAAAATTCATAGCCTTAGGTAAGTTTTCTTTTTTTGATAAGGGCATTACAGAAAATGCATCACCTTCATATTCACCAACTACTATTGCAAAATCTTCTTCTATATAATATTTAGTATTATATACATTTTGCCACATATATAAAGTTGTGAAGCAGTATTCACAAGCTTCATAATCAACCATATCAAAGTATTTATCTAATATTTGCTTCGATTCTATATTTATGTCATTAAAAGTTATTGTTTGTGTAAAAATAATCATACACCTCCAGATATTTTTAAATAAAGTATATTGTATCCACTAAATAAGGCCAATATTAACTTTATTTACATTTAATTATTTTTAATTTATACTTAAATTATATATGATATTATTAATTTAGAAAGTACTTACTTTTTTGTTACATACTATCCATAAAGATAGTGAGGTGAAATTTATGGCTGATAATTGTAAACGTTGTAACTGTCCTGTAAACTACACTTTAAGCGTAATCGGCGGAAAGTGGAAACTAGTTATACTATGGTATCTTTATAATAATGGAGTTAAAAGATACGGTGAAATATATAAATTTTTAGATGGCATTACTCATAAAACTTTAAGCAATCAACTAAAAGAACTTGAATCAAGTGGTTTGGTCCACAGGGAAGAATATCCTCAAATACCTCCAAAGGTAGAATATTCTATAACAGAAAAAGGTGTTACTTTAATGCCAATTTTAAAAGCAATGTGTGAATGGGGAGATGAGCATCAAGAGTAAAAATTTATTTTACTCAAAAAGGTATGAAGCGCTGATATACGCTTCATACCTTTTCTTGTTATCTTCTTTTCTTTTTTCTATTATCAGTTTTTCTGTTTGAGTTTCTATTGTCTTGCTTACTATTTCTATTATCATTCTTAGAATTTCTATTACTCTTAGAATTTTTGTCTCTATTATCCTTAGAGTTTCTTGAAGAACCAGAATTTTTTCTATTTTTATTGTTGCTATTATTTGAACCTGAATTTCTATTTCCGTAGTATCTATCCTCTTTAGGCTTTATTAAACATCTTGGTCCATATCCAATTAAATCTTCTCTTCCTGCTTCAACTAACGCATTATGAACTAGATCATAATTTCTAGGAGCCCTATATTGTAATAATGCTCTTTGCATAGCTTTTTCAGTTTTACTCTTAGGCACATATACCGGCTTCATACTAAGAGGATCTATACCTGTGTAGAACATTGTAGTAGATAACGTACCCGGTGTTGGATAGAAGTCTTGTACTTGTTCTGGTTGGTAATGAGTGTCCCTTAGGTATTCTGCTAATTCTATTGCACTATTTAAAGTAGAGCCTGGATGACTTGACATTAAGTATGGTATTAAGTATTGTTTTTTACCTAATTGTTCATTTATAGCAAAGAACTTTTGTCTAAACTTATCATAAGTTTGTCCAGCTGGTTTTTGCATATAATGTAATACTTCATCAGCCACGTGTTCTGGTGCAACCTTAAGCTGTCCACTAACATGATGCTCTATAAGTTCTCTTAAGAACTTGTTATCTTTATCTGCCATTACATAATCATATCTAATACCAGAACGTACGAATACTTTCTTTATATTCGGAAGCTTTCTAAGCTTTCTTAATAATTGAAGATATTCGCTATGGTCTACATCTAAATTTTTGCATGGAGCTGGTGATAAACATTGTCTATTTTTACATGCCCCAACTGTAATTTGCTTTTTACATGCAGCCTTTCTGAAGTTTGCTGTAGGTCCACCTACGTCATGTATATATCCTTTAAAGTCAGGAAGCTGTGTAATTCCTACTGCTTCATCTATTATAGAGTTTTGACTTCTACTTTGAACCGCTCTACCTTGATGGAATGTTATTGCACAGAAAGAGCAACTTCCAAAACATCCTCTAGAACTAACTACACTAAACTTAACTTCTTCTATTGCTGGTATTCCACCCAGTTTTTCATATATTGGATGATAAGTTTTTTGATAAGGTAGTGCATAAACCTCATCTAATTCAGCTCTATTTAATGGCTTTTCAGGTTTATTCTGAACTAAGAACTTGTTACCATGAGGTTGAACTATTGCTTTACCTCTAAATGGATCTTGTTCGTCATATTGAACCTTAAATGCATCAACGTATTTCATCTTGTCATCACATACATCTTTATATGATGGTATTAAAATATAGTCTTCATATATTTCGTCTAAACTATCAGCTAAATAACAAGTACCATTTATATGTCTTATATATTTAGGATCAAATCCATTATTTAAAGCATCTGCAACTTCTACAATCTGCTTTTCACTCATTCCATATACTAATAAGTCGGCGCCACTATCTACTAACATGGATTTTCTTACTTTATCACTCCAGTAGTCATAGTGAGCAAATCTTCTTAAACTTGCTTCTATACCTCCTATTACTATAGGTATATCTTTGTATGCTTCCCTTATCTTGTTACAATAAACTATTGTAGCTCTATCCGGTCTGCATCCCATTTTTCCACCTGGAGAATAAAGATCTTTATCTCTTTGTTTCTTACTTACTGAGTAGTGGTTAACCATTGAGTCCATGTTACCACCATTGACTAGAAATCCTAATCTCGGTCTTCCTAGCTTCATAAAATCATCATTTGTTTTCCAATTAGGTTGAGCTATAATACCAACCTTATATCCAGCATGTTCTAATACTCTAGATATTATTGCCGTTCCAAAACTATGATGGTCAACATAAGCATCTCCTGTAACTAATACAAAATCTAGTTGATCCCATCCTCTATCTATCATATCTTGTTTGCATATTGGTAAAAATTTATTTTCCATTTTATCACCTGCTTACTCTATAGTTAAAATTATTATTGACTATTATCTTTCATTTTAATTCTCAAACATTAATTATATCACTAAAATCAATATATTTTTACAAAAAATAAAAAAAGGTATGAAATGTTTAAAACTTCCATACCTTTTCACTATAATATAAAGTTAATTTTATTTAAAAATTAATATTAAAGAACTCAATAATATCATCTTCATGATAGTTTATTACTAATTCATTTGGGAATTCATAACTGTCTAGAAGTTCCTGTGCATTAGTAAAATCTCCTATTTGGTAGCATATATGAGAGTCACTACCAAGTATTACCTTTACATTATGCTTTTCACATAATTCTAATAATGTTTTGTAATTTTCTTTTGCGCCTTGTCTAAAAGAGTTAGGACTTAAAGATGAGTTATTAACTTCAAATAAAATATTTTTTTCTTTTGCTTTTTTTACAATAACTTCATAATCGACTGGCCATCTTGAGTCATCTAAATGACCTATTATTTTAATTTTTGGATTATCCATAACCTTAAGTATTGTGTTTGTGTTTTCTTCCTTATTCCCACATCTTAAACAAGGTTCATGAAGACTTGCTATTACATAATCTACTCTTTCTAAAATATCTTCTTGAACATCAATATTTCCATCATAATCAATTATATTTGCTTCTATACCTCTAAGTATTTTTAAATCCTCAACTTGTCTAGGTATTACATGAAGATTGAAGAAATGAAATAGATGAGGACCTCCAGGCATATTTACACTATGGTCTGAAACACCATAAAACTTTAAGTTTTTCTTTATGGCTTCATCAATATTTTCCTTTATAGTACTATGAGCATGACCACTTACTATAGTATGTGTATGTAAATCTATTAAAGCTTTCATATTAATTCTCCTTACTAGTTAGTCAAATTTTCTATTAAAAGTATAATAATATTATTATCTTAATCTCAGTTTTTAATATCCAAAAAAGCCATACTGCGTATGCAAATATGGCCTTATATACAAAATATTACTTTTCTAAGTTCTTGAATTTATCTTTGAATAATTCTCCAAGAGTACCTAAAGAATCTTCAACTTCTAAGAATTCTGTTATATCTTCTTCTGGCTCTCTGTTAGCTTCTTTTATTGATACTAACATTCTTCTATTTTTAGGGTTGAAGTTAAGAACCATAACATTAACTTCATCTCCAACATTAACAACGTTAGTCATTTTTACTACTCTTTCATCACTTAATTCAGATATTGGTAAGTAAGCTTCAACACCTTCTCTTATTTCAACAAAAGCACCTTTTTCTATTATTCTAACAACTTTACCAGTTATTATATCATCTTCTTCAACTTCCTCAGCTACTAAATCCCATGGATCATTATTTATATCTTTTAAAGCTAAAGCTATTTTCTTAGTCTCTGCATCTACATCTAATACATAAACTTCTACTTCTTGACCTTCAGCTAAAACATCTTCTACAGATTCAACTCTAGTCCAAGCTAAGTTATTTAAGTGTACTAAACCTTCTAATCCTCCGATATCAACAAATGCACCGTAAGGCATTATTTTAGTAACTTTACCTTCTCTTTTTTGTCCTGCTTCTAAAGAATTAAATAACTCTTCTTTCTCAGCTTTTATTCTAGCTTTTTGTGCTGTTCTTTCTTCTTGAACACGTATTCTTTCTGCTTCTTTTTCTGCTTTTATACGTTCTCTTCTCTCTGCTCTTTCTATATCTAAACGCTCTTGTAATACTTCTCTATGAGTAGCTACTAATCTGTTTTTCTTAGTATCTAATTCCATTATGTATACTTCTAAATTACGACCTACATATGAAGAAGTCTCATTTACGAACTTAGTATCTAATTGAGATATTGGTATAAATAGTGAGTATGTCTTATATGATGCAAAAACTCCTCTTTCTATATTTTTTTCAACCTTTACAGTTATTATTCTATGTTCCTTGTAAGCCTTTTCAAGTTCTGCAAAATCATTTTTCTTATCCGCTTGTAATTTAGATAAAGTTATAACTCCATCTTTTTGAGATACTCTTGTTATAATGGCAGTAATTTCGTCTCCTACATTATATACTTCATTTGCAAATTTATTTTTTTCTATATTTAATTCGCTCACAGGTATAATCCCATCGAATCCGTAGTTTAATTCTAAAACAACTGAATCATTAGTTATTCTAGATATTTTTCCTGTTATTATTTCTCCAACTTTTACTGAACTAAAAGCTTGCTCTTGTTGATCTAATAGTTCTTGCATTGATAAATTATTAGTCATTATAATACATCCTTTCATTTGTATATGGTAGATATAAATATTATACCATTAATATTGCAAATGCTTACATTTTTCTTACAATTTTTCTAAGTATAATATAAATTTTATATTTCTATATTAAAGTACTACTTTAACTTCTTCCTTAATTTCTATAGAACCAGGAGTTACGACACTATCATAAGCCAAAACTTGAACTCCATTATTAGATGCATATATAAGTGCATCTCCTAATTCTTTATGCATCTCATTATTTGGAGTAAAATAAATAACTTCTTCCATTTGAACTACAAATATTATATAGCATTTATATCCATCTCTTGTAGCTTCTACAAGTTCATTTATATGTTTTACTCCTCTTTCTGTTTTGGCATCTGGAAACTTAACTATATTATTATCTTCTAAAGTTACTCCTTTTATTTCTATAAATACTTTTTCACTTTCAGTTTCTAAATAAATATCAAATCTAGAGTTACCATAAGTCTTTTCCGGTTTTATTAATATTATGTCATCTTTTAAACCTGGCAACACTATTGATTTATTAATAATTGCTTCTTGCACCACTTTATTAGGTACTTGAGAATCCATATTAATTAATCTATTCCCTTTTCTAACAGCTATTAATGAATATTTAGTCTTTCTATTAGGATTATCGCTTTCTTCTAGATATACAGTACAACCTGGAATTAATAGTTCCCTACACCTACCTGTGTTTTTTACATGAACTTTATGAGTCTCTCCACCTACACTACAATATGCTATAAATCTATTTGGTCTTTCTATAAACTTTGCTTCTAAAACTGTATTATAATTCATATTTCAGCCTTTCATATTTATTAGTAATATTTATATTATTTACTTTAATTCATTATTAATCATCTCTCAAGTCCTTTTATACAATAAATCTCTACTAACAATAATTATATCTAGCTTAAATTATAAAATAAAAGCCCTCATGATGTATAATCATAAAGGCTTTATATAAATTAGTGAGACTTCACTATCGTTTCTTTTATTTGCGTATTTTCAGTATCTGCTGAGCTTAAAGTCTTCTTGTAGAATGAAGCAAAGAATACCGCTGTAGTAAGTGCTGCTAGTATATCTGCTACAGGCTCTGCAAAGAATACTCCAAATAATTTATCTTGCATAAACATTGGTAATATAAATATTAAAGGAACTAATAATATTACTTTTCTTAATAGTGCTAAGAAAAGAGATACTTTTGCTTGACCCAGAGACAAGAATGTCTGCTGACAAGCCATTTGTATACCAAATATAAATATACCACCGAAGTATATTCTTATAGCCCATGAAGTTATTTCCATTAAAGCTGGGTCATTATTAAATATACCTACAAATACTTGTGGAGCTAGCATAAGTGCTGCCCACATTATAGTTGTATATGCTGTACATAATACTAAACATAATCTAAATGCCTTTTTAACTCTGTCCATTTGCTTGGCACCATAGTTATAACTTATTATAGGTTGAGCACCTTGAGTTAATCCCATAGTAGGTAATAATATTATTTGCATAATACTACTCATAATAGTCATAGCCCCAACAGCCAAGTCTCCACCATATTTTACCAATTGGCTATTCAAAGATACTAATACTAAACTTTCAGTAGATTGCATTATAAAAGGTGCTATTCCTAGTGTTAGTATAGGAAGTATAACCTTCATATCTGGCATTAAGAATTTTTTTCTTATTTTAAGAGTGCTTTTCTTACCAAACAAGAAACTTAACACCCATATTGCTGATACAGCTTGAGCTGTTACTGTCGCTAAAGCCGCACCTTTAACCCCAAGACCAAATCCAAATATTAAAATAGGGTCAAGTACTATATTTATTATAGCCCCAATTGTTACTGTCATCATACCAACTTTAGCAAAACCTTGAGTATTTATATATGGATTCATACCTAAAGCTATTTGAACAAATACTGTACCAAATACATATATACCAATATAATCTAAGGCATATCCTATCGTTGCATCACTTGCTCCAAATGTCCATAATATAGGCTCTTTAAATATAGTAAATCCTATTGTTAATACAGCCGCTAATATCATTAATGCAGAGAAACTATTACTCATTATCTTCTCCGCTCCATCATTATCCTTTTCTCCCATTTTTATTGCAGCTAAAGGCGCTCCACCCATTCCTACAAGTGAACTAAAAGCAGATATTAATAATATTATCGGGAAAGCAACACCAACTCCTGCCATTGCTAGGTCGCCATTTTCCATTCTACCAATAAATATTCTATCTACTATGTTATATAAAACATTTACCAGCTGTGCAATTATTGCTGGTGTAGCTAATTTAAAAATCAACTTAGGAATACTTTCACTTCCCAAATCAGTACTAGTTTTTTTTACGTCACTCATTATTCTCCTCCTAAAGTAATTTATGTCATTTACAATCATATGGCTCCAATTCTATATATTATACTATATTTTAAATCGTAGGTGAATGTTTTAATCTAAAATGAAATTTTTTTCACATTAAACTCATCTACTATATTCTTTTTTGCATTCATAAAATATGTTATCACAATTATACTATTATATATTTATTTTATTGAGTTTTTATATCAAACTATTATATAATTAAAATACATATCGTAACATTCGTTACATTAAACTCGAAAGTGCGGTGATAAAGTGTTCAAATCAAAAAGTAAAAATGAAATTTTAAAGTTCTTTGAAAACATACAGTATACGATTATTGATTATTCTAAAAATGATATAATAGCCTTAGAAGGCGATCCATGTGAAAGGGTTGGCCTTGTCTTAGAGGGGAACATTGATATCAAGAGAATATTAACTAGTAATAGTGTAATTCATTTATCTTCTTTTACAACAGGTAATTTATTTGGTGAAGTAATAGCATTTTCTAATACTAATAAGTATCCTGCAACTGTAATTTCTACAACTCCAAGTAAAGTAATGTTTTTAAGAAAAGAAGATTTTATTAAATTCTGTACGAAACATCCAGATTTTCTAGAGATGTTTTTAAATGAGCTAACTAATAAAATTATTACTCTTAATAATTCTATTACAGGACTATCTTTAACTAGTATTAGACAAAAGATCAGTAACTACTTAATTAATCAATATAAAATTCAAGACAGTCATTTTATTAAGCTTAATATGACAAAACAAAAGCTATCTGAAGCTCTAGGAGTTCCAAGACCATCATTGTCTAGAGAGCTTATTAATATGAAAGAACTCGGCCTTATCGATTATTCAAAGGACTTTATAAAAATATTAGACTTAGACAGTTTAGAAGAAATATTGATGGAATAATAAAAGTGGCGTTACACGCCACTTTTATTTATATATCCTTATGATCATTGCTATATGGTTCTATATGAACAATTACTTGCACACTATTATTTACCTTTTCTTGTATAACTTTTTCTATTTCATGCATTATATTATGAGAAGTTTCTACTGTTATTGTTGGGTCTACTAAAATATGCATATCTATATGAGCATCATTCAAACTACCTCTACTTCTAATTTCATGTACATCTCTTACTTCATTAAAATTTGAAATTATATCTCTAATTAAATCTTCATCTATAATCGCTTGATCTACCAAAACACTTGTTGATTCTTTAAATATGCTAAAAGCAGAATATATAATAAACCCAGAAACAACTAATGAAGCTATCTCATCAATAATAGATGGCAATCCAAGTTTTACACCTATTAAAGTAAATATAACGCCAATAGATACAAATATATCACTTCTTGTATGCATGGAGTCTGAAATAAGTATATAGCTATTTAATCTTTTTCCCTCTTTATACTCATATGTTGATACGAATATATTTATACATAAAGTGATTATTAAAACTATTAAACTTGAAATCGATATTGAAGGTGTAATCTGATTATTAAACCTTGAAAACGCATCAAATATTATTTTAGTAGCTACAACTATAAGCATGGCACCTATGAATAAACTAGACATCACCTCAAACTTTTTGTGTCCATATGGATGTTCTTTATCCTTTGGCTTAGAAGCTAGTGCTATGCCAATTAAGCCAACAATATTTGACGAACCATCTGATAAAGAATGAAATCCATCTGCCGTCATACTAGCGCTATTAACAGCATTTCCTATAATAATTTTTAATAATGCTACAGCAATATTGGCAAATAAGATACCCCAAAGTATCATCTTTACCTTTTCATAATTGTTGCTTTCCACTTTATTGCCTCCTTAAAATAAATTAAATAGAATATTTAATACAAAAAATCCATGGGAAGTGTTTTTAACTGTCCCATGGATAATATCCACTGCTAAAAGCCCGGCTACATGATATATACATTGCCTGCTCAGTTTTCTATATTCTTAATGTATTCAAATAAAGTAATATTTGTGCATTCTTCTTTTATATCTACTAAATTCGAAATAGTTACCCCTAAAAGGCGTATCTGCTTTCCATTGTTTAATAGATTTTTTAATAAATTATATATATTTACTCTTATGTCTTCATGCTTATATATAGGACTTTCAAGACTTATACTTCTAGTTATTTGTGTGAAGTCATCATATTTTATCTTTAATGTTATTGTCTTTCCCATTTTTTCCGAATTATTTAGTCTTCTTGATACGTCTTCACATATCTCACTTAAAATATCTGCCACTTCTTCATCTTCAATATTTAGATTTTGACTTAAAGTAGTTTCAGCTCCTACAGATTTTCTTTCTCTATATGGCTCCACAGGTCTATTATCTATTCCTCTTGAGTATTGGTAATATGAGTATCCTCTACTCTTAAATAGATTTTCTAATTCATACAGATCTAATTGCCTTAAATCATATCCATTGTTTATTCCTAAATTAAGTAATGCTCTAGATGTAACTTTACCTATTCCAAAAAACTTATTTATTGGTAGGTTATCTAAAAATTCTTGTGCATTTTTCGGCGTTAATACTGTCATGCCATTGGGCTTTTTATAATCAGAAGCCAGCTTAGCTAAAAATTTGTTATATGATACTCCTGCTGAAGCAGTAAGCCCTACTTCATTAAATATTTCTTCTTTTATTCTTTTAGCAATTTCTGTTGCATATTTAATATTCTTCTTGTTATTTGTTACATCCAAAAATGCCTCATCTAATGATAACGGCTCTACTAAGTCAGTGTACCTATAAAATATTTCTCTTATTTGATAAGAAACTTTCTTATACACATCAAATCTAGGTGGCACAAAAACTGCATAAGGACATCTATTGTATGCTACCTTTGAAGGCATTGCAGAATGAATACCATATTGTCTCGCCTCATAAGAACAGGTAGCAACCACTCCTCTACTTTGAGGATTACCTCCAACTATAACAGGCTTCCCCTTAAGCTTAGGATTATCCCTTTGTTCTACAGAAGCAAAAAAAGCATCCATATCTATATGAATAATTTTTCTTCTATATTCCATAAATAATCACCTTTAAAAATTTATATACTATAATTATATCAAACTTATGTTCTTTTTATTAATTTTTTATTATATTTTTATTTTTTTTTATTTTTTTCTTGCAAAGTTATACAAAAACCTTTAAAATAGATATTCCAAGGAACTAAACTAAATTCCTTATTGATAACCGTATATTTTTTATTTTTTATTTTTAAAAAAAGACCATACTACCTAAGTGGCAATATGGTCTTATATTTGTCTTTATTTTTATTAATTAGCGTAGTATAAATTCTTTGAAGGGTATTCAGGATCACTTGTTACGTCTATACCAAGTTCTCTAAATGTTTGTTCATCATTTTTACTTAATATAGTAGTTGAATGAGCTTGAGCACCTTTTAATATTGGTAATTTATCTATTGCAACTTGAGCCGTTGGATTAGTTACAGCACTTATACTTAATGCTGCTAGTACTTCTTCACAACTTAACTCAGGAGTTCTACTTGCCAATGTTTTAGTTTTTAAATTTAAGATTGGTTCTAATACTGCTGGAGATATTAAATGCATATCATCTGCAATGTTAGCTATATGCTTTATAGCATTTAATACTACTGCTGCACTTGCATTCATTACATTTGAACCTTTACCAGTTAATATTGTACCATCATTTAATTCTAAAGCTACAACTGGACATGTATCATTTTTACTAGCATTTTCTTTTAATTTAGCACTGTAGTTTCTAGCTGGTATAACAACCTTTCTATCTTCAGGCTTTAAATTAACTTCTTCCATTATTAATTTTATAGTGTCATATGCACTCTTATCAAACTGACCTTTTTTATATTCACAAGCAGTTTTAAAATATCTTCTTATTATCTCTTCTTTTGCAGCTTCTTTAACAACTTCATCATCAACTATACCAAATCCTACTCTATTGACACCCATATCTGTTGGTGATTGATATATTGATTCTTTTCCAGTTATTTTTTCTATTATTTTCTTAAGAACAGGGAATAATTCTAAATCTCTGTTATAGTTTACTGAAGTTTGTCCATATTTTTCAAGATGGAATGAATCTATCATGTTAACATCCTTTAAATCAACTGTTGCAGCTTCATAAGCTATGTTTACTGGATGCTTTAATGGTAAGTTCCAAACTGGGAATGTTTCAAATTTTGAATACCCAACACTATTTCCTCTTTTATTTTCATGATATAACTGACTTAAACAAGTTCCTAATTTACCACTGTTTGGCCCTGGAGCTGTTACAACAACTATCGGCTTAGTAGTTTCTATATATGGATTTGCTCCATATCCTTCATCACTTACTATTGTATCTACATCTGATGGATATCCTTTTGTTGGAGCATGCTTGTAAACTTTTATTCCTCTACGTTCTAATTTATTTATAAATACCGTTGTAGCAGGTTGTCCTTCAAATCTTGTGATTACAACACTATTAACATCTAATTCATAAGATCTTAAATCATCTATTAATCTTAGAACTTCCATATCGTATGTTATTCCGTAATCCCCTCTTATTTTGTTTCTTTCTATATCTCCTGCATAAACACATATAACAACTTCAACTTTTTCTTTCATGTGCTGTAAGACTTTTATTTTTGCATTTTCATCAAATCCTGGTAATATTCTTTTTGCGTGTAAGTCTCCTATTAACTTTCCACCAAACTCAAGATACAATTTATCAAAGTTATTAACTCTCTCTAATATGTATTTTGACTGTTCCTCTAGGTATTTCTTATGATCGAATCCTATTTTCATATTTCCACCTCACTAAATTTTAATTATTGATAACCGTATATTTTTTATATTTTTTATTTGTATTTAGTTAAATTTTCCAATTCGCTTAGTTTACGAACTTTTTTAACTAAGTTTATATTATACATTTAAGAAAAATTTTTTTCAAGACAATTTTCTCAATATTTTTTCAAAAAAATAGACTATCTTACGATAGCCTACCTTTAAACTTAACATCCACAGCCGTCAAAGAATTCTCCATAGCTGCAAACTATTAATAATAATATTAAGAATGGTATCCAAGTGCAAATATCAAACTCTGCCCAACAATCTTGGAATGCTAAGAATAGGAAAAATAATATTATTATCCACCATCCATCGCCACCAAAAAATCCACATTCTCCAAATAGTCTATCTAGCATATTGCTACCCCCTTGTTGATTTACATTCAGAGCTTTTTACTCTTGGTTTATATTATGAATTACTATTGGTTTTTGACATTACTTTCTAAAATTAATTATAAAAATAGACTATCTTTCGATAGTCTATCCTTATTTTACTTTAGCACTCGTCGAAGCATCCGCCACAACTAATTGCAATTAGTAATAATATTAAGAATGGTATCCACGCACAAATATCTATATCTACCCAAGTCTCACCAAAAGCTAAGAATAGGAAGAATAGTATTACTATCCACCATCCACATCCACCAAAAAATCCACATTCTCCAAATAGTCTATCTAGCATATTGCTACCCCCTTGTTGATTAATACCTGGAGTATTTACTCCTAGCATATACTATGATGCAAACTTAATTTTTGACATTACAATTTTAAGTTTTTCTTAATTTTTTTCTTCAGGCAACTAGTTATTATTTTTACAATAACTAATTTTTCCTTATACATAAAAAATAGACTATCTTTCGATAGTCTATTTCATAATTAACATCCGCAACCGTCGAAGAAATCTCCGCAGCTACAAACTATTAATAATAATATTAAGAATGGTATCCAATCACAAATATCAAATTCTGCCCAACACTCTTGGAATGCTAGGAATAAGAAGAATAATATTATTATCCACCATCCACAGCCACCAAAAAATCCACTTTCTCCGAAAAATCTATCTAGCATATTCTTACCCCCTTGTAGAATTATATCTAGAGTTTTTCTACTCCTAAAATATATTATGAAGCTAGATAGGTTTTTGACATTACTTTTTTATTTTAACTAAGAATATTTTTTATTTCCTTAAAATTAAGCCCATCCTCCAGTATTAGACTTCCATGATTATAGGGAATACACTAGGTCTTCTCTTTGTTTTATCATATATATAATGCTCAACAGATTTTTTTACACTTCCTTTTAATACTTGCCATTCGATTACTTTATTATCTAAACATTTTTCAACTTCTTCTTTAGATATGTTTTTTATACTGTTAATTAAAGATTCAGACTCCCTTGCATAAATAAAGCCTCTAGTAATTATATCAGGTCCTGCTAAGATGCTATAGGTTTCTCTTTCAATAGCTATAACAATAGTAACCATACCGTCTTTTGCTAGTTCTCTTCTATCTCTTAACACTATATTACCAACATCTCCAACACCTATTCCATCTACATATACAACCCCTGTATGAACATGTTTAGATGTATTTACTCCACTTTTAGATATTTCCAATACTTGACCAGTCTCTAATGTAAATACATTTTTAGGGTTCATACCTAATTTGATTGCCAAATCACTATGATGTTTTAAATGTCTATATTCTCCATGTACAGGCATGAAGTACTTAGGATTCACCAAAGTATGAATTAATTTAAGCTCTTCTTTATATGCATGCCCTGAGACATGGACTTCTTCTAAATCTTCATATATTACTTCTACACCTTTTCTAAATAACTGGTTTATAACTCTAGAAATCATTTTATCATTGCCTGGTATTGGTGAAGCTGAGATTATAAATAAATCATCTTTATATATTTCAATTTTTCTATGAGATCCATAAGCTATTCTTGATAGGCCTGCCATTGGCTCACCTTGACTACCAGTAGTTATTATTGTTATATTTTCATTTGGATAATTATTTATTTCATCTATATCAACAATATAGTCATTCGGTATATGTAAATACCCTAGCTCCATAGCAACTTGTGAAATATTTTCCATACTCCTTCCACTAAAAGCTATCTTTCTATTATATTTCATTGATGCATTAGCTATTTGTTGCATTCTATGAATATTAGAAGCAAATGTAGCAACTATAACTCTTCCTTTTGCATTTGAGAATATTCTTGTTAAAGTTTCTCCTATAGTCATTTCCGATAAAGAATGACCAGTTCTTTCTACATTTGTACTATCCGCCATTAGTAGTAGTACACCCTTTTTACCTATCTGAGATATCCTATTTAAATCGGTTATTCTTCCATCAATAGGTGTATAGTCTATTTTAAAGTCTCCTGTATGAAGAATAATACCTTGTGGTGTATAAATAGCTAATGCGCATGAATCTGCTATACTATGTGTAACTCCTATAAATTCAACACTTATTTTTTCTAGCTTTATAGTGTCTCCAGTTTTTACAGATATAATAGTGCAGTCAGATAACATCTCATGCTCTTTTAACTTATTCTCTACTAAGCCTAACGTTAACTTAGTTCCATATACAGGTATATTGATTTGTTTTAAAATATAGGGTATTGCACCAATATGATCTTCGTGCCCATGGGTAAGAAATATACCCTTAATTTTATCTCTTCGTTCAATTAAATACTTAATATCTGGTATAACCAAGTCTACACCATACATTTCTTCATCTGGGAAAGATACTCCGCAATCTATCACTATAATTTCTTCTCCACATTCAATAGCTGTAATATTCTTTCCTATCTCACCTAATCCCCCTAAGGGTATTATTTTTACACTATCACTATTCATAAAACACTCCTCCTTAGTTATATGTACTTTTATATGGTAAAAATATTTTACTAATATTTAAATTTCACAATTAGTCTTTCTCTTCATAATTATATTTCTACTCTCATATATTATTTTTTCTTTATTTACCTATATTTAATCCTATTTTTATTAAATAGATTAAAAAAAATATTTTAATTTTTGAATAATCTAGATAAATTTACTAAAACTAGTATTGGAGGTGTATTTATGATTAATTTAAATAATAAAGAAAGAATGCTTTTAGAAGATGAAAAATCTCACGAAGAATTATGTGTAAAAAAATACCAAGATTATGCTAAAAAAGTAGAAGACCCAACACTACAAGCACTATTTAACGAGCTTG
Source organism: Romboutsia sp. LXY-2 (assembly GCF_056171995.1). Classification (NCBI taxonomy): domain Bacteria; kingdom Bacillati; phylum Bacillota; class Clostridia; order Peptostreptococcales; family Peptostreptococcaceae; genus Romboutsia; species Romboutsia sp. LXY-2. Next base: position 48,086 of record NZ_JBKFGI010000018.1, on the reverse strand, counting down.
CACAAAAAGAACAAGAACATTTAGATTCTATAAATCAAATGTTAAACGGAACTGTGCCAAATGTTAATCAACAACAAGGACAGCAACAACAGTCTCAACAAAATATGGCAGGTTCTATGAGTAATAATATAGAATCAATGATAAACGTTAACAATATGAATATAAATTCTATACAAAATACAACTTATAATGAGCATGATAAATTACTTTGCCAAGATACGCTTTCTACTGAAAAATATGTATCATCTACATATAATACAGCTATATTTGAGTTTAGGGATAAAAATATAAGACAAGTTCTAAACCATATACAAAAAGAAGAACAAGAACATGGAGAAAAAATTTACAACTACATGGCTCAACACGGCATGTACAATGCCTAAACAAAAAAGCTATAGACTAATTTGTCTATAGCTTTTATATGCATTATTTTACTAATGCTTCATATTCTTCTTTAGTTTTTGGAGCTTTTAATTCACCTTTTTGGAATCTTTGAGCTTGCTCGTTAACATAATCTATTATTTCTTGTGGCACTAACTTAGAAGTAGTATCAGCTATTCCAACCGCATTTTGATCTAATCCGTAAGTAACTGATGATCCACCTTTAAAGTTACCTTCAACTAAAGCTTTAACTGTCTCGTATACACCAACATCAACTCTTTTTATAGCTGAAGATAATACATTTTCTGGAGCTAATCCACTTTGATCTCTATCTACACCTATAGCAAATTTCCCTGTTTCTTTAGCTACTTCTATAGCTCCTGTTCCAACATCTCCACCTGCTGTGAATATTATATCTGCACTCTTATTGTACATTTGACTAGCTATAGCCTTACCTTTAGCTTGGTCAGTAAATGAGTTTGCATATTGAGCTTGTATTTCTGCTTCTGGGTTAGCAGCTTTCACCCCTGCCATAAATCCATATTTAAAAGTATCTATTACTGGTAATTCCATACCACCTATAAATCCTACATTATTTGTTTCAGTCGTTTTACCTGCAACTAGTCCAACTAGGTATGCAGATTGTTCTGCGTTGAATAGTATAGTTTGGACATTTCCTGGTATTTCAGGATAAGTTTCATCTACTAATACAAATTTTTGATCTTCATATAATTCAGATGCTTCTTTTATAGTATCAGCTAACTTCATACCTACACCTATTATTAAATCTGTATCTTGATCTACTAATGTTTCAACATTTGTCATGTAATCAGAATCTTGCTTTGATTCTAAGTAACTAACTTCTACACCTAATTCAGCTTTAGCTTTTTCTAATCCTTCCCAAGCACTTTGGTTGAAAGATTGGTCATTTACTCCTGCAACGTCTGTTATCATTGCTATCTTTAATTTGTCATCACTTGAACTTTCTTTTTCATCGTTACTTGAACATCCTACTAGTAAAGATGTTGATAATATAGCTACTGTTGATAATGCTACTAATTTTTTTAATTTCATGATTGTACCTCCGTCGTCTTTAATTAGCATAGCTAATGACACTCGTACTTTTCCATTCTTACTATTTTTGCTATAAAAAAATCCTTCTATCTTCAGAGATAAAAGGATGTACATTTTGATTATAATTGCTGTAAGTATGTAAATACCTTCATAGCCTCTCTGGACTAAGTTAAAGTGTCTTCATTTATTTTTCTTAATTATGTCATTATTCGACATTATTGTCAATATCAAAATATTATTTTATTTTATTTTTTATATGTAATCTTACTATTAGATTCTGTATATAGTTGTTGTTTTTATAAGTTTTTCAGGAATAAATTTCTTAATATATGTATATAAATGTATTATGTATTCTTCAGCAAAACTCAGAGGAAAATGTTTTTTTATATTGAATTTATTAACAACAAGTTAATTTCAAATAATTATTTTATAAGAAGGTTGGTGTAATTTATGGTAAACAATATAGTTAATTTCCCTTATAATGCTAGGGCTGTTGCAAGATTAGATTCAAATAATGTAGTTCACAATCACCTTTATCACGACTGTCCTATTGGTAGAATCGATGATAATAATGTTATACACAACCATCATAGCAATCATTCTCCTATTGGTAGAATAGACGAAGAAGGAATAATTCACAATCATCACTGCGATGACTCTCCTATTGGTAGAGTTTGCTCAGAAGGTTTTATACATAATCATCACGCTGAACACTCTCCTGTTGGTAGAATCGATGGTGATAATCCAAATTTAGCTGGAAGTGCTTATTTATTACTACTACACGGTAATAGATAATATTATAAATAATCGATACTAAAAAAACTTTGTGCATATATCTGCACAAAGTTTTTATTTTTGTATTATTTTATAAACTCATTTACAAACTTTATCATCATGGGCTTTAATACACCACTATAATCTACTATTTGAGCTATTTGACGATTATTTTCTGTTTGGGAATTAAAGTTTGCTATTTTAAATGTATAGCATCCATCTACTACTTCAATTAAATATCCACAATCCTTAGTATTATTTATTTCTATATCTGCTAAATCAGATTCACCTTCTATTATGCGCTCTTTATTTGCACATACTATATTTTCTTGTGCTGAGCTATCACCAATAGCAAATACAACGTATTGACCATTACTTTGTACGTTTTCATCCTTAACAAATAAACGATTTGTAAGACTACTTTTTACCATATTAACTGGGATTAAAGAACTATCTATAACTTCATCTAAGTTTTCCTTTGTACTTTCTATGAATTTGTCCATATCAAATTTTTCTAATTCAATTTTTAATATATTTAGGTTATCTAAATTTTCCTGTGGTATGTATTTAGATACATTTTGGAAAACGTGATAAAAATCTTGTATTTCATATCCTTTATTTATGTAATTATTTTTAACTTCATACTCTTCATCAAATTCTTTTAGTAATTTGCTTAGTTCTTCCTTTGTCTTTGAATCTTTTATGCTAGTTACAAAAGGTATTATCTTACTAGGTTTCATTAAAAAGTTTTGAAGCGGCTTCATAGTTTCATTAGCTTCTTTTATATCATTTTCTTCAAAAGCTACTTCAATACCATCTTCTAAAAATGCTACTTCTACTTCCATTTCATAGTCATCAATATCCATAACATTAGTTCCAACTGGATACATTGCTATCAACTTACTTTTATCATAAACATATCCAAATGCATAATCTATTTCTAGTTGTTTTTTCATATTTATCTCCTCGATTCTTTGTTTTTATGTAGATATATTATCATATATATTATATTATGTCTTAATTATGTTTTATACAAACAAAAAAGACGCCATCACAGGCGTCAATTTATTTTCACTTTATTTTTTATTTGCCTTAGCATTTTGCTTTATAGCTTTTAAATGCCTTCTTATAAAATATACTTCCATTGTCATTGCTGCACAAGCAAGTAACCTACTACTTATCTCCGATGAGTTTATAGCAAAATTATAGAAATACATTAACAGAGACAAATCAAGCCCTATCATAATTACATCGAACATATTACTATTATCTCCTATTCCATTTATATATAAAACTTTTAATTTCATTTATTTTGATTTAGTCTAATTAATAGTGTTATAATAACAAAATAGATTTATTAAGTCAAATAAATTTGAACATGATTAATTTCATTCAATCATTTTCAAAAATACTTTCAAATACTCTATTTTAAGATAGTATTTCACCAAGGAGAAAATAACATGTCTGGCAAAATTGATAATATAAAAAATAAAGCTAAAGAATATATAAAATTTAATATAGTAGGTATAAGTAATTTTTTAATCTCTCAATGTTTCTACATTACTTTAAACATAGTTTTTAAAATAAATTATATATTAGCATATACAGTTACAAGTGTTTTAAGTGTCATCGCTTCTTATATATTTAATACGAAATATACTTTTAGAGAAGAAAGTTTCTCCACTAAGAAATTTTCTTTAACTGTATTAATATATATTCTTCAATATATTATTAATATGGGTTCTATTATTACAATGGTAAATATATTTAACATTGGAGAAATATTGGCTTCTTTCTTTGCCCCAGCAATTTCAACACCTATAGTTTTTATATTAATGAGATTAGCAATAAAGAACAAAAGAGCTTGATTTTCAAGCTCTTCAAACTAGTCTATCGTAATTTTACATTTACGAAGAAATACACCAATTATTATAATTACACCCATTGCACCTGAGATAGGATATATAAAGTTTACTAAAGTAGCAAATGGAAGTCTCCCACCTATAAATCCAATAATACTACAACCTATAGCTATGAGCTTGAACTTATTTGAATTTTCCTTCGCAAAGCTAGAACATACACTCCAAAGTAATGGTACTGCTGTAGTATATATTCCTGCTATAAGCATAATAGAAAACATAGTTCCTACAATAGGGGATATTTTATCCGCCATATATAATGTAGGAATTTCTTTTATGTATACATTTTGTATATCAGAAAGTAGTCCTATATTCAAAAACATAGCTGCTATCATAAAAACTATTCCACCTATTATTCCGCCCCATATACAATTGCTCTTATTTTTTGCAGTAGATCCAACTCCAATTAAAAATGGCGTTACCACTATAATATTCAAACCACTATATAAAGGCACTGCAAGCCACCAGTTATCTACTGCTTTTGTTATACTTAAATTTTGAATTATAGTATCCACACTTGATAGTGTATCATAATTTCTAGCAATAGTGACTATACCAATACCTACAGATATAATAATAATCATCGGTCCAATATTTCCTAAGATATCAATAATTTTATTTAGCCCTAACAGAATAGATGCTAACGCTAAAATCACTATTAATAAACTTCCTAAACTTTTACTTATGCCATAATATTGATTGATAGCAGCACCTGCACCTGATATCATAACAACAAAGCTACAAAAGAAAAATATCGGCATGAATAGCTTAAAAAATTTTCCTATACAATTCCCACATAAGTATGTAAATATATCATTATTACTTCTGAGTCTAACACTTTTCCCCATCTCTAATAAACTAGCTCCACAATATGCAAGTATTACCATACAGAAAATATTAGCTACTATACTTACAGTTCCGTATGCTGTAAAAAATTGCATGATTTCTTGTCCTGTAGCAAATCCAGAACCGATACATACAGATATATACGTACCCGCAAACATCATTATCTCTTTAATATTATTTCCTTTACTCATTTTCCCCTCCTTATAAAATAGTTAATAACGTTGTCCATATATATATATGCTTGTTTAAATTTATTATTATTAAATAAAAAAAGTAGCTACAAAGATTGTTAATCTTTATAGCTACTTTCATTTACTAAACTATTTCATATCCATTACACATTAAAGCCTTTAATGCATATTCTATATCATTATTTTTTACTAATATATAATCACTATCAAATGTGGAAATTTCAAAAATATTTATCTTAGCATCTTTTAGTATTCTTTCTATTTTATTCAAAATACCTACCAAGTATAAATTCAATGGCTCAAGTATCTTAAGAATTTTCCACTCTTTATCAATATCCATGTCTGATGGTATATTTTCATCTGAACATATTAAACTTAATTGGTCTTTTATATTAGTTATATAGTAAAAATCATTAGTGTCTACAAATATTGGTGAACTTATATTACTATCTAAGCTACAAACTGCATAATTCCCTTTAAACAATTCTAACTGCATGTTTCTCCATCCCCTTTTATTTACACCTTTATTGGACTTGCTTTTACTTTATACTATGCTGCTTTTACTTTATTGTCATCATTATACATATCTAAATTTAAATCATTTTCACTTTTTGCTATTACAAGAGTACAAATATTATCTCCCATAACATTTACAGTTGTTCTAAACATATCTATTATTCTTTCAACTCCCATTATAAGGCCTATACCTTCTAATGGTAATCCTACTGATTGTAAGACCATAGATAACATTATCATACCTACTCCAGGCACTCCTGCTGTACCTATTGATGCTAATGTGGCTGTTAATACTATGGTAATCATATCATTTAATCCTAATTGTATTCCATATATTTGTGCTATAAATAATGCAGCTACCCCTTGCATTATTGCAGTACCATCCATGTTAATTGTTGCTCCCATAGGTATTGTAAATGATCTAGTACTTTTTCCAACGCCTAGCTCTTCCATTATCTCTAAACTAGCTGGCACTGAAGCATTACTTGATGCTGTCGAAAATGTTATTGCTGCAACTCTAGTAAATTTCTTTATAAAAGGCGCTATTTTTTGCTTAGTAAATAACTTGAACAATCCACCATACACAACACTTACATGTATTAATAATCCTAATAATACAATAACTACATATTTTAGTAGAGCCATTATTGCATCTGTTCCAACTGTAGCAAATGTATTTGTCACTAATGCAAACACTCCATATGGAGCAAATAACATTATTATATTTACCATCTTCATACAAATTTCGTTTGCACTCTCAAATATTACTCTAACTGGTTCTGCTTTTTCACCGACTACACTCATTGCAATACCTATAAGCATCGAGAAGAATATTACTTGTAACATCTCTCCATTTGCTAGTGAAGCTATTGGATTTGAAGGTATAATACTTAGTACTATATCTACCAATGATTTCGATTCTCCAATTGCTACTTCACCCGTAACCATACTACTCATATCAAGACCTATACCAGGCTTTAATAAATTACCTAGTGCTAACGATATAACTATTGCTATTGCTGTAGTTCCTAAGTAGAATACCATTGTCTTTCCACCTATTCTACCTAACTTCTTTACATCTCCCATAGAAGATGTTCCACAAACTAATGAAACAAACACTAATGGTACAACCATCATCTTTATTGCAGTTGTAAATCCGCTACCTAACACTTTAATAATCCCGTTTAATAGTACCGTATCTTTTAAAAATCCACCTGGTAATCCTTTTAATACAAGACCAAAGATGAATCCTAAGAATAATCCTAATAATATCTTACTTGTTAATGTCATTTTTCTCATAATGTATACCTCGTTTCGAACTTTTTTCTTATGCTATATATTTATTATACTCATATTTCACTTTTTTGTACATAATAAAATTAAGTATCGAACTGTACTTAAGCTCTATTTTTTAATTAAATATAGTTTTTTGTATTTTTTCTTAATTTTTTTAGGATATTCTTTCATTTACAGTTCTTTTTAATGTAAACACCTTAAAATTTGTTATTTAAGAAATAATTCGCATGTTATTAAAGTTAAAACCCATTTTTAATGATATAAATATAGCACTTTTTAGTTTTTATTCTAACTAATAAAGCTAATTCTAACTTTACCTTGATTATATAAATACAAAAAAACTGCTTCAATTATCTTGAAACAGTTTTCTCACATTATGACTTAATTATTATTAAATTCAATTATGTTATATTCATTATATAGTAAATCAACTATAAGCAATTTGTTTCTTAGTGTACTTCCCTTACTTAATAATACTTTTATAACTTCTCCAACTTGAATAGAAGCTATATTAGCAGGAGTAAATGCTGGGTTGCCAAGATCATTTTCTATACCTTTATTAATACCATTTTTATATATTAAACTTAATGTATTATCTCCTGGAAGTATTGTACACACCTGACCAAACCACCCACCTATTGCTCCATGTATCATAGGTATACCCAATTCTTCACAACTATTTTGAAGTATAAATCTAACACTTATACTATCTAGCGCATCTACTACTATATTATGATTTTTTATTATCTCTCTACAGTTATCTTCCTTTATTTCCTCTTTGATAAAGGTTACTTCTACATCAGAATTTATTTCCTTAATCCTATTTCTTGCTATTTCTACTTTACTAATTCCTATTGAATCTTCTTTGCATAATATTTGCCTGTTTAAGTTTGATTCTTCAAATACATCATAGTCAACAAGTGTTAAACACCCTATACCTAATCGTGCCAGCATTTCTATGATATACCCTCCAAGACCTCCGCACCCAACTATACATACACGAAATTCTTTTAATTTTTCATTTTCTTCTATACTCAACGAAGATATATTTCTTTTATATCTATCTTTAATTTTAACCACCTCCAACAGGCGGAAATAAAGATAATACATCTCCATCTTTTAGTTTTCTATTACTTGGTCCATCAAAACCATTTAATAATAATAAGGCTACTTCTTCTTCTCTTATTTGAATTCTCTTCAATATATCTAAGATACTAGTGCTATCATCCACATTTAATACTTGCACCTTATCTCGTCCTTCTCTAAAATATGCAAAAAGCCTTACTTCTATCTTAATTTTCCCCACCTCTACTTTCCTTAAATCTGATACTATTTTTATAACTAGCACTTCTATTATTTATAAAAATAGCCCCAAAACAAATTGAGGCTATTGTATATTACTAGCAAGTTACGCCTGATTCAAACGTACCTATATATTCTTCTAAACCTAACTTTATCAATGTTTCTTCTGTTGGTATCCCATTTTCATCCCAACCTCTTACACTATAATATTCTGGTAATAATATATCCAATTCATATTTTTCACCTTTAGTCGGTCCATTTACTATTGGGTCATTTAACAGTCTATCAGGTAAAGTATCTTGAGATTTATCTATACCAGCTCTCAAGTTAAATATTTTTTCTAAGTTCCATATTCTATCCCCAGCTTCTAATAGAGTTTCTGGAGTATACACTTCTCCACAAACTGCATTATACATATCTGTATAATCTTGAAGCCCCAATCCAAATGTTGTAAATACACAGATTCCCATAGAATCTATTACTGCTGTTAAATCATGGAATACCTTAGCATATGCAGGCTTTCCATCTAATGCTAATCTATCTAACTTTTCAGGAACACCTAATATTTCTGGATTTATCATATATCCTTTTATATGACATCCTCCTCTATTATTTACTGCATAAGTTATGCCATGTCCTTTAACACCTCTTGGGTCATATGCAGGTAATTCTTGTTTCTTTACAGTCATAGAATATTCTGTTGCATCATAGTTTTCACATAATCTATATGAACCTTCTGCTAGCTTATCTCCAAAACCTTCTCTTATTCCCATCTTTTTAGTCCACTCTACCATAGAATTAGAATCACCCCAATTAAGAGATAAACCATCTTTTTCTATTTCTTCATCTTTAATATATCCTCTTTGATATAACTCCATGGCTGTAGCTATAGTAGCACCAGCCGAAATAGTATCTAAACCATATTCATTACAAAGCATATTTGCTTCATTTATTGCATCTAAATCATATACATCACAATCTGAACCAAATGACCATAAAGTTTCGTATTCTGGTCCTCCACATTCAGTACCATTTTTTAGTTTAACCCATCTTCCACATGCTATTGGACATCTATAACAAGGATTTTTTCTTACTAAAGTATTTGCAGTCATACTTTCACCACTTATCAAGTCTGCATTTGGAGTATATGATTCTTGGAAGTTTTTAACTGGGTGTATTCCATTTTCATTAATTATATTTACTAATACTGCAGTTCCATAAGTAGGTAATCCTCCTCCTGCTACTGGATCATTCTTTAATATATTTACCTTTTCCAGGTTTACTTTCTTAACAAGTTCTTCATCAGATACTTTAACTTTACCAGTTCCCTTTACTACTACAGCCTTAACATTTTTTGATCCAAGCACTGCTCCTACTCCACCTCTACCAGCAGCTCTATCTACATCATTCATTATTGCTGATATAGGTGACAATTTTTCTCCTGCTGGACCTATACAAAGCACTTTAGCACCTTCATGAATTTTTGTAAGCTCATTAGTAATTTCTGAAGTTACCATTCCCCAATACTTAGATGCATCTTTAATTTCTACTTTATCATCTTCTATATAAACATATACTGGTGCCTCCGACTTTCCTTCCAGTATCATCATGTCATAACCAGCATTTTTTAATTTTGCTCCCCAGTGACCTCCTGAATTTGAAATAGCAATAGTTCCAGTTAATGGCGATTTTGTTACAACCATGTATCTACCACTTGTAGGCATAGGCGCTGCAGTAATTGCGCCAGTTGCTATTATAAATTTATTTTCTTCACTTAAAGGATCTACCATAGGATCCACTTCATCTATAAAAGTTTTTACTCCTAACCCTCTAGCCCCTATATATTTTTGTGCTACTTCTAAATTCAAATCTTCTTTGATAATATCTTTACTACTTAATTTAATTCTTAAAACCTTCCCACAATATCCATACATACTAAAATCCTCCTCATCTTGAATATCAATAGATTTTTATCATCAATATAACTAGAGTTAAGATTGTATAATTAAAAAGCCACCACCAAAATAAGTAAATATTAATCTACTCATCTTAGCGATGGCTATTTTTATTATTGCTAGTCCCCCAGAAATATAGATAATATTTTAAAATACTATCTCCTTTCCATCTGGAGGCATATTCATTTCTAAATACACCCTATCGTCCTATAAACCATAGTACATACTTTAGGTATAATAGGATCGGAGAAACTCTATTAACTTTTAATATAATGGTAGTACCCTTGTTGTCTTATGTCAACTAAGTTAATTATTTAATTTATATAACTTAATTAAAATTTAAAGTCACCTGATTTACCACCTGTTTTTTCTAATAAGTGTATATCGCTAATAACCATTCTTTTGTCTATAGCCTTACACATATCATATATTGTAAGAGCTGCTATAGATACACTGTTTAAAGCCTCCATCTCTACGCCTGTTTTACCTAAAGATTTAGCCGTACAGATTATCTCTATGTATTTATTTTCTTCATTAATATTAAATTCAAGATCACAACCTACTAGATTTATTTGATGACACATAGGAATGTTCATTGAGGTATTTTTTGCTCCCATTATTCCTGCTACCTGTGCAACAGATAAAACATCACCCTTTTTTATTCCACCAGTTTTTATTCTATCTAGAGTTTCTTCACTTATATATATTTTTCCACTAGCTACTGCACATCTTACAGTATCATTTTTTTCACTTATATCTACCATTTTTGCATAACCTTTATCATTTATGTGTGTTAGCATATTTTTCTCCCTATGTATTAATAATTATTTTCTGTCTTTAGCGCATTCACTTGCATCGCCTCTTAAAATATCAATTCCATGTCCTAAGACATCTATTACAAATTCTATACTTTCTATAGCTCCCTTTGGACTTCCTGGTAAATTTATTATTATAGTATTTTTTCTTATTCCACATACAGCTCTACTAAGGATTGCCCTTTTTATAATCTTAGATGATTCCATTCTTATATACTCACTTATACCTGGTATTTCTCTTTCTATAACATCCTTAGTCGCCTCAGGAGTAATATCTCTTTTTGAAAATCCTGTTCCACCATTAGTTAATATCAGATCTATATTGTTATCACACAGTCTTATTAACTCATTTTTTAGTTTTTCTTTGTCATCAGGAATCATTACATAATCCTTAACAACATAATTATCTTGACTTTCAATAAACTCTGTTAGTTTTTTGCCTGTTAAGTCTTCTCTTTCTCCCTTTGATCCCTTATCACTTAAGGTAATTATTGCAACGTTATACATATTCCCACCTCTTTAATTGTTGTATTGCTCCTATTTATTTAATTGTTTCAATATTCCTCTTATTTAGACAATCTTATATATATTGTATTGCTATTTTAAGTTAATATCAATAAAAGAGTCATAAGTTTAATAATTAAACTTATGACTCTTAATATTTTATCTAAATTAAAATGGTATATCTTCTTCTGCAATATCCACACATATTTCATCTTGTTTAAAAAGCTCTTTGCCTTCAAATATTATTTTCTTACTAATATCTTCTTGATTTTTATTTTTAGACTCTAAAAAATTTACATCATACAATCTTATTTTAGTAACACTTCTAGACCTTCCATCTGAACCTTTATAATTATCTACAATAATACTTCCATCTACACTAACTAAACTTCCTTTTCTTAAGTACTTATGGCATAACTCAGCCTTTTTATCCCATGCCTCAATATTTATAAAATCAGTTTTTTTACTTCCATCTTTACTTTTATGTTTTCTGTCTACAGCAAGTATAAATTCTACTACTGCACTTTGAGCACTTCCTACATACTTAATCTCTGGATTTTTCGTTAATCTACCTATTAAAAGAACTTTATTCAAATTAATCACCTTTCATTTTTTAATATTAATTATTTAGATTATAAACAAACATAAGTTCTGTTATACAGTAAATTAAAAATATTTTAAAAAGCCTATAACTGGCTTTAGCAGTTATAGGCTTATAAGTAGTAGATACTTTTATTTATATCTCATTAATTTCTAAATTATGTTTTAAATCGAATATAATAAAAGACTTAGGGTTTAAATCTATATAAAATAATCCATTTTCTTTTACTATATTTTCTATATATATTTTCTCAATACCTTTAGAATCTATTTCTTGTAAAAAGTCCCCATCTAAGTCTACTGATATTGATTTAGTATCATTACTTCTATTTAATAATATTACTACTTTATTATCAAAGTTATTTTCATCACATCTTATAAATCCAAAAACATCTTCGTCTTTAGTATCCACAAAGTTAGTTTCTCCGCTTGTAAGAACTTTATTTTTTGTTCTAACATTGATAATACTTTTATAAAACTCTATCATATCTTCATCTTCATTTTTCCAAGGATATGTTCTTCTATTATCTGGATCACTATTTCCTATTAATCCAGCTTCATCACCATAGTATATATATGGTACTCCTTCAAAAGTCATTTGTGTAGCTACTGCTAACTTAACCATGTCCTTATCTTCATTTAATTCTGTTTTTACTCTTCTTACATCATGAGTTCCTATTAAATTCAAGTTAGATTTAAAAGCTTCCTTTGGGTAGTTTTCTTTTATTTTCATATACTCACTAACCAATTGAGCTGATGTTATCTCATTCTTCAAAAATCCTAATATATTTTTTCTAAATGGATAACCCATAACTGAATCTAATTCATCTCCTAGAAGATAACTTCTTCTCTCCCCATAGCTTATTTTATTAGAAGCATCTTCCCATACTTCTCCAACTAATATACCTTCTTCATCTACATTTCTAATTTCTTTTTTTAATTCTTTTATAAATTTAGTTGGAAGTTCATCAGCTACATCAAGTCTCCATCCTTTGACTCCCATACTTGTCCATTTTTTTATAACACTATCATCATCATATATTATATAATCCATAAAGCTTGCTTCAAGTTCGTTAGTATTAGGTAGAGCTTTTATGTCCCACCAATATTTATAATCACCATTGTCTTTTGTATACCACTTACTATATGGTGAATCCTCACTTTGACATGCTCCTAAAGTATCATAGTTATTATATCTATTGAAATATTTGCTATCATCTCCAGTATGACTAAATACTCCATCTAAGATAATAGATATTCCTTTCTCTTTAGCTTTTTCTATTAATTCCTTAAATATCTCTTCATCTCCAAACATTGGATCTATTTTTTTATAGTCTCCAGTATCATATTTATGATTGCTAGAAGATTCAAATATAGGACTTAAATATATTATACTTACCCCTAATCTTTTTAAATATGTAAGCTTACTTATTATACCTTTTAAGTTCCCTCCATAGAAATCCCATCTTGAAATATTACCTTCTTCATCTTTTATATACATAGGATCATCTTCCCAATTCGCGTATATAAAACTATTTTTCTTTGGATTATTTATTTTTCCATTTCTGTTTCCATTATTAAATCTATCTACAAATATATGATATAAAATACCTTCCTTAAACCAACTCGGAGTATCATATTCTTCATATACTGTAATTTGATATTTATTTAGATTGTCATAGTTATATTCTTTGCTTTGAGCATCTTCATAGCTTCTTCCATAAAATAACTTTTCTAAACTCCCATCAATGTAAACATCAAGTTCAAAATGATAATAATAAACGCCTGTTTCATCAATTTTTTCAATTTCACCTATAAAATCCTTATTATTTTCATCATAAGTAAGTGCTATTCTATCACTTTCTACATCATCTTTGAAAATTACCCAGGTAATACTTTCTATATAGTAATTATCATTACCTGTGACAGCAATTTTCACCCCTTGATTTTTTTGTAAGGCTCCAAACGGAGCCTTACATTTTTCATCCCATGAATTATAACTTATTATATTTCTCATTTATCCCACACCCTTTAAACCAAATATCATTGGCATATTCTGAAATGGTTCTATCAGTAGAAAATATGCCTGAATTTGCAATATTAATTAAAGAAATTCTATTCCATTGTTCTTTATTCTTATATAGCTCATTTATTTTAGCTTGAGCTTCTTCATAATTAATCATATCTCTTAATACAAAATATTCATCATTGTAGGTTAATAAAGAATTATATATAGCTCTTCCTTCATTACCCATATTTGGTATAAAACCATTTATCAAATCATCTACTACTCTCTTAATCTTATGATTTGAATTATATAAATCTAGAGCTGAATACCCTCCATATTTATTATAATCCAACACCTGTCTAGCACTTAAGCCAAATAATACAATATTTTCGTCTCCAACTTGTTCATATATTTCTACATTTGCACCATCTAATGTTGCAAGAGTTATTGCCCCATTCATCATAAACTTCATGTTACTAGTTCCAGAAGCTTCTTTTGTTGTAGTGGAAATTTGTTCACTTACATTTGCAGCTGGTATTATTATTTCTGCTAATGAAACTCCATAGTTTTCAATAAATACAACCTTTATTTTATTATTTACTCTAGGGTCATTATTGATTTTTTCAGCTACTGAGTTAATAAATTTAATAATACACTTTGCTAAATAATATCCTGGTGCTGCTTTAGCTCCAAATATGAACGTTCTAGGCTCCATACTAAAATTAGGATTTTCTAATAACTCATGATATAAATGTAATACATGTAAGATGTTTAATAGCTGTCTTTTATATGCATGTAATCTTTTAACTTGAACATCAAATATTGAGTTAGGATCAACCAAAATATTATATCTATCCTTTATATAATTTGATAATATTTTTTTATTATAGTACTTAATATCGTCTAATTTTTCTAATACACTTTTATCATTTTTGTATCTTTCTAATTCCTTTAATTTGGAAGTATCACTCTTCCATTCATCACCAATTAATTCTGTAATAGCATCGCTCAATCCTGGATTAGCACTTATTAACCATCTTCTATGGGCTATTCCATTAGTCTTATTATTGAACTTACTTGGCTCATCATCATAGAAATTTTTTAACACTTCTTTTTTCAGTAGCTCTGTATGAAGCGCTGCAACCCCATTTACGCTATGACTTCCAATAATACATAAATTCGCCATACTAACATGATTATTATTAATTATTTTCATACTTTGAATTTTGGTATCGTTACCGTAATTTTTGAATAAATATTCATTATATCTTCTGTCTATCTCTTCTATTATCATATAAATTCTAGGTAGTAAATTTTTCAACATATCAGTTGGCCATTTTTCCATTGCTTCTGCCATTATGGTGTGGTTAGTATAAGACATTGTATTTTTAGTAATTTCCCATGCCTCATCCCATGATAGACCTTCTTCATCTAATAAAATTCTCATAAACTCTGGAATGCATAATGACGGATGTGTGTCATTTATGTGAATTGCTATTTTATTTGATATATTTTTTATATCAAGCTTATTTTTTCTATATTTTCTTATTATATCTTGTATTCCTGCACTTACAAAGAAGTATTCTTGCTTTAATCTTAATAGTAATCCTGCATAATTAGAATCGTTAGGATATAAAACTTGGGAAATTTCTTCTGTGTAATATTTATAATTTAATGCTTCTTCATAACTACCCGTATAACTTCTTGCATCACTTAATACTTTTGAGAAATCACTTCTAGGTGTTTCACTTTTCCATAATCTTAAAGTATTAATTCTTTCATTATGATATCCAATAATCGGTATATCATATGGCATAGCCATTACTGGCACGTAGTTTTTATGAACAGGTCTCAGTTTTTCTCCATCAGGTTCTAAATAAACATCCCCTTCAAACTTTACAATTATAGCTTTATTTGGCCTTACAGTTTCCCATACATATCCACCCTCCGTTAACCAGTTATCAGGTACTTCTACCTGATAACCATTAACAAATTTTTGCTCAAATAATCCATACTTATATCTAATTCCATAACCATGTCCGCTTATGTTTATAGATGCCATAGAATCCAAAAAGCATGCTGCTAGTCTCCCTAGGCCACCATTACCTAAAGCTGGATCTACTTCAGATTTGATTATTTCTTCTAACTCAATTCCTAATTCTTTTAATCCTTGTTTAATTGTTTCTTCTATGTTCAAATTTAGTATATTTGATTTAAGTTGTCTTCCTAACAAAAACTCAACACTAAAATAATAAACCTCTTTTTCAGTAGAAAGTTTGTTATCTATCCATTTTTTAGATATATGATCTTTTATTACACTGCATAGTGCATTTAATAATTGTTCATTAGTTGCTTCTTTAATAGGTTGTGCATATATACTGTACATTTTAGTTTCAAATTCTTGCTTAAACTTATTCTTACTTATTGTGACCATTAAATCACTCCTTTTAATCGAGCATTTCTTTATATGTTTCTAAATAAATTTGTGCTGATTTATTCCAGCTATTGTCAGTATTCATAGCATTTTTCACTAGTTTTTCCCATGTTTTTTTATCTTTATATACTTCTAATGCATTTTTTATTGTATATAGCATTTCATGTGCATTATAATTTGCAAAACTAAATCCATTACCTTCCTTTGTATATTTATTAAAAGGTATAACAGTATCCTTAAGACCACCTGTTTCTCTTACTATTGGTAATGTTCCATATCTCATTGCTAACATTTGACCTATTCCACATGGTTCAAATAAAGATGGCATTAAGAACATATCGCTAGCTGCATAAATTTGCTGTGCAAGTGATGCATCAAAAGTAATACTTGCAGATAGTTTTTTAGGGTCATGAGAGCTGTAATAATTAAACATAGATTGATATTGATGATCTCCTGTTCCTAATACTACTATTTGTAAATCCTCCCTCATTATTTCAGGCATTATATATGATATTAAATCAAATCCTTTTTGTGATACTAATCTTGAAACTATACCTATAAGTGGTACATCTGGATTAACTTCTAAACCTAAAATTTCTTGTAACTTAAGTTTATTTTCAACCTTATCTTCTATACTATTAACATCATAATTTACAAATATATCTTTATCAGTTTTAGGGTTGTTTATATCATAATCAATACCATTTAGTATCCCTTTTAATTTATAAGACTTTGATCTTAAAAGTCCATCTAATTGCTCACCATAAAATTCTGTTTGAATTTCATTTACATAGGTTGGACTTACAGTTGTTACTTTATCTGAAAATACAATTCCAGACTTCATAAAACTTACCCCTCTATAATACTCTATATCTCCATTATCCAAGTATTTTTGTGGTAATTCTAATACATCTCCTAATATACTATTTGCAAATACACCTTGATATTGAAGGTTATGTATTGTGTAATTTGTCTTTATATTTCTATATTTATCTAAATGACTGTACTTTTCTTTTAGTATTAAAGGTATCATACCAGTATGCCAATCATTTATTTGAATAATATTAGGATAAAAATCTAATCTTCCAATAGCTTCAAGTACAGCATTACTAAAGAATGTGTATCTTTCAGCATCATCTCCATATCCATATAAATATGCTATTTCGCCTTCTCTTTTAAAATAGTATTCATTGTCTATGAAATAAAACTTAACTCCGTCTAACTCCATTTCAAGTAAACCACAGTATTGATTTCTCCATCCAACATTCACATTAAAAACTGCTACTTCTTTCATCTTCTCTTTCAAGAAATTTGGTATATTAAAATATTTAGGCATTATTACCCTAACATCTACACCTTCTTTTTTTAATGCTTTTGGTAGAGCGTATGATACATCTCCCAGTCCACCTGTTTTCGCAAAAGGCCAACATTCTGATGTGACATAAAGAACTTTCACTAAAATTTCCCCCCTCTACATACTAATATTTTTTTCAACTACTATTGGGTAATTTTCATCACCTTTTAACTTTTTACCAGGTGATATACTTATATTTTTATCAAATATTACATTTTCCAGTTCAACACCAGATTCTATAACACAGTTTTGCATTATTACACAATTTTCTATTACTGCTTCTTTTTTCACATGAACTTTTCTAAATATCACACTATTTTTTACTGTTCCTTCTATAATACATCCTGTGGCAATAAATGAATTTTGTACCTTTGCATCTTCTGTATATATAGCTGGTGCTTCATTTTTCTCTTTAGTTAATATTTTTCTATCAGAATACAACATTTCCTTCGCTACGTCTTGATTCAATAAATCCTTATTTGCTTCAAAATATGATTGAACTGAATTTATACATATTAAATATCCTTTATGTTCATATGCCCCCACTTTCATAGTTTTGCATTCTTCTATTATGAATTCTTCCAAATAAGAATATGTTCCTGTGCTTACTGTGTGATACAAGCACTCAATGAAGTCTACTCTTCTCATTATATAAGTTTCCATAAATATATTAGCCTTGTTAAATATTCCTAAATTATTACCTATATTTATCACTCTATTATTATTTTCTAAGTTTAAAGTTAAATTTCCTTTGAAGTGTTTATTTGCATCTTCTGCATTTTTATAAATCAATGTAATATCATTCCCTGACTTTTTATGATAATCTAAAGCCTTTGAGTAATCTATATTACATAGCATATAGCTTGGAGCTATAAGAATATATTCTTCTTCACATTTTTCAACATAATCAATATTTGCCATAATGTTATATATATCGCCTTCTCTATGAGCATATGTATTTTGCTGTATTGTATTTTCTGGGCTAAATACAAATAGCCCACCTTTTTTCCTGCTCAGATCCCAATCTTTACCACTAGATAAATGGTCTGTCAACGATCTATATTTTTCTTTAGAATATATACCTATATTGTTTATCCCTGAATTAACCATATTTGATAAAGCAAAATCAATAACTCTATATCTAGCTCCTATTGGAGTAGATGAAATAGGTCTTCCATTGTTTAATTTACTTATTGATGGATCACCTTTTTTATTTAAATTCAATATTGCCATACATTCTTTTCTCATTCTACATTCCCCCTTGCTCTACCAACTGAGCCTTAACTAATGAGTATTCTGAAACAACCCCTATTTCATTATTATCTTCCTTTATATATGCATTATCTTCTATTACAGCACCTTCACCTATCATACATTTTTCTATTATTACATTTTTACCTATTTTTACATTTGGCATAATTACCGAATCTTTTATTTTACTTCCCTCTCCAATTACTACTCCATGAGATAACACCGAATGCTCTACATCTCCTAATACTTTACAACCATCTGCGATCATAGACTTATTTATACTTGCTTTTTCTCCTACATATTGAGGTGGCATTGCCATTGTATTTGTATATACTCTCCATGATGAATCATATAAATCTAGAGTCTTCGGAGAATCTAGTATATCCATATTTGCATCCCATAAACTTTGAATTGTTCCTACATCTCTCCAATATCCTTTAAATGGATATGCATACATTCCAACATTATCTTCCAACATTTTAGGTATTAAATCTTTTCCAAAATCGTCATAATTTATATTATTTTCTTCAGAATCTCTAAAATACTCTTTTATCATTTTCCAATCAAATATATACACTCCCATTGATGCAAGGTTACTCTTAGGCGCTTGTGGCTTCTCTTCAAATTCATATATTTCACCATCATCATTAGTATTCATTATTCCAAATCTAGTGGCCTCATCCCACGGTACTTCAATAACAGCTATAGTAGCTTTGGATTTCTTTTCTTTGTGGTATTCTAGCATATCGCTATAATCCATTTTATATATGTGGTCTCCTGATAATATAAGAATATACTCCGGATTGTAATTATCTATAAAATTCATATTTTGATGAATTGCATGAGCTGTACCTTCATACCAATTACCTTCTTTTTCATTCATGTATGGCTGTAGTACATATACTCCACCATTTATTCTATCTAAATCCCAATGACTCCCCATTCCTATGTGAGAATTTAATATTAAAGGTCTATACTGAGTCAAAACTCCTACCGTATCTATTCCTGAATTTGAACAATTACTTAAAACAAAATCTATTATTCTATATTTACCTCCAAATGATACTGCCGGCTTAGCTATTCTTTTTGTAAACACTCCAAGTCTAGATCCTTGCCCACCTGCTAATATCATAGCTAACATTTCTTTTTTCATTATATATCCCCCTGTATGAACCCTATCTATATTTATATTTATATTTATATTTATTTCTCTTCTTTATTTTTATTAATACTTAATATTTTCTTCCCTTTAATAAATGTTGTGCCTAGTGGTGGCACTTTAATTTTTATATGATAATCTTTATTATGCCACTTTTCATCTACTGCATTTAGCTCCGAATTTTCCATAGTCTGATTTGACCCCCAATATTTCTCATCATCCGAATTAAATACTTCTTCATAAACCCCAAGGTACGGTACTCCTACTTTGTAATCATAGCGTACTACAGGAGTAAAGTTTATAACTGCTATTATAAAATCTTCCTCTTTTTTACCTTTTCTCATTAATGTTATTATGCTTTGATTATTATTATGAGGATCAATAAAGTCAAATCCCTCATAATGGTTATCAATTTGATGCATAGATATTTCTGTTTTATATAAATTATTTAAATCTCTAACATATTCTTGCATTTTTATGTGTGGCTCTTCTTCTAAAAGTTGCCATTCAAGACCATATGCATATCTCCATTCTAATCCTTGTCCAAACTCTGATCCCATAAATAGAAGTTTTTTTCCTGGATGCATCATATAGTAGGAATACAGTAATCTAAGATTCGCAAATTTTTGCCACGGATCACCAGGCATCTTATCTAGTAAAGATCTTTTTCCATGCACAACTTCATCATGAGAGAGTGGTAATATAAAGTTCTCTGAAAAAGCATACATAAATGAGAAAGTAATAAGTTCATGATGGTATTGTCTATATATAGGATCCATTTCCATATATCTTAAAGTATCGTTCATCCATCCCATATTCCATTTATAATCAAAACCCAAACCACCTTTATATATTGGTCCTGTTACCATTGACCATGATGTAGACTCTTCTGCAATAATTATAGGATTATATATATCTTTATGAACCACTTCATTTAATTTCCTAATAAAAGAAATAGCTTCTAGGTTTTCTCTTCCACCATATTTATTTGGTGTATAATCACCTATATCATAATCTAAATACAGCATACTGGATACAGCGTCACATCTTATACCATCAATATGAAACTCTTTAAACCAATACATTACGTTTGACAATAAAAAACTATTAACTTCAGGTTTCCCCAAATCAAAATGTGCGGTTCCCCAACCGACATTTTCAGCCTTTAATGGATCCCCATATTCAAACTGAGGTGAACCATCAAATTTATATAAACCATGCTCATCTTTACAAAAATGGCTATATGCAAAATCTAAAATTACACCTATATCATTTTGGTGGCATATATCTATAAATGCTTTTAATTCTTCTGGATATCCAAACCTACTAGTAGCACTATAGTAGCCTATTGTTTGATATCCCCATGATTTGTCTAAAGGATGTTCCGTAACAGGAAGCAACTCGATATGGGTATAACCCATTTTTTTGACATAATCAATCATTTCATGAAGCTCTTCATATGTGAAAAATCCACCATCCCATTTCCTTTTCCATGACCCTAGATGAACTTCATATATATTAATAGGTAACTCATGGTGCTTCTTTACAATATTAGAAATTTGCCACTTTTTATCTTTCCATTTATATCTTTTTAGCCCATGTATTATTGATGCATTATCAGGTCTTAATTGAGATAAAAATGCATATGGATCTGATTTGACTCTACATACATCGTCTATTCCGTGTACATAATATTTATAAATTTCCCCTTGTTCTATATCCTTTATAAATATGCTCCATATACCGCTATCATTCAGATTGGTCATCGGATGTGCCGTCTTACTCCAATTATTAAAATCCCCCATTACATAAACATGCTTAGCTTTTGGTGCCCAAAGTGTAAAAGCAACCCCTATTTCTTCACCATGCTGTACAACATGACTCCCCATAAACTTATAACTATCGTAGGAGTTACCTGATTTAAATTTATCGATATTATTTTTGCTAATTATATCTTTATATTTTGTTATATTATAGTCAATTTCACTGTAATTAATGATAATCTCTCCCCCCACGTTCGTATTTTACATTACATTAATTATATAACAAAGTTAGTTATAATTGACCAATATATTTTCTTAAAATTCATACAATTAATTCGTTTTTATGACATTCTTCCATTTTTTATGACAAACAAATAGATTTTTTGAGTTTTGCATTCTTTCTATGCATACTATCTCTTCGTATTTTTTTAAAACAATTTGCCTACCCTGTTAATTTTAAATAAAAAAACTGAGTATGCTTTTATGCATACTCAGTTTAATTAATCATTTATTATTTATCATCACTTAATACTTCTTTTATTCCTTTAAAAGTACCTAAGAAATTAACTGTATCTGATGGTAATACTAACTTAGTAGCATTACCTTCTGCCACTTTTTCTAAAGCTTCCATTGATTTAAGTGCTAACATATTATCATCAACATCGGCTTCTTTCATAGCCTTAAGAACAGCAGCTAAACCTTCCGCCTTAGCTTCCTGTACTCTAACTATTACTTCAGCCTCACCTTGTGCCTTCGCAAGGGCTATTTCTTTAATAGCACTAGCTTCACCTTGAGCTCTTAGTACAGCAGATTGTTTTTCCCCTTCTGCTTCTCTAACCATAGCCTCTTTTTTAGCTTCTGCTTTAAGGATTGCTGATTGCTTTTCTCCTTCTGCTTGAAGTATTTGTGACGCTTTATTACCTTCTGCTTGCAGTATAGATTCTCTTCTCTCTCTTTCTGCTCTCATTTGTTTTTCCATTGCTACTTGAATATCATGAGGTGGCATTATATTCTTAAGCTCTACCCTATTAACCTTAATACCCCACTTGTCTGTAGCTTCATCTAATATTGCTCTCATTTTTGTATTTATTAAATCTCTAGATGTTAAAGTCTCATCTAAATCTAATTCACCTATTATATTTCTTAATGTTGTTGCTGTTAAGTTTTCTATAGCTGAAATAGGATTAGCTATTTCAAATACATATCTAACAGGATCTGTAATTTGATAATAGACTACTGTATCTATTTGCATAGTTACATTATCCTTTGTAATAACAGGTTGTGGCGGGAAATCAATAACAATTTCTCTAATATCTATAACGTAAGCCATATGGTCAAGAAATGGAACTAAGAAATGTACCCCTGTATCTGCAACCTTTCTAAACTTACCTAACCTCATTATTATACCTACTCTTGATTGTTTAATAACTCTAATGCACATTAAACTTAGTATAACTACAACTAAAATTAGAGTTACCAATAAAACTAACTTTGCCATGTACAATCTCCTCCTTTTAATTAATTAGTCGCTTTTTTTACAACTAATTTTACCCCTTCAATCTTTAGTACTTCTACCTCTGCATCTTTTTCTATAAGTTCATTATTATAGGATATTGCAGTCCATTCTTCTCTCCCAACTATTACAATTCCAGTATTATTTGGAAGTATATCTTCTTTAACATAGCCACCTTTTGATATAACACCCTGTAGGTTCGTATTATATCTATAAGTTTCATCTTTCTTTACTATTTTTTTAGTTGCAATAGCTAATAATGAAAAAGAAATAACACAGAATATAATTAGTTGAATTATTACACTTTCTATAAAACTACTTAAGAATATTAGTACTATAGCCCCAATACTAAACCAGACTAAAGTAAGACTTGTTGTAAATAATTCTCCTATGCCAAATGCAATAGCAACTGCTAACCATACAAGTTTCATAATAACCCCTCTTTTTATTAGAATATTTTTTATGATTAATAGAATTGTATCATTAATAATTCGGATATATGTTACAAACCAGTATCAAAGTTGGTCTTTTAACTATATCCATTATATTTATTTACTATCCTTACTATTCATTTTATTTGTTAGTTTATTAATTATTACAACTAGCTGTATATATTCATATAATAATACCAATCTATATATTTAAATAATATTATAACATTTATTTAGGTCTTTAACTATTTTTTAACAAAATTAAAAACTATAAAGTTTTTTTATAGTCCGGTTATTATTTCTTGTTAAGTTATAATAGATAATTTTTATAAATATATATTTAAATTTGCTATAAAATAATAAAATCCTCTAAGTTACATACTTACATAAGTATGCCTTAGAGGATTTTTATTATTTTACACTATATATTTATTTACTATCTCTTCAAATCTATTACTATTCATTTTTGTATATTCTAAAAATGATAATCCCGAAGCTTCTATATCTTTTGATAATTCATATAAAAATGGCGGAACTTTCTCACATAGTATATCACCATATGATTTTCCTAATTTAGTATCGTTGTTTCCAACATTTCCACCATAATATAACTCATATACATCACTAACAACATCTTTTACTCTCTTTTTCTTTCCTACAAAACCAAGCTTTGCAATTTGATGAGTACCACATGAATTAGGACATCCTGAAATATGCATTATTGGTAGAATATCTTTAAAATAATTTCTATCCTTAAAGTATTCTATTATATTTTTTAATAACTTTTGACTTTCTCCTATACCTATTTGACAAGTTGGTACTCCTATACAAGCTACACTTTGTTGTAGGTAATTTTCGGCACCTAGATTTTGAGTAATATTTAATATTTTTTTTGCTTCTTCTCCATTTAGGTTTCTTATGTACATACCTTCGTGCATATCTAATCTTATTTCAACATCATCTATATCTTCTAGAGAATCAATTATTAATTTAAGCTTTTCTAAAGTAAGTTGACCGTTTATTGGATGGAAAAATACAGAGTATAAGCCTTCTTGTTTTTGTGAAATTAATCTATTATGTTCAATATCTGTAACCAAACCTTCTTTTGTGTACTTCTTAGGATTAACATCAACATCTAAATTTTCATTAGCTTTAACTTCATTTAAGTGTTTTTTGTAACAATCAATAAAATCTTTTTTCCCCATCCTATCTACTATATATCTAGTACGTGCCTTATTCTTATTTTCATAATTTCCTTCAGCTATAAATAGTTTTACCATCGCTTCTACACAATATAAAATATCTTTACCTTCTATTAACTCGTCATATTCAACTGATAATGCTGGATTTTTACCTAATCCTCCTGCTAAATATAGTTTAAAGAAATCTCTATTGTCCTTTTTACATGCTAAAAAACCTAAATCATTAATTGTTGCATTTCCTGTGTCACTGTTTCCACTTGAGAAAGATACTTTTAATTTTCTAGGTAGTTTATAAGTGGTTATTCTATTCATAAAATACTTATTAACTTCCATAGCATAATCTGTAACATCAAATTCTTCTTCTTTATCTACTCCACTTAAAGGTGATATCGACACATTTCTCGGGAAATTTCCTCCACCACCTCTTGTATATATTCCTTTATCTAAAGCTTCCTCCATAATATCACAAACTTCATCAATAGATAAATCATGTAATTGTATAGCTTGACGAGTAGTAAGGTGAATATTATCTAAGTTTCTTTTTTCAGATAATTCATATACTGCTTTTAATTGTTCTAAGCTCATTATTCCTGATGGTATTCTAAGTCTTATCATAAACTCTTCACCACCACGTTGAGCATATACTCCCATACCACCTGATATACCTTTAAAGTCACCTACAGAAACTTCCTTGTTTTTAAATTTATGTCCTAGCTCTCTAAATTGTGGGATTTCTGGTAAAAAAGTATTTCTTAAATCTTTCATAATATTACTCCCTTCTGCACTCCAACAAATATTATTCATGACAAATTATATCATACTAAACCATTGGCTATTATGATTTTTAAGCAATTCAACCATTTAAGATTTTGATGGTAATTATAGGCAAACACGATGATGAAAATAAAAAGATGCTACTTTTAGAAATCTAAAAATAGCATCTTTTATTTATTAATTCTTTATATAACTATTGTAAATGTTGTTCCTTTATTAAGCTCACTATCAACAAATATTTCTCCGCCATGCAAATCTATAATTTGTTTAGTAATAGTCAGGCCTAGACCACTCCCACCTTTAACCTCAGAATTGGCATCTATTATTTGATTAAATCTATCAAATATTAGTTTATGATACTTTTTATCTATACCTATTCCAGTATCCTTTATTATTATTTTCACTTTATCGCCTAAGTCTTTTATAATAACTTCTATAGTTCCACCTTCTGGAGTAAACTTAGCTGCATTACTTACAATATTTACTATACACCTCTCTATTTCATATGGATCACAATTAATCATCTTCTCTTCTATCTCAGGGTCAATTATTAACTTAATACCTTTGTTTTCTATATAATCTTTTAAAGATAATGTAGCTTCTTCTACTACATATACAATATCATTATATTGACTATTAATCTTATAACTATTCGATTCAATTTTAGTAGTATCTATTAAGTTATTTATAAGGTTTAAAAGTCTCTTAGTATTTCGTCTTACAACTTGCATATACTCACTTAATTTTTCTCTCCCTATTCCATTTTGAGATTTATTAAGTTCTGTTATAAGCTGCTCAATAGAATGAATAACATTCAATGGTGTCCTTAGTTCATGAGATAAATTTATGAAATAATTATTTTTACTTCTTTCTAGTTCAATTACCTTATTTAATAATCTATTATTTTTATCCATTTCATCTCTTAATTGTTTAGTCCTATTATTAACCATATTATCAAGCCTTTTGACTCTATTAATATTATAATAAGCTATCGAAATAATAATTAATATATATATTAAAAATGCAGCTCCACTTGCCCAAAAAGGTGGCTTTATTACAAAACTAACACTATTTTCATCACTCAAAATTCCGTTATGATTTCTAGCTTTTATTTTAAAAGTATATTTACCTGGGGTTAAGTTACTGTAATTTATTTTATTAGTGTCTAATACGCTCCATTCATTATTTGCACCTTCTAGCTTATATAAATACTGTACTCCTTTTAAATTTTTATAGTCTGGTAAAAATACTTCAATATTTATAAAATTTTCATCATGTCTAAACTTTAAATTATCTATATTTTTATATTTTTTTCCTTTTACTTCAAATTCGCCAAACTTTACTTCCGGTGTGTAATTACTTTTTTTAAGCTCCTCTGGTTTAAAAATATTTAATCCATTAATACCTCCAAAAAAGAACTCTCCACTTTTACTTTTATAATAAGCCGAGCCATTAAATTCATTTCCCTGAATACCATCTGTTATACTAAAATTTTCAAAGGAATTAGTTTTTATATCAAGCTTTGATATACCTAAATTTGTACTAACCCAAGGATTATTTTCACTGTCTACTAATACTCCATATATAGTATTATTAGGCAGACCATCTTTAGTTGTATATCTTGTAAAATCACCAGTCTTTTTATCTAACTTATTTAATCCATAGCTAGTCCCTACCCATATGTTTCCATAAATATCTTCTGTAATTGATCTAATATTATTGTTACTAATTGATTTTATGTTATTTTCTTCATTTTTATAATTAGTAATAGCATTTTTGTGAGGGTCAAGTTTTACTAAACCACCATCTATAAAGCATCCTATCCAGTATATACCTTCACTGTCCTCATATATACTTTTTATATAGCTATCTTCTATACCATTATTTGTTAGAACTTTTTTTATATCTATTATTTTATTATTTGATGTGTTAAGTATATTTATTCCATCTGGTGAACCAATCCATAAGTAGCCTTTGCTATCCAAATATAATGATTTAATATTATTATCATTTAATCCATCAGATTCGTTATATACAGTTATTTTGTTTGTATTTTTATCAATTTTATTTAGTCCATTATTTGTAGCAATATATATTTGTGTTTCATCTCCAGTAATGTCATTTATAGAATCATCACTTATTGAATTTTCACCTTCAGATTTTATAAGATGTTTTACAACATTATTTTTTCTATCTATAATGTTTACACCTTTGGTATTTGTACCTACCCATAGTAATCCCTCTCCGTCTTCATATATACCATGTATGATATTATCATTTATAGAATTATTATCAAATGGATCATTTTTATAATGTTGCATTTTATTATTTGGATCGAATATACTTATTCCAGCATAAGTTCCTACCCAAATCAACCCACCACTATCTTCCATAATGCTAAAAGTATCATCCTCAACTAAGCTATTCTTATCATATATTTTATGATTATAAGTTGTAAACTCACCAGTTTCTTCATTAAACTTGCTAATTCCATTATTAGTTGCAACCCATAGATTTTCATACTTATCTCTATGTATATCTCTTACTGTATTTCCAGGAATAGATTTCTCATTTTCATTATCATGTATGAATCTAACAACCTCATTGGTTTTAATATCTATCCTATTTACACCTTCTTTTAAAGTCCCTGCCCATATATAGCCTCTCCTATCATAATAAAGTGTGTATATAGAATTTTCACTAATTGTATTTTTCTCATCTCCATTGTGTAAATACTCAATCTTTTTTTCCTTAATATTAATTTTATTTAGACCATTCTTTGTTCCTACCCATATATTCCCATCATCATCTTCTGCGAGGCAATATATCATTTGATTACTTAAATCATTAGGCTTTTGAAGTATATTTTCGAATCTATCCTCATTTTTGTTATATAAATTTAATCCATCTGACGTTCCTATATATATATCCCCTGATTTAGTTACTAGTATATCACCTATATTATAATGAGATAAATTTCCATTTTCCTTACCTACGTTGTAATTTGTTATAGAATCATTTTTACAATTTATCTTACTCAATCCATTTGCTGTTCCTACCCATATATTACCTTCAGCATCCTCTTGAATATCTACTATATAGTTATTTGCTATTGAGTTTTTTACCTCATCTTCATGTCTGTATACTTTAAAGTCATATCCATTATATCTATTCAATCCATCATTGGTACCTATCCATACATATCCTTGCTTATCCTGAATCATAGTTTCTACTGTAGCTTGTGATAAACCATCCTCATTAGTTAAGCTTCTAAAATTTATATCTGTATATGCTAGCACTTCTAATGTGTTAATTTCTACGATAATGCTAATTAATACTATTGCTATTATCTTTCTAAATGTTTTTATAGTCTTCATTAGTTTACCCCTCATCTACCGCTCGATTTTTGTATAACCATGTCAAATTATACTATATATACTCATTTTATTCTATATATATACAGTGATTTAATATTTAAAATAAAGATAAACTTGACTAACTATGTGATTATAACTATACTATACCTTTTAGTATAACCTTTATCATTATGGAGGAGATAAAATGAATTTTATTGCGATAGATTTTGAAACTGCTAACGAAAAGAGAAATAGCCCCTGCGCATTAGGTATAACAGTTGTTAGGAACAACAAAATTATAGAAGAAAAGTATTGGTTGATTAAGCCTAAAGAGCTTCGTTTTGAACCAATTAATATATGGGTTCATGGTATACGATCTGAAGATGTTATTAACGAGAAAGAATTTGATGAACTTTGGAGTGATATTTTACCATACTTTGAAAAAAATCTTGTTATTGCTCATAATGCATCATTTGATATAAGTGTGTTAAGAAATACGCTTGATTTGTACAATATTCCTTATCCTGAATTTAATTATTGTTGTACTATGGTTATGTCAAAAAACTTTTTTGATTTTCTAGATAACGCAAAGCTAAACACAATTAGTAATCACCTTGGATACGAGTTCAATCATCATAATGCTAGTAGTGATGCAAGTGCTTGTGCAAACATTATGATTAAAATTTCAGAAGAGTTAAAGTTAACTGATATAAATGAACTATTATCTTATGTCGGAATAGAATTTGGTAAAGTTTATGATAATAAGTACACTCCTTGCCGTAATACCGGCAAAAATATTACATCAAATAGAGAGTATGTTAATAAAGAAGACTTAATCGATAAGATTTCTAAATCAGCAACATCTTTTTTCGAAGATAAAGTAGTAGTTTTTACTGGACCACTATCTTCTATGACTAGATCAAAAGCTTCTAGCTTAGTCCAAAAATTAGGTGGAACTATAGGTAGCTCTGTAACTAAAAAAACTAATGTTTTAGTTACTGGTGTAAAAAATATGCAAGCTTTAAGCTTTAATCAAATGAGCACAAAGCTTAGAAGAGCCATTGAACTAGATAGTAATGGTCAAAACATAGAATTCATTAGTGAAGAAGAATTCTTAGATATATTAAATACTAATCAATAAAAGCTTCCTTGTATGTAAAAAAGTCTCAAATCAAAATAATAATTTTACTTGAGACTTTTTACCTTTTACCTACAATTTTTTTCTATCTTAACTGATACCCCACTCCAGGTTTTATTTTTCATATTTATATTTTTACAAGACCTTGATCCATTAATTATATTGTTCACATTATAATCTATAGCCTTTCTCAAGTTCTCTTCAAATATTGGTAATTCTTCTTCAAAAGGCACCCCTTGCCCCTTCATCTTAGGTAATTTTACATAACGGATTTTACCAGACTCATTAATTTCATTACCAATCCAATCCTTAACACCAGCTATATCTGTCGTAATAACATCTGTGCCACAAGCCAGTGCCTCTAGAACAACTAATGGCAACCCTTCATAAAATGATGGTAATATAAATATGTGAGATTTATTTAATAAATCCGAAAGCCTTGCTTGATCTAGCCTGCCTAAAAAATTCACCTTATAATTACATTTTTTAGATAACTTAATTATCTCTTCTTGTTGTTTTAAATCACTTCCCGTACCAGCTATATTTATATCTATAAGCTGACTCGGATAATCAAGGTTAGACATTGATTTAAATAGTGACTTTAGCCCCTTACTTTCACAAATCTTTCCTGCAAAAGTTATTTGAATCTTCCTACCATCTAATTTTAATTTCTTATTATAGAATATCTTATCATTATAACCACTACCTATTACTTTTATCTTTTCGTTGCTAACATTAAATACTTTAGATATTTCTTCCCTTTGATCATCATGCAATGCCATTATCATATCTAGCTTACCAATATTATATTTAATATATTCTTTTTCTAAGTCTATAGTATTAATTTGCCTTAGACATGTACCATGGCAAATAGCTACTACTTTTCTATCATTTACTATCTCCCTCGTAAATGCCGTCAATAAATATAAATGATTGCATATAATTAAATCTGGATTAAGTTCTTTTATTGCAAGGTTAATTTTCTCTTTAAATGCTGACTTGAACTTACTCACCATATCTTGATTTAAATCTTTATATCGTGTACTTTTATATGGCATGTTATCACTCATACCTAATACTGGAAAATTAATTTCTTTTGTGTTGTATAATACCGGATAAAAATTTATATTATCATTAAAAATACTTACCTCATCTTCAATATCTAGCCCTGCAATTACCCCCTGCTCATATCCTAATTGCTCAAATCCATTTATAATTCCGCACATATACACCCCACTCCCCGTGTTGTTTGGCTTTTGTGCTATTATGTGTAGAATTTTCATTTTATTACTCCCCTAACTAATTAACTTTATGTATACAAACTCAAACAATATTTTATCATGATTTAAATATATATGTTAATTTTTTTTCAATAAAGTTCTTTTTACTATGAAAACATTTGCCATTCTTGTATACAATAATGTAAAATATAAGTATAGATATATTTTACATTACTAATTAAGGGGGGTATATATATCAAAAGAAAATTCAAATTAAAAGTTTATTTAGTTGTGTATATTCTATTTTTATTCTTGTACATACTAAACTTTCAAGATGATTTAAGTTATGCTAATTTAAAAATCTGTTTGTATTCATCAATTGTACCTGCTCTAGTTGGGGGAACCGTAGGCAATTTATTATTTAAGTAAATTTATAAAATATCACAAAATATAATAATCATATTTTTTCTTAAATAAAGCTCTAACTTTAGAGCTTTATTTTATGGCTAATTATAAATCCCAATTTCTTTTGGATTAAGTAATGATTTTTTGCAGAATATAAATAGAGTTGTTAATCATATATATTAAACTATATAATATTACTTAGTTTGAAAGGAGAAATAATGAAGAAAAGTATAATACTTAACATTTTTACATATATACTTAGCATAGCTTTAGTAGTTGGTCTCTCTGCTTTTAACTTCTATATATCTATTTATTATAATACTCCAAATCCAGGTACTATTTATAATATTAAACCATTTTATATTCTTGGTTTAATTGGTATTTTTGTAATTATCCAATATATATGTATCCATAAAGTTTTTAAAAAAAGACAATAGTAAAGCACCTCAATATAATATTTTAAGGTGCTTTTATTATAAAAAATTAATATGTAATTTGACTACTTGATAGTTTTAGAAGGATTTTTAAATGCACAGGGTTCACAAATACATTTTCCACATGAACTATATATTGATTCTGAATTAAAATATTTATCTGTCATATAATCAAGCCTATTGCTACATTTTTCTTTATCTGTACCCTCATAACTTAGTGCTCCTACTGGACAATTCTTTACACAAGCTCCACAAGTTTTGTTTTTCTTATATAAGCAATATTCTTCGTTAATAACATCATCATACTCTACTTCTTTATTAATTATAAGGCTTCCATATCTGCCTGCACATCCATTGCTAGTTATTAGCATATTATTTATTCCAAAGGTTCCTAATCCACATATATATGCTACATGCCTTTGTGACCAATTATGAATGAATTTAACTTTATCAAATGCCCCTGATCCAGGATTACTTGAACATAGAATATCCTTTTCTTCTAACTTAGTTTTAATATTTTCTATAATATCATTAATTAGCTTTTCAGTATCTTTCTTTGCTTCTGCCCATTTAGGTATTGTTTCTTCATACTTTAAGTTGTAATTTACCAATTCTTGATTAAATGGTATGAAAAATGACACTACAGTCTTTCCATCTTCTAATACATCACTTGGTAGTAAATGATTTTCATGTGTGATTTTTTTCAAATCATTAAAAAGTGGATTTTTAGCATCTGCAAATCCTACAATAGGACTCCTATATATACTTAAGTTGCTATCATTTACATATTGTTCTATTTCTTTCATTATAAAGTCTTTTATATTCTCCATAATACTCCCCCAAAATTGTTATATATTAGTATTATTATAGTACAAATTTAATTATTATGGTTACATCCTTTAATTTGCAGAATGTATATATACTTTATTTGTAATAATAATTATAATAGTATTGGGCAATTTATTATGATATTATTAATTAATTATGATAAATACAATTTAGTTATGAGAGGTAATAATAATGAATTTTAAAGAATTAGGAATTGGCGAGGATATAGTAAAACTATTAAATAAATCAGGTATTTCTTCACCTACTCCAATACAACAACAAAGTATTGGTTATATAAAAGAAGGAAAAGATGTTATAGCAGAAGCACAAACAGGTACAGGAAAGACACTAGCATTTTTACTTCCTATATTAGAAAATATATCTCCAGATAAAAATCATGTTCAAGCTCTTATTGTATCACCTACAAGAGAACTTGCAATACAAATAACAGAAGAAGCAATGAAGCTTAAAGAAGCTAAAAATATAAATGTACTTTCTGCCTATGGTGGAAAGGATATAGGCTCTCAGCTTAACAAATTAAAAGGTAACATTCATCTAATAGTTGCTACTCCAGGCAGACTACTTGATCACTTAGATAGAAAAACTGTAGATCTTAGTAGGTTAAGTACTTTCGTTCTAGATGAAGCTGATCAAATGTTATTTATGGGATTCAAAAATGAAGTTGAAGCAATACTAAGACATATTCCTAAAAAGCGTCAAATGTTATGTTTTTCTGCAACTATGGATTCTCAAGTAAAAAAACTTGCATATAGATATATGAATGACCCTGTAGTAGTTGCTGTAAAAAAAGAACAAATTACTCTTGAAAGTATTAAACAGGAAGTAGTTGAAACTACAGATAGAAGAAAGCCAGATGCATTATGCAAAGTCTTAAATGAAGATAATCCATTTATGGCAATAATATTCTGTAGAACTAAAGCAAGGGTTGATAAACTTGAAGAAGTTCTATATCAAAGAGGATATAACTGTCAAAAGATACATAGCGATATAAAGCAATCTAAGAGAGAAAAAATATTAAAGTCTTTTAGAAATGCTGAAATCCAATATCTAATCGCTACTGATGTTGCTTCTAGAGGTCTTGATATATCAGGAGTTAGTCATATTTATAACTATGATATTCCTGAGATTCCAGAGGATTACATCCATCGTATAGGTAGAACTGGGAGAGCTGGTGAAGAAGGATATACGTGCGTATTTATAGACCCTAAAAATGAAAAAGCATTAGATGAAATAGAAGGAAAAATACAGCTTAAAATACCAAGAAGAGTTGTTGAATTATAATAAAAAACTAGTAGTTTCTATTAAACATAGATCTACTAGTTTTTTTGTTAGTTATTTCTCTACATCATTTTCATTATTTGAATTAGGATTAGTATTTGTGCTATTCGGAGGTGTGTCTAAAGCCGTTGACTTTCCAAAATAGTACCCTATTATCATACTAAATACAGGTATAAACTCTGATGACTTTATTTCACCCGTTACACTTAGATAACAAAATACAAGTGTTACTAAAAGCGCGATTACTTTCCTAACACTTGCAAAATTATTTATAAACGAACCTTTTTTTATTTTTACTTTATCCAAAATAATCACCTCTAATCCAGTTTATTCCTGTTGATAATGTATTGTGACTAATTGTTTATAAAGCAAAAAGAGAGGCAATTGCCTCTCGTATTTTACTAATTATTTTTATTAAAAGTTATTGTAACTTTAAATAAATCTCCATCAACCTCTATATTAAATTTACCATTTTGTAGTTCTACAAAACTTTTAGCTATTGCTAAACCTAAACCAGATCCATCTGTATTTCTAGATTTATCTCCTCTAACAAATCTTTCAACAATATCATTAACATCAAAGTCTATTTCTACAGCTGACATATTCTTAATTACTATATCAACACTATTTTCTTTATCAATAATATCTATATACACCCTTGAGTTTGGCATAGAATATTTACTTACATTTATTATTAGATTTTCAAATATCCTAAAGGTTCTTTGACTATCAAGTGGAAGCATTACTTTATTCTCAGGGAAGTTATTTTTAAATACTAGTGATGACTTAGATGTTTGATCTCTTAACTCTAGTAAAGTTTGTTTCATTAAAGATACAATATCTACATCAACAATATTTAAATTAATGTTTCCACTACTAGCTTTACTCATCTCAAATAAATCTTCTATTAATACTTTAAGTCTTTGACTCTTTCTATCCAATGTATCAATATATTGCTTACGCTTTTTATCATCTATAGTTTCATCTTTTAATAAATCTACATATGTGATTATAGATGTTAAAGGTGTTTTTAAATCATGAGAAACATTCGATATTAACTCTGTTTTCATACCTTGACTTTTTACTTCTTCTTCTACTGCCTTTTTAAATCCAGTTTGGATGCTTCCTAACTTGTCTTTTACAGGTTCAAATACACCTAAATCTTCATCAATATTTGCATTTAAGTTTCCATCTGCTATTTCATTTGTATATTTTAAAAGCTTATTATACTTATCTACTATCTGCCTATAATTTTTCTTAATCAAAACAAATAATACTACAGTATATACTAACGCTAATATTATTCCAAAGAACCATAATGATGAAATAACAGTTAGTATAATAAAGTTAGCAAGTACAGCTATTAATATTACTTTGTTAGGTTTTTCTCTAAAGTCAGTTTCTTTTAGAGCATTTAGTCCTTTTTTGCTAATATTTATTCCCTTTACAAATATTTTGCCGATAATGGTCTTTGTTACAACGTATTTTCTAAGACCAACACTAAATATATGTTTTATAAGTGTAATAACTATGAATATTAATACAAAATAAGCTACCCAATATAATATATTCATTGCATTTATAGATATAACCGCAAGATCAATACCTAATCCAGTTGACATTAATCCATCAACGAATTCTCTATTTATACTCATTCTTATAAGTTCTGAACTATTAAAATATAAGAATGTAAATATAAATCCTAACACTACCGCATTTACTTCAAAAAGAATTTTTGATATTTGTTCAAACCCTAATAAACTCTTACCACTCTTGTATGGGAATATTAGCGAAACAATCGCAAAGCATAAAGATACTATCCCCACCACTACATATGCGGGGTCAGAATAACCATACCTATCTTGATTTCTAATATCCCAATATATATTATCTTGATATTTAAGTTCATTTGGTACAGCATATACAAGAGTTGTGTTTTTAACTGGCTCTATTTTGTATTCATTAATTGATTGATTTTTATTAATAAACATTTTTTCTAATTTTTTTTGATCAATACCAAAGCTATCTAATATGTTTATATTTCCATTAGCGTCAAAGTCTATAACTGCATAGAAGCTATAGTTTTTCTTAAGAGCATCTAACTCTTCTTTACTTGCTGTTTGACCTATACTTTGTATATTATCATCTACTTTATTTTCTTCATTATCAGTAGTATTTTCTTCTTTTTTAACTAAATTATTATAAAACAAATTTAGTTCTTCAGTTGTATTTGACACACTAGCCTTACTTTCTTTATCTATTGCAAAGTATTCAAGATTTTCTAAGCTAAATAAATTATCTTGCCAATTGCTAAATGTATTATTAAAATCACGTTTTATATCAGATATATATTCTTCTTTTACCCTTGCCTCATCATATTCATCATACTCATTATAATAGCCCTCAGAGTTCATCTTTTTCTCTACCATATAATCTATAGATTTCTGGCTAAGGAAAGACTCTACTGGTATTTTTATTTCATCAGTTTTTTCTTCTAAAATTCTTTGAAATAATACATAATTACCTGTATATATATTTTCTAAAAAATCCCAACTTTCATAAGGATTATAATTTACTTTAGTAGCTTCTTTTTCTATCGATGAGTATGTACTCATTACAACTATAGATGCAGTTAATGCCATTATTAATACTATAACTGTAGCTATATATTTACTTTTATAACTTTTCGATTTTATATCCAACGCCCCACACCACCTTTAAATATTTTGGATTTTTAGGATTTATTTCAATCTTTTCTCTTATATTTCTTACATGAACCATTACTGTATCTGTACTTACAGCACTTTCATTCCAAACTCGCTCATAAATTTCTTCTGATGAAAATACCCTACCTGGATTTCTCATCATCAGATGTAATATTTTAAATTCTATAGGAGTCATCTTTACAGGTTTTTCATCTACACTTACTTCCTTAGTACTTTGATTAATCTCTAATCCCCCAATAGTAAACATATCATTATCATCTTCTTCTTTTTCCTTTAAGTTATCTATCATACTTAAGTACTTTGTATATCTTCTTAACTGAGAATTTACCCTCGCCAATAGTTCTAGTGGAGTAAATGGTTTTGTAACATAATCATCCGCTCCTATATTAAGTCCCATAATTTTATCTACTTCTTCTGATTTCGCAGATAACATAATTACAGGAAAACTGTAGTTTTCTCTAAGTTTCATTGTAAATGTAATTCCATCCATCTTTGGCATCATTATATCTACTATTGCTAAATGAATATTATTTTCCTCTATTATTCTTAATCCTTCAATACCGTTATGCCCTTTGAATACGTTATACCCTTGATTTATTAAATATATTTCTATTGCATCTGCTATTTCTTTTTCATCTTCAACAACTAATATATTATACTTTTTCATAAATTACCCCTCTTCAACATAATATCTATTATTTTTTCCATCAACTAACATTATACACCATATCATAATTTAATTTCTCCCTCTTCTAGGTTTATATCTAAATAATAAATCTAAAAACTTAAGATAATATTGGTATAAATCTTAAGATTTTCTTAAGATTTTAAACTAAAATAAAAGATGTTAGCATACAGCTAACATCTTTATTTCAGTGTCATAATTTACATGTGCTTTATTAAAAAATGGATTATTTCTAAAACTTCATATTCGATTAAGCTAAACATCTTGTATGCAACATGATTTTTAGGTAAGTTTTCACTTTCTTCTTCTTCAATCCAAGTTCTTATTACTACTTTTTCATTATCATCATATTCTGTATGTAATTTTGGCGTATCAAAGCCCTTCACTTCTATTGTAAATGTATATCTTTTATTATCAATGTTTTCCTGATTTTCTTCTATACATTCAATTTTAAACTTACTACTTTCAAAAATAACTGGCATTATAATAACCTCCTGTATTTTTCTAAATACATTTTGCCCCAAATACCAATTATTTATAATCTAGTTTATGTCTGATATTATCTCTTTTAAAACTGCTACAGCATCGTTTATTATATATTGTGGCTCTACCTCGTAATACTCACAATCTATGAATCTTTCTATTTTTTCAATATCTTCTACAGTTCCATCTGTTGCAAATAAAACTGCCATAGCTTCTTTTATATCATTTTTAGAAACTTCATTATTTATTACTTCATTTATTTGAGTCTCTACCATTATTTGATATCCTAGGGATTTTCCTGCTTCCTCTAATAATGATTTACATTTCTCATTTGAACATATTACTACTATTTTTTTCATTGCTAATCTCCTCTTAAGTAATTTTACTTTTATATTATTGACTTTTTAAATTAAATACGTCAACTGTTTAACTATTTATCATCTTACAAAGTCTCATTAGTGACTCTTCAAATTTTATATCATCTTCTTTTTGTCTTTTCTTTGGACCTTTTGTTCTTCCTCCAGCACTACGAACCTTCTTTGATATATGTCTAGTAAATAATAACTGGTCGATATTATCATTACTATATATCATTCCATTTTGATTTATAGCATATCCACCTTTTGATAATACCATAGCTGCTAGTCCATAGTCTTGAGTTATAACTATATCACTTTTTTAAACTTTATTTACAATAGCAAAGTCTGCAGAATCAGATCCTTTCGAGACTACTATTGTTTCAACACCTTTTTTATTAAAATTGTGTGAAGTATCACAAATTATTACTACTTCTAAACCTAAATTTGTCGCAACTTTTATCGTTAAATCCACTACTGGACAGCCATCAGCATCAATTAATATCTTCATAATATCACCTATTTTCTTATTTATTTAAGTTTATCATATATTTACCATTATGAAAGCCTCTCTTGGAACAAATACTATCTATAAGGACAATATTATTGTCTTTTATAAATATTTTAGAAAGGAGCTTTATTTAATGGCAAATTTCACTGGTGTAGTTAAGTGGTATGATTGCGAAAAAGGCTATGGCTTTATCAGTCCTAATGGTGCTGATGATGTTTTTGTACATCATTCTCATATTAAAGAAGAGGGACATAATAAAGATTTACACGAGGGACAAGAAGTAACTTTTGATATAGTTCAAGCTGATAGAGGTCCATGTGCTATAAATGTCCATAAATCTTAATAAGTATTATAAAAAAATAATTCCTATATTAAGTATAGGAATTATTTTTTATAAAGTACAATGCATTATTTGATTGAGGTTATATGTATCCCTTAAAATTTTCATGTCCATTCAATATATGATACTCTACTTTATTCAATATTTGCTTATTAAACAAACTTTCATAATAGAGCGCTCTTAGTTTATAATCACTGTCTATTACATCTAAAGTATTGTCATAATTTATTTCACTACAAGCATGTAGCACATACGCAAGCAAATCAATTAAGTTTATTAGTTTGAATGCATTATTTCGTGAATAAAACCTCCCCTCCCCCATTAAATGGGTTATATAATTTCTATTAAAGTATAACTTTTCCTCTGCAAGCTGATGTTTTGTAAAAACAGTATTTTCCCATATATCTATAAAAGCTCTTATGTATTCATCTATAATAAATTGATTTGATAGGTTTGAATCACTACAGTTATATTGTAACTCTGCCCACTTATTTAGTAATTGATTTTCTTTTGGTTTGCTTCCTGAAGAAAAATCAAATCCATACAATGATAAAAGTACACCCTCTATTACTGGTATTAATACCATTACAGTTGATATATACTCGCCTCTAAACAAACTAATATATGCTTGCTCTATTAAATGAGAAAATTTGTTTATATGTTTAGTCTTCATAATTATTGATGACATATTTAAGGCTCTATGCTCTGTATTTAATATATACGGCATTATAATATTTATTATTTTATTTTCAATATATTCTATTTCATTAGTATTATAGCTATTATTTAAGTCTATTTCTTCACAAATTTTTTCTAGTTTAACTATATCTTCTAGGTTAAGTTCTTCTACTATTATTGAAAATCCAAAATTGGTAAGTTTCTGATTAATCTTAAATATTTTTATTTGCATACTATCATAATTATTTAATTTAATATCTTGTACTTTAGGCTCTATAATATCTAACTTAATCATCTCTTTTATTTGGTCAAACACATTTCTTATTGCTCTACCTCTAGATTGAGACTTTTCTTTTATTCCTAGTTTTTCTATTTTAACAATATATTGATCACTTTTCTTATCAAAAGTCATTGGATATCCAAAAACAGTTTTTGCAAATGCACTTTTCATTACCTTCCCCCCATAGAACATAATGTAGCTATATATAAATTATATTTTTAATTCTTATATAATATCCACTTCTAATCTCTACTATTTGGTAGTATTTTACAGGTATTAATCCACTATTTTTATAGTATATTCAATATATCAATTAAAAAATTGAAAAATTTTACATATTTTTTGTCATATTTTACTAATAAATATCGATATATAGTATGTGTGAAATTTAAATACTTTAGAAGGAAGGTGCATCTTGATTTCAGACGAAAAACTGATTAAGGTTCTAAATACTAATCCCGAAAATGGATTAGAAATTCTTATGGAAAATTATACTGGTCTAGTTTATACAATAGTGTACAATCAGCTATCCAATGTATTATCCAATGAAGACATTGAGGAATGTGTTAGTGATATATTCTTTGAAGTATTTAATCATAAAGACAGAATCGATTTAAATAAAGGCTCTATAAAAGGCTTCTTAGCTGTTATTTCTAAACGAAAAGCTATAGATTTATATCGTAAGTA
This sequence comes from Romboutsia sp. LXY-2, assembly GCF_056171995.1. Lineage (NCBI taxonomy): Bacteria > Bacillati > Bacillota > Clostridia > Peptostreptococcales > Peptostreptococcaceae > Romboutsia > Romboutsia sp. LXY-2. The sequence goes on along the minus strand of NZ_JBKFGI010000018.1, from coordinate 6,598 downwards.
TAAAAATGAAAACAACATTAAAGTACCAATAGATAATATAGATATTAATGATGATCGTGGTGATGTTGTCACAAAAATCACTGTATATGAACGTAATAATATCCTATTAGATACAATAAAGTCTCTTGGAGAGCCCGATAGCGAGATTATAATAAGAAAGTATTACTTTCGCCAAAGTTCAAAAGATATATCAAAAATTCTAGGAATTAAAGCAAATACAATCGATAAGAAAGCATCTCGTTGTATAAGTAAATTAAAAAACATATTAGGAGGAATTTTATAATTGGAAACAAAACTAACTCATATTCTAGACGATCTAACTGTAGAAGAAGTATCACAATTACTAGACTCAGAATTCACATTTCCAATAGATAAAAGTATACAAAATAGAATAATTAAATCTACAAAAAAAAAATTTATCCTAGATAATGAATGTAATAACTCTAGAAAGTTTCAAAATGCATTAAGTTTTATATTCGCTAGAAAAAGATTAGCATATACCTTAGCTACCTTTACATTATTTATTGGCTTAGGTTTTGGTAGTTATATATATCTTCAAATACCAAGCGCCTATGTATCGCTTGATATTAATCCAAGTATTGAACTTGGAATAAATAGATTTGAGAAAGTTGTAACATCTGAGGCCTATAACGCTGACGGCCAAAAAATATTAGATAATACAAAATATAAGCATTTACATATTGAATCTGCTGTAAATAATGTCCTAGCTAGCGCTATTGAACAAAGTTATATAGCTAATGAAAAATCTTTTGCTATCTCAATTGCTACTATAAGTAATGATGATTCTACTAGAGGTAATTTAGAACAAAAGTTAAAGAAAGCAATACATGCTTCTTTATATGATAACAATATAAATACTGAAGTTGATATCATTTCTTTTAATTCTAATTCTGCCAAAAGAGAGGAAGCTAAAGCCCTAGGTGTTACTTCCGGAAAGCTAAATCTTATACAAGAGCTTATGTCGCTTTCTACTGATATTAAATTTGAGGATTATAAGGATAAATCCATAATATATATACAAAATAAAATTAAAGAACTTAAAAATATAAAAATATCTTCTAATTTAAATAATACAAATATTAGTAGTCCACAAGTTACAGATTATGTAGCTAGTGAAACTAAAAGTGTTAATAATTCTACTACTGAAAATAGTAGTAACGATAGTAGCAGTGATAGTAATATAAAAAGCAATAATAGCACTAATAATAATGTTATCGCTAATAATAATAGTAATAATGATAATTTTAATAATAGTGGCAGCGGTAATACTGATAACAGCGTCAATAACAATGGTAATAGGCCTAATAATAAACCTACTCATGGCAATAACCATAAGGCAAACAATAAACCTAACAATGTTAACAAGCATGATAACGGCAATAAATATCATGATAAGCATAATAATTGCAACAAGGGCAACGGCTAAAAAAAATAATAAAATCAAAATACTTTACTATTTACAATAACTTTTTACTGTAAATTTTTTTGGGGGAAAATATATGAATATGCACAAGAGTTTTAATAAATTATCTTTAATCGCTTTAGGTACAACTGCTTTAACACTTGGTAATGTTATTACAGCAGAAGCACAAATAGTTCACGGTAAAACTACAGAAAACCTTAACTTAAGATTAGGCCCAAGTACTAAAGATGCTATAATTTTAACTATAAAAAAAGGGGACTCTATCGAAGTTTTAAACTACTCTGGTAGTTGGGCCTATGTAAAGTACAATAATAAGTACGGATATGTATCTAGGCAATATATTGCTGAGTATACTAATAATACTACTGTATCTGGTAGTGGCGGAGACGAAAATATAAATAATAATCAACTAATGGAGTGTAGCGTAGACTCGTTAAATATTCGAAAAGGTCCTTCTACTTCTGAACAAGTCATAGGAAACTTAAAAAAGGGTAATCAGGTTGAGGTTGTTTATCATACAAGCCGCGGCTGGTCTAGAATAAAGTTCAATCACAGTTATGGCTATGTTAGTTCTAAGTATTTAACTAATATCAAATTAGGCGAGTCATCTACTAAACATATAACAATGCAATGTAACACTAACAAATTGAATATCAGAAGGGGTCCTTCTACATCTGAACAAGTTATTGGCGCATTAAAGCAAGGTGATAAAATTGATGTAGTTGAAAAACTTGGTAATAACTGGTCTAAGATAAAATATAATAATGGATATGCTTATGTGAGTACATTATATCTAACTAAAGTACCATCAAATAATACTTCTACTAATTCAACTATTATGAAATGTACTTCTAGAAGTTTAAATGTAAGAAGTGGTCCAAGCACAAATGATATAATCTTAGGTAATATAAAAAATGGAGATAGGGTTGAAGTAATATATAAAGTAAACAATGATTGGTATAAAATAAAGTATAATGATGGTTATGCTTACGTAAGTAGCCACTATTTATATTAGAATTTTTACTAATACATAAAAAACTATCTAATTATTTAAAATAATTAGATAGTTTTTTAATTATTAAGATATTTCCTTTAAAACGTAATTTTGAATAGCATCTATTACTCCATTTTCGTAATTGCTCTTAGCTATAAAATTACCATACTGTTTCATATCTTCATTTGCATTTTCCATTACAAAACTATAATAAGCTTTTTGTAACATCTCTATATCATTATAAAAATCGCCAAATACCATAGTTTCTTCATATGATATATTTAAGTCTTTTTGAATTTTTTCTAAGGCAACTCCTTTATTTACATCTTTATTAGTAATATCTATCCATACACTCCCTGAAACAACAACATTTAAACCTTCTCCAAATTTATCATTTAATCCTGGATAAGAGTTTTCTTTTGATCCTCTAAGATCACAAATAGATATCTTAAATATTTCATCATCTACTTTTGAAAGATCTTCCATTTCTATTTTTTCTACATAGTACTTATTTATTTCTTCCATACACTCTTCTGAGCATTTTGAATGATACATACTCTTTGTACCACATAACAATACTGCTACATTTGGTATTTCAGATGCTACTTTTATTATTTCCTCAACTAAACCTCTATTTATAATATTTATTGATGATATGTTTGATTCTTCCACTACTACTGCACCATTATCGCATATATAATGAAGTTCTTTAGATTTTGGCTTAAATACCTTTTTCAAATTAGTATACGGTCTTCCACTAGCCACTACAAACTTAACACCTTTATTATCTAATTGTTCTAATATTTCCATGAAATCTTTAGGTAACTTGCCATCCTTATCAAGTAATGTACCATCCATATCTGTTGCAATTAATTTAATCATTGTATTCTCCCTCCAATATTTCTGTTTCTGTGATAATACCTGTTATTTCATCTAATGAGGCAAATTTATAAAACTCATCATAATCGAACTTATCACTTTCCATTACTAAATAAGTCTTATTCGATGACTCTATTATTGATTTTTTTATATTACCATCTTCAATATCTAAAGAACTAATAAACCCACTTTCTCTATTTACAGCACAAATTCCTATAAAAGACCTACTTAATGTAAATCGTCTTATATTTCTCTCAGCTTCTGAACCTAGTATGCCTTCCGCTCTTTTATGAAATTCTCCGCCTATAAGTATCGATCTAACATTTTTACATTGTTTTAGCTCTAAAACTATTTCTATCATATTTGTTACTACGGTAATATTCAAATCTCTTTTAGCAATTAATTTTGCTATCTCAATATTTATTGTAGATATATCTAAAAATATAGTCTCTCTATCTTTTATCAACTCTATTGCTTTTATGGCTATTTGCTTTTTTTTGTCGCTATTGACGCCCTTACGTTCTTCAAGCTTTTTAAAGTCATACTGGATTTTTTTAGGTATAGCTCCTCCATGTACTCTTTTTAACTTACCTCTATTTTCTAATTCCCTTAAGTCTTTTCTTATACAATCATCTGTAACATTAAATTTTTTAGACAACTCTTTTACTGTTGCTCGCCCCTTAGTCTCAATCTCTTCTACTATTTTTTCGTATCTCTCTTCAAGAAACATAATCTTACTCCTAATCTGTATCAATCGTTATTACTTTTCTATTCATTTATTATTATATCATATTATATATTATTATTTTATATTATTTTTATACTTTTGTTACAAGTTATCTATATTTTAAAACAAAAAAAAGCACTGACTTGTAAGCTATTGCTTTCAAATACAGTGCTTTTTTCAAGGACATAATTGATAGACTACGCCCTTTACCTCTATGATTTTTATCAAATATAGTTTGCAAATTAGTTAATAAGTCCACCCTTTGGCTATTGGATAGTAAACTATTTGCACGATAGTAGATTGAGGTAATCTAGTACCTTCATTATATTTAATATGATGTACATAAGACATCTCATCACTGATACTCCCAAAGGTACTATGAAAAGGATTAGATATTAGTCTAGCTTTTGTATAGTGAGTATTCAGTAGATAGTTAATAAACTATCTGATTATATATTAACCATTTTTAAATATAATATTCTTTATTATTATATTTTTATTTGCCTTTTATTTAGCTATCGGCTGTATATTATATCACAAATCCGCCATTTGGGCTTATTACTTGTCCTGTTATAAAGTTGGATTTATCACTTGCTAAAAACAATGCACAGTGAGCAATATCTTCCGCGCTTCCAAGTCTCATTAAAGGTGTTTCTTCCCTTAACATTTCTAATGTATCTTCAGATATTTCATTTAGCATATCAGTCTTTATTACACCTGGTGCAATACAGTTTACTTGTATATTTGATGGACCTAATTCTTTAGCTAACGCTTTTGTCATGCCTATCACAGCTGCTTTTGATGTTGAATAATGGACTTCAAATGAACCACCAACCATTCCCCATATTGAAGAAATATTAATTATTTTACCACTCATTTCTGGTAACATATATTGCAATGCTTTTTTAGTTGTATAAAAAACTCCATTTACGTTTATATCCATAACTTCTTGCCATTCTTCGTAGCTTATATCAGTAAATAAATTAGTTCTGCTTATCCCAGCATTATTTATCAATACATCTATTTTCTCAAATTGTCCAATACAATAATTTATCATTGCATTAACTTCTTCTATTATTGAAACATTAGCTTTATATGTACAAACTGAATATCCTTTCTCTTTTAACTCATTATATAAGCTAATTGCTTCTTCTTCAGATTTGTTGTAGTTTATTAATACGTTATATCCTTTTTCTGCAAAAAGTTTAGCTATAGCTCTTCCTATACCTCTTGATGCACCTGTTACTATTGCTGTTCTTTTATTCATTTTTTCTTCCTCTTTTACACTATTTATATATATATTCTATTATAACTTATTTTTTTTACAGCATACCACTAAAATTAGTCTCATTTCCTATTTCTTACACTTATTACTTTCTACCTAGGCTATATATATTCAGTTTAATATGACAAACTATACTTATATGGTTTTATTTATACTATAAATATTTTAAGATTTTTCTCAAAATTGTTATTTATTCTCATGTATTAATTTAAGAACATAGTTTAAATCTTGTACATTTATTTGACCTGGCGCCGATACTTTAGTTGATGATCCAAAAGTAATAGCTGAACCAAATACTTCACCTGCAATACGACTCACTAATCCTAAGCCTCCCATAGAAATTGCTATTATTGGGGTTTTTGCATGGTCTATAACCATTTCTTCTGAAGCACCTAATAATGTTAATACATCCGAACTACTTTGTGGCATAACAGCTATTTTTGTTAAATCTGCTTTTAATTCTTGCATTTTACAAAGACGGCTAACTATTTCTTCTTTAGTTGGGGTTTTGTCAAAATCATGATTTGATATTACTACCTTAACATCATTATTGTGAGCAAAATCTACTATATATTTTACTATATCCTCTCCAATAAATAATTCTATATCTATTAAATCTACCATTTTTGTTGAAGCTATTTCTTTATTAAGAATTGAATAAAATTCAGTAGATACTTCTCTCTCTCCACCTTCATTCTTACTTCTGAAAGTAAATAATATTGGTAACTCACCAACTATATTTCTTAATTTTTCTAATATATCTTTTACTTTATCTAAATCTTCAACATATTCATAGTGATCTACACGCCATTCTACCAAGTCTAATTTAAACTTTTTTAAGAATTCTGCTTCCTCTATTATTTGTTCATTGGTGTTACCTACTAAAGACACACATACTTTAGGTCTTCCTTCACCTAATTTTAAACCTCTTACTTCAACTATCCTACCCATCAATCTAACTCCTCTTATCAAATATTAATATCTATAATTTAGCATATATTAGTTTCTAATTTTGTTAACTTCTTTATTCTCTTGTGTACATAATTTCTTTATTACCTCTCCATTATTCCATATATCTTTATTATATTTTTTTTTGCTAAATTTGTCACACTAAAAAACCTCTTATATACTATATTAAATAGTATATAAGAGGTTTTTAATTTATATATATTTCAATTTCAACTTATTTATTAATTTAAACTATTTTATGCGAAGAACTTAAGAAGTACCCCTGCTGCTACTGCTGATCCTATAACACCTGCTACATTT
>NZ_JBKFGI010000017.1:0-645 GCF_056171995.1 Romboutsia sp. LXY-2 | reverse complement strand
TTGTGCACTTAATAATGTATCTGCATTAGTTGTTGCTCCAACTGTTAATCCAAGTAATATTGTTACTATATACATTAATGAGTTTTGAGCCGTTTCAACTAACTTTGGAACCATTCCTGATTCTTTTAATAAGTTACCAAACATTAACATACCTACAAGTGGTGCTGCTGTTGGTAATAATCCTATTACTATTATCATTGCAACTATCGGGAACACTATCTTTTCAGTTTTAGAAACTGTTCTTAATTGTTCCATCTTTATTTGACGTTCTTTTTCTGTTGTTAAAGCCTTTATTATTGGTGGTTGTATAACTGGAACTAGTGCCATATATGAATAAGCTGCTAGTGCTATAGTACCTAATAAGTGTGGTGCTAATTTACCAGTTAATTGTATCGCTGTTGGTCCATCTGCTCCACCTATTATACCTATAGATGCGGCTTCTGGTCCTGTAAATCCTAACACTATTGCTCCTAAAAATGCGAAGAATACTCCAAATTGAGCAGCTCCTCCAAGTAACATTGTCTTAGGATTTGCTATCATTGGTCCGAAATCTGTTCCTGCACCTATACATAAGAATATTAATGGCGGATAAATTCCAAGCTTAACTCCTTGGTATAAGTAATAGAATAACCCTCCATTTACTTC
>NZ_JBKFGI010000016.1:0-108611 GCF_056171995.1 Romboutsia sp. LXY-2 | reverse complement strand
CAGGATCAAACTCTCAAATAAAAGTTTAACGGGCTCAGATACTGTTATATATCTGGCTTTGTTTGGTTGTTTCAAATTCTATAAATTAACCTACTGTTTAATTTTCAAAGTTCTTTTTTTCTTTTGTTTTTTCGTCCTTATCTCTCGGACAAGTAATACTATATCATCATTATTTTATATGGTCAATACTTTTTCTATTATTTTTTTATATTTATTTTGCTATTTTATTTTGGTATTCATACATAACACCTTCAACCTTACGTTTTCCAACATTTTTAGCTTTTTTAACATTTGCTCCATTGTATAAATTTATTGCATCTTTACAAAAATAAATCATTATTTCAACAACCAAAAAACATATACATATTAAACATATCCAGTTAAAAATTTGAAACATACACATTACCCCCAGTATTTTTTTAATATAAATATATATTCTTAATAAATATTCCTCTTTCCTTCACAAAATTTTTTTCTAATATTTACATATTTTCTTCATATTTTTAACTTTTATACACCATTAAAGCTTCCTTAACATGATTAACTATCAATTCTTAGGCTTTACTGTTGATATATTCTAAAATATTTTTATTAGATTTCATATAAATTCAATAATATTCTAAGTTTAAAAGTATAAATACAGGTTTTAATATATTAAACAAATAAAAAATACTCATATGATAACAAAATTATCACATGAGTATTTATATAAATTATTCTTCTATTTTATTTTGGTTGTTTTCTATTGGTTTCATAGTAGGGAATAATAAAACGTCTCTTATAGATGTAGAGTTAGTTAATAACATTATAGTTCTATCTATACCTATACCAAGACCACCTGTCGGAGGTAGACCTACTTCTAAAGCATTTATGAAGTCTTCGTCCATATCACAAGCTTCATCATCACCTAATTCTTTCTTTCTCATTTGATCCATAAATCTTCCTTTTTGGTCGATTGGGTCATTAAGTTCAGAGAAAGCATTAGCTAATTCCCATCCATTTGCGAAAGCTTCGAATCTATCCGTTCTTCTTGGGTCATCTACACTTCTCTTAGCAAGAGGAGATACCTCAACTGGATGATGAGTTATAAATGTAGGTTGTATTAATTTATCTTCACCAAATTCTTCGAAGAAGGCATTTATTATTTCTCCTCTTCTCATTCCTGGCATTATTTCTATATTATGTTCTTTAGCTACAGCTATAGCTTCTTCATCAGTATTTATTGTAGAGAAGTCTACACCTGCATATTCTTTTACACAGTCTTCCATAGTCATTCTTCTCCAAGGAGGAGTGAAGTCTATTTCAGTACCTTGATAATCTACTTTCATACTTCCAGTAGCTACTTCAGCCATATGAGATACAAGATTTTCTGTTATATCCATCATATCTGTGTAGTCTGCGTATGCTTGGTATAATTCCATAGCAGTATATTCTGGGTTATGCTTTATAGACATACCTTCATTTCTGAACATTCTTCCCATTTCATATACTTTATCAAATCCACCAACTATAAGTCTCTTTAAGTATAACTCGTTAGCTATTCTTAAGTACATTGGTATATCAAGAGTATTGTGGTGAGTTATAAACGGTCTAGCGTTTGCTCCACCAGCTATTGTGTTTAATATTGGAGTCTCAACTTCTAAGAATCCTCTTTCATCTAAGAAAGATCTTAGAGCTTTTAAAGCTTTTGTTCTAGTTAAGAAAGCTTCCTTAACTTCTGGATTAACTATTAAGTCTACATATCTTTGTCTGTATCTTAAATCTTGATCTTTTAATCCATGGTATTTTTCTGGTAGTATTTGAAGAGATTTAGATAATAAAACTACTTCGTTAGCTTTTACTGATATCTCTTCTTTCTTAGTTTTGAATACTTCACCTTCAACACCTATTATGTCACCTATATCATATGTAGAGAATATAGAATATTCTTCTTCACCTATTCTATCTAATCTTACGTAACATTGAATTCTTCCAGCTTGATCTTGTACATCTATAAAACCAGCTTTACCTTGTATTCTTTTGCTCATTATACGTCCAGCTAATTTAACAACTTTACCATCAAAAGCTTCAAAGTTATCTTTTATTTCTACTGAATTACTAGTTCTATCGTATCTGCTTTGGTGGAAAGGATCTCTTCCCATTTCTTGTAACTTAGCTAACTTGTCTCTTCTTACTTGAAGAACTTCACTAAGATCTTCTTGTATTTGATCGTTATTCATCATGCTTCCTCCAGACTATCTTCTTATTTCTAATATTTCAAACTTAGCTATTCCATCAGGAACTTGAACTTCTACTACATCTCCTATAGTTCTACCTAATAGAGCTTTTCCTACTGGAGATTCATTTGATATCTTTCCATCATATGGATCAGCTTCAGCTGAACCTACTATAGTGTACTCAACTTGTTCCTCGAACTCAATATCATTAACTTTAACTATAGATCCTATTGTAACTATGTTAAGGTCTATTTTGCTTTCATCTATGATAACAGCTCTTCTAAGCATACTTTCTAGCTTTAATATTCTTTCTTCTAATTGAGCTTGCTCATTTTTAGCTTCATCATACTCAGCATTTTCAGATATATCTCCGAAAGATATAGCAACCTTTATTCTCTCTGCAACTTCTCTTCTTCTAACAGATTTAAGAAGATCTAACTCATCTTCCATCTTTTGATATCCTTCTTGCGTTAATAATATTTCTTTCTTATCTTCCATTAACCCCACAACTCCTTCGCTCTATTTTAGGTTTGACCTAATTTGTATTTAAATTTTATTTATACCATTTTAATTTATGCGCTATATTATAAGTCACTATTATTCTAATGTCAAGGACTCTTCCATGTAGTTAGTAAGCTTATTTACAACTCCTTCATAGCTTTCAATCTTATTAACTTCATCTCTTACTCTAGCTGAATTTTTAAGACCTTTTAAGTACCATGCAATATGTTTTCTCATTTCTCTTACTGCCACATATTCACCATGAACTTCTACCGCTAATTTTAGGTGCTTAAGCGCTGTATTCATTTTTTCTTCTATAGAAGGTTCTGGTAATATTTCTCCGGTTTCCATGTAATGATTAATTCTCTTAAATATCCACGGGTTACCTTGCGCACCTCTACCTATCATTATAGCATCACAGTTTGTTTTGTCTAACATATTTATTGCATCCTCTACACTAAATACATCTCCATTTCCTATAACAGGTATACTAATATTATCCTTAATTTCTCTGATTATATCCCAGTCTGCTTTTCCAGAGTAATATTGTTCCCTTGTTCTTCCGTGAATTGCAAGAGCACTTATTCCACTTGCTTCTGCTATTTTTGCTATTTCTACAGCATTTACACTATCATCGTCCCATCCTTTTCTTATTTTTAAAGTTACAGGCGTGTTAGAGTTTTTAACTACTGACTTTAATACTTCTTCTGCTAATTTAGGATTTCTCATCAATGCAGAACCATCTCCATTTTTAACAACCTTAGGAGCTGGACATCCCATGTTAATATCTAATATTTCATTAGGGTAATCATTCATGATTTCTGCTGCTCTTCCCATGAATTGTGGATCTGAACCAAATATTTGTACTGCTACAGGATGTTCTTCCTCTTCTATTCTTAACATCTTTTTAGTATTTTCATCATCATATGAAAGAGCTTTTGCATTTATCATCTCTGTATATAATAGACCACAATCTTGTTCTTTACACATTAATCTAAAAGGTAAATCTGTTACACCTGCCATAGGCGATAGAAATACTTTGTTTTTTAATTCTACATTACCAATCTTCATATTTTTTCTCCTTATATTTTAAGACAATAATTTTTATGATTAGAGTTTTTTATTAATTCCTATCCAATTCATACATTATCACAAAAAAGGAACTGGATTATAATCCAATTCCCCCCTTGCTATTCTTTGTTCTTTGCGTGTATAAGTTTTAATCCTTCTAGAGTTAAGAACTTATCAACGTTATCTATACTATTAGTTTCAGATGCTATTAATGTTGATAATCCACCTGTCGCTATTACTTTTACATCATCATTATTTAATTCTTTTTTCATCATTTCTATTATTTTATCAACTAACCCTACGTAGCCATATATGACACCTGATTGCATTGCTTCTACAGTAGTTTTACAAATAGTTGAACCCGGCTTAACTAATTCTACTCTTGGTAGTTTAGACGCTCTTTGGAATAATGCTTCACTAGATATCTTTATACCAGGAGCTATTGTTCCACCTAGATACTCACCTTTATCAGATATTGCACAGAAAGTTGTCGCTGTACCGAAATCGACTATTATTAGAGGATATCCATACTTTTCTATACCTGCCACAGCATTTACTATTCTATCTGCTCCTACTTGCTTAGGATTATCATATTTTATGTTTAGTCCAGTCTTTATTCCAGGACCAACTACTATTGGTTGTTTGTTACAGTATTTAATACAGAAATTTTCAAGAGAATGCATAACATTTGGTACCACAGAAGATATGATTACATCATCAATATCTTTTAACTCTAAGTTCTCATATTGGAATAAATTATTGATTAGCATCCCATATTCATCAGATGTTTTTTCCTTATCAGTGTTTATTCTCCAATATCTTAATAGTTCATCATTTTCATATATACCTAAAACCATATTGGTATTTCCAACGTCAAATACTAAAAGCATATATTTTTAACCTTCTTTCTATTTTTTGCTCTTCTTAAGTATAACAGCAACTGCCGCTACTACTAATGCTCCACCTATTGCTTCAGGAATTCCATTGGTTGCTGCGATAGTCATTATTAATGTTTTAGCTGCAGAAGCACTTTCACCCATAGCCTCAGCATATCTAGCTCCATATAAAACATATATCATACCTAATACACCTATTGTATTAGTTATAGCTCCTGCTGCTCCTGTTACTAATCCAGATATATATACATTTTTAGTCAACTTCATTGACAACTCATATACATAATAAGCTAATAGTCCTATCAACACTCTTGGAAGTATAGATACTAGCGGATTAATAAATGCAAAAGATGTTACTGTTGGCATTGTAAGAGCCCTAATAAGGCTTGATGCTCCAAATACTAAACCTATTACTGCTCCAGCCATAGGTCCTTCCATTATAGCTCCTATAATCACAGGAATATACATGGTAGTTATAGCTATCGGACCTATTTGTATGAATCCTACAAAAGGAATCATAGACAGCATAATAGATATAGCTGAGAGTACCGATATTATGGTCATCTTTCTTACATTCACACTTCTTTTAGATGTTTGTGTGTTCATCATAAAAAATACACCCCCGTTCCAGCTCATAAAGATGCCGGACATTTTAATTTTTAGTTTTTTCTTTGTTGCTTTAAATTTATATTCTCTTTGTATTAGTCAGGCTCCTAGCTATAGGATACCAGCTGTAACAAAAACAATTGTATCAATAGTAATTTACCTTGTCAATGATTGTTATATATATCCCTTTAATCCTCTTATTGATATTTCTCCAGACATTATCTCTTTTACTTCTCCATCAGAATTTCTAACTATAAGATTCCCATTTTCATCAATATCTAGACACTTTACAAGTTCTTTATTTTCACCTCTTATAGCGTATATGTCTTTCCCAATAACTGCAGAATACTGCTTACATACTTTTATAGTTTCATATGTACTATCATTTTCTACATAATCCATGTATAATTTTTCAAATTGTTCTAAAATATGTTTAACTATCTCCACCCTAGACAAATTATACCCTTCTTTACTTAAAGAAGTTGCAATATCAGATATTTCCGGGGAAAAGTCCATAGTTTTAACATTAATACCCATTCCCAACACAATATGATTTATTCTCTCTATTTCTGCTGATAATTCTGTTAATATTCCACATATTTTTCTTCCATTAACTATTACGTCATTAGGCCACTTAATAGACGCATCTATACCTAATTCATTTAATGCTTTAACTATACTAGCACCCGCAATTAGTGTAATAAAAGGTGCTTTATAAGGAGTCATGCTAGGCTTTAATATAATACTCATCCATATACCTTCGCCTATTTTAGAGTGCCAATTTCTACCCAGTCTACCTTTCCCCTTAGTTTGTTCTTCACTTATTATTACAGTACCCTCTATTTCTTTACCCGCGATTTCTTTTCCATAATCATTTGTTGAACCAATTGTATCAAAATGTATAATATTTTTCCCTATAAAATTAGTATTTAAATCATGGAGTATATTTTGAGGTGTTAACAAGTCAATCGGTTTTTCCGCCAACCTATACCCTTTCCTATTTACAGACTCTATATTATAACCTTCTTCCCTTAATGATTTAATATGCTTCCATATAGCAGCTCTTGAAACCCCAAGTTGTTTTGATAAATCTTCTCCTGATATAAATTCATTTTCGTTATTTAATATAATTCCTATTATTTTATCTCTCATATTACACCTCATGTAATTTAATTTTCTTGATATTCTAATAAAATAATTATACCTCATTAATCTAATATTTATATATTAATTTATGTACAAATTATTCTTTTCTATTCTCTATATAATAATTTCACTTGATCAACTAGATCATCGAATCACTTTATAGCACCAACTACTTATCAAGTTCCTCAAATTTTTTTACACGCAAAAAGGACCTAAAATTTAGGTCCTTTTAATTACTTATTTATCTTCTTTTGAGTCATCATTGTTTGTAGTATCTTCTGGCTTACTAAAGTCTATCTTAGTAACTTTTTCTTCCTTTACTTCTACTACATCTTCTGATTTTTCTTCTTTTGATAAATCTATAGTAGTTTCTTTAGTTACAGCTTCTTCTTGAACTTCTAAAGGTAATTCTTTATTGAACGCCTTTATAAATTGATCTGCATCTAAAGTTTCATAAACTAGTAATGCTTGAGCAACATATTCTAGTCTATCCATATTTTCTTCTAATACTTTTTTAGTTTCTCTATGTGAATTCTCAACTATTCTTCTTATTTCTTTATCTATCTCAGAAGCAACTTCTTCAGAATAGTTTCTTTTACTAGAGAAGCTATTTCCTAAGAATACTTCATCTGAATTATCACCAAATGCCATAGGTCCAAGTTTACTACTCATACCATATTTAGTAACCATATCTCTAGCAGTTGATGCTACTCTTTCTATATCATTTGATGCTCCTGTAGATATATCATCAAGAACTAATTCTTCTGCTACTCTACCACCAAGTAAAACTATTATATTTTCCTTCATTTCGTTTTTAGTAGCATAGAACTTATCTTCAACTGGAAGTTGCATTGTAAATCCTCCAGCTCTACCTCTAGGTACTATTGTAACTTGATGCACTGGACTTACATGTTCAAGTATATGAGCACATACCGCATGACCTGCTTCATGATATGCTGTAAGTCTTCTTTCAGGCTCACTTATTACTCTAGATTTTTTAGCAACACCAGCAATAACTTTTGTTATAGCTTCTTCTATTGTTGCCATTTCTATTTTCTTTTCTCTTTTTCTTGCTGTAAGTATTGCAGCTTCATTCATTAAGTTTTCTATATCAGCTGGAGTAAATCCAGGTGTTCTTCTTGCTAAAACTTCAACCTTAACATCATCTGCTAATGGCTTGTTTTTAGAGTGAACTTTAAATATAGCTTCTCTACCTTTAACGTCTGGCGCTCCAACAACTACCTGTCTGTCAAATCTTCCTGGTCTAAGAAGTGCTGGGTCAAGTATGTCAGGTCTGTTTGTAGCAGCCATTATTATTATACCTTGGTTTACACCAAACCCATCCATTTCAACTAGTAATTGGTTAAGAGTTTGCTCTCTTTCATCATGACCACCGCCAAGACCTGCTCCTCTTTTTCTACCAACTGCATCTATTTCATCTATGAATATTATCGCTGGTGCATTTTTCTTAGCTTGCTCGAATAAATCTCTAACTCTAGATGCCCCTACCCCAACAAACATTTCAACGAAGTCAGAACCACTTATACTAAAGAATGGTACTCCTGCTTCACCAGCTACAGCTCTTGATAAATATGTCTTACCTGTACCTGGAGGGCCTACCATAAGCATACCTTTAGGTATTCTAGCTCCTAATTCTATGTATTTTTTAGGATTCTTTAAGAAGTCGACCACTTCTTGTAAATCTTCTTTTTCCTCATTCAATCCTGCTACATCCTTAAATGTAACTCTTGTTTTTTCATCATCTTTGTGAACCTTAGCTTTTGATTTACCAAAGTTCATTACTTTTCCGCCTCCACCTTGAGACTGATTCATAAATACAAACCAAAGTATTACCATAAAGAATATTAGTAATAACGTTGGTAATATTTCAATAAACCATGGCGCAGATGGTTTTGCTTCTCCTCCAAATACTAGTTTACCTTGCTTAGCTTGAGTTAAAACCTCATCAGCTAACTGATTTCCCATTATTTCTTCTGGTACATATGACCTAAACTTAGTGTTTGTATCCTTGATAGTTCCTTCTACATATGTCTCACTTATAAAATATAGCCTAGATATATTTTCATCACTTAATTCCCTATATACTTGAGAAAATTCCATTTCATCTATCTTGTCTGTAGGGTTGCCTGAAAACTGCACTATTCCAACTATTATTATAAAAATAAGTAGGTAGAAACCTGCTCCTTTTAGAAGTTTGTTCAAAAGAAGCCCTCCTTTCGTAAGTTGATTTTATTCTAAAGTTTCTTAAAGCTAACCTTTAAGACTTCTTTTGTTCCTGAATCAATTTTATAGTTCTCACTCATCTTATAATCTCCTACGCAGATTACACCTTCTTCATCTGTGATTACTGGTACTTTGCATCTATCTTCTCGTGGGATTTTTAAATCAATAAATAAGTCTTTAAGTTTTTTGCTACCTATAGCAAGTTTTATTTTATCACCTTGCTTTCTACTTCGAACAGTTATACCTCCTTTTATTTTATTAAAATCAAACCCCTTAGATGTTTTATCAGCTCTCATGCTTCTATATCTTTCTATAGACATTTTTTGAGTTTCAATAACAACACCTAATTCTTTTATCTTTATAAAACCATTACTAGGTATATTATAACAAAAATCTATTTCCTCATTAACTATTTCTTTAGTAGTTAAGATTATACTTTCTTTCATTCTGTAAACAAAAACTCCCCTAGGAAGTGTTATTCTTTTATTTACTTTATTTTCACCTTCTAGTTCAATAATATCATCTATGTGTTTTTGATCTACAAAATTAGTATCTCCAAGTATATGTTTTATAGCATTTCTTAAAACCCTAACCTTTATCGCATTATGTAAGTTTAAATAATATTTTAATTCAACTTCTACTGAGTCTTCTTTCAAAGATGATACTTCTTTAAATTTAACTTCTGCTTCTTGTTCTATGTAATCATTGTCACTTCTTAAACTATTACTCATCCTTACTATAGATTCTATTATATTTGGATTGAAATTATCCTTCATATATGGAATAAGTTCTAATCTAATTTTATTTCTTGTATATATGCTTTGTAAATTAGTTTTATCTATTCTAGGATTTAAATCCTGGTCTTCGCAGTACTTTTCTATATCTGCTCTATCTATATCTAGAATAGGCCTAATTATTACATTATCTCTAACATGGTCTATTCCTTTTAATCCTTGAAGCCCTGTTCCTCTCATCATTCTCATCAGAACAGTTTCTGCTTGGTCATTAAGATTATGACCTATTGCAATTTTATTAGATTTTGTCTTATGCATTATTTCATAAAACATTTCGTATCTAAGCTTTCTAGCTCCTTCTTCTACTGACAACCCATTATCTTCGCAATACTTAGGAACATTAATAGATTTTACAAAAAACGTTACACCCATCTTTTCACAAAGGTCCGCTATATATAATGCATCCTTTTGAGCTTCTATCCCTCTTATTTGATGATTTAAATGCGCTGCGTATATTTCAATATCTAAATTTTCTTTTAATCTATTTAATATATGTAGTAAACAAACCGAATCGGGTCCTCCCGATAGTCCCAATACAATTTTATCACCATTTTGTATTAGGTTATATTTATTTATAGTACTTAGTACTTTTTCAAAAATCATATTTATCCCTCTTACATTTAGTTTTTATTAACTTTTATGTATATTTTCTATAAAAAAACGCTAAACCCTTGTATCTTTTTTTAAAAGATATAAATTTAGTATAATTATTATAATACCAAATAAATTAAATAAAAGGTAGTGTTTTAACTACCTTTGTAAAATTTATATAATATCAGTTATATACTTAAATTTCGGCAAATTTCTAGTTAACTTTTCTAACGTTTATTGTTATTTCATTTGTACCGTTAAATAAATCCATTACTTTTATATTATATTCTATTTTTATTTTTATATTATCATTATCTATGCTGATTTGTAATTCTTTTGTACTGTTTTCTATTATGAATAAACCATGAACTGTTCTATATTTAACTAAATCAGTTTCACCTTTTTTAAACTTCATTGTAGAATTTGTACTACCGAATTTTTTTATAGTTATCTCATCTTTCGATACTTTAATTGTATTAGTAATTTCTAAACCATCTTCTTTTTCTTTATAAACTATGTATATATCATTATTTTTTTCGTACATAGTACCTTCTGCATTTGTGCTCATTATATCTTTATTTCTATTTTCATCATATTGAATAGTATCTATATCAATTTTTACGTTCAATTTAATTCACCTCCTACAAACTTTCTGCTTCTCACTATACTTATAAAATATCCTCGAATTAAGTAATATAATCAGAAATAATAAATAAACTCTAGATAATATCCAAAGTTTATTTATTATTTTAATATTAATATTTCTGTATTTCTACATGCTGTACATTTTCTATTTCTTCATTTAAAAATTCTTTAGCTACTTCAGCAAACTTATCCGGTATATCAGACACATAGTACTCACAAGAGCTTAGATCTTCGCCTGGATCTTTTACTATATTATTAGCTTCTAATATATCATTTAAATCTTTCGCAGTTTCTTTTGCCGGATTAACAAGTTTTATTTTAGGCCCTACTATTTCACCGATAGTTCTTTTTAATAATGGGTAGTGAGTACATCCTAACACTAAAGAATCTATATTTTGTTCTTTAAGCTCATCTAAATATCTTTTTGCTGTTAAATGCGCTATATCTGTATTTGCCCAACCTTCTTCAACTATAGGAACAAATAAAGGACATGCTTTATCTATTATTTTTATATCTTTGTCTATTTTTCCTATTTCCTGATTATATGCCTTTGAGTTTATAGTTCCAGCTGTCCCTATTACTCCTACAATCTTATTTTTTGTAGAATATGCAGCTGTTCTGGCACCAGCCTCTATAACCCCTAAAACAGGTATATCATACTTTTCCTTAGCTTCCTTCAACGCTCTAGCTGTAGCTGTATTACAAGCTATTACAATAGCTTTTACATCCTTTGAGATTAAGAAGTTTATAGCTTGAAAAGTATATTTCATTACAGTTTCTTTAGATCTTGGTCCATAAGGAACTCTAGCTGTATCTCCAAAGTATACTATATTTTCATCTGGAAGTATCTTCTTTATCTCTTTTAATACAGTAAGTCCCCCAAGGCCCGAATCAAAAACCCCGATTGGTCTATTGCTCATTTTCGCACCTTCTTTACTTTTTAGCATTTACTGCTAAGTTTATAAGCTCATCTATTAGATTTGAATATTGTAACCCTGTAGCTTCCCACATTTTAGGATACATACTTATATTTGTAAATCCTGGTAATGTATTTATTTCATTTATGAATATTTCTCCTGAGTTTCTATCTATAAAGAAATCCACCCTAGAAAGACCCTTGCCATCTATACCTTTAAATGCTTCTACTGCCATAGTTCTTATACTTTCCATATCTTCTTCACTTATATTAGCTGGTATATCATAAGTAGATGCACCATTTATATATTTATCTTCGTAATCATAGAAATCTTTAGCTGGCTTTATTTCTCCTGCTATAGAAGCCTTAACTTCATCATTTCCTAAAACAGAAACTTCTATTTCTCTAGCGTTTACACCTTGTTCTAATACTATTCTTGAGTCATATTTTAAAGCTTCTTCAATTCCGTTTAGAAGCTCTTTTCTATCGTTAGCTTTAGATATACCTACACTTGAACCTAAGTTAGCTGGCTTAACAAATATAGGGTAGTTTAACTTAGCTTCTATAGAATCTAATTCTCCTTCACTATCTTTATTGAAAGACCATTTATTAGTGTATGTGTAATCTACTTGAGGTAATCCTATTTGAGAGAATACTTTTTTACAGATTAATTTATCCATACCTACACTTGATGCTAATACTCCACATCCTACATAAGGTATTTGACTTATCTCAAATAAACCTTGTATTGTTCCATCTTCTCCATATGGTCCATGTAAAACAGGGAATAACACATCTAGGCTTTCATGCCTTCCATCTTCAAATGTTAATCCTATTTCTTTGTTTCCTGCAGGTACTAGGTTGATTTCTACATTTTTATTTGCTAAATCAACCCATTTTCCATTTTTAATATTTTCTTCATTACCTTCGTAGTACATCCATTTTCCATCTTTTGTTATTCCTATAGTAAAAACGTTGTATTTATCTTTATCTATATGTGTATATATCGAAGCAGCCGATGATAACGAAACTTCGTGTTCTCCTGACTTACCACCAAATATTAAAGCTACATTAAGTTTTTTCATATCTAAGATCACCTCTATAGTCATTTATTATTATCAATTATTATATGCATTTTGTTATCTAAATGATTATTATAGTTTATTTTCATAAAAAAATAAAGGAGCAAATAGCTCCTTTTCCTTAAATTCACAGTATTTTATTTGAATTATTTTGCAAATACATGATTCCCTATTCTCATATGAGGACTTAATGTTTTTATCCAGTTACATGTGGCTATATCCGGATTCCAAAAGTACACTGATTTACCAGTTGGATCTGAACCATAAAGAGCCTCTTGAGCTGCCTTATAAGCACTTTCTGTAGGCTCCATGTTTATTGAACCATCATTTACTACTGAAAATGCATTTTTTTGATATATAACATCTTCTATAGTATTGGGGAATCTTGGGTCTAACACTCTATTTATAACTACTGCTGCAACAGCAATTTGACCTTCATAACTTTCACCTCTAGCTTCAGATGCTACTACCTTAGATAATAGTAGTAAGTCTCCATTTGAGATATTTAATACTTCTTTTCTTTGAGTTGCCTTAATAGCTTGAACTTCGGATTCATTCTCCTCCACAATAGTTTGGATTGTATCTTTTGTACTATCCAAAACTAATGAAAATGCTTCTACGTTTTTTGTAGGAATAAGCACATAACTTAAAACTAATAGACATACTATCAGTTTGTAGCACCTGTCCATGATAAGCGTCACTCCTTCTAAAATAAAAATTTTATAGTATTTGTTCTAATATTTCTACTATCTTAAACTTAACTTTAACCTTGCTAGATTGTTTTTTATCTTTTTGAGCTATTAAATCATACTCTTCTTCCGTTAATACTTCTCTTAATTTTTCATCTGTTTCCTTATCTATAACACCATTATCTTCATTTACAAAACATAACGGAGGAAACATGACGCACCACCAGTTTTTACCTTTACCTTCACCAATAACTACTTTTAAAGCTTTGTATTCTCCTGCTGGAAGTACAATATTTGAATATTGTTTTGCAGGAAAGTTGCTTAATGTTATTCCTACCTTTACTTCATAGTTATATCCATTTTTTGAAATAATATCTTTACTTATTTTTTCCAATTCATCATACTCACTTGTTATGATAGCTTCACTTTCTTCTATACTGCTTGATTTTGCTAGCTTTGGTTGCAAATATGCTATAACAGCATCTCTTACTTTTAACTTAAGCTCTTGATCCTCATCACTATCACTATTTGCTATAACATGAAATCTAATTAATTTTTCTTTATAATTTTCTGATACATTTTCTATTTTTTCAGCCTCACTGTGTATAGTCATAGTCATCAATGATATTACGGCTATAAGACTCATAATTAATATACTCAATCTAATTTTTATTTTACTCATCATATCTAATCCCCCTAAAAGATATTTTACTATTTTGAGTATGTCCATTCGATTGGTTTTTATACATAAAAAAAAAGAAGGTTTAATCCTTCTTTTTACAATTCTTTATTATTCATAGCTCTTTCTATCATAAATTGTTCTGCCTTTTCTATATGCTCTGTAGCATATTTTTTAGCTAACTCACTATCACCTTTTGCTATAGCATCTATTATAAGCTTATGCTCTTCTACTATATTTATAGATGAATCATAATCAGAAATATAAGTTACTCTGAATCTATATACTTGTTCCCATAAAGAGTTTATTACTTGGTGAAGTTTTTTGTTGTTTGTAGCCTTGAATATACATTCATGAAACTCAACGTCTTTTCTTAATAACGTTTCTATATCTGCATCTATTGTGCTTTGCTTAAACTCTTCTGCTACTTTATAAACTTTTTCTAAATCAGCTTCATGTATTCTTTCTGCTGCTAAAGACGCTGCTAATCCTTCTAGACTAGCTCTTATCTCTAAGACATCTATTATATCTTTTAGGGACATATTAGCAACGTATGCACCTTTTCTAGGTAACATAACTACTAATCCTTCTAGTTCTAATTTTCTTATTGCTTCCCTTACAGGAGTTCTACTTACCCCTAGCTGTTCTGCTAATTGAACTTCCATAAGCCTTTGCCCTGGCTTTAATCTACCTTCTACAATAGCTTCTCTTAAGTTTTCAAATACTACATCCCTTAATGGTTTGTAATCATCTAAATTTAACTTTCCTAAATTATCCACTAATCTCAACTCCTTTTTCACTGCTCTTTACCGCATATACCTGACTATATTTTTTTAATAATTCTTCCTTGCACTTCATTGCTTCTTCATATTTCTCAAATAACCCAAAAACCGTTGGACCACTTCCACTCATCATCGATCCTAGGGCATTATAGTTATTCATAACTGCTTCTATCTCTTTTATTTCAGTATGATTTTTACTTGTAACACCTTCTAATACATTCACCATGTTTTTTGCAAGAGATTTAACATCTCCATCTTCTAAATATTGGATTAATAACTTATTATCAGGTCTTGTTCCCATATTATTTAAGTCTAAGCCTCTATAAACTTCTTGTGTTGATACGAATAAGTTTGGTTTACAAACTAATATTGTTGTATCTTCAGATAACCCCTTAATCTTAGTTAATTCTTCTCCTATACCTTGAGCTAATGACGCCTGCCCCGATATACAAAATGGTACATCCGCTCCTAGCTTAAGACCTATTGTTTGTAATTCTTCTTCTGATAATCCTAGATTCCATAATTTATTTATTCCAACTAATACTGCTGCTGCATTTGAGCTTCCCCCTGCCATACCAGCTGCAACTGGAATATTTTTCTCTATAAACACCTGTACACCCTTATCTATGTTAAATTTATTTTTTAATAAGCTAATAGCTTTATAAACAATATTATTATTATCTAAAGGTATATTGATACTATTACTTTTTATAATTATATTATCCGTATCTATTTCTTCAATTGTTATGATGTCATATAGATCTATTGTCTGCATTATCATTTCGACTAAATGATATCCATCAGTTCTCTTTCCTATCACATCTATAGATAAGTTTATTTTAGCTCTGCTTTTCAATTGTATAGAATTCATTTTAGCCTCCTTGTATATAATACAATGCTTTCCTAACTATAAACATTATACTACAAAAAATAAAATAATAGGGGATTAGTATCCCCTATTATTTTATTTTTTTGTATATTAGTCAGCTAGAACTAACTTTTTTTCTAATATTAAACATTTTCCTGGTTTAAGATTTTCGTCTACTTTTATCT
The DNA here is from genome assembly GCF_056171995.1 of Romboutsia sp. LXY-2. NCBI lineage: Bacteria > Bacillati > Bacillota > Clostridia > Peptostreptococcales > Peptostreptococcaceae > Romboutsia > Romboutsia sp. LXY-2. The sequence goes on along the minus strand of NZ_JBKFGI010000016.1, from coordinate 92,700 downwards.
CATTAAGCTCTGCTATTTCATTTTCAGTTGTGTTGTATTTTTTAGCTATATTCCAAAGATTATCTCCTTCTTTGCAAATATATATTATTATACTAGGAGCCTTAGATAAATCATAAGGACCTTGGTCTTCACCTTTTACTATGAAGCTTTCGGATTTCTTATCTACTGCCTCAGTAAATCTCTTAATCTTAATATTAACGTCTATTTGATCTCTATTTAAGTCTACTTCTATTTTTTCAATACATACCTTATTAAATACTGTAGATGTATCACTTAAATTCTCTATAGTTATATCATGCTCAAATGGTATTTCTTCACTTATCTTATAAACTAATCTTAGTCCTTCTACTGGAACGTATAATATATCTATTTTTATTATGCCCTGAATTACACTCTTATCTCCTTCTACATAAGAATTTTCTATGGAAATAGATGGGCATACACTTACTATATCTTTTATTTGTATATCATCATTTTCATTTCTTATACTTTCTCTTACTATGAAAGTTTCAGTACCACTACTTAAAGATTTATTTACTTCCATAGTTTTATGGTCAAATTTAATCATTTTTTGTGGTGAATATGCATCTTGTAATACCTCTCTTGTTATTTCATCAGTAACCTTAACTTTGCAACCTACTGTACAATCTACTTCTAATAATCCAGTATTACTTTCTACATTTTGCTTGAATATATAATTGAAGTCGCCCATTGATAATAAAGTTTCTTCTACCATTCCATCACAAGCACCTGGAACTTCTATAAATTGAGTAAAGTCTATTCCTACTCTATCTAACTCAACAAGCTCTCCATCGTAAGTACAAGCAAGTGGATTTATTTCTACTACACCACCTATTATAACCTTGTTGTCTGTTACTCTACTTTCTTTTATTCTTGCACATGGATTCAAGCTTATTATTGATTGAACTTCTTCTGTATTTATACTTATCGTGTCTCTTATTACACTTTCTGATTTTTCTATTCCTACTATATCTTGATAGCATATTTCTTTTCTGTGTTTTTGTATTGCTTCTACTTGAGATACATCTTTAACTATATCTAATCTATGTTTCTCAAATAAGCTACCTCTTACATTCATAAGAGCTCCCACTCTTATTTTTCTCTCATTTAATATTGTACAGTCTATATGCTCTACCTCTGGGAATAACATGTACTCCATGTCTTGAGATATATTATCTTTTTCTATAACTTCATTTATGTCTATTTTTCCATCTACGTTAGAAACTGTGCTCTTATCATCTGCAATGTATATTACATTATAGTTAAAAGTTCCTCTACAAAGTATCTTTCCATCTGCAACTTCTATTTTTTTAAGAGCTATGTAACCTTCAGTTTTAACTATGTCATACACATCTGATTTTTTATCTGGCACTACAGCCTCTGATTCAATAAATGTTTGAAACTTTCCAAAGTCGATTCTATTATCAACCTTTATTACGTCTTTTATCAATTCCATATTTTTTCCCCCTTGTTTTATATATAAATATCACACTATATTTATATTTCAGGAACAAAAAAAAAATTACACCTATTTTTAATAGGTATAATTTTAACTGGCATTTAATTTATTTTGATCTTTAAAAACTTGCAATTTAACATTAGATGTTAGTAGATCAGAATAACTATACGATACTCTAGTATATCCATTAGCCTCATCTTCTAACCTTACAACAAACACACTTGGATAAACTTTTTCTAGTATCCCCTTCTTAGTAATAATCTGCTTTCTTCCTTTATTTGCTTTTAGTAGAATTTTCTTACCTAGGTGTCTCTCTAGACTTGCTCTTATATTATCTAGAGTCTGAACTGTAGCCATAATATCACCCTCTTTTACGTTTGTATGTTTACATAATATCATAAAAAAGGATTTCTGTCAAACGTTTAAACTAATTATTTTATATATTTTTCATGAAAAAGTCAATAGTATTTTTTAAGATATACAGTATAATTTAAAACTTTTTCAATATAGCATAGTTTTAGGCATTGCCCATCTAAATTTACCTCTTGTTTCCGAGCCCCCTATACCCTTAATTCCAGTAACTGTTTGATCAATTACTTCATCTATAGGAACTACTATATCTATTCTTGAACAAGCTATTTTTTCTACTACAAAAACTGGATCTAATGCATGAATCATTATTCTTCCTGGTGAGCTTGCATAGTTTGCTCCTGCTTTTATTATTTGTTCATAATTAGATTGGCATGCACCAGCAAATATAACTAAATTATCTAAATTTGGTTGATACTTACGGGCCTCTTTTACTGCTTTTATAAAGTTCATAGAGTTTCTATAGTTAGACATATCGTTTATGTTGCCTTTTCTTGATGTTAGCGAATCATGTCCTGTTATAACTAATATATCCGGGTTATGCTTTTCTAAAAGTGCTCTTACTTCTTTATATTGATTCGCTTCTGGTATAGCTACTCCAACAGCCGGAATCCCTAGCTGAGTATATACATCTAAACATATTTTTAAGTATTCTTTGTCCCCATCTATTTGCAATACTTTCCCAGGTATACCAAAAATATTAGTATTTGTTTGTAATTTTGGTACCGCTCTAGTCATTTTTCTTTCTCTTTCTTTTGCTTTTTTCATAGATCTATATAGCAAAGTTTCTACATTTTTATCTATTAAAACATTTTTTATATCAGGCATCTTTACTAATTCTAAATCATCTATATATGAATCAGCTATTATCCTGAATGCAATCCCCTTTAAATGAGCAACTTGTTGGTTACTCTCATCTTCGCTAAAACCAGTTATTTTAAATAGAATATCTTTGTTGTATGATTTTCGCGCTACTATGTCACCTATTTTCATGTTTGTCCTCCCCAATTATTTCGGTCTTAGTCTATACTATGTACTATTATTTTTTTTGTTCCTATAAGAATATGTTTAAAAATCATTTTTTTGTTGAAAAATAACTAAGATAATGATAATATGTTATTAAGCATTTGCTTAGTGTTATAAACAAATATTTATAAACGGTGATGATATGACTGAAAGAGAAAAAGAAGTTCTAGATATTTTAAAGGAAAATCCAATGATTTCTCAGCAAGAATTGGCTGATCAATTATGTATTACTCGTTCTTCTGTTGCTGTGCATATAACAAACCTTATGAAAAAGGGATATATTAAGGGCAAAGGATATATCTTAAATAAAAGTAGCTACATAACTGTTATAGGCGGTTCTAATATGGATATACAAGGTGTACCAAACAAAGCCTTAGTTATGTGTGACTCTAATCCAGGTAAGGTTGATATTTCTTTAGGAGGAGTCGGAAGGAATATCGCTGATAATATATGTAGATTAGGGGTAGGAGTAAAGCTTATCTCTGCAGTAGGAAATGATTTATACGGTAATGAAATATTATCTAAATGTAAAAGTTATGGAATAGATGTTGATGATTGTTATGTTTCTAGTGAAAATTCTACTTCAATATATGTTTCAATACTTAATAACGATAATGATATGCAACTTGCAATATCACATATGGACATTTTAGATAAGCTAAATGTTTCTTACTTAGAAACAAAGCACCAATCTATAAATGACTCTCTTGCAATAGTTTTAGATACAAACTTATCAGAGGAAGTTATAGACTACATAACTTCTACTTATTCTCATATACCAGTTTTTGTTGATACTGTGTCAACTTCAAAGTGTATGAAAATAAAAAATATAGTTGGTCGTTTTAATACAATAAAATTAAATAAGTATGAAGCTGAAGCTCTATGTGATATAAAAATTAACAATGAAGATGATTTAAAATCTTGTGCTAACCATTTAATAAGTATGGGTGCTAAAAATATTTATATTACACTTGGCAAAGATGGTGTATTCTGTGCAAATGAAAATGAAAGTACATTTGTTGGAGGAGTAAAAATAGATATTATAAATGCAACAGGTGCAGGTGATGCTTTCACTGCTGCCCTTGTTTATGGTTATCTTAATAACTTCGACTTAGATATGTGCGCTAAATTTGCTGTTGGAGCATCATTAATAGCTTTATCTCACGAAGATACAATAAATCCGAATATGTCGGTTGAAAACATAGAAAAAATACTAAAGGAGCTGATCTTATGTTAGAAAAATATTTACAAGTACATCCAGAGGTTCAAAACGCAATACAAGCAGGACAAGCTGTAGTTGCTTTAGAGTCAACTATAATATCTCATGGTATGCCATATCCTAAAAATGTAGAGATGGCTAAAAATGTTAGTAAAATAATAAGAGAAAATGGAGCTATACCTGCAACTATAGCTATAATAGATGGAGTTTTAAAAGTTGGTCTTACTGAAGAAGAAATAGAATTCTTAGGAACTAGTAAAAATGTTGTTAAGGCTAGTAGAAGAGACTTACCTTTCATAATATCAAAGAAGCTAACAGGAGCTACTACAGTTGCTACTACAATGATATTAGCTAACTTAGCTGGTGTTAAAGTATTCGCTACTGGTGGTATAGGTGGGGTTCACAGAGGCGCTCAAGAAACTTTTGATATATCTGCTGACTTACTTGAATTAGCTAACACTGATGTTGCTGTAATATGTGCTGGTGCTAAATCTATATTAGATATAGGTTTAACTTTAGAGTACTTAGAAACTAACGGCGTTCCTGTAGTAGGATTTGGGACAGATGAATTACCAGCTTTCTATACAAGAAAAAGTGGATTTGGAGTTGACTACAGAGTTGATTCTTCTATGGAAGTTGCAGAAGCTTTAAAAGCTAAATGGGACTTAAGCTTAAAAGGTGGTATGGTTATAGGTAATCCAATACCTGAAGAATTCGAAATGGATTATGATACTATAAACAACGCTATAGAATCTGCGTTAAAAGAAGCTGAAGAGAAAAACATAGGTGGTAAAAATGTTACTCCTTTCTTATTAGATAGAGTTAAAATAATAACTGCTGGTAAGAGTTTAGATTCTAACATCGAATTAGTATATAACAACGCTAAAGTTGCTGCTCAAATAGCTAAAGACTTAGCTGATATAAGCAGTAAATAATAGAACTTATTTTAATAGTCAGTTAAAATAAGACAAGTGTATCTAGGATATATATCTTAGATACACTTTTTATTTGGTTAATTCTACATAATTAAAGTCTTAATAATAAGTTTTCACCTATTTCTTATAGGTTCACTACAGTTTTATAATACATCCTTAATAACTCTAAGGGCATTTTTGTAGTATATTTTTTCTATTTGTTCATGAGTAAATCCTGATTCTTCTAAAGCTATTACCAACTTATCCATCTCAGATATGTCTTTTATCTCTACTATAGAGTCTATACCATCAAAATCAGTACCTATTGAAAGTACATCTATGCCACCAACATTTACAATATGCTTCATATGATTTACTATGTATTCAGTCTTACTTAATTTATCTTCACTTAAGAATGAATGGAAGAAATTAAGTCCTGTAACCCCTCCATTATTAGCTAGTAACTTAATCATATCATCAGTTAAGTTTCTACTATGCCCCATAACTTTTCTTGCATTTGAATGAGTAGCTATAAATGGCTTTTTAGATATATTAGCTACATCATAAAACCCAGCATCAGATAAATGAGAAACGTCTACTAACATTCCTAATTCATTCATATTCTCAACTACTTCTTTACCAAACTTTGTTAAGCCTTTTTCCCTAGATAAACCAACATTATGAGGATATCCTATTTCATTTGGATGATTCCAAGTTAAAGTCATCATTCTTACACCCAAATCATATAATTTATTTAAATTTTCCATTTTACCTTCTAAAACAGCACCTTCTTCTATTGCTAATAATGCTGACATCTTATCTTTTGCTTGATTTTCCATAATTTCTTTATAGTTAGTAGCAAGAGATATAACATCTTTATTTTTCTCCATCTCTTTAAAGAACTTATTAGCCATACTCGTACAATATTCATATGGATTTTTCACAACACTAGTATCTACAAAAAGTGCAAATGTCTGAGCTAATGAATCTGCTTTCTTAAGCCTATCTATATCTACACTAAACTCATTACTTCTTAAATTATATTCTTCAACGTTTAACATTAATTTGTCTATAGTATCACAATGTAAGTCTATTAATTTCATATGTTTCCTCCCAATTTTAAGCAATATTATTATATATATATTATCTATATTTGTCTAATTTCCTTTAAATTCCTAATTATAACTTACTAATATTCCAAAACATATTTATTATTTATGATTTTATAATTTGTAGCATTAAAAAAGATGATTTCTATAAACACAGAAACCATCTTTTTATATAACAATACCTAATCTTCTAGCAAGTTAGGTATTACTTTCTTTACTTCTTCTATTTGGTGCCATGTTCTTTCTAGATTATTTTGACTTACATATTCCTTCAATTCTGTTAATGCGTTAAACTCTTTAACAGCTAAGTTATCTTCATCATCAATAAACTTTAAGACAAACATTGCTACCTACTTTCCACAACACTTCTTGTATTTCTTACCACTTCCACAAGGACAAGCATCATTTCTTCCTACTTTGTCTTCCTTAACTACTGTCTTAGAATTCTTATAAGCTTTTTGCATTTGCTTTCTTGCTTCAGCAGGTAATATAGTTTCCCAACCTGGTAAGTTGTATAACCAGTGAGCTTCAACAGTTACCATGTTAGCGTATAATTTTTCCCAATCTATCTTTATAGACACAGCTTTATCAACTTCTACAGCTTCTAATTCTATATCTTCTTTTAAACTTTCGCTTATTCCATCTATGAATCCCATTATGTATTCATTTGAAGTGTTGAATTTAGCAGCTAATTCAGCAACTGTTCCTTCTACTACTTCCATCTTGTTGTTTAATATTTCATTGTATATTCCAGCTTCTACTTTTAAGTAGTCTTCCCAGAACTTTATTTCTTGTTCTTGATTTTCGTGATTGTCACTTAAGTTTCTCCATTCAGTATATAAACTCATACCTTTTCCTCCTATAGTATCTCATTCTTTTTTATAAAATTCGCTTCTCTTGAGCTACCTCGTCTGCGAGCTAATTCATGTTTGCCTAAGTCTACAAGTCACTACACATTCCGTTGCCCAAATCCAAAGCGGTTTATTTTTTTAAATATTTACATATTCAACTCTTATATTATATCATAATTGAATAGTTCTTTTAACACTTTTATAGCATAGTCTTGGTCTATGAAGAATGGACTAGATGCTATTGTTATTACCTTCGCTCTTTTTATTAGTTCTTGTATTTTACTAATTTTAAGATCATATGGTATATAATCCATATCTTTAGAGAAAATATCTAAATCTATATCTAGTACAATTTCTCCTTCTATATCTAATTCAAACACATAAGAACTATCTATTATAATTACTTCAGAAAATATATTATGCTCTAATGCAGGCTTAATAAAGTTACCTACATTAAGTACTTCATTGGTGTATCTAAATACATCATTAATGTCTTCCATGTTTACATCATAATTTTCAGGCACTCTCATGTCCTTGTGTTGATCTACATGAACCAATTTGCACCCTTTTGTAAATTTTTCATTTTTGAGACTTTTTATCCAAAAATAAAGTGCGTGATTGTGATTGTCAAAAATATAAATGTCTTTATGGTCAAAATTATACATTACCATATGCTCTAAACCTAAAGCATTTATTTCTTTATCTTCATCTATTTCATTGAATACACATTTATCTCCTACAGAAACATCTTCTAAGTCTCCCTGTATAAGCTTAGGTACATATATCTTTTTATTATTTCTATCTTCATAAGAAAATTTATTATTGCCAACAGGTTTATCAATATAAAACCCAGTATACTTATCCATATCTGCTCCTTTGAAATTTAACTTTTATTTATATAGATTCCAAGGATATTCTTGTGGTGGCTCTGAGGTAAACTCCATCTTTTCTTTTGTAGTTGGATGTTCTATTTCTATTTTATGTGACCATAATGATATTTGCTGACCAACCTTGTTTACAGCTTGACCATATCTTTGATCTCCAAATAGAGGGTGCTTTCTACTTGCAAACTGCACTCTAATTTGATGTGATCTTCCTGTTTTTAAATCTATTTCAACAAGACTAAATCCATCTTTTTTAGCTAAAGTATCATAGCTTAGCTCTGCATTTTTAGCTTCTTTATGGTCTTTTCTAACTACACTTACCATATTAGTCTTTTTATTTTTATAAAGGTAATCTTTTAGAGTATCCTTATCTTTTGGCATTGTTCCATGTATAACAGCTCTATAAGTCTTTTTAAAAGTCTTATTTCTTACTTGCTCAGATAATCTTGATGCAGCCTTAGATGTTTTTGCAAATACCATAGCTCCACCTACAGGTCTATCTAATCTATGAACTAAACCAATATATACATTTCCTGGTTTATTATACTTTTCTTTTACATATTGCTTTAAAAGATTAACCATATCCTTGTCATTAGTGTCATCACCTTGAGATAAAATATTCACTGGCTTTTCTACAACTAATAAATGATTATCTTCGTATATGACTTTTATCATTACTTAGACTCCCATCTTCCAAATATACCACATGGAAGAACTTTTCCGTCTCTAGAAGTAGGTATTCCTATTTCTCCACCATATATTTTTCCGCCTTTAGCTTTTTTCTCTACTGTAGCATCTAATATATGCTCTAATATTATTGGAGATAATCCAGTAGTATATGAGTTTATTAAGAAGAATAAAGGATTGTCTGATAATACTTTTGTACATAAATCAACTAATCCATATAATTTTTCTTCTATTTGCCATACTTCACCTTTTGGTCCTCTACCATATGATGGTGGGTCCATTATTATAGCGTCGTATTTATTTCCTCTTCTTATTTCTCTTTCAACAAACTTAACAACATCATCAACTATAAATCTAACTTTTCTATCTCCTAAGCCTGATGTATTTAAGTTTTCTTTAGCCCAAGTTACCATACCTTTAGATGCATCTACGTGGCATACTTCCGCTCCAGCTGCTGCACAAGCTACAGTAGCTCCACCAGTATATGCAAATAAGTTTAATACCTTTATAGGTCTTCCTGCATTTCTTATTTTATCCATTGACCAGTCCCAGTTAGCTGCTTGCTCTGGGAATAATCCTGTATGCTTAAACCCTGTTGGACTTATGTTAAACTTTAATTCTTTATAGCTTATTGTCCACTTTTCTGGGTACTTTTTCTTATGTTCCCATTCTCCTCCACCTCTACTACTTCTGTGGTAGTGTCCATGTGGGTTTTTCCATAATCCGCTTTCGTTTGGTATTGGCCACATTACTTGAGGATCTGGTCTTCTTAGAACTATATCTCCCCAACGCTCAAGTTTTTCTCCGTTACCCATATCTATAAGTTCATAATCTTTCCATTTATCTGCTAATAATAACATTGATTACCTCCTAAAATTACTCTCAATCTTATGTATTATATCATATTATTCGTTATATTTTGGGTATTTTCAATACTTTATATACTTTAAACAAATACATTTTAACTATATCTGTAAATTTTATTATTATATACCTTCTACCAATAAGCATATTATATAGTAATTGCTTTTTAGTAAGCTTTTGCTTTGTTTTAAATATAATTTATATTAATGGAGGGGAACTTATAATGCAAAACTCACAACCTATGAATAATTGCATGTTTAACTTACTATACACTCAGTTTAATGAAGATTTTAATAGAGACAGATATTTTTCTTATGATATTCAATATCCTGTTTTTTACAACTTAGCGAATTCATATTTTTCTGTTTCACCACAGATTTTATCAAATATTAACTCTACAATTAAATCAGATGCTTATACTTTTAAAAATGGTCTATTTGATGAATCCGAAGAATTTAATAAGTCAGCAGAACAAAATAATACTCCTAAAAAATCATATAGAGTAGTTTCAAACTATGCTATTACATTCAATAAAAATCATATCTTAAGTACTATCCAAAGTCTTATGGCATTTACAGGTGGTAATGGTCCTTTATACAATAACCTGAATAATTATAATATTGATTTACTTACAGGAAAAACACTGACTATAAAAGATGTATTTAACGAAAATATTAATTATACTAAGGCTATTACAGACTATGTTAATTACAAGATAGGGCAAAATAAAGATTTGTATTATAGCAATGTTGATATTGAAATACCTGAAGATCAAGCATTTTATATTACAGATGATGGGTTAGTTATTTATTTTGGATTAGATGAAATTGCTCCATCTGAATTTGGAATACCTAAATTCAAAATGTCTTTTAATAAATTTGCTCCTTATATTAATCCTAGATTTTACTGTACTCCTTCTAACTCTTTTAACTCTATCGGTAGATACTCTAAATTCATGAATATATAGATACTTTATATATTCCTAATTATATATAAATCCAAAAAGGTTTGACGTCAAACTATATTTGTTATAAAATTAGTTTGACGTCAAACCTTTCTATATATCGATTCTTTTATTAAAACTAATTAAGTATAATAAACAGAATGATTTAATATAAAAATAGTATAGATAAGCTTTAGACACTAAAAAATTAACAACCTAAAGGAGAATAATTAATGAATGTTTTAGAGGCTATATACGCTCGTAAAAGTGTACGAAAATTTAAGGATGAAGTAGTTCCAAAGGAAGATATATTAAAAATGCTAGAGGCAGCAACACAAGCTCCGTCTCCAAAACACCAACAAAATTGGAATTTTGTTGTACTTACTAATCGTGAAATAATAAATAAAATGGCAGATATAGTAACTAAAAGCCATGAAAATTTAGGTGAAATTGCAAAAACTGAAAAAGATAAAAAAATACATATGAGTGTAATAAAATACTACACATGTTTTAAAAATGCACCAGTAGTAGTAATGGTATATGGTTCAGAATACAAAATGATAGAGTATAAAATATTGAAAGAAAACAATGCACCTCAAGAAGTTTTAGATATGTTAGTATCTCCTCAGTCAGCTGCACAAGGAATAGGTTCTGCAGTTGAAAACTTCTTATTAGCTGCAACAGAAATGGGCTATGGAACTTGTTATATGACAGGACCAACTCACGCTAAAACTCAAATTGAAGAATTAATTGGATTTGATAAACCTGGATTTGAACTTATGTCTATGATATCTTTAGGTGTTGCTGAAGAAAATACGCATCCAAAGCCACCACGTAAACCTATTGAAGAAGTAGTAACGTTTATAGATTAGGTTTTATAAATATATTAAATAAGAAGTATCTCTTAACGAGATACTTCTTATTTATATTTATCATTTTCAGTTTTAAAATTAGAGCTTAATTTTCTAAGCAATCTAAGAAACTCCTCTTTTTCCTCTTCTGTAAAATTTTTGTAAGCAGTTTCTTTAACTTGAGACGATATAAAGTTAAATCTCTCCTCAATATCTCTAGCTTTTGGAGTTAAGCTTATATACGTAACTCGTCTATCTGTAGTAGATTTTTCTTTTTTAACATATCCCAAATTTATAAGCGTGTTTACCAATGAAGTAACGGTAGATTTATCTTTTCCTATCTTTCTCGCTATCTCTTTCATCGTAAGCTTTTGATTGCTTTCATAAAGAGCGGTCAGTATATTTCCATGGGTTGGTATTAAATCATGTAAATCATTTTCATTTAATTTATTTTCAATAAACTTTATCATATTAGCTTTAGTTCTGCTAATAAAATAAATAATATATTTATCTTTCATTTTAATCCTCCAGTCTGGATAAAATTCTAGCTGTATCTATTTATATATAATATCATATTTAATTATTTTTTTATTTATAGATTCATCAATTTTAAAATAATTTAATACTATAAAATTAACTTAACTTGAGTTCCTAAGTCGCCAACTACTTCATATTTCCAATAACTCCATATGTTGCATAAAAAAAGGATTAAAGTCACGACATCGTGACTTTAATCCTTTTTTTCATAACAACTACAACTATATTAATAACTTTACTTTATAGTTTAAATCTCTTCTTTCGCTATATCATATACTTCTAATTCTTTATTCTTTATTTGCTTTTTCTTAACTTCTACTAAAGCCTTTAATGTGTCTAAAGATGTCATAACTTCTGTTGAGAACTCAGTAGCAGTTCTTCTTATCTTAAATCCATCTCTTGTAGAGTCATTTCCTTTAGTTGGAGTGTTTATCACTATATCTACTTGCTTATTTCTTATAGCATCTAATATGTTCGGTCTAGCTTCTTCTACTCTGTTAACTACATCTGCTTCAATTCCATTTTCTTGTAATGTCTTCGCAGTTCCTGATGTAGCAACAAATGTATATCCTAACTCCTTCATGTCTTTAGCTATTTGTATAAACTCATCTTTATCGTAGTTGTTTATAGTAGCAAGAACAACGCCTTTTTTATCTGACATTTGCTTTCCAGCGCCTATAAATCCTTTGTATAAAGCTTCTTCTAGGTTTTCACCTACCCCTAGAACCTCTCCTGTTGATTTCATTTCAGGGCCTAAGCTTACGTCAACTCTAGCTAACTTTGACATTGAGAATACTGGAACCTTTACTGATACTAACTTAGGCTCTTTGTATACTCCAGTTCCGTATCCTAGGTTTTGTAATTCTTCTCCTAACATACATCTAGTAGCTAATTCTATTATAGGTACATTACTTACCTTACTTATATATGGTACTGTTCTACTTGCTCTTGGGTTAACTTCTATGATATATAGTTCATTTTGGAATTCTATAAACTGGATGTTAACCATTCCAAGTACATTTAATTCTAAAGCTATTTTCTTAGTGTAATCTACTATCTTAGCTTTTATTTCATCAGATATATTTTGGCTTGGGTACATTGTTATACTATCTCCAGAGTGGACCCCAGCTCTCTCAAGATGTTCCATTATACCTGGTATTAATATATCCCTACCATCGCATATAGCATCTACTTCTATTTCTCTACCTACTAGATATTTATCTATAAGTACAGGGTTTTTGCTATCTCTTAAGAAGGCATCTTCTAGGTATCTAGCTAATTTAGTTTCATCATAAGTTATTTCCATACCTTGACCACCAAGTACATAAGATGGTCTAACTAGTACTGGGTAACCTAACTTATTAGCTACTTCTATACCTTCTTTTACAGTCCATACACCTTTACCTTTTGGTCTGTTTATATCTAGCTTTTCTAGTAATTCTTCAAATTTTTCTCTATCTTCAGCTGCATCTATATCAGCAAAGTCAGTTCCTAATATTTTTATTTTCTTTTCATCTAAGAACTTAGCTAACTTTATAGCTGTTTGACCACCAAATTGAAGTATAACTCCGTCTGGATTTTCTTTTTCTATTATGTTTAATACTTCTTCTTCTGTTAATGGCTCGAAGTATAATTTATCCGATGTATCGAAATCTGTACTTACTGTTTCTGGGTTGTTGTTTACTATTATAGTTTCTATGTTCATTTTTCTAAGTGCCTTAACACAGTGTACTGAACAGTAGTCAAACTCTATACCTTGACCTATTCTTATTGGTCCAGAACCTAGTACTATAACTTTCTTTCTATCACTTACTTCTACTTCATCATATTGCTCATATGTTGAGTAGTAGTATGGAGATAATGCATCAAACTCTCCTCCACAAGTATCAACCATTTTGTATGCTGGTTGTATGTTGTATAACTTTCTTAATTCACATAATCTTTCTGGACTTATCTTCATTAAGTCTGCTATACCTTTATCAGAGAATCCTTTTTTCTTTAATTCTAATAGATAATCTTTGTTTATTTCATCTATTTTCATTCCTTTTAGCTTCTCTTCTTGTTCTACTATCCATTTGAATTTATTTATAAACCACTTATCTACACCAGTGATTTGTTCTATCATTTCTATTTTGTATCCTCTTCTTATCATTTCTGCTAAGTCGAATAATCTTTCATCATCTGGTACTACTACACTTTTCTTTAATGCTTCTAAGCTCTTTTCTTCTGAAGGAGCATGAACTAATGAGTATTTTCCTATTTCAAGAGATCTTATCCCTTTTAATAAAGCTGACTCAAAGTTGCTTCCTATACTCATTATTTCCCCAGTTGCCATCATCTTTGTTCCAAGCTTTCTATTTGCTTGCTTAAACTTATCAAATGGCCACTTAGGTATCTTAACTACTACGTAATCAAGTGTTGGCTCGAAACATGCGTAAGTCTTTTTAGTTACTGCATTTTCTATTTCATCTAATGTATATCCTAAAGCTATCTTTGCTGCAACCTTAGCTATTGGGTATCCTGTAGCCTTAGATGCTAGAGCAGAAGATCTTGATACCCTTGGGTTTATTTCTATTATTGCGTACTCTAAACTGTGTGGATTTAAAGCTATCTGTACGTTACATCCACCTTTAACTTCTATGGCATTTATTATATCTATAGATGCTTTTCTTAACATTTGGTATTCTTTATCACTTAAAGTCTGGCTAGGTGCTACAACTATACTATCTCCTGTATGTACCCCAACTGGGTCTATGTTTTCCATGTTACATACAGTTATACAGTTTCCGTTACCATCTCTTATTACTTCGTACTCTATTTCTTTCCAACCTTTTATACTTTTTTCAAGTAATACTTGCTTAACTGGACTTAATTGTAATCCTTGTGTAAGTATTTCAGTAAGCTCTTCAACTGTTTCAGCTATACCTCCACCTGTTCCACCTAGAGTGTATGCAGGTCTTACTACTACTGGATATCCTATTTTATTTGCAAACTCCAGTCCACTTTCTAAGTCAGTTACTATATCACTTATTACTACAGGTTGGTTAATTTCTCTCATTACTTCTCTGAAAGTATCTCTGTCTTCACCTTTTTTTATAGATTCAACAGAAGTACCTATCATAGCTACATTATATTTATCTAGTATACCTGCATCATGTAATTCAACAGCTAAGTTAAGAGCTGTTTGACCACCCATACCTGCTAATATACTATCTGGTCTTTCTTTTTCTATTATCTTTTCTATAAATTCTATTGTTAATGGCTCTATATATATTTTATCCGCTACTTCTTTGTCAGTCATTATAGTAGCTGGGTTACTGTTTATTAATACAACTTCAACGCCTTCTTCTTTTAAAGCTTGGCAAGCTTGTGTTCCTGAGTAGTCAAACTCTGCTGCTTGACCTATTATTATTGGTCCTGACCCTAATACTAACGTCTTTTTTATACTATCTATTTTAGGCATATATTTCTCCCCTTATCTCAATATTTATAACAACTTATACTAATTCTAAGAATTTATCAAATACGTAATCACTATCTTTTGGTCCTGGACAAGCCTCTGGATGATATTGAACACTGTATATTGGTAAATCTTTGTGTCTCATACCTTCTACTGTATTATCGTTTAAGTTTATATGAGTAACTTCCATATTTTCTGGCATTTCTGATACATAGTATCCGTGGTTTTGAGAAGTAATAAATACTTTTCCTTCTTCTAAATCTTTAACTGGATGATTTCCACCTCTGTGTCCAAACTTAAGCTTTCCTGTTTGACCACCTAATGTTAAAGCTAAAAGCTGATGTCCTAAACATATACCTACTATTGGTTTTTTACCTATTAATTCTTTAATGTTTTCTATAACATCTTCTAAATCTTCTGGATCCCCAGGTCCATTTGATAAGAATATTAAATCTGGGTTTATAGCTAATATATCTTCTGGCTTAGTTGTAGCTGGGAATACTGTTATATCACATCCTCTTGCTTTAAAAGATCTTAATATATTTTGCTTAACACCAAAGTCCATAACTGCTACCTTAGCCCCATCACCTTTTATGTGTTCTACTTCTTTTCTAGTAACAGTTCTAACTGCTTCTGTATTTGAGAAAGCATCTAACTTAGATTGAACATCTTCTAAAGATGCATTTTCTAAAGTTATTATACCTTTCATAGTTCCGTTGTTTCTTAATATCTTTGTTAACGCTCTTGTGTCTATCCCTTCAAGTCCGATTACTTTATTTTGCTTTAAGTATGTATCTATGTCCATTTCGCATCTAAAATTGTTAGGTGCGTCACTTTTTTCTCTAACTATAAACCCTTTTACGTGTACTCCCGTTGATTCAACGTCTTCTAGGTTTATTCCGTAGTTACCTATAAGTGGATATGTCATTGTTACTATTTGCCCATAGTAAGAAGGATCTGTTAATACTTCTCCGTATCCTGTCATTGAAGTATTAAATACTACTTCCCCTACGCTATCTTTTAAATATCCGAAAGCTTTCCCTTCAAATACTGTTCCATCTTGTAATATTAATTTCCCCTTCATATTAACCTACCTCCTAAGCATTTTCTATTTCTCTTACTATATTAAGAGCTGCTTCTTTTGGATTTTGAGCTTTAGTTATTGGTCTTCCAACAACTAAGTAGCTAGCTCCTTTGTTTATCGCTTCACTTGGAGTTACTACTCTCTTTTGGTCTCCTGCTTCTGCTGATGCTGGTCTTATACCTGGGCATACTTTAACAAAATCTTCTCCACAAGCTTCTACTATTTTATCAACTTCTTGAGCTGAACAAACTATTCCATCTATTCCTGATTCCTTAGCTAACTTAGCTCTCTTTATAGCTAACTCTTCAGTAGTCATGTTGCATCCTATATCTTGTAAGTCTTGGTCACTTAATGATGTTAATACTGTAACCCCTACTATTATTGGCTTTGGTATGTTTAATCTTTCTGCTTCTTCTTTAGCAGCTATTGCACACTGTCTCATGCCTTCCATATCAGATACGTGTATTGTCATTAACCATACTCTGTCTCTTACCGCTGCTCTTACTGCGCTTTGCATTGTATTTGGTATATCGTGGAACTTAAGATCTAAGAATATTTTCTTACCCTTTTCATTTAAGTAATCTACTGTCTTACCTCTAGTCGCTACATATTGTTCAAGACCTACTTTAAATATGTCTACGCTATCTTCTAATACATCTATTAACTCTTTAGCTTTATCAAATTCGTTAGTGTCTATTGCTACTATTAATTTATCCTGTCCTCTTGTCATATTAACCTCTCCTTTTTAATAAAGCCTTGTTATCCATATTAAAAAAATCCTTACACCTAAAGAGGTATAAGGATTTTATCTATTGGCGAATTCATTGTATGCCGAATAACTTATAGATATCTTTCTCAGCCTCTCTGGACTATTTTAAAAGACTTTATTTTATTTTTATAATTATATGTTTTAAAAAAACCTCTAGCTATAAGGCTAGAGGTTATAAGTACAATCGAATATAGTTATACAACCTTCTCAGCCTCTCTGGACTAACTTCAAGGAATTTTATTTTTGTAAGTTTTAATTACTTAATATCCTCTCTGGGATATATTAAAGCTTTATCTTTTATACAATTATTACACTTATTCCTTTTAATGTCAACTATTCTTTTACTTGTTCTTTATTAATTGCGATTAATCTTGTGTCTCTATTTTTTTGAAGATACTAACAAAGTATTCTTTCCCTATTCTTTTCTTTGCTTCTATTTTCTCATACTCAACTTCAATCTCATCTTTTTCACAAGCCAAGTCAAAATGTCTAAGTGCTATCCCCATACTTATCTTACTCATGTCAGCTATAGATTTCTTTTGATTTCTTTCATATAGATGGAATCCTTTTTTGTCATTTACAAAAAACCATGGTTGACAGTTTCTTACTGATGGCGACATTCTCACTGCTTCTAAACATGTATTCCAGTTTGAATCTACTTTTTTCGATATATCTTTAATTTTTTCTCTGTCAGCTTTTGCTTCTAAGTTTCTAAATAGTTCTTCTGACTTCTCAGGATATCCAAATGCAATTATTGCACATGGCTCTTCAATATTACTTAAGTCTATTTCTTCGTTTTCTTCATCAATCTTTTCTAAATCTACAAATTCTTCAACATCATCCCTTTTTAAAGTACATTCTACCCAACATGTTGCAAGACCAAGTGCTGTTAATTGTAAAACAACACTTTCCATTGCAAATCCAATATTTTGAAGGTAGTCCTCACCTTTATTAGATGTTACTAATATGTAATGAGGTGCTTTAACCTTACAATTTTTCCCCAATAGAAAATGTATTAAATGGCCTCTATCTACAACATGAGCCTTAATATTTAAGCCTTCATTTAGATAAGTTATATTGCTACATACCTTCTTGACCTCTTCCATTAATGGTGCTTTTATTTTTGTATTAGAGTAGCTTTTTATAGACTTTCTATAAAAAATAGCATTATATAACTCCATCTACTTCCTCCTAACCGAATTTATATCAATAACTTCTACATTTTAATATGCTTTATCATTAATTTTATCTTTATATAATATATTTTTATTTTTTCCTTAAAATATATTAATCCTATCTTTATATTATAAATTTTTTTGTATATTTTTGTATAGTTTTTAATAATAAAAAGTATTATATTTTTAGTATTTTTATATTATTTCTGCCTTACAATATAACTAGTGTTATAATATTTATAGTACATACTAATATTTACCAAACAGGAGGATATCATATGGATTTTAATAGAAATTTAGAAAAATACGCTGAATTAGCCGTTAAGGTTGGAGTTAATATACAACCTGGACAAACTTTATTAGTAAGATCACCAATCGAATGCGCACCTTTCGTAAGAAATGTATTAAAGTGTGCTTATCAATGTGGAGCTAAAAACGTACACATCGAATGGTCTGATGAAGAATCTACTTTAATAAAATACTTAAATGCACCAGAAGAAACTTTTAATGAGTTCCCTAGATGGATATCTGACCAATATGTGGATATAGCAAAAGAAGGAGGAGCATTCTTAACTGTATATGCTCAAAATCCAGATTTATTAAAAGACGTAGATCCTCAAAGAGTAGCTAACTTCCAAAAAGCATCTGCTATGGCTCTTAAGGAATGGAGATCTTATACTCTTTCTGACAAGTGTAAATGGAGTATAGTATCTATACCTACAGAATCTTGGGCTACAAAAGTATTCCCAGATGTATCTAGTAAAGAAGCTGTAGATAAACTTTGGGAAGCTATTTTCAAATGTACTAGAGTAGACAATGAAGATCCAATAGAAGCTTGGAAAAAGCATAATGCTGATCTAAAATTAAGAATGGAATTCTTAAACGATAAAAACTTTAGGACTTTAAAGTTTAAATCTTCAAAAACTGATTTAGTAATGGAATTACCAAAAGGACATAAATGGTTAAGTGGAGCTTCAAAAGATCCAAACGGAGTTCAATTTAATGCAAATATGCCAACTGAAGAAGTATTCTCTATGCCTCATAAATTTAAGGTTGATGGTGTTGTTTATAGTACAAAACCACTTGTTTATGGAGGAAATGTTATAGATAATTTCTCTTTAACTTTCAAGGATGGTAAAATAGTAGATTTTACTGCTGAAAAAGGTAAAGAAACTTTAGGAAAGCTTATTGATACAGATGAAGGTTCTCACTACTTAGGAGAGGTAGCACTAGTACCTTTCAAATCTCCAATATCTGATACTAATATAGTTTTCTTCAATACATTATTTGATGAAAATGCATCTTGTCACTTTGCTCTTGGTGCTGCTTACAGAACTAATATAGAAAACGGTGATGAGTTAAAAGATGAAGAGTTAGATGCTCACGGTGTAAACAATAGTTTAACTCATGTTGACTTTATGATAGGTTCTCCTGATATGAATATAGTAGGAATAACTTATGATGGTGACGAAGTGCAAATCTTTAAAGATGGAAACTGGGCATTCTAAGCAAATATATATTTTTATATAAAAATTAAAAATCTAGTTAGAATAAGATATAATTAATTCTTATTCTAACTAGATTTTCTATTTATAAGATGTTTTTAGTACATCCATAGTTATTAAATTTTATTTTTCAGTATCTTCCATATACTTTTTCCAATCTCCACTTTCAACTGGAACTAATTTATCATCTTTGTTATATTGTGCAGGTGGATTATATTCATAGTAATAAGCCTTTATAACTGTACCTTCTGAAATTTTTACATTTACAATCTTTCTATTATACTCATTTTCATTCTCTTCACCTTCAACATACGCTTCTAGTTCATCAAGGTCTTTTAGTGTTGATTCAAAATCTTTAAATGTCATTAGTTCTCCAACTACTTCTACTTCTCCTTCTCCCTGAACTACAGCTGGATATCCTTTGTTTTCTATGTGGAATAAGTCACCTTCGATTGTGCCTTTTATCGTTTCTTCAACTTTTCCATCTAAGTATAAATCATAATTAAACATATCGCTTCTTAAACTACCATATACAAATACTCTACTAATCTCAATACTTTCCATATATTCTTTCCAATCACCTGATTCAACAGATATTAATTTATCATCTTTGTTATAATCAGCAGATGGATTATATTCATAATAATAAGCTTTTTCGACTGTACCATCTTCAAGAGTTACATCTACAACTTTTCTATTGTATTCATTTTCTTTTTCTTCACCTTCTACATAAGCTTCTAGTTCATCAAGGTCTTTTAATGTTGATTTAAAATCTTTAAATGTCATTAATTCTCCAACTACTTCTCCCTCACCTGGAACTATAGCTGGATATCCTTTATTGTCTAAGTGAAATAAATCACCTTTTATGGTTGCCTTTTGGTTCTCTGAAACTTTCCCGTTTAAATAAACATCATAATTGAACATGTCGCTTCTTAAGCTCCCATATACAAATACCTTTTCGATATTTTCTTCTTTAGTTGCACTACATCCTACAAGAGTAAGCATCAATATTGAAGATAACACCCCTAATAATATTTTTTTCATATACTGCCTCCAATTTATTTTTATCTTTACAAGTTTAATATGCCTAGATATTACAAACTATCTATATATTTGTTTTATGTTTGTAAGTATTAAGTTAATCTAGACTAAACTTAACCTTATCTAAAATAACAAATTTTACAAATTATGTCAATATACTATATATTGGATTTGAGTAATGAAAAAATAATTTTTTCAAATATATTTATATATTATTTTTGCAAATAAAAAAAGTCTGGTTGAAATATAAATTTCTCCCAAACTTTTTCTATGTTGACGACAATTTGTTTATATTAATTAATCCCAAATAGATTAATTTCTACCAAATACATTACTATTATACTACATAATTCGAGTTATATATAGTAATCTTTTTATAAAATATGTTTTTTATTTAAGATATTCAGTTTCTGTCCAATCTATCTTTTCTACATATTCTTTAACTAAATCATAACTCATGTCTGAGTGTATTGTATCTTCTGTAGCTATTGTAATAGTAGACATCGATATTGCAAATTTCACAGTATCAACTATATTATTATTACTCATATATCCATGAGATATACCTGCTACAAAAGAATCTCCTGCTCCTGTAACATTAACTACTTTTACATTATTAGCTTTTATCTTTCCTTCTACTACTCCATCGTTGTAGTATATTCCATCTTCATCTAATGTTATAAATACATTCTTTATTCCTAAATCGATGAAGTACTTACCTGCTGCTCTTAAATCTTCTTCGCTTTTTATTTTAAACCCACACATTATTTCAGCCTCATATCTATTTGGCTTTACTGTATGGAAGTATTTTATTAAATGTTTCACGTGTTTCGCTTTTGCTGCAGAAACCGGATCTAATATAAATTTAGTATGTCCACTAAACTTTGTAACTATATATTCTACTATATCAGGCCTATCTGCATCTAGTATCATATACTCTGAATTTTTTATTATTTCAGCTTTTGAATCTATAAATTCCGTTGTAAACATATCTATTATTTTCATGTCCACAACAGCAGAGACCATTTCACCTTGTTCATCTAAAATAGCCATGTATGTAGGAGTATGCCCACCTTTTATTATTAAAGAGTCACTCATATCATAGTTCATAACTTTAGAGTGCTCTAGCATTCTCGTTCCAGCCTCATCATCACCTAAAATAGATATAAACTTTGTATTAACACCAACTCTTGCCATACATTCCGCAATATTTCTACAAACTCCACCAAAAGAAGTTTTTACTTTTCCTGGATTAGAGTCATTGCATCTATAATTATTATCTGTAAATCCACATATATCAAAAACCGATACTCCGAAAACCAACGTATACAGATCTTTATTTTCCATCATTATTAGCACCCTCCCGTAAGAATCACCTACCTATTTTATCACAAACTAGCGAGCTTTTTCTACATTTTTCGCACTTTATTCTTATTTATACATAATTTTACAAAAAAATAGAGGTTATACCTCTATTTTTTGTAATTTCCTATAAAAAATTCACTTAACTTATATACTTAATCATTACTATTATGTTTTTAAAATATTTTATTCCTGATATTAAAAGCTAATTTTTGCTATTTCAACTGCTGATTTTGCATCTTTAGAATAATAATCTGCACCTATATCATTTGCATATTCTTCTGTTAGTACAGCGCCTCCTACAAAAACCTTTGTATCTATATCAGAATCTCTCAGTGCTTTTATAGTATCTTTCATACTTTTTACTGTTGTAGTCATAAGAGCACTTAAGCCTACTAACTTTATATCTTGATTTTTAGCAACTTTTACAACATCTTCTATAGGCACATCTTTTCCTAAATCAATAACTTCATATCCATAGTTTTCTAGCATTATCTTAACTATGTTTTTTCCTATATCATGAATATCACCTTTTACTGTAGCTACTATTATTCTTCCTTTAGAAACATTGTTATCATTTTCTGATTGTAGTTTTTCTTTGATTACATTTAAAGATATTTTTACAGTTTCAGCTGATTGTATTAATTGTGGCAAGAAAATTTCCCCACAATCATACTTCTTACCTATTTGGTCTAAAGTAGGTATAAGTATTTTATCTAATAAATAGTTTTCATTATGTTCACTTAATAATGCTTTCGTAACATCTTTGGCTTCTTCTTTTAGACCTCTTTCCACGATTTCTTCTAAAGACAAGCCTTCTTTCTTACTCTTTACTTCTTTTTTGCTATTATTTAAATCTGAGTATTTACTTATATAATCTATACATCCCTTATCTAGATTATTTATCACTTTATATGAATTTATAGTTTCAATCATAGATTCTTCATTCGGATTTATTATCGCTAAGTCTAACCCTGCTCCTAGTGCCAAAGCTAAAAATGTATGATTTATAGCTTTTCTATTAGGTACACCAAAAGATATATTAGATACTCCTAATATAGTTTTTACTCCTAGTTTTTCCTTGACCATTTTTATTGCTTTTAAGGTTTCAATTGCTTCTTCTTGCTGCGCTGATACTGTTAATGATAAACAATCTATAAATATATCTTCTTTATTTATTCCATAGCTAATAGCTCTATCAACTATTTTTTTTGCTATTTCAAATCTTCCTTCTGCACTAGTCGGTATTCCTTTTTCATCTAATGCAAGTCCTACTACCCCTGATCCATATTTTTTTACGATAGGTAGAATACTTTCTAAAGATTCCTCTTTTCCATTTACAGAGTTAACAATTGTTTTACCATTATAGTATCTTACACCTGACTCTAATGCCTCAATATTTGATGAATCTATTTGTAATGGAGTATCAATAATTGCTTGAATCTCTTTGATTACCTTAGGCATCATTTTCTTTTCGTCTATTTCTGGTAAGCCTACATTTACATTTAGAATTTGAGCTCCATCTTTTACTTGTTCTAGAGCCAAGTTAATTACATAATCTAAACTTTCATTTTTTAAAGACTCTTTTAACAGTGTTCTTCCTGTTGGATTTAATCTTTCTCCTACTACTGTTGGTCCATTAATAACAAGGCACTTTGATGGTGAACAAACTACACAATCATTATTTTTTTCTATTTCTACTTTTTTAAGTTTATCTATATTATCAGAGATTTTCTTAATAAAACTTGGATTTGTCCCACAACAGCCACCTATTATAGAAGCTCCTACACTGACAAAGTTTTGGACTCCTTCAAAAAACTCATCTTCTCCAACATTGTATATAGCTTGACCATCAATAATATCTGGAAGTCCTGCATTAGCCTGAACCATAACCGGTACTTTAGCAATAGTTCCTATTTTTTTTACTATAGGTAGAAGTTGTTTTGGTCCTAATGAACAGTTTACTCCTATAGCATCTACACCTAAACCTTGTATTGTAGCAACCATACTTTCTGGCATACATCCAGTAAAACTTCTTCCATTTTCATCAAAAGTCATAGTACAAAATACAGGTAGATTAGAATTTTCTTTAGCTGCTAAAACTGCTGCCTTAGCTTCATAAAGGTCCATCATTGTTTCTATTACAATCACATCTGCGCCTGATTTTTCACCTTGTATTACTTGTCTTTTAAATATTTCATAAGCTTTATCAAAACTTAATGTGCCCATAGGTTCTAACATTTCTCCTATGGGTCCTAAATCAAGAGCTACATATCTAGGTTTTGATTTATCTACACTATTTATAGCTTCTTTAGCTCTACATATTGCATTATCAACTATTTCTTCAACTGTATATCCTAATTTATCTAACTTTAGTTCATTCGCACCAAAAGTATTTGTTGTTACTACATTTGATCCAGCTTCTAAATATGCTTTATGTATTTCCATAAGTTTATCTGGATTTTTATATCCAAATACTTCTGGATTTTCTCCTATTTTTAATCCTTTTGCTTGAAGCATAGTTCCCATAGCTCCATCAAATATTAATATATTATCTTTAATATATTCTCTAATTTCCACAATCCTCAACCTCTTTTCTATATTTACAATCATGGTATTTATCGCAACTTAAGCATGATTTTTTATTATTTATTTTTTTAGCTTCTGATATACCTATTATTGCAATTACCGACTTTCTAGGTATCATAATATTATTTTCTGTAATGGTAAGCCCTATTCTGTTTTGAGTACCTAAGAGATTAATAATATGCGCATTTGCCTCTATTGGTAAATCTCCATATCCAGGACTATATCTACTAGTTATATACTTTCCTTTTTTTAATAAATCCTCTTTTATATTATTTTCTATACAATCACAAACTTCTTCTATAGCTGTAGTTGCACATGAATCTATAATTATCCCCTTTGTTAAATCACTGTATGTATTCTTTCTTATTTCTCTTTCTATCTCTACTCCTAAGGTTGTAGCTATCAATGCACATTCACTACAGCCTTCTAGTAAATTAAATATATCTTTACTCTCTAACTCTACATTGCTTCCCTTTATTTTTACTATAAATACTTCATTCCCTTTAGTATTTATAGTAATCTTTCTCTCTATAGGATAAACCCTCAAAATATATCGAGGGTTTATCTTATTCTTTGTAATATTTATACATTGATTTATTGTTTCCTTAAGGCCTTCACTTAGATTTTGCCCGTTGTACTCTAAGTATCTTAAAACCTCATCATAATTAATATTTAGATTTTTTAAATCTATATTCATATTATTCTCCGTAAATATTTAGAGAGAACCCTTTATCTAATGCTTCCTTAGCATATTCTTTTGCACCAAATAAAGATAAATCTTTGTAATTACCACATTCTATAGCTGTAGCAGCAGGCATTTCAGTCGCTTCTAATACCATCTTTAGAGCTTTTTCTAAACCATCTTTTACAGCACTTGCTTCTACATCTCCCCACATTATTAAGTAGAATCCCGTTCTACATCCCATTGGAGATAAATCTATTACATTATCTAGTGTATCTCTTAAATATGTAGCTAATAAATGCTCTAAGCCATGTAATGCAGCTGTACCAAATGTATCTCTATTAGGCTGCAAAAATCTTAAATCAAATTTACTTACCTTATCCCCTTTTTCCCCATCTAATACACAACATTTTCTTACGTATGGTGCTTTTACCTTTGTATGATCTAGTTTAAAACTCTCTACTTTTTGCATTCTTACCCCTCCAATTTTTTGATGAAATTTTCGTATATTTCCACGGTAATATTATTATACTTCAAATTATATACTTATCATCAACTTTTGTGTTAAATTCTAAATATTCATTAAATTTTATCATCGTTGTTAAGTGGGTATAATTTTGTTATACTATTTTAGTTATTCATTTAAAATTAAAAATGGAGGTCAAAACATAATGACTATGCAAAAACTTCTTAGTAAAGCTCGTCAAGCTATACAAGACTTTGATATGATTCAAGAAAATGATAAGATAGCTGTTGGTCTTTCAGGAGGAAAGGACAGCTTAACTTTACTTCATATATTAAAAAATTACCAAAAATTTTCACCTCAAAATTTTGAACTTATTGCAATAACTTTAAACCCAGGAGGAGTAGATAATTCTCCACTTCACAAGTTATGTAAAGATTTAGAGGTTCCATTTTATGAAATTCAAACAGATATAAAAGAGATTGTATTTGATATTAGAAAAGAAAAAAATCCATGCTCTTTATGTGCAAATTTAAGACGCGGGGCTTTAAACTCTAACGCTAAAGAATTAGGTTGTAACAAGGTAGCCCTTGGACACCACAAGGATGATGCTGTTGAAACCTTCTTAATGTCTATGTTCTATGAAGGAAGAGTAAATTGTTTTTCACCTAAAACTCATATGGATAAACAAGATTTAACTATTATAAGACCAATGATTTATATCGAAGAATATATGACTAAAAAAGCCACAAAGGAATTTAACTATCCTGTAATACAAAATCCTTGCCCAGCTAATGGTCATACTAAAAGACAAGATATGAAAGAATTTATAGATAGATTAAATAAAGAAATGCCAGGTGTTAAGAAAAATATATTTGGCGCTTTAAATAATCCAGAGAAACTATTTATATGGGACAAAGATAAAATTAAGTAAAATAGATTTTAATAATAAATCATAATTTCTTAATACGTAAAAAGTACAGCCTATAAAGGTAATACTCTATCAAAGCTGTACTTTTTATTTATTCAAAAACAATGCTAAATTCTATTATCTCAGGTATATTTAAAAGTCTAAAAGGAAGTTTTGTACTACCTAATCCAGATGTTACAAATAAATTGTTTCCATTTACCCCATAAAAACCTTTTGTATATTTTCTACCATATGGCGGAGTTAGTAAAGCCCCCTTAATGGGAATACTTACCTGACCTCCATGACTATGACCAGATAGCATTAAATCTATCTTATCGTTTTTAAATTCGTCTACTACATCTGGGTTATGTAATAAAACTAAATTAAAATCATTTGGATTCATTTTTTCATCATATTCCTCTACAGCAGGTTTTCCATTTAATTTTTCATCTAATCCTACTACGTTAATATAATTTCCATCGCCCAAATCAATAGATTTATTTTCATTTACCAGTAATTCAAATCCTGAATTTTTCATTATTTGCTCATAGTACTTAGGCAAATCATACATATAATCGTGATTTCCAAACACTGCAAATTTACCTATCTTAGCATTTATCTTAGATAAGTTTTCTGTTATTTTTTCTATGTCTGGATTTTTATTAGAGTAGTCAATTAAGTCGCCAGTAAATACGACTAAATCTGGCTCTAAATTATTAATTTTTTTAGATAAATTTTTAAGTCTTTTTGCAGAGTAAAAATATCCTATTTGAGTATCACTAATATGAACTACTTTAAGGATTTTATTATTTTCATTTTCTTCTAATTTTTTTTCAATAAGATTTCCATCTTTATTTAAGTTGTATTTTTTTATTACTAATAAATTAGGCTCTATAATTGCAGAGTATATTATCAGTAATGAAAGTGATATTACTACAAACTTAAATATTTTCTTATTTTTATTTATCAATTTTTTCTCCTTATTCTTTAGATTATTCCTACGATGTCTTCTACCTTATGCATTTTAGCATCTTCTAACTTTGGATTATTTGCTAAAAACCAATCAAAAGTTTTTTCTAATCCCTCTTTTAGAAATACATTTGGTATATATAATCCATGCTCAATTAACTTATCTATTTCTAAAGTATAATTTATATTTCTAAATGGGAAGTAGGTTCTTTCATCATATTCTATTTTATTTATATCCACAAGTTTTATTATAGGCTCTTTGCCTACAACTTCTCCACAGGTTTCTATAAGTTCTCTCCACGATATAAGCTGTGGATTAGTTACGTTATAAGCTTCCCTTACATTAGGCTTGTGGATTAAACTTTCTAATACTTTTACCAGATCATCTATATATATAAACTGAGTTACCACATTTTCACCATCTGGTACTGGTATAGTTTTTTCTTGTAAAATTCTCTCAAAGAAATAATATTCTCTATAGAAATTATTATGTTCTCCATATATATAAGTTGGTCTTATTATAACATATGGAATATTACTATTTACAATGTAGTCTTCAGCTTCTTTTTTGTCTACTCCATATCTTCCCCAATTTTTATTTTCACCTTTTTCACAGTCTTCCTTTGCTCTTGTGCTACTGTCTTTATAAACTGCTCCAGAAGATAATACAACATATTTTTTTAGACACTCATGATCTACAAAATCTAGAAGATTCTTTATATCTTCTTTAGAGTATGCGGTCATATCAAAAATAAACTCGTAACTTCTCCCGGTTAGACTTTCTTCCATTTTACTTCTATCCTGCCTACTACATACTATGTGTTCTCTATATCCTTTATATTCTAGTTCTCTTTTACACCTAGTCATTATGTCTATGCTATAGCCACATTTAATTAGATACTTAGAAAGTGATGATCCTATAAAATCACTTCCACCCATAACTAAGATAGATTTCATCTTTAATTATCCCCCTTAAAAAAGTCTCTGCTACAATGATAACACATAAATTTAGCACCTTCATTAGTTAGTTTTGCCTATTATTGTTATGTTTTTCTCAATGATATATTTTAGTTTTTTTAACCTATTTATTAAAATCTTCTTTTACTTTTTGTTCTACTAACTTACTTCCATCCATTACTACAGATACACCATTACCTGGATGTGTTGATGAACCTATGTAATACAAGCCTTTTATATACTTAGACTTTATATGAGGTCTAAAGTATGTTGTCTGACTTAGCTTATGACTTAAGCCAAATGCAGTTCCATAATAAGAATTAAAGCTTTTTTCAAAGTCTAAAGGCGTTAGATACTCTTCATACCCTATATAATCTTCTATATCCCCTAAATCTTTTGCTTTCTTCAATTCAGCCATTATTGTATTCCTTAAATCAGATATTGTATTTTCATCCCAACTTATGTTTTTAGCTTTTAAATTAGGTACTCTTACCACTACATTTAGTATTTGTTTATACTCCCCTAAAACACTTGAATCTAAAGCACTCGGGCAATATACATATATTGAAGGCATATGCGGTAATCTCCCTTCAAAAGCATCTTCTATACTTTCTTTAAATTTTTCGCTTATAAATATATTGTGTACTTTAAATTTTTTATACTTTTTATTTAACCCTAAATATATAGTAAACACAGAGCATGAGTAATCTTTTTTGTCTATATTTTTAGATGTGTATATACCCTCATCTAGATTATCATTAAATAAATTTTTAACAGCATAAGGAAAATCAGCATTACATATTACAATATCCGACATATAAATTTTATTATCAATTAATACACCTTTTGCTAAATTATTTTCTATTAGTATTTCTTTTACTTCTTTTCCTGTATATATCTCTCCGCCCAATTCCTTTATAAGTTTTTCTAGTGCCAGGATATATTTATAAAATCCACCTTTTACATACCATAATCCGTAAGCATGTGATATAGCCGGTATTAATGTATATAGGTTTGATGTAGTATAAGGATTTGTTCCTATATACATTGATTGAAATATTAAATATTCTCTTAATTTTTGATTGCTTATTTTATTGTGAATATATTTATCTGTATTTGAAATAGGATTAATATCTAATAAGTTGCTTATACTATTCATATTTAGAAGCTCTTCTTTATTAACCATTGGTTTATCTAAAAAATTCTCTTTACTCGTTAGGTATTTCTTGTAAGAGCTGTTTAGAAAATCCATATATTCAACTGATAATCCTTTTTGCATATATTCTAAGGTATCTATCATCTTTCTTATGTCACTATAAAAGTCATAAGAACTTCCATCATAATAGTTTACCCTGTATATAGGGTCTACCTTAATCAATTCAATATAATCTCTATAGTCTTTTCCTACATATTCAAAAATTTCTGTGTATATATGCGGTGTCATTAATAACGACGCACTAAGATCAAACTTTGCACCTTTATTCTGCTTTATATTAATCTTGCCACCCACTGTATTTTCTTTTTCATAGATAGTAACTTTATATCCATTTTTTAATAACCTTATTGCTGAGCAGAGACCACCAATACCTGCCCCTACAATTATTACCTTTTTCATAGATACTCTCCTTTAATTACCAAATAATTAATAATATATTTATTATGCCTTGTAAAACTATTAATATTTATTTATTAATTAATTTACTTACATAATTAATAAATAAATATTAATACTTCTGACTAGCTAGGAATACTTTCTTAAATGCAAAAAAGTCCTAAAGTGATAAATTCACTTTAGGACTTTTTATATATTATGCTGCTTGATTTTCTTCTTCTAATATCTTTTCTTGTTGCTTTTTCTCTATCATTAATATTACCTTATCTACTAGTAATCCATTTATAACTACTGCTATTAAAGAATATACACCTTTATCTAATCCAAAAGTTAATCCTCCACAGATTACAACAAATAAGTCTACACATAATAAAGAAATTCCTATATTAAACGTTGAGTACTTATTTAAAATTTTAGCAAGTATATCCGTTCCCCCAGTGGATGCATTTAAGGCAAATGCTAATGCTAATCCACTTGCTATTATTAATGTTCCAGCTACTACCGCTACTAGTAAGTTCTCTGTTAATGCATGTGAGTTAAATACTTTTTCCATTAAATCCATAACTACAGAAAGAGCAAAACTTGCATATATAGTCTTAACCCCGAAATCTCCTCCTACTAATATGAAAGCTATTGCAAATAAAATTAAATTACCTAAAAATATTATTGTACCAACTGATAAATTTGGAATATAGTGGCTTATTACTAATGCTAATCCACTCAACCCACCACCAGCGATTTCATTTGGAGCATAGAAATACTGTACACCAAATGCAACTAAAATAACACCTAACGTTATTAATACATAGTCTTTTACTAAATTTATTATGTTTTGTTTCTTCATGTCACTTTCCTTTCAAAATTTGTCGCTTATTTAGAATATCAAACTTTTTAAGTTTTTAACAGTTATTTTTTATATTTTTCCTTCCCATTCATTATAAAATTGTTCTAAAAACTTTTCCATATACTTATGTCTATCTTCTGCTAAATTTTTACCTGTATTAGTATTCATACTATCTTTAAGCTTAAATAGCTTTTCATAAAAATGATTTATTGCATTTCCTTTATTACTTCGATATTCTTCTATTGTCATATTTTCTCTTATTTCTTCATTTGGTTCATATATAGGTCTACCTTTTGCCCCTGAATAACACATACATCTGGCTATTCCTATTGCGCCTATAGCATCTAGCCTATCCGCATCTTGAACAATCTTACCTTCTAAAGTTTTCATTTCTTTATTGTTGCCACCTTTAAAGGACATGGTTGATATAATTTCCATAACGTGTTCTATATCATTTTCTTCCACTTTATTTTCATTTAGAAAACTCCTTACTCTATTTAATCCTTCTTTTTCATCTGCTACTAACTTACCATCTGCTACATCATGTAGTAGAGCTGCTAGTTCACATATGTATATATTAGCATTTTCTTCTAATGCTATTTTTTTAGCCATTTCGTTTACTCTGTGTATATGCCAAAAATCATGACCTGTTGTATCATGTTCAAGCTCTTTTTTTACAAAAATAATTGTATTCTCTATTATCTGATTTATGTCCATATTTGCCTCCTTATATATTTTTTTATTATATTACCTTATTTTGTGTATTATAACCATGTTTCATATGAAACCTTGTAGTTTATTGTTCAAAATTGTAATCCCTTATACGTAAAAAAGCTAGGCATATTGCCTAGCTCTCTATTTATTAGTAAGTATTATACTTTTAAAGCTTCTATTATTTTAGTTATTAAAGTTCTTATTACGCTTTTTTAACAACGCTAGACTTTAACTTCATAGCTCCGAAACCATCGATTTTACATTCTATATCATGCCCATCTGCAGCATCTGGAACTAAACGTATACTCTTAACTTTTGTTCCTATTTTTATAGATGATGAACTTCCTTTTACTTTAAGGTCTTTGATTACTGTAACAGCATCTCCATCTTGTAGTACATTTCCGTTTGCATCTTTTATAACATTTTCTTCTTCATTTGTAGCTTCTAATGACCACTCGTGAGCGCACTCTGGGCAAACAAGAAGGCTTCCATCTTCGTAAGTATATTCTGAATTACATTTTGGGCAGTTTGGTAAATTTTCCATTTTTCATTCCTCCATTTATTATATCAATTTTATTTTATGCTTTATTTTTATAACCTTATACTACTAAATCCTCTTTTTAACCACGGACCTGTAAAATAGCATAAGGCGTTAATTATCGGCTTTAATAATATCATATTCTATAAATATTTACAAATATTCCAATATCACTTCTTTTTAAAACTCATTCTTACTCTATATTTTATATTATTCAATTTATATCTATTATTATAACTAGAAAACTAATCCTGTATTATATATTTACATTTACAAACAAAAAGAAAAGCTATAAAGCTTTTCTTTTTTTACTTAGTTATTAGATTTTATCTTTAGCCATGCATCATCATATAATCTTTTTACATCCATAGGAAAATCAGTGTATATCTCACATCTATCCATTATTTCTTTTGGCATATATGCATTCGGGTTGTTTCTAACTTCTTCTGGTTGTTCTAATCTAGCTTCTTTGTTTGGTGTTGTATATCCTATTTCATCAGCTATTCTTAATGCACTTTCCTTGTCACTTACAAAGTTTATAAACTTTTCAGCACCTTCAACATTTTGAGCATTTGAAGTTATACATAAACTATCAATCCAGAAGTTTGCACCTTCTTTAGGCACAACATATACTAAGTTAGGATTTTCAGCTTGTAAGTTTAATCCTTCACCTGACCAAATCATATTTATATCAGTTTCTCCTGCTGGAATCATAGTAGTTCCATTATCTACTCCATATATTGGTTTTACTAGTTTTCTTTGTTCTAGTAATAAATCTTTAGCTTCTTCAATTTCTTTTGGGTCAGCTGTATTTAGAGAATATCCAAGTTTCTTTAAAGCTACTCCTATTGTATCTCTATATGTATCAAACATGAATATCTTATTTTTATATTGTTCATCCCATAAAATATCCCAGCTATCTACTTCTTCTTTTACAACATCTTTATTATAAATAAGTCCTACTGTTCCAAACATATAAGGAACTGAATACTTATTTCCTGGATCTATTTCTAGGTTTAGGTAGTCCTCATCTATTTGAGATATATTAGGTATATTATCTTTGTTTAATTCTTGAACAAGATTTTTTTCGATCATTCTTGGCATTAGTGCATCCGATACAAGAACAACATCATACTTGGTTCCACCACTACTAATTTTTTGATACATGGCTTCCATATCATCAAAAGTTTCAATATTAACTTTTATACCATATTCCTTCTCAAATTCTTTTACAGTTTCTTCATCTATGTTTTCCCCATAGTTAAAGAAGTTTATTTCTTCTGAATAATTTTTCGTACATCCTACAAAAAATGTACTCATCATGGCTATACAAACTAATAAGCTTAATAATTTCGATACTTTTTTCATACTAAAATTCCTTCCATATTTTTTGATTATTCTAATACCCAAAACTAAAAGAAGTCAATCTATTTTATCTAATATTAATTTAACTTTCAATATACATATGTATTCTTCATAGTTAAATATAATGATATAAAATCATCAAATTTTATAAATATCATTTACCTAACGTATTGACTGAATAATATATATATTTTTAGTCCTTCTCCTAGTTTGCTTGTAGCTTCAATATCAGCACCATGAGCTTTTATAATATCGTGAGCTATTGCCATTCCAAGACCTGAGCCTTCAGTTTTCTTTCTAGTATTTGTTCCTCTATAATATCTTTTAAATATACTATTCAGTTCCTCATGAGATACACCTTTTCCATTATCAGCTATAGATACTGCAACTTGATTGTTATCTAATTGTTGTATATTAATGTCAATTTTTACATCATCATTGTTATGAATAAATGAATTTATTATTAGATTAACAAAAACTCTTTTTACTAGTTGTTCATCTAACTCTAGATATATATCCTCATGCGAATACTTAAAGCTTATATTACTTTGATTATATTTTTCATCATTTATTATATCAATTAAAACATGCCTAATTAGGGATACTATGTTTGTATTCTTTTTCTTTAAAACCAAGGCATTACTTCTAAGTCTAGTTGATAGATTTAAGTCTTCGACCAAGGTTTTAATGTACTCACTCTTACTTATTATAGTATTACAATACTTTTCTCTAACCTCATCATCTATTTCATATTCAGTGTCTGCTAGTATCTCAGCATTCCCCATAATAGATGTAAGAGGTGTTTTTATATCATGGGTAATATTGGAAATCCACTCTTCTTTCATTTCTTCAAGCCTTTTTCTTTCAGCCTCATTGCTATATAACCTGTCCCCTAATTGATTTAGTTGCTCCTCTATATTAAAATATATACCTTCATTAATATTATTCCTTAAATAATTTCCATTTGATAAATTTACTATTTTATCAATTATTCTACTTATTGGTTTTGTAATTCTAGAAGTAAATAAAAAGCTCATTACTAATATTAAGGCTATATTTATTCCAATTAATAATGGAAAATGATGTGCTTTTCTAAGCGATGTAACATCATAAGTATAAGTTATTCTATTTACTTTATTAGAATCCATAAATAATAAGTATGTATAGGTCTCATCATTTAGTTTTTTTTCATTTAAAAATAGAGTTTCTTCTTTATCTGTATACATATCTATAAGAGATATATTTGAATAAAAGTTAGGTGCTGTGTTTGGTTTATTATAATTAAAAACTTCATTGTTACTTTCATCTAATATTTGTAGACCTATATTATCTTCTTTAAGTAATTCTATACCCTTATCTTTTACTAATATTTTGTTATCTTCTGATAGATAAATATACTCTTGAAAGGTTGATATTATATCATCTGGTTGATAATTATATAATGTTCCTTGTTTATAAATATTTCCTCTCATAAAAGCAATATTTACAATAAAAATAACCGAACATGCCACTATAAAGGATACAAAATAATGAAGTGCAAGCTTCCCTTTCATAAGTTATTCTCCCTTCATTACAAACTTATATCCTAAGCCAATTACGGTCGTAATATAGTTTGGCTTAGATGGTATGTCTTCTATTTTAATTCTAAGTTTTCTTATATGTACTGTAATTGTATTATCATATCCAAAAAAGTCTTCTCCCCAAACTTCTTTACAAATCATTTCTTTACTAATTATTCTATTTGGATTATTTACCAAATACATTAATAGTTTTAATTCCTTTGCTGTAAGTTCTAGGCTCTTATCTTTTTTATATACTTCCCCTGTCTCCTCATTTATTTTTATATCTCCAAACTCAATTATTCTCTTTTTCTTAATTGCATTATTAGTAGCATTATCGAATACTTTCAATCTTGCTTTTAATCTAAATGCTACCTCTTTTGCACTAAATGGCTTCGTTATATAGTCATCTGCTCCAATAGCAAATCCTAACAATCTATCCACCTCTTCCCCCTTTGCAGATATAAATAAGATTGGAACCTGACTGATTTTTCTTAACTCATTAAATACATCGTATCCGCTAATATCAGGCAGCATAATATCTAATAATACAATATCTGGATTTACTTTTTTAAATAGCTCTATTCCATCATTCCCATTATTAGCTATAAAAATATTGCTGAAACCTTCTCTCTTCAACACAGTATCCAAAATATCTATAATATCTTGTTCATCATCTATTAATAAAACTTTATACTTATCAAATATATTACTCATATATAACATTCCTTCCCATATATTTTATTTTATAATACTCGTCCTACTTTATTTAGCTATATATTAATATTAACCTTATTCATTAGTTATATAATATCATCAAAGAAGCCTTAAATTCTTTATAATATAATATATTTAAGATGGATTTAAGATTAAATTTATATCGATTAAAGATGATAATATTAGACTAAACTTAGATAAAATATATATATAAATTTAAGGAGAATATAATAAGATGGATAGTAAATTAATTTTTGCAATTGTTACGATTACTTTAGCTTTAGTATTTTATACAACAGGTGTATTTGGAGAGAGAAAATCAAAAAGTTTAACGAAGAAACATGTAATTACTTTTTGGCTTGGTTTAGTATGTGATACTATAGGTACTTTAACTATGAGCAGCATTGCTAAGTCTGGAGCAGAAGCAATTTCAGCTACAAGTCAAACTATACACGGAATAACTGGATTATTAGCAATAGTATTAATGATATTCCATGCAGTTTGGGCAACTTGGGTATTATACAAAAATGATGAAAAGAAAAAAGAGACTTTCCATAAGTTCAGCATCACAGTATGGTTAATTTGGTTAATACCATACATTGTAGGAATGTTTATAGGAATGGCTGGATAATATAAAATATAAAAAAGGAGCTATTTAGCTCCTTTTTTATATTTTTACTTGCGAATTTATCTTTTCTTGTAGTTCTTTTTTTAGTTTTATCAATTCATCATATTGATAGAAAAATTTTATTTTTTTATCTTTAACGCTATTACCACTAGGTTTATCATTTAATACAAAATATGCAAAAGTCTCTGCTATATCTTCTGCTGGATCTGTTGAAGCATACTCGCTTACGAAGCTATCTTTATGTCTTTCATAAAAATAATAATTTTCTCTATCTATGTTTCTATCATCTATTATCTCTTTCCAAAATTCATCATAAAACTCATTTATGTATGATTTATCCTTAGAAGCCATTCCTTCTTCACAATAGTTATTCATATCATAGTCATAGGTATATGTTACTTGATTATCATTTAAACTTAGATAATGAAAATATTCATGAAGTATTGTTTCGTAAAACAACTTTCTTTCATTGTTTATTACATCTATAGGGTCTATATTTATTATCCATTTGCTTCCTTCAAAATTGTTTGGTGTAACAGATGCTAATTCGTTATATTCTCCATCTGTAGCAAAAAATATCTTATCAAACTTTTTCAAATCTGAGTTTGGTAAAATATATCTTACTTCACTCCAGATTTTCTCATATGTATCAGCTTCAGATTTTGATAATTCTTTAGGGGTAATATTTTTTACACTTTCATATTTTAAGCCTAGATTTTTACTTATATTAAAAACTGCTTCTAAATCTAAATTACTACTTTGAGTTAAGTAAGTAGTTATTGTATCACTATTTTTTTCATCATAATTAGATATAAGATCTTCAATTACTTCTAAAGCTGAATAATCTCCCTCTTCATAGTCTTTGCATAGCTCTATTAAGGTGTTGTAGTCTTCTTTACTTAA
Organism: Romboutsia sp. LXY-2; assembly: GCF_056171995.1. Classification (NCBI taxonomy): domain Bacteria; kingdom Bacillati; phylum Bacillota; class Clostridia; order Peptostreptococcales; family Peptostreptococcaceae; genus Romboutsia; species Romboutsia sp. LXY-2. Next base: position 55,120 of record NZ_JBKFGI010000016.1, on the reverse strand, counting down.
AGTATTTTTTAATTTATCTAATGTACTATTTTCTTCAGAAGTGTTTTGAATATCATCCCACTCAAATTCCGTTCCTTCTAATTCATATTTGATTGTATACTCATTTAATATTTCGTCTATATAGGTTGATACTACTCGCTCAAGACCTACTATCTCTAGATTATTTTTATCTATTCTTTTTTCACTTAAATAAAGTTTCACCGTAAACAATGCTTTAAGCTCATTTTCTTCATCTTCTGTTAATTTATTTTTTAATAACCCTAGATTTTCATTAATATATGTTTTTGTATACTTGTCATTACTTATTGAATATACATCTTTTATTACTATACCTATACTAATAAAGATTATTGCTGTGATAATAGTAAGTGTCATTTTCAAAATATTTCTGTGCTTTTTCATTGTCTATCCTCTTCTTTTATACCAAGATAATATTTTACTTTTACTAATTATAATACAAAATAGGCTAGATAAGTACTAAGTATTTATCTAGCCGCATCTTATTTCAAATATGAGTTTTATTCATAATATATGGTCAAAATCATATATAATTTTTTCTTTAAAAATCACCTATTATATTAAACTTTCTATATTATTACCACTTAAAACCACTGTATCTCCAACATTTATTACAGTAGATCCCTTAGGAACTAATATCTTATCATTTCGTTTTATCATAACAATAAGTATTTCCTCAGGAATATTTGCTTCCATAATACTTTTGTTTATCCATTTATTTTCTTCTGTCATTACAACTTCTAATAACTGAGTATTTATTTCCCCTGTGTAGTCCGTAAATGTTTTTAGTACAGAGTTTTCTTCTTCAGTCTCAACTAAATCTAATAAGTTTGCAACCTTAGGTATAAGCGTACCCTGTATAGCAACAGAGAATAAAGCTATAAAGAATATTATATGGAAGATATCATTTTCAATATTAACCCCGAATGTTACTGCAAATATTGCAAAAACAACTGATGCTGCTCCTCTAAGTCCAACCCAAGATATAAACAATTTTTCCTTTACTGTGAATTTAAAAGGAGCAAGTATTACAAAGGTAGCTAATGGTCTAGCAATTAATATCATGAACAAAGAGATAGACATTGCTGTTGCTGTAACTTGAGGAAGTCTTGATGGGAAAGATAACAGACCTAATATAAAGAATAATGCGATTTGCATAATCCATGAAATACCATCAAAGAATTGGAACATACTTTTTTTACGAGGTATTTTACTATTTCCTATTATTATTCCTGATATATAAACACTCAAATATCCATTTCCGCCTAAATATTCACTAAGCGAATAAGAAAGTATTGCAATTGCCGTTACAAATATTGTGTAAAAACCTTCTATCTCAAAGTTTGAATATCTAAGCACATACACTGTAACCTTCGCAATTAAAAATCCTACTATTAGACCCACTGCAATCTGAGTTACAACTATAATAGCTACTTTTCCTAAACTTAAGTCCCCTGTACTTTGCATCATAGTCAAAATTATGATAGTCATCATATAAGCAATCGGATCATTACTTCCGCTCTCAACTTCTAGAAGAGATGCTAATGAGCCTTTTAAGTTTAATTTCTGCGCTCTTAAAACTGCGAATACAGATGCCGCATCTGTAGACGCCACTATTGCACCTATTAAAATTCCTTCTAATAAGGTAGTCTTTATTACTAGATGGCAAAACAATCCTGTTAATCCTGCTGTAACTATAACTCCTAATGATGACATCAACACCGATGGAACTGCTACTGGCTTAGCCATTTTCCAGTTTGTACCGAACCCACCATAAAACATAATAAATACTAGTGCCAAAGAACACAATTGGCTAGTCAATTCATAGTTATCAAAATAGATTCCAATTAATCCATCTGATCCAAATAGCATACCAAGTACAATAAATATAAGAAGCATTGGCACACCAAACTTGTATAGTACTTTACTTGAAGTTATACAAATAATTAGTACTAATCCACTTATTATCATTAATTCTGTCATAAAATTCCTCCTTCTGTGTATTAAGTTTTTATGCATAAATTTAAATTTTATACGATTTTATAATCAACGTTTTTGTAGATAACGAAGTTTTATTATTTAATTTTTATATTTATTTGAATTCAATTCATAAGGTATGTTTTTTAAAGTATTTTCGATAGGTTTTTGTTAGTTTTATTTAAAATCTAACTATGTTATATAATTATGTTAACACAAATAATTAATTTTATCAAATTGATAATTTTATTTCACTAAATATTTTCAATATTTATAATAGTATTTATTAATAGACTATATATTAAAAATGACAGTATCACTGATTTTTAGCTTTTTCAAAAAATAAAATAAGCTAGGAATTTTTTTTTATTTAAACCTAGCTTAATACTATATTCATCACTATATTATATTAAATATTAAATATTAAATATTCAATTATAAATTTATACTTTCTTTAATTTGTATAATCAAATTTTCTTTGTTTTCTTCTAGTTGAGCTACCCTATTTACATTAGCTCCTGATGGATGTGGAAATCCTTTAAGAATTTGTTTTTCGCAAATTATTCCTTCTTCAGATAACTTGTATAGTATTTCCTCAACTGCTTTTCCTAAAGGTATTAATAATATTTCTTTGAAGTTTTCAATTTTATTAAGTTCTTCAATAAAATTATCATATACATATTTCATTAAAAACTCACTCTTTAATAATTTTGGTGTATGGCCTGAGTAATTTTGCTTTTTTACAAATACAGGATATGGCACCAATGATACAGTATGTAGTAAATAGTCTTTCTCTTCAAATAAGGTAGAGCAACTATTTATATTAAGTGCTTCATTAAGTTTTATTTCGTCTAACATACTTATTATATTTTTTCTTAAGCTTCCACTAAATCTACCAGCTACCTTGCATTTGTATTGAATCTCATCAATATCAGTTCCTAATTCTAGTTCTTTTCTAGCCGTAGAAATAGCTGTGCTCATTTGTTGAAACCCCGGTGTTATTCCTATAATAAATATTCTAGCTTTTGAGTTTGAATACTCATTGTGAGGAGCATAATATATTTCTATATTTCCGCTCCTCTCTATAAGTAAATCATCTATCAATAATTCATTTTTTTCATATTTATCTTTTATAGGAAGTTTTCTTATAACTTTTTCATATCCATATAATGTTTTTTTCATATGCCCCTCGCATTAGTTTCTACTATTTATTACTTATAATACGGTTATATATTATCCCTTTATTCTCTATTTTATCAATATTTTCACGTTTAACTTCTATCATAAATGATATTACACTACCAAATATAATTATACCAAATGGCAATGCCATTACAATAGTTGCGGTCTGAATCATATTGAACCCTCCTGCAAATAAAAAGGCTATTGTAAGCAAACTTTGAGTAACTCCTATAACTATTTTTCTCGAATTCTTTGGTGCTAATAATCCATCACTTGCAATCACGGATAACACATATGTCGCTGAATCTGCTGATGTAATAAAGAATGAAAATAATAAGGCTATAGCTATTACACTCATTACCAGTCCTGCTCCATTAAACTCATTTAAAATTACAAAAAGTGCAGTTTCTGTTTTTTGTATCGCCTCAGCTCCAACATCTAATGGTGCTGACATACCCAGTGTTCCAAATACTAAAAACCAAACCATACAAAAACCTGCTGGTACTAATAATACACCTCGTATAAATTCCTTTATTGTTCTCCCTTTTGACACTCTTGCAATAAATATAGCAACAAATGGAGCCCATGCAATCCACCAAGCCCAATAGAATATAGTCCATTCAGAATACCACTCACCTTTTACAAATATATTAAATTTATCAATAGTTAGTGCCTTAGTGTACCCACTTATACTTGCTACAAAGTTATTTAATAAATCTAATTTAGGAACCATAATAAATGCTCCTACAAAAAATAATACAGCTATTCCTAAGTTTAAATTCGATAGTATTTTAATTCCCTTTTTAACACCTGTTGTTGCTGATATTAAAAATAGAACTGTTATTATAGTAATTATAGCTACTTGCACAGCCTTTGTTTCTGGTACTCCAAATAAATAGTTTAATCCACTATTTATCTGCAATGTCCCCATTCCTAATGATGTAAGTATACCTGATATAGTTACAAAAATCGTCAATATATCAACAACTTTTCCAACAAAACCTTTAGCTCTCTTTTCTCCTATTAAAGGAATTAAAACTGAGCTTAAAAGAATCGGCTTTCCCTTTCTAAAATGCATATATCCTATTATAAGAGCAAGTAATGCATAACAAGCCCAAGCTGAAATCCCCCAGTGTAAAAATGATTTTCTAAATGCAAATTCAACGGCTTCTTTACTACCAGCCTCAACCCCAATTGGATTTAAGTAATGAGTTAAAGGCTCTGCAACTCCCCAGAATACTAAACCAATACCTATCCCCGCACTAAAAAGCATTGCAAACCAAGAAATATTTGAAAACTCTGGTTTAGAGTCATCCGGTCCAAGCTTAATGTTTTTATATTTACTAAATAATAAATAGATACTAAATAAAAAGAAAAAAGCCATTAGTATCATAAAATACCAAGAAAAATTTTCTGTTGCGAATTCATATGCAGTGTTAAAAAAAGATTTAAAATTGTCAGTAAAAATCCCCCCCCACACAAGTACTACCAATGATATAAAAATCGTTGAATAATAGGTTATATTATTCCTTAAGTTTTTGATTAAATTTTCCATAACAACACTCCTTTTTGACAACTTTCTTCAATATCTAAAGTTGTCAGTTTGTTTATTAACTTCCAATATGCTTATATTAAAGTGATTACTTGTTCAATTAATTAATTTTTACATTTAATAAATTATTATATAAAAAATTAATACAGTTTTAAATTACATATTTAATTTATATTATGCATCTAACAACTTTATGGTATCATATAAGTTGTCAAAAATCAAAAAAAATTAAATTTTAAATATAAAACTATTAATTCATCGCTATTATGTTTATAATATTTGTGGTACAATTATTGACTGATAGGGGTGATTTAATGTGTCAAGAAAAATATCTACTCCAGCCTATTTAAAGATATCTATTGATATTGCTTCTAGAATAGTAAATGGTGGGTTCTTAGAAGGAGAAAAACTTTCTGGTCGCTCTACTTTAGTAAGCATATATAATGTTTCACCTGAGACAATTCGTAGATCAATTGCTTTATTAAAAGATATGGATGTGGTTGAAGTTGAAGAAAAAAGCGGTATTAGGATACGTAGCAAGAATAATGCTTCAAAATTCCTAGAAACATTCAAAACTAAAAGTGAATTTACAAATTTAAAAGAAGAAATTTATGGCCTGATTAATGAAAAAAAAGACCTTGAAAAAAATTTAGAAAATAAAATCGGAAATTTGATAGAGTTTGCAACTCAACTTAGAAATGTAGGTATTATTTCCCATTACGAGAGCATAGTTCAGCCTAATAGCTTAATAATTGGTAAGAATTTAGGAGAACTTAATTTTTGGCACAATACTGGCGCAACAATAGTCGGTATAAAAAGGGATGACAAATTATTTATTTCACCTGGTCCATATTTTAATATAAATGAAAATGACATAATAATTTATGTAGGTGAAAATGATGTCGTAAACAAAGTAAAAAGTTACATAACTTCAGTAGATTAAAAAACTTCTCTAAAAATTTATCAAGTTTTATAATATAAATTATCAATATTAGTAAAATTCTTTATATTTGTGTGTAAATAAAAACATCTGTAAGTACTTAATATAAAGCTACAGATGTTTTTTATACATTATTCATATACTTTTTTAACTGGAATAGATAATTGTATTAAATACTCTTCTTTCGATTTTGATAAAAGGTATCCAATCAATTCATCTTCATAAGAATCACCTATAATTTCATATCCATTCTTTTCTATAAAATTTATTAGCTTAGTGTAAGAAGTATATGTTGTATTATAACTACCTCTATGATTTATACATGCATAAATACCACTCGGCTTAATGTGAATATTATAATTTATAGTATTATTATTTACCTTAATACAAATATACTTTATATTATTAAAGTTCCCATTGAGTATATCATGTTTCTTAATAATTCCCCCAATGGAATTTCCACTATCAAGTTTATCATTATCCTTGATACATTTAATAAAATTGGATATTTTAATCATTATTTTTTTATAATCACTACTATCTACTCTAGATATAAAAAAATACTCCTCATCAAACATTTTAAAGTATGGTTCTGTAATATGTTGATTTTTTATAACTCTTTCTAATTTTAAAGTCTTGCTCTCTATTTTATCCCTGATGAGAATTAAGTTATTAATATGATTATCTATCATTTCTTTTTTATTTTTCATCAAATCTACTAAATTCTCAATATTTTTATTAGTCAGATATTCCTTAATCTCCTTTAGTGGCACACCAATATCCTTTAAGCTTATCAATGTATCAAGTGCTTCAAATTGTTCCAATGAATAATATCTAAAATTATTTTCATCTTTATAAATAGGATGAAAAATACCACTATTATCATAATAAATCAACGTTTGTTTAGATATGTTTGCCATTGATGCAAATTCTGCTGTAGAAAAATACTCTTTATCATTCATAATTAAACTCCTCAAAAAAATTCACTTGTATATATAGTTACTATATACCTTATTATTACTCTAGTAAATATTTTAACTAACGGAGGATTAACTATGCAAAATAAGTTTTCACAAAAAACATCTATTAAGGAATATTTTAATTTTATTATTCCACCCATTATATCTATGCTATTTTTATCTTTATACACAATTATGGACGGTGTATTTATATCTAATAAAGTTGGGACTGATGCTTTAGCTAGCATTAATATAATACTACCTATTGTTAGTATCTTGTGCGGTATAGGCGTTATGTTTGCAACTGGTGGTAGTGCATTAATATCTATTTCTTTAGGAAAAAATAACTTTAATGAAGCTAATAATAGGTTTACTTTAATTGTTTTATTTGCTTTATTATTAGGAGTTATTTTTAGTATAGTAGGTATAATATATAATGAAGAGATTTTTTATATTTTAGGATCTACGGAAACTTTAATGAGCTATTGTAAAGATTATGGAATAATTATTTTACTATGCGCCCCATTTTATATACTAAAAATGGTTTTTGAATATTTTACAAGAGTAGATGGTGCATTTAACTTTAGCTTATTAGCTTCTCTTTTTGGGGGCCTTATTGATTTAATACTTAATTATATATTCATCTACAAATTAAATCTTGGTATTTCAGGGGCTGCATTATCAACCCTTATAGGTGCTGCAACTTCAACTATTTTATGTGTTTTATATTTTATGGGCAAAAAATCCACACTAAAATTTATTATGCCAAAAAAAGAATCTAGATTAGTACTAGCCAGTATATATAATGGTTCATCTGAAATGGTAACTCAATTATCTACTGCAATAACTACTTTATTTTTTAATTATATTGCTCTTAAATACGCTGGAGAAAATGGCGTCGCTGCAGTTACGATAATATTATATATCCAATTTATAATGGTATCTGTATACTTAGGACTTATTGCAGGCGTTGCTCCTATAATTAGTTTTAATTATGGTGCAAATAATGTAGTAAAGATTAAAGAGTATCATATATATTCAAAAGTTTTTATTTTATTTTCTTCAATAATGATATTTATTATTTGTTTTACTTTTCCTAAAACATTTGTTAAATTCTTTATATCTGAGACAAATATTACATATAATTTGACACTAAATGGACTTAGAATATTTGCTTTCTCTTTTTTATCTACTGGTTTAAATATTTATACCTCTGGTTTATTTACAGCTTTCTCTAACGGAAAAATTTCAGCATTGCTTTCATTTTTAAGAACATTTATATTTTGCATTATAGGTTTTTTATTACTGCCTAAGCTATTTGAATTAAATGGATTATGGCTAGTAATCCCTTTTGCAGAGTCCGTATCGCTTTTTGTATCACTATTTTTCTTACGAAAATATAAAACATTTTACTTGTATAATTAATAATTTAATAGTAATACCACTAATAAAAGCTCCAACAATACATTTACATACTGTTGGAGCTTTTATTATAAAATCATTTTAAATTATATACTAAAGTGGTTTTACATAAATATTCTTAGATAATTCTCTAAGTTTGTTTATGTCTAATATATATATTTTTCTATCACTACATTTTATAATTGATTTTGATTCCATCTCTTTAAGAGTTCTATTCAAATGTCTATATGTTGTACCTAAAAATTGAGCAATGTCTAAATATGATGAATTCAAAATTATATAATTTTTGTCTGTAATATGTTCAACTAAATAACTAGCTACTCTATTGATAAGTGGATATACAAAGTTATATGAGCTATTATTAATAGTTCCATATAGTTTTTCACTTAAAGAATCTACCAAATGGTGTAAAAGTTTTACATTATCAAAATACTTTTCTCTAAGTATAGTAGAAGGTATTGCTATCAAAAAAGTATCTTCTACTGCATCAATATTACACAGTATAGGTATATCTTTTAAAAGTTCTAAATCTCCTATTGTATTAAAATCGTTATAAAACTTTAAAGTCATTGACTTTCCATTTTCAAAAGGATAATAAATCTTAATTTTTCCATCAACAAGTAAATAATAATACTCAAGAATTTCCCCTGACTCTAATATGTATTCTTCACTTTCATAGAAATGTAGTTGTGCATGTTTTAATATTTCATCATCAAGTATACTTTCTATATTATATTTTTTAATATAGCAGCTTAAAAGCTTACTATCAAAAACTCTTTTCATAGCTCCTCCTAACATGACAAATGTCATGTTGTAACTTTTATAAATATATTATTCTATTTATATAAACTTGTAAAGGAGAGCTACATTTGAATACATATAAAAATTTGGCTGTTTTAAATGGCATTCTTATCGCTATAATGATATTTTTCAATAGCGTACTATCAGAAAAGATAGGCTTATATCTTAGTACATTAATTTATCATATTTTAGGATTTATATTAATCTTACTAGTATCAGTATTGAAACGAAATAAGCTTCCTAAACTAAGTAAAATACCTGTTATCTTTTTTATATCAGGTATACTAAGTGTTTTAGTGATATTTTTAAATAATCTATCTTCACACAAGATAGGAATAACACTTACTGCAGGTATGGGTCTATTTGGACAACTTATAATGTCTACACTAGTAGACCATTTCGGATTATTTGGTGTTAAAGTTAACAAAATGAGAAAAGAGAAAATACTAAGCTTTTCACTAATCATAATAGGTTTAATATTTATGATTTTTTTATAAGGAGGTGCATATAATGTATATATTTTTTTTCATTTTTAACAGGAGTATTCGTAGTCACAAGTATTATATTAAATGGAGAATTATCTAAGAAAATAGGTACTATAAATAGCATCATTATAAACTACTTAACTGCTACATTAGTTTCTATTATTTTCTATTTTATTGGGTTAAATTTCATATCGAATACTCCTACTATGACTAATACTTCTTTAGTTTACTTTCTAGGTGGGGCTATAGGTGTTTTAACTACTTATATATTTAATGTAATAGTTCATAAAATACCAACAGTATATACAGTTATACTTCGCTTTATAGGTCAAATGCTTACAAGTGCAATTATAGACTATTTATACTTCAATATTTTTTCTATAGGGAAAGTAGTAGGATGTGTACTATTTTTAATAGGTATTATACTTAATTCAAAATCTGATGAGAACTATAAACAAAAACAACTTAAATTACTTAGTAATTAAATTATTTACATAAAATTTGGAGGACATATGATGAAATATGAAGTTATATTATTTGATGCAGATGAAACACTATATGATTTTAAAAAATCTGAAAGAGAAGCATTTAAAAATACAATGCTCAAGTTTAACATAAACTATGATGAGAATTACCATTTAAAAATTTATCAAGAAATAAATACGATTCTATGGAAAGAATTTGAACAAGGACTTATTACACAAGAAAAATTAAAGATAGAAAGATTTAAAAGATTATCAGATAGATTAGAAGTAAGTTTTGATGAAACCAGCTTTGCCCAATTATATATGGAATATTTAGCCGATGCATCATTTTTATATGATAACAGTATCGAGCTTATAGAAACTTTAAATAACTCTTACAGGCTTGCTATAGTAACTAACGGCCTTACCTTAGTTCAAGATAAAAGGATCAGAAAATCTACTCTAGCAAAATTTTTTGAGACTATAGTAATATCTGAAGAAATATTAGTATCAAAACCAAATCCTGCGATTTTTGAACATACTTTAAAAAATATAAATTTCTTTGATAAAAACAAAATTTTAATAGTAGGGGATAGTTTAAGTTCTGATATACAAGGTGGTATAAATTTTGGTATAGACACCTGTTGGTATAACCCTAACAATATTACCAATGAAACTTCAATAAAACCTACTTATGAGATTTCTAACTTTGATGAACTTAAGTCTTTACTACTTAATTCATAAAAATATTTATAAATGATAGCAAAAAGATATAGAATTAAATCTAATTCTATATCTTTTTAAATATTAGATAGACCGAGTATATCAGCTTTTATAAAAATAAAGATTAATATATTATTTCACACTCTCTCATCTGCATCTCATTAACTATATCTTTATAATTTTCACTTTTATTCTTCAACTTAAAATTATCTATTAGTGTTTTTAGCATTTGTGCTTGTCCACTCAATTCTTCACTTGCTGCTGCACTTTCTTCACCTGTTGCTGAATTTGTTTGTACTACCAATGATATTTGTTCTATCCCTAAAGTTACTTGTGATATTGCACTTGATTGCACTTCACTTGCTTTTGCTATTTCGTCTATTATCACTCTTGCTTTATTTGTTGTATCTATTATTTTTTGAAGCGATTGTGCCGTATTACTTACTATATCATTTCCATTACCGACTGCCTTTATAGAATTTTCTATTAAATTGGCTGTATTTTTTGCAGCTTCTGCTGATTTCGCCGCTAGATTTCTAACTTCATCTGCAACAACTGCAAATCCTTTACCTGATTCACCTGCTCTTGCTGCTTCTACCGCTGCATTTAATGCTAATATATTGGTTTGGAATGCTATATCATCTATTGTTTTTAATATTCTTCCTATTTCATTTGATGTATATGATATTTCTTCCATGGCTTTTACCATTTGATCCATTTGTTTATTTCCTTCTTGTACTTCTTTTCCTGCACTTGCTGACAATACATTAGCTTTTGCCGCATTTTTAGCTGTATCTTTGACTTTATTAGATATATCTGATATTGTTGCTGATAATTCCTCTATCGCCCCAGCTTGCTCTGTTGTACCCTGCGACAACATTTGTGCTCCACTTGATACTTGATCTGATGCTAGTTGAACTTCTTCTGATGCTACATTTATTTGTGATATTGTACTACTTAAATCATCTGTTATATTATTTATTGCAACTTCGATTTTCTTAAATGTTCCAATATATTCTATATCGATTTCTACATCAAAGTTACCAGATGCAACTTCTTCTAAGTTATCAACTGTATCATTTATAATTTCATTTATGCTAGCACACATCTGCCTCATACTACTCGCTAACATCCCTAATTCATCTTTCGATTCATAGCTAATATCTACATCAAAATTCCCTTTAGACATTTGATTCGCCGCTATTTCAACTTCACTTATAGGTTGTTTTAATTTTTTAGTTATATATAAAGTTATAGTTATCCCAATTAGTATGTTAAGTATACAAAGCATAAGTGTAATTGCTTGAGATTTTTTATTTATGTTCTCTACTCTTTCTACAAATTTAGCTCCTACAACTTCACTTTCATTAGAAAGTTCTTTTGCTACTTCTACGGCAGTCATATATATTTCATCATATTTAGTCATATCTACATCTAATATAGAGCCTGTAAAATCTTCTTTTTGCGTTACTTCATATATTTTTTCATATTCAACTCTAAGTTGAGTTACTAAATTTTCAAGTTCTTTAACATACTCATCAACTTTTTGATCTTCTATAGTAAGATTGTTAATTCGACCAAGTCTTTGCCTGATAGTTTCAAATTGTTCTATAACATCTTGTCTAAAATTAACATGATCATTTGTTGCAAATGCATAATTCATATGTCTTGCAGCACTAACAATGTCTCTACGAATTCCCATTGTTTCAACTGCCAATTGATGTGGTCCTTCATATAGTTCAGTAGTCCACTTTTCAGCAGTTTTTAACTTACCCAGTGAATTAAAAGATGTAAAAGTTGCAATAAATAATACTATCAAAAATGATAGCCCTAACTTTTTACTTATTTTTAAATTTTTAATATCTAGTTTTTTCTTCATATTTTCTCCGCCCCATTTTAACATTTATGATATTTAATAATTAGTAATATTTTGTCACTTTATATTTATACGAATAAAAATATTTATTCTTTACCCTAACATTTAATATAACTTTAAATTAAATATTCGCATTATAGTACAAAAAAATTATAAAAATATAAAAGCGTAGACAAAGTCTACGCTTTTATATTTTTATAATCTAGGTTAGTATAATTTACTCTCGAAATTATTATCTGAATTTTTTTATATTCCTACGATTTCTATTTTATTTAATTATTTTTTATATGTGCTGCCACCTTAGTAAGTCATCAGACCATTTATATGCCATTTTTTACCCCACAATGTCTATATATTCTAGTTATTTTCAGTAAAATATACCATTATATCTAGTCAAACTTCAAGCACACACTTTTATCGTATATAATAAGAACTTACTTATGATACGGTTCTCCGTTACACCTCTAGAGAAGGTATTTTTCATAATCTTAAGGGATTATATATTATCCAATTGTGGATAATTATCCTTATAAAATAACTTTTCAACAAAATCATCATTTAAAATCTTATAATATGATTTTGTTCTAAAATTCATAGAGTTGTTTATCTATTCACTATAATCGTTTAAAGCCAGTCTGCTTTTTCTTCATAAGTTTTCCAGCTCACTACTTTGTTTTGTGAATTAAAATAAATATCTAAATACATATTATTAGATACACGTTCGTGATACCCATAATATGAATAACAATATGAAATATTTTGGTCTATATTTCCTTCATTTTTATGAAGGAAATTTTCACCTAAAAGTTTCTCAACTTCCGTTACAGTCATATTCTTTTTCAAATAATTTTCCATCAGATCTTCAACCATAAAATGTCTAATATTCTCATTATTTGCCCATATCTCTGATGAAAAATTAGTATATCGTATACATATTATTTCATTAAGCCCAATAATTATCATTAAACCAATTAAAGCACCTATTATTGATGATTTTCTAATATATTTTTTATACCTAATCATAGCAAAAACATTCAAAATCAATATCGCTATAAGTGGAATATAAATAACTTTAGAATCTAAAAAATACTCTCCACGTCTAATAAAGACACAGTAAAAAACTAATAAAAACATACTAGCTACGCAAATTGATATATCTCTAAATATAATTGTAAATATATCTGTGAACTTTCTTATATAATTTATAACTCTCACCTCTAATTTACAATATTAAATTTAATATTTTTTTACTTTAACCTACTATCATTTACTTGTGATACGGTTCATTATTATTTATTCTAAATGCTCTATAAACTTGTTCTAATAATATTAACTTCATCATTTGATGAGGGAATGTCATCTTTGAAAAAGATAACTTATAGTCAGCTCTATTTAATACTTCATCAGAAAGCCCTAGAGAGCCTCCTATTATAAAAGTAATGTGACTATTACCTCTGACAGCTAATTTACTTATAGTCTCTGCTAGCTCCTCAGAAGATAAATTCTTTCCATCTATAGCAAGAGCTATTACATAGCTATTATTCTTTATCTTGCTAAGGATTTTTTTGCCTTCCTTATCCTTTACTATTAGCATGTCCTTCTCACTTAAGTTTTCAGGACACTTTTCGTCATCTAACTCTATCATATCTAACTTACAATACTTAGATAATCTTTTTGCAAATTCTTCTATTCCTAATTTTAAATACTTTTCTTTTAGTTTTCCTACACTAATAACCGTTATATTCATAAAATGTCTCCTTAATCCGATCTACTTATTGAATCCTCTATTTTACACTGTAAATGTCTGATACGTCTTCTCTTAATAAAACATCTAACTTAACATCCTGTCCTACTACTATATCATTTTGTAATAGTATTCCCTTTGATGTCTCATATGCTAGCTCTGGAAAATTATTTTCCTTACTTAAATGGGCTAATAATATTCTTTCCGTTCCTTCATTAATTAGCTCTACGCAGAATTTTGCTGCATCTTCATTTGATAAATGGCCTTCATCGGACATTACCCTTCTCTTTAATGCATAGGGGTAAGAGCCCATCATTAGCATGTTAGGATCATAATTGGATTCTAATACTACCAGTTTAGATTTATATAAATGCCTTTTTATATTTTCTGTAATATGCCCTATATCAGTTGCTATAGACATTTTTTCGTTTTCTGCATAAAAATTATATCCTACCGCATCTGATGCATCGTGAGATATTGAAAAAGGTCTTATTATAATATCACCTAATGAATAAGTTTTATCATTTTCAAATACCTTCATATTATGGTCTTTTATTTCTCCCAACTTGTCCTTCATAGCACACCATGTTTTTACATTTGCAAATACTGGTATATCATATTTCCTAGACATTATCCCTGCCCCTTTAATATGATCCGAGTGCTCATGTGTTATAAATATTCCTTTTATTTTATTTATATCTGCACCTATATCATCAAGGCCTGTTGTTATTCTCTTGCCGCTAAGACCTGCATCTACTAATATAGACGTATCTTTATATCCTACATAATGACAGTTTCCGCTACTTCCACTTCCTATTGAACAATATTTTAGCATCAGGTCACCTCGTTTCTTATACTCAATAAATTATATTATACCAAAAAATTAGAGCATTAAATAAAAATTTAATGCTCTAGTTAAAATTTACTTGTATTCGCTTATTATTTTGTCTATATCTATGCCTTTACTGTTCCATAATTCTACAAACTTGGCTCCATTTACATTTTCGTACATATATGTCTTGTAGTATTCTTGTAAAGTACTAAAGAATACTTCATCTCCTACTGTATTTCTAATTTCATTAAAAATCACAGCACCTTTAGTATATACATTTAAGCTATACTCTGTAGAGTTTTTATACTGAGTAGTAGGTTTAAATATATTTTCACATAAGTGATTTCTTGTTTGAACTTCCATTGTTTTTATAAGCTTTTGTCCTGTTTCTTTACCATATTTATTTTCAAAGTATAATACTGTTGAATACTCTGTAAGAGCTTCATCTATCCAAGGCTCACTTATTTCATCATTACCTATTACTGAATACCACCATTGATGGGCTGTTTCATGTGCAATAACATACTCTAGTAAAAACTTATTTTTCTCATTATATAAACTTTGGTCAATCATTACTAAATTTGGGTATTCCATACCCCCTATATAAAAATCACTTGCTACTACTGAATATGTATCATATGGATATTGGCCGAATAAATCACTAAAAATTCTTATAGAATCCTTTGCAATTTGTGTTGAAACCTTAGATAGGTCTTTATTTAAATTATATGTATTTATTAGTATCCCATTTACTGAGTCGCTATCTACATTAAATTTGTCACTTAATATAAATGCAAAATCCCTAACTTTTTTAGCCTCAATTTCATAGAACACTTTTTCATTATCATCCTTTTTATTAATTACTTTACCAGTGCTTCCTAGTTCATATTTTATAGGTGATAGTATTTTTACATAGAAATCACTAGTTTCACTATAAAACGGATCTCCTACTGATTCATAACTTTTTAAATTCCAACCTCTATCATCATAAACACAAGCTATTGGGAACCAATTCGTAACATTTATTGTATTATCTCCATATCCAAATCGTCCTACTGAATTAGGTATCTTAACATTATATTTCATATCAATTAATACCTTTTCTCCTGGCTTTATCTTTGTAGCAAGATTTATTTGAAGAATATCATTCTTATCTCCTTTTATTTCATACTTTAGCTTATTTCCAGACGTTAGTATGTTTTTAATATCTATGTAACCTTCATTAAATCCATTTGGATACGCTTGTTCCATCTCGTCTTTTTCAAAAGGTGCAAATTCTTTTTTTGAAAAAGCATTGGGATATATGTGGAAATACAGCTTATCTAAATCATTTTTTGTATTGTTTATGTACTCTACACTTTGGTTGCACATTAAACGCTTACTTTCATCGTCAAAAATAACATCCATAGTGTACTGATTCATATTTGCCTCTTTTTCTAACTTAAATGACTCTATACTACTTTTATTTTCTTTTAGGTAATATGCACCGCCTCCTAATATTATTAAAACTGCAACCACTGTACCTAGAACTCGTCTTACTTTTTTGCTAAAATTAATTATCAATTCGTCCCCCTCCTAATTTAATATGGATATTTTGTAGCAATGTATATAAGATATTTTTGTGATGATTTTTGTCATATATTTTTTTATTTGAGTTATAATATATTACTCAACATTAAAATATATATGGAAACAATATTTAGTGATATAATCTAATCTGAGGTGATAAAATGTTTTTTAAAGAAGTCAACGAAATAGATTTAGGTGAAACTACTATTGCCAATATCTTCATAGATATATTTATGCCAATGGCAAATGGGTTATACGTAAAAGTTTATCTTTTAGGATATAGACAAGCTTGTGACCCTCGCGCTAACCCTAAGTTTGATAATAATTCAATAGCAAAGAATTTAAATATACCTTTATCTGATGTTATAGATGCTTGGAAATTTTGGGAAACTAAGAATATAATCAAGATGCATAAAAATGAGGGACTAAATGATTTTGACTATTCCATTGAGTTTATGGATTTAAAAAGGTTTTATATGGATAACATGCATGTAAATACAAAATCTATTAAATCTAATGCTGATAGTGTAGTTTCTGTTTCAGAAAATCCTAGCATAAGAAGAATGTTTAACTCAATAAATCAAATAGTAGGTAGATACCTTGATCCTGGTGAAAAAATTAATATATTAGATATAATGAACAAATATAATATGGACCCTGATATGATAGTGTATGCCTATGAATATGTTAGGGATAAACATGGTTCTTCAAGACCGGTTAAATATATTGAGTCAATTATTAGAAGTTGGTATGATTCTAATTTATATACACCTGAAGATGTTCAAAACAGTTTTGCTGTAAGAAGTGAACGATATGCTATGTATAAGACTATATTTAATGAATTAGGCTTCTACAGACCTGCTTCTAAAGCAGAAGAGCGTATAATGGACGACTGGCTTGATAAATTAGATATTGAAGTTATACTTGAAGCTTGTTCTAGATCAAAAAATACTTCAAATCCATCTATTTCTTATATAAATGGTATAATTGAAAGATGGAATAAGAAAAATGTAAAAAATATTGAGGATATAAAATTATTAGATGAAGAACATAAGCTTAAGACAGAGGCAAAGAAACCTGCTACTTCTTCTAGTAAACCAAATCCAACTGTTAAAACTAGATTCCATAATATTAACCAAACCTTCACCAAGTATACACCAGAAGAACTTGAAAAGATTTTACAAGAAAGTCAAAAAGATAAATTTAAGTAGGTGATTAAATGAAAGAATCAACTTTAAAAGAAATTCTTACTTCTTATGAAAGAAAAAGAGATAAAGCTGAGTCAGACTTAGAGCAAAGAAAAAAGGATGTATATAATCAAATACCCGAAATTGAAAATATAGATAAAGAAATTAGCCAAATAGGTCTAAAACTGGCAAGATTAGTTCTACAAAATCCATCAGATAAGGACACAATTATTGCTGAGTCAAAAATCGAAATGGATAAACTTAAAAATAAAAAGCAAGAAGTACTAGATACATACAAAGTTCCTAAGTGGTACTTAAGTATGCAGTATGAGTGTAGCTCATGTAAGGATAAAGGATTTTTATCAAATGGCCAAAAATGTAATTGCCTCAAGCAAGAAATAATAAATGAAGCCTATAAAATGTCTAACTTATCAAGAGTACTTGAAAACCAAAACTTCTCTACTTTTGACGCATCTGTATTTTCTTCTCAAATAGGACCAGATTCTAATATTTCTCCTCAGGAAAATATGTTAAGAAATATATTACCTATTTGTGAAGGATTTGTATTGGATTTTGATAAGGATAATGGTGAAAACTTATTATTCTATGGAGATACTGGTCTTGGTAAAACATTTATGTGTAACTGCATAGCCAAGTCATTGTTAGATAAAGGACATGTAGTTATTTACCAAACTGCTTTTAAAATGTTTGAGATTATAGAGGACTATAAATTTAAAAATAGTGAAAGTCATATATCTAAGGATAATTATGAGAACTTATTTGATTGTGACCTTTTAATAATAGATGATTTGGGTACAGAGCTTACAAACTCTTTTACTAATAGTGAGCTATTCAATATAATAAATACAAGATTATTATCAGGTAGAAAGACTATAATATCTACAAATTTATCTCCTATGCAGTTAGGTTCTGATTATGCTCAAAGAATTTTCTCAAGAATTTTCGATAGATTTAAGATGGTTAAGTTTGTCGGTAATGATTTAAGATGGGATAAAAAGAAATAGAAGAAAATATTATAATATTTTCTTCTATTTTTTATGGAGATTTTTTTAATAAAATTCAAGTATGTAGTTAATCTCTCATGTTTATGCCAAAACATGCAAAATAAAAAAACTCTTAGATATCTAAGAGTTTTATTGGAGCTGGTGGTCGGAATCGAACCGACAACCTGCTGATTACAAGTCAGCTGCTCTACCATTGAGCCACACCAGCACAAGCGTGTTTTATTGGCGACCTGGAAGGGACTCGAACCCTCGACCTCCAGCGTGACAGGCTGGCATTCTAACCAACTGAACTACCAGGCCGCATATGTAAATGGTGGGACTAACAGGGCTCGAACCTGTGACCCCCTGCTTGTAAGGCAGGTGCTCTCCCAGCTGAGCTATAGTCCCGGGAAATTGGTGACCCATAGGGGAATCGAACCCCTGTTACCGCCGTGAAAGGGCGGTGTCTTGACCGCTTGACCAATGGGCCATAAATTGGTGATCCATCCGCGACTCGAACGCGGGACACCCTGATTAAAAGTCAGGTGCTCTACCGACTGAGCTAATGGATCATCTATTTGGAGCTGGTGGTCGGAATCGAACCGACAACCTGCTGATTACAAGTCAGCTGCTCTACCATTGAGCCACACCAGCATAAGTGTGTTTTGTTGGCGACCTGGAAGGGACTCGAACCCTCGACCTCCAGCGTGACAGGCTGGCATTCTAACCAACTGAACTACCAGGCCGCATATGTAAATGGTGGGACTAACAGGGCTCGAACCTGTGACCCCCTGCTTGTAAGGCAGGTGCTCTCCCAGCTGAGCTATAGTCCCGGGAAATTGGTGACCCATAGGGGAATCGAACCCCTGTTACCGCCGTGAAAGGGCGGTGTCTTGACCGCTTGACCAATGGGCCGTAAGTGGTGATCCATCCGCGACTCGAACGCGGGACACCCTGATTAAAAGTCAGGTGCTCTACCGACTGAGCTAATGGATCATCTTGTGTTACGACTTGTATGTCGCTCACTCACAAAGACTATTATATTAGGCTATACCCTTTTCGTCAACACTTTATCTACATTTTTTTTATTTTTTTTAATTATTATTTAAAATAACTTTACTTTTCTACATTTTAAACGGCTACAACCGTGTAATATACTTATTTTTTGATGTTAGCATTTTTTTAAGGATTTTGTCATTTTTTTTATTTTTTTATAAAATTTTAATTTTTTTGTGCTTTTTTAAGGAAAATATAAATTTAATATTCGTCTTTTTATTTTATAAAAAATTAGTAAATAAAAAACATAGTGAAATTTTACAATCTCACTATGCTTCTCATATATCTTATTTATATCTTATGCAAATATATTTTTTCTTATTATAGTTTGAGCTCTGTTTGGTCCAACTGAAACCATATCTACACTAACTCCAACTAATTCTTCTATTCTAGCTATATATTTCTTTGCATTTTCTGGAAGGTCTTCGTATTTTTCAACTGTAGTTAAATCTTCATTCCATCCATCTAATTCTTCATATACAGGTTCACATTTAGCTAAATCTTCTAATGATGCTGGGAAGTCAGTTATTATCTTATCTCCCATTTTGTATCCTGTACATATGCTAACTTTATCAAATCCACTTAAAACATCTAGTAACATGAATGATATACTTGTTATACCATTAACTCTTGCAGCATACTTTACTATTACTGCATCAAACCATCCACATCTTCTAGCTCTTCCTGTAACTGTTCCGAATTCACGACCTTGGACTCTTATTCTTTCACCAATTTCGTTGTCTAATTCAGTAACAAATGGACCTTCTCCAACTCTTGTAGTATAAGCCTTAACTATTCCTACTACGTCTTTTATCATATTAGGACCAACACCTGCTCCTACAGAGAATCCACCTGAAGTTGGATGTGAAGAAGTAACGTACGGATACGTTCCTAAGTCTAAATCTAATAATGTTCCTTGCGCACCTTCAAATAATACTTTCTTTCCTGCTTTTATAGCATCGTATACTATAACTGAAGTATCTGCAACATTCTTTCTTATTATATCTGCATATCCTAAATATTCATTGTATATAGTTTCAAAATCAAACATAGCTTCTTTTCCATATACACCTTGAACTAATTTATTTTTAGCATCTATTTGTAACTTTAATTTTTTTGCAAATATATCTTTATCCATTAAGTCACATATTCTTATTCCTGATCTCTCAGTTTTATCCATATAACAAGGTCCTATACCTTTTTTAGTAGTACCTATTTTATTATCTCCTCTAGCTTCTTCAGCTAAAGCATCTAATTCTTTATGGTATGGAAATACAACATGAGCTCTATCACTTACTTTTATATTAGTTGTATCTATATCTTCTTTATTTAAAGTTTCTATTTCCTCTAAAAATCCTTTTGGATCAAATACTATTCCGTTTCCTATTACATTTATAGTATTAGGATTTAATACTCCAGATGGTATAAGACGTAATGCAAATTTCTTACCTTCTATAACTATTGTATGTCCTGCATTATTTCCGCCTTGACCTCTTACTACAACATCTGCTTGTGTTGCAAGGTAATCTATAACTTTACCTTTTCCTTCGTCTCCCCATTGAGAGCCAACTATTGCAACTGTCTTCATGTAATCCACCTCTATTTTCATATATATATCGAACACTTTACCAATACATTTTATCAAATATTCGACTCCATTTCAAACTTTTTAATTTTTTTTTAATTTTATATATGCTTTATTGGATTTTATTCCATTTTACTTTAATTATTAAACCTAAATTAGTTAATCATCTTAATTTTAATATGTTAATTATACTTATTACTTAATGAGTAGATTTTTCATTCTATAATTTAAAACATTATTAATATTTCCTATCATGGTAATAGTTATGTATATTTCCTAATTTAAAAGTAAAAAAAGTGAGCATTTAGCTCACTTTTTTTATTTATTCACATTTATCAACAGGCACTCTGTGGATAGTGTGGATAATTTTTTATCTATTTTTCAAGGTTTCCAGTTATCAACAGACAAATATCCACAATTTTCTTTTTGAAACATATTATCCACTGTGGATATTTGTTGATATTACAGGTCTCTAGCTTTATCAGCGAATTTTTGAACTTCACCTAACCAAACTAACTCTACAGATCCAGTTTCACCGTGTCTGTTTTTACCTATTATAACTTCACCTATGTTTTTTAATTCTGAGTCTGGATGATAATATTCATCTCTGTATAAGAACATTACGATATCGGCATCCTGCTCTATGGCTCCAGATTCTCTTAAATCCGATAGCATAGGTCTATGATCAGCTCTCTGCTCAGGAGCACGAGATAGCTGTGATAGTGCAACAACTGGGCAATCAAGTTCTTTTGCTATCATCTTTAAAGATCTTGAAATCTTTGATATTTCTTGTTGTCTACTTTCGTTGTTACCTTCACCTTCCATAAGTT
Organism: Romboutsia sp. LXY-2; assembly: GCF_056171995.1. NCBI lineage: Bacteria > Bacillati > Bacillota > Clostridia > Peptostreptococcales > Peptostreptococcaceae > Romboutsia > Romboutsia sp. LXY-2. The sequence continues at coordinate 32,914 of NZ_JBKFGI010000016.1, read as the reverse complement.
GAAGATAATCTATCATTATAAAATCTAGACCTTTTTCAATCTTTAGCTTTCTACATTTAGATCTTAGCTCTGATATTTTAATACCAGGAGTATCATCTATATGTATTTTAGCATTAGATAATACGGCCATTGCATCAATGATTCTTGGCCAGTCATTTTCATCTAAAGTACCTGTTTTTATCTTCTTCAATTCAACATGTGATTGAGCGGCTAACATACGTTGCACAAGCTGTTCCTTAGACATCTCCAGACTAAATACTGCAACAGATGCATCACCTTTTAGAGCAGCATTTTGGACTAAATTTAGTGAAAATGCTGTTTTACCCATGGCAGGACGGGCAGCTAAAAGTATTAAGTCTGTTCTTTGTAAACCATTTATCTTTTTATTTAAATCCTTAAATCCTGTAGTTATTCCAGTTACATCACTTTTATTTGTATATAACTTTTCTATAAGATCATAAGTATCCATTAACACTGAATTTATTGATTTAAAATCATCACTTGCTTTTTCTTGAGATATATCAAATATCCTTTTTTCTGCTTGCTCTAAAACATCTTCTATTTTAGTAGCTCCATCATAACCTAAACTTATTATATCGTTAGAGGCTTTTATAAGCTTTCTAAGGACTGATTTCTCTTTTACTATATCAGCATAGTATTTTACATTCGATGTTGTTGGAACTATGGTAGAAAGGCTTGTAATATAACTTATACCACCAACATCATCTAAATGACCTTGCTTTCTTAATTCTTCTGTTAATGTTATTAAGTCTATAGGTTCTCCCTTGTTGCTTAATTTTAGCATACATTCATAGATAATTTTATGAGCCTCTTTATAAAAGTCATCTGGTCTAATAGTCTCAGTTACTGTTATAATAGCTTCTTTATCAAGCAATATGGAGCCTAATATAGACTGTTCTGATTCCACACTATGTGGAGGAATTCTAGTTATGTCCTCCATATTTATCACCTCAAGTGTATGTCTATTGTTTTTCTTTTACGTCTACTCTGATTTTAGTAGTAACTTTTTGATGTATTTTTATTTCAACAAATCTTGAACCTAATACTCTTATTGGCTCATCTAATAATACTTTTCTCTTGTCTACTACTATATCGTGTTGCTTCTTTAATTGTTCTGCTATATCTTTAGAAGTTATTGAACCAAATAATCTTCCACCATCTCCAGCTTTAGAGTATATAACTACGTTCATTTCTTCCATTTTCTTTCCTTGCTCAACTGCTGCTTCATATTCTTTTTCTGCTTTTATTTCTGCAGATTTATTCTTTTCATTTAATTCTTTCACTGCTGTATTATCAGCTAATACTGCTAATTTTTTAGGTAGTAAGAAGTTTCTAGCGTATCCATCACTTACTTCTTTCATTTCTCCCTTTTTCCCTGTTCCTTTTACATCCTTTAATAATATAACTTTCATCTAGTCTTCCTCCTTTAAATATTGCTCTATTATATCATTTACTAATTTATATGCTTCTGGTAGAGGTACATCTTTTAGCTGTGCACCAGCTATATCTATGTGTCCTCCTCCGCCTAATTTTTCCATTAGTACATGTACATTTATATTTCCTAGAGATCTAGCACTAATAAATACTTTACCTTCTTTTTGACCAAGTACAAATGAGGCTTCTACTTCTTTTATGTTTAGAAGTTCATCAGCTGCTTGAGCTATAACAACATTTATATTGTCTAGTTCTTGGTCTGAGTAGGCTAAGCATATTCTATTTTTAATAATTTTAGTACTTCTTATAATATCTGCTTTTGTAATAAAATCTTTTACATCTGAATTGAAAAGTTTTTTGACTTCTATAGTATCTGCTCCAACCTTTCTTAGGTATGACGCAGCTTCAAAAGTTCTTACTCCTGTTTTAAATGCAAAGTTCTTAGTATCTAAACTTATACCAGCAAGTAAACCTTCTGCCGTAAGCTTATTAATATTAACATCCTCTTCCATATATTGAACTAATTCTGTAACCATCTCACAAGTAGAAGATACATATATTTCATGGAATAGAAGTACTGTATCATTGATAAACTCCACACCTCTTCTGTGATGGTCTATTACAACTATCTTTTCAGATAATCCTAACACTTCTTCACATTCTGTATAGTTTGGCCTGTGCGTATCAACAACTACTACTAAGGTGTTCTTAGTACAATTTTTAATTGCTTCATCTTTATCTATAAATAAATTTTTATAATATTCTAATTCATTTAATCTTTTTACAAATTCATCTATAGACTCATTACTTGAATCTAATATTATGTTTGCTGGTTTATTACAAGACTTACATATATCATAAATACCAACGGCTGAACCCATAGCATCCATATCCGGATATTTATGACCCATTATATAGACATTATCACTTTCAAGAATTACTTCTCTTAAGGCATGACCGATTAGTCTTGATTTTACTTTTGTTTTCTTTTCTACTGCCTTAGACTTTCCACCATAGAATGCAAACTTGTCTTTAGTCTTAACTACAGCTTGGTCTCCACCTCTACCTAATGCTAAATCTAGAGCCCCTGTAGCAAGCTTTAAGTTTTCATTTATTGTATCACCATCAATACCTATACCCATACTTATCGTTACAGGTAGGTTGTTTCCAGTGTCTATTTGCCTTATTTTGTCCAATATAGAGAATTTTTCAGCCTCTAATTCTTTTAATTCTTTTTTATTCATAATAAGATAAAACTTATCTTTTGATGTCCTTTTCAATGCACCATTCGTATGCGCTTCTAGCGCAGATAGTGTCTTTTCTATTTCTACATTAATCAAAGGTTTTTTATCTTCCGATGCACTCTTAAGTACTTCATCATATCCGTCAACTTGAATAAGTACAATTGCATTTTTTTCTTCATTGTATTTTTTCTCAAGTTTAAGATAATCTGTTTTATCTAACCAATATAACATCATTAAGTACTTAGCGTTTTTTTCTTGTTCATTTTTTATTACATTATAAACTATTGTATATTCTTTTTCTTTATAGCTTACATCTGTATACATTTCTTTATTTTCATTCAATACTTTTCTAAGATTAAGATTTTTAACTATGTCATCAATATTCATACCTAATAAATCTTTAGCTTCTATCATCTCCTGAAACTTAGCATTGTACCAAGATATACTGCCATCAAATTCGAGTATACATAGAGGTATTGGAAGATTCATTATGGCCTTTTTTGTAGTTTCATCTATATCCAAAGATAGGTTTTGGATATATTTCATCCATTCTTTTCTTCTTATATTGGTAATTCTCCAATTGTGAAAGACCATATAAATAAAACCAAAGAAAAATAAACACCCTATATACACATTATAAAAAAGTAGCATTGTACTAGCTAATCCAACTATAAGTATATATAGATTTGTTTCTGGCATATTTATTTTAAATGTTGGTTTATTCCTCATTTCTACCCTCCTAAGTGGATTTGTAGCTTCTTACCTTTCTAAAGTCAATAATGCTATCTAACATTCCAACAAAAGATATACCCATGAAACCTGATATAAATATCATGATTCCTCCAAATAACATCATTTTATTGGGACCTTCTCTTCTCATTTTGCTAATATAGTATAAACAAATTGCTATTCCTTGAACCATAAACATAAAATTAAATACTAATTGTAGGTTTACCATTATTAAGTCAGTATATAAATTTAATCCGATTAGTTCTATAAATAAAACAAGCATGTACAACATAAAAGATGTCACTACTGCATTTCCTGGTAAATAAAATTCTTTAATTTTAGGTAATCTTAAGTCAACTTTTTTCATTCTTCTCAATATAAATGATGATAAACAATAAGTTATAAGCGCTAAAAGCATACCTTCAAAGAATAGTGCTGTAGGAATCATATTTCTAACACTATTAACTACATCATCTGGTACTATACTTTCAACCATCCCAGCATTTATGTTTTTCATAAATTCTATCTGTAATTTAACACTTTCACCTATTATAGTCATAAATTCTTCTATTAAATCTACCTTAAATATTGTTTTAGCAACAAAGAAGAACACAACTGTACATACTACAAACATTATAGTACCTGCATATATGGGCTCAAATTTATTGCTATCATCATTTTTCATATTATTCTTTACTATACTACCAATTACTAAACCTGGTATTGCGCTTATCACACATATATTTATGGCATACATCGGATCTACACTTAATATTAATACTATAAAAGTTACTATTATAGATATTATATAGAACTTTTTATCAGCTAATGTACCTATTATAGCGTATGGAACTGCTACTACTAGTCCTAATAAGCCTAACATTGGAACATATGCTGCTATCAAAGCTAATACTATACCTAATATGACTAACCCAGCTGGCTTTGATAGTTTGTTATTATTGTTCAATTTAGAATCACTCCCTATTGTCCATATGTTTTTTTAGATTTGATAAATCTCCATACCATCTCTCAACACTGTGATCTTCATCTATTCCTATTCTTATCTTTTCTTTTACCTTATAATCTATTTCTTTAAAACTTATCCCCATTCTTTTTGCTAAAAGGTATGTAATCATTATAATATTTGCTAATGTGTCTTGTAGTGTTTCATCTAATGGTTTTACCCCTTTAAAAAGAAGATTAAACAAATCACTAACACTCATTAGTATTTCTGTCTTCATCCATTCTATAATCTTTATATTCTTTGTTATATCTGAACCTTTATCTAATCTCACAGCTGCCCCCCTCCTTACTATATAATTATTATATCATAAATTATATTAGTTTTAACCTTATATACAAAAAAACGAGCCAGAAGGCTCGTCCTTTTCTTAGTCTAATGTGTATGGTAAAAGTGCTATGTTTCTAGCTCTCTTTATAGCAACTGTTAATTCTCTTTGGTGCTTAGCACAAGTTCCAGAGATTCTTCTTGGTAATATTTTACCTCTTTCAGTTACGTACTTAGTTAATCTTTGAGTGTTTTTGTAATCTATTCTAGCGTCTTTAGAAGCACAGAATTGACAAACTCTCTTCTTCTTACGTCTCTTCTTGTTTATCATAGTAGTCCCCTCCTTTTCTTAAAACTTAAAATGGTATATCGTCATCATCTATAGCTTGGAATCCTTGAGGATCTAGTCCTGTAGGCTCAAAGCTTGGTTCAAAATTCGGTTCTGAACCAGGATGATTTCCTTTATATGAATTTTCCGCTTTATTTCTACTTTCTAAGAACTGTACTCTAGAAGCATTTACTCTAGCAATTCTTCTGTTTTCACCAGCTTGATTTTGATAACTATCTATTCTTAAAGACCCTTGGATAGCTACCAAACTTCCTTTACCGATATAGTTCGCACAGTTTTCAGCAGATTTGCCCCATACTTGTATATCTATAAAGTCAGTTTCTCTTTTTCCATCTTTGCCTGCAAATTCTCTATCTACAGCTATTGCAAAGTTGGCAACTGGTGTTCCTGATCCTGCGATGTATCTTAACTCTGGGTCTCTAGTTAATCTACCCACTAATACGACATGGTTCATATTGACACCGCCTATTTTTATATAATAAGACTAGTTATTAAGCAACAACTATCATGTGTCTTATTACGTTTTCGTTTATCTTTAAGTTTCTGTCTATTTCCTTAGGAACATCTGCAGAAGAGTTGAAGTTAACTAATACGTAGTGACCTTCAGTAAACTTAGCTATTGGGTAAGCTAACTTCTTGTTACCCCATACGTCAACCTTAACTACTTCACCAGCAGTAGCAACTACTTCTTTAACTTTGTTTAGTACAGCTTCTCTAGTTTCTTCATCAGAGTTTGGCTTTACTACATAAACTAATTCATAATTTTTCACAATAATTCACCTCCCTTTGGACTTAACGGCTCTGCTTAGCAGAGCAGAGAAATGAGACTCAAATCTCATACCTACACATTTTAACATTGGTTCTTCAAAAAGTCAATTTTATTTTAACTGTCTTTTTTATTATTACATTTTTTTTGACTCTAATACGTATATCTTTGATTTATATAGATAATAATATAGATATATAGCCCCCATAACTTAAATATATTTCATCCCAATCTCCCCTAAAAAGGGTGGTCAAATGACCACCCTTTTTTTTTCATATGTATCTAATTTATATCTAAGCTTCTGATTTAACTTCCATAAATTCTCTTAATACTGCTCCTAGTCTCTTAATACCTTCTATAATTCTCTCTTCAGGCATAGTAGAATAGTTTAGTCTAAAAGTATTTTCTTTACCTCCATTAGGGAAGAATGATCCTCCTGGAACATACGCTACATTGTTTTCTAAACATTTAGCCATTATTTCTTTAGCATTTAAATTTTCTGGTAGCTCTACCCATGTAAATAATCCACCTTCAGAACGAGTGAATTCTAAACCTTCTGGTAACTCTTCTTCTAACATACTTAACATTAAATCTCTACGTTTTCTATATACATCTTTTATCTTTTCAACATGAGCATCTAAATCATACTCATCCATAAATCTACTTACTTCTCTTTGAGAAATACTTGATGCTTGTAAATCAGCACCTTGTTTTACAAATATATACTTATTTAATATCTCTGGTGATGCACAGATCCATCCTAGTCTATATCCTGGACAGAATATTTTTGAGAATGATCCTAAATAAACTACTAATCCTTTTTCATCCATAGATTTAAGAGAAGGTAAACATTTTCCTTCAAATCGTAGTTCCCCATATGGATTATCTTCAATTACTGGTATTTCAAATTTGTTTACTAATTCCATGAATCTTTTACGTCTTTCTAGTGGCCAAGTTCTTCCTGTAGGATTTTGGAAGTCTGGTATTACGTATATCATTTTTATTCTATCAGTTGTTTCTAATATTTTTTCAAGTTCATCCATAAGCATTCCATCTTTATCAGTAGGAACTTCTATGAATTCTGGACAATAAGCTTTAAAAGCGTTTATTGCTCCTAAGTATGAAGGACTTTCACATAATACTACATCACCTTCATCTAAGAAAATCTTCCCTGAAAAATCTAGTCCTTGTTGAGAACCATTAGTTATTAATATACTATCTTTTGTTACGTTAGTTTGACTCTTAGTGTTCATTCTGTTAGCAATATGCTCTCTTAATGGTGGAAAACCTTCTGTAGTAGCATATTGTAGAGCCAATCTACCTTCTTCTTCAAGAACTTCAACTGATATCTTCTTCATTTCCTCAACTGGAAATAACTCTGGTGCTGGTAAACCTCCAGCAAATGATATTACTTCTGGATTTTCTGTAAGCTTTAAAAGTTCCCTTATTTCAGATCCTTTTAAACCTTCCATTCTATTAGCAAATTTTATAGCCATAATTAAAGCCCCCCTTTTTTGCAATTCCCTACTTTAATTATAGCAAATATTGTTATATTTCGATATATAGTTTCTGCTTTTTGAATGTTATTTTTATATCACTCTGAAACTACTTTTTTGATTCTTTTTTCTAAAGTTTCTCTATCTAACATTACTAATCTTTCACACTGAGTACACTTTATTTTTATATCCATTCCTACCCTTGTAATCTCGAAATTTTTGCATCCACAGGCATGTTGTTTTTTTAGTTCTACAATATCTCCCACTTTAATAGCAATCGGCATAGTTAATATTCCTCCTAGCTTATTTTTTTAACTTCTTTACTTCCGTTTTCTAATCTACTTATATTATATATCCCTTTGTACTCTATACTATTTTCTTCAAGTACGTTTTCTACTTTCTCTATATCATCATAAGAAAATCTTATTGATATTCCGCAACTTGCTGTTATTTCCCTTGGTGTTGGTAATGTAGTACATTTTATACCATTTTCTCCAAGTAATTTGTCTGTTCTTATTGCATGATGTGTTGAGCTAAATGATACTATATACATTTCATTCATTGTATTGTTCACCTTTCTTATTTGTTATTTAAAGTAATTAAAGACTACATAATTATATGTAGCCTTAAGCATTCATTATATAGATATAGTGTTTGACGAATTCTTTAATATATCCACTATAGTGTACATATTAGTAACTGTTCCTACTTGTAGATTTTCTTTTAATCCATAGTAGTCTAAGCATGTCCCGCAAGAAAGTATTTCTACTCCAGCTTCTTCTAGGATTTTTAGATTTTCTATAGTCGCTTCAATTTCTGCACTTAGTCTTACCCCACCATTAACTAAAAGTATACTTTTAGGATAAGGCTTAGTTTCTGTCAATGTGTATATAAATCCTTTTATAAGCACATTTCCTAATTCGTCATTTCCGCTTCCCATTTTATCAGAAGATATAAACACACAAGTATCGTCTAAAGAATTGTCTTTTTTCTCTTCTATTATAACATTTTCTCCCTTTTTAATCTCTATTGAAATTAAATTAGCTTCTTCTTTTATGATATTTGTTTCACAACCCAATGAGTTTGCTAACTTTAATATATTCTCTTTTGCTATATCATTGTCTACTGTTGTGACAACTATTCCTGATTCTATCTTATCTAATTCTTTTTTTGTATTAATTACAGGCTTTGGACAAGCCAGTCCCCTTGCATCTATTTCTATAATCATTACCCATCTCATCTCCTTAGCATTATTCAAATCTATTTTATCATATATGCTATTTTCTTAGGTATAGATATTTTCTATTTACTTTATAGATACAACTTAGGAAACTTTGTATATTTTTACATTACCTTCAATATTCACTACCACTATATTCTCACCTATTGCTATAATATCTTTAATTTCTTTTCCAACATTAGATATTTCTTTGTTTTCTTGATTAAAAATACTAGAGCTAGAATATGTAATATATCCATCACCTATTGGCTCAATACCAACTATCTCAGATTTACTCTTAATATTTTTATCATCTTCACCATTAATACAAATTATCTTATTATCTTTACCAATCACATAAAGTTTACCGCTATTATCTTGTTCTATGCTTTTGATTCCTTCTATACTAATTTTAGCTTTTTCTTTTAGTTTTTCGTCTAATATTAATATTTTATTTTCAAATGCTAAGTAAATATTATCATTTTCACAGATTACATCAACAATTATTTCATCAAATTTAAGGTTTTGCTTCTCTCCACCATTAAAATCATATAGGTTTATCTCACTATATAAACCTTTATCTGTTTTAAGGTCTGCTACTAAAATACTTTCATTTATTTTATCTATATGCGTTAGTTTGCTAGAATACTCAATCTCATTGACTACACTTTTTTCTTCATCTTGTATTCTTACATATTGATTATTATCCTTTTTATAAGCCGTTACAAATAAGTTTGAGTCTATACTTTTATACATTAATGTTTCTTGATTAACCTTGTCTGTAAATATTGTTTTTCCATTTTCATTTATACTTGTAATCCTATTATCTTTTTTATCAATAATATCTATATAACTATTACTATCTATATCAAAATTTTTAATATCTTTACTCAGCTTTAGTATTGAGTTAGCTTCCCCCTCAGAATTTACAGCAATAAGCTCTTCACTATCTCCTAGTATAATATTATCTTGATACTTTATATATTTTAAATCACCATTAACTTCAATATTATTAAGCTCTTTAAAACTATTCTTATCTAATTCCTTTTTATTAAACATATTTCCTTTACTTGGATTTATTATTAAAATCAATACTACTATTACTATGGCTATCCACTTCTTCACCTACATCCCCTCCATTTGTATTACTTATTCTATACAAACAAAAAAGACTCCTTTAAAAGAGTCTTTATAATTATATGATTTGCAAGTTTTTATACATGAACACACCTTTTTGGTAGTACTCTAATTCTTTTTCTTTAGATATACTAGAATATAATTGACCCAACTCTATGTATAAGTTTGCTAATATCTTTTCTTCATTTAATTCTGATATTATTTTTATACATTTTGTTAAGTACTCAATAGCTAAATCGTTTTCATCTTGTTTATCATGCATATCAGCGTAATACTTTAACGCTTTATATTCATATAACTTATTTTTGTACTTTATAGACGATGCTAATGCTATCTTGCAATATCTTCTAGCAAGCTCATATTCTTTAGATTCAATATACGCTTCTATTATTTTACATAACCCATCCATCATATACTCATCTTCATCATTTTTCTTAATATCATAAACTTTATGTGAATACTCTAATACTTTTTCACTATGCCCCATTTTTGTATAGATATCACATATAGTCAGATATATATCTGCTAATTCACTTTTATTTTCTTCTTTATCTAATAACTCTAAAGCCTTCCTAAAGCTTTCTTTAGATTCTTCATACTTCCCCACATTAAATAAATTGTTAGCTTTTAAAACTAGCATCTCCACTTCTTCCTTAGAGTTATTTTTGTTATCTAATACATCTACTTTTTCAATATACTCTAATGATTTTTGTGGTTGATCTAATTTTATATAGCAGTATGCCATCTTACTGTATAAATCTTTATATATATCTGTATCTTCATTTACGCTTTCTATTAATATCTCTTCTGCAAAATTAAAATGACTTATTGCCCCTTTGAAGAATTCTTCTTTCATATATATTTTACCTATCCCAATATAACATTTAAATATATTATCTTTATCATTATTCTTTATAAAGAAATACAGTGCCTTTTCAAAGTTACTAACCGCCTTACTGTAATCTTCTTGCTTTAGATTTATTGTCGCTAGTAAGAAATTACATTTTCCATAACTTTCTATTAAGTCAAATTCACTACATACTTTTATTGCTTCACTTATTTTTTCTTCTGCTTTATCTAGTTCATTACATTTTATGTGTATTTCTATTTGAAGTATAAGATTATCTGTTATCTTTCTAGATTGCATTTCCTTGGTTTCTAATAAATAGTCCGTGCTTACATCTAATTTTTTTGATAAGTATTCTAATAATTCGTGACTTGTATGTGATTTATCTCTTTCGATGTGACTTATCTGTGCTGCTGTTATTCTATCTCCCGCTAGTTCTTTTAGCGTCATGTTTTTATCTTTTCTAAGTTTTTTTATTTTTTCTCCTAAACTCAGAATCTCCATATTACTCCCCCCATTTGAAAGCGTATTTATACTATGATTATAACTTAAATTTATTTTAAAAACACTATAAAAATTGACAATTTTTTACTATTTCATTCATTTTACGTAAAAAAACAGGAATATAAGTGTAATTTTTACACTATATTCCTGTTTCTTTTAATTATTATTAGAAATCTCTTTTAATGCTTCTATAGCATTATCAATCTCTTCTTTTGTATTAAAGTATCCAAAACTAAACCTTACTGCACCTTGCTCTAGTGTTCCTAAGCTCTGATGAGCAAGAGGTGAACAATGTATTCCAGATCTAGTAGCTATATCATATTCACTATCTAATAAGAAAGTTATCTCTCCCGAATCTATATTTTCAATGTTTATCGAAATAACTGCTGCTCTTTTTTTACTATCTTTTGGCCCATATATGCATATATTAGGTACTTCTTCTAATCTCTCAAGCATGTATTTACATAAATCTTCTTCATGTTTTCTTATTTTATCTATACCTTCTTCAAGTATAAATTTTACGCCCTCGTTTAATCCTGCTATACCTGGTGTGTTATGTGTTCCTGACTCATATTTATCGGGAAATAATTCTGGTTGGAACAAATCTTCTGATTGACTTCCAGTTCCACCTTCTTTTAATATATCTATCTTAAGACCTTCCCTAATATATAATATACCCGTTCCTTGTGGTCCTAAAAGACATTTATGACCAGGAGCTGCTAGCATATCTATATTTAATTCCTTAAGATTTATATCATACACACCTGCAGTTTGAGATGCATCTACTAAATATAAGATATTATGCTTTTTTGCTATTTCACCGACACCTTTTATATCTATTAAAGTTCCACATACATTAGATGCATGTGTTGTTACTATTAACTTTGTATTTGACTTTATAGCTTTCTCTATATCATTTATATTTAAGAATCCTTCTTTATCGCACTTAACTACAGTATTTTCTATACCTCTATCTTCAAGAGCTTTTATAGGTCTTATTACAGAATTATGCTCCATACTTGTAGTAATTATATGATCCCCTTTTTTTACTGAACCCTTAATAGCTAGATTTAAAGAATCTGTTGCATTATGAGTAAATACTATAGTCATAGGATTATCTATATTGAAAAGCTTAGCTATATTTTCTCTTGCATCGTAGATTTCTCTTCCTGCTCTCATTGCCATTTTGTGACCTGCTCTACCTGGGTTTGCGCAGTAATTAGTCATACAATCTAATATAGAATCATATACTTTTTGTGGTTTTGGATATGTAGTAGCTGCGTTATCTAAATAAATCATTTGCTGTCCCTTTCCTCTCTTTAATCTTCTTCAAGAAGCATAGATATTATATTGTTTAAATCTTCATCATTATAATATTCTATTTCGATTTTTCCCTTCTTTTTACCTTTAGATATGTTTACTTTTGTTCCAAAAATATTTCTTAATTTTTCTTCTACATCAACTATAAATATATCTTTTTGTTTTTCTTTTTTAGGAACTTCAGTCATTTTTTCTTCGCAAATTTTCTTTGCAATATTTTCTGTTTCTCTAACCGAAAGTTCTTCTTGGAATACTTTATTAGCTAATTCTATTTGTATAGGACCATCATTAACTCTAAGAAGAGCTTTACCATGACCAGCAGTAATGTCTCCTCTTTCTATCATATCAATTACTTCTTTTTCAAGATTTAATAATCTAATCGTATTTGTAATATGAGGTCTACTCTTACCTACTGCTTCTGAGATCTCTTCTTGTGTAACATGGTAGTGTTCTATTAAACTCTTATATGCTATTGCCTCTTCTATTGAGTTTAGATCTTCTCTTTGTAAGTTTTCTATAAGAGCAATTTCCATAATGTCCTTCATAGGTATATCTTTTATTACAGCAGGAATTTCTTTTAATTTTGCCATTTTAGAAGCTCTATATCTTCTTTCCCCTGCAATAATCATATACTTACCATTTTCATCAGGTTTTACTACTATTGGCTGTAATACTCCATAGTTCTTTATTGATTCACTTAATACACTTATTTTTTCAGGATCAAATATTTTTCTTGGTTGGCTCTCATTTGGATATACCTTACTTATTTCTATTTGAGTTATATCTTTATTATCTATTGATTCTTTTATGTCAGGTATTAATGCGCTAAGTCCTCTTCCTAATCTATTAGTTCTCTTAGTCGCTTTATTTTCCATGTTATATCACATCCTCCTCTAAATCTATAAATTCTTCTGCTAGCTCTTGATATGCAATTGCACCCTTACACCTAACATCATAATAAATTATTGGTTTACCATGACTTGGTGCTTCAGCTAATCTTACATTTCTAGGGATTAATGTTGTATACACACTTCCCTTAAAATATCTCTTTACTTCTTCTACTACTTGAATAGATAAATTAGCCCTTCCATCAAACATACTTAGTACAACACCTTGTATATCTATATCTGGATTTAATCTTGATTTAACTAACTTTATAGTTTCCATCAACTGGCTAACACCTTCAAGAGCATAGTACTCACATTGGATAGGTATTAAAACACTATCAACTGCAGTAAGTGAGTTTATAGTTAGCATACCTAGAGAAGGTGGACAATCTATAAATACATAGTCGTATTTGTCCTTTACACTATCTATTGCCTTTTTTAATATGTACTCTCTACCCTTTCTTGATGTAAGCTCTATTTCGGCTCCTGATAAATCTGTATGTGCTGGAACTAAGTCTATATTTTCAAATTCAGTAGTTATAATAGCTTCCTCTATACCTACTTCATCAACTATTACATCATAAATTGTAGTCTCAACTTCATTTTTATCTATACCATATCCACTAGTTGTATTTCCCTGTGGATCCAAATCTAATACTAAAGTTTTCTTCCCTAAATGACCTATACTTGCACTTAAATTTACATTTGTAGTGGTCTTCCCAACTCCACCTTTTTGATTAAATACTGCTATAACCTTTCCCATAAGATTTTCCCCCTTCAAATCTTTTAAAAAAAAATTACTGCTAAGCAGTAACCTTTTTATTTTTTAGGAATCTTTACAACAACTTCCATGTAATCTCCCTTGTCTATTTCATTATACTTAGCCTCAATACCTGTACCAAGTATTGCGTCAAAAGCTTGCTTCATGGTATTTAAGTATATTCTAATACCCATAGCACCCTTTATATTTTGTTTTTTTTCAGGCTCTTCTGGAGTTTCTAACTCTTCAAGAATATCCTTTATTAATTTTTCTGTTTTCTTAACAGTTAATTCATTTTTAATTATTTTATCTAGAACTTCTTTCATTATCCCTTCATCAGGTAGTTTTAGAAGTGCTCTAGCATGTCTTTCAGTCAAGCTATTTTCTACTAACTTTATTTTTATTTCACTAGGAAGCCTTAATATTCTGAGTTTATTAGCTATTGTAGATTGATTCTTTCCTAGTTTTTCTGCTAATTGTTGCTGTGTAAAGCTATGTTCCTTTATTAAATTCTCATATCCCATTGCTTCTTCTATGAAGTTCAAATCTTCTCTTTGTAAGTTCTCTAGTAAAGCTAATACGGCAGAAGATTCATCAGACATATTATTTATTATTACTGGTACAGTTTCAAGATTAGCAAGTTTCGCTGCTCTTAATCTTCTTTCTCCAGCAATTAATTCGTATGTATCACCCTTCATTCTTACTGTTATAGGTTGAAGAATTCCATAAACCCTTATAGAATTACTTAGCTCTTCTAATGCAGCTTGTGAAAAAACTTTTCTTGGTTGATATGGATTTGGAACTATCTGCTCTATAGGTATCTCCATAACTCTTTTTTCTTCCATAACATCCCTCTCTCATAAATATAAATATATTTTAATTTAGTCATTTTCTTCTCAATCGAAAATTCCTACTTAATATTGCATTATATATACTAGTGTATAATATTTCTTCATACACTTACATAATCCTTCTATTTTGTTTTAAATTTAATATAACTTTAGCTATTTCTTAGGAAATAACAGTATTTTAAATCATTTTCTGAATTATTTTATTGGGCTTTTTGCAGGTTTACCTGCTTTTCTAGGGTATTTTTCCGGCGTATTTTTTACTTTTTTGAAAACTAAAATATTATGATTTAACTGCGAGTCTGGTAAATCAACATTTATTTTCTCAATAAACTCTACACCTAAAGTTTCCATAGCAGCTTTCGACTCTTCTAATTCTAAGTTTGCATTTGGTCCCTTTAAACATATAAAGTAGCCCCCTACTTTTACGAAAGGTATACAAAATTCCATTAATACAGGTAGACCTGCAACTGCTCTAGCAGTAGCAATATCATATTGTTCTCTGTATTTTTCATATTTTCCAAAATCTTCAGCTCTACCGTGGATATATTCTATATCATCAATTCCTACATTTTTAGCAACTTCTTGTAGGAAGTTTATTCTCTTATTTAAAGAATCTAAAAGAGTTACCTTTAGATTTTCTAAACATATTCTAAGTGGCATACCAGGGAATCCTGCTCCTGTACCAACATCTATTATTGACATTCCGTCTTTTATATAGCCATTTTTAACAGCAGAAATAGAGTCTAAGAAGTGCTTTATATACACTTCTTTCTCATCCTCTATCCCAGTAAGATTCATAACTTGATTCCATTCGACTAATATTTCCCTGTAAATCTTTAAATTATTTAACATTTCGTCATTAGTCGATATACCTAACTCTTCTATTCCCTTTTTAAGTATCTCTCTATTATTCATTGTTTCCTCCTCTAGTTCTTCTCATTTGCTCTAAATATACAAGAAGTACTGAGATATCCGCTGGAGAAACACCAGAAATACGAGATGCTTGTCCTATAGATATTGGCTTTATTGCATCTAGCTTTTGTCTAGCTTCTATTCTCAATCCATCTATAGAAGAATAGTTTATATCCTCGCTAAGTTTCTTATTTTCTAACTTTTTAAATTGTTCTATTTGTTTTAATTGCTTATCTATATAACCTTCGTACTTAGTCATAACTACGCATTGTTCTCTTACTTCATCTGAAACCTCATCAGAAGCACCTTTTCCTATCGCTTCAATTAATTCATAAGTAACTTCTGGACGCTTTATAAATTCATATAAAGGTAAACCTACCTTTATTTCTGATGCTCCCATTTCCTCTAAAAGATGATTTACTTCTTTTGGAGTTACTCTTTCTGTTTTTAATCTTTCTAATTCTTTTTCTACTTCAGCTTTCTTATTTAAGAATCTTTCATATCTATCTTCTTTTACAAGACCTATATCATAACCTCTTTGAGTAAGTCTCATATCTGCATTATCTTGTCTTAAGTATAATCTATACTCAGATCTAGATGTCATCATTCTATATGGCTCATTAGTTCCTTTAGTAACTAAATCATCTATTAATACACCTATATAGGCTTCTGATCTATCTAATACAAAAGGCTCTTTCCCTTCTATCTTCATAGCAGCATTTATACCAGCTATTAAACCTTGAGCTGCTGCTTCCTCATATCCAGATGTTCCGTTAAATTGCCCTGCACTAAATAAGTTTTCAACACCCTTTATTTCAAGTGATATTTTTAATTGAGTAGGGTCTATACAATCATACTCTATAGCATATGCTGGTCTCATTATTTTTGCATTTTCTAGACCTTTAACACTCTTATACATTTGTAATTGAACTTCGTAAGGTAAACTTGTTGATATACCTTGGATATACATTTCCTTAGTATCAAGACCTTCTGGCTCAATGAATATTTGATGTGAGTCTTTATCACTAAATCTTACAACTTTATCTTCTATTGATGGACAGTATCTTGCACCTGTACTTTGTGCTTTACCTCCATACATAGGAGATCTTTCTATATTACTTAATATTATGTCATGAGTTCCCATGTTAGTTCTTGTTAAATAACATGGTTCTTGGTTTATATTAAGATTTTCATTCATGAAAGAGAATGGAGTTACTTTCTTATCACCTTCTTGAAGCTCCATAACAGAAAAATCTATACTATCTCTGTGGATTCTAGCAGGTGTACCAGTTTTAAATCTTCTCATGTTTAATCCAAGCTCAACTAATGAATCAGTTAAGTGCTTAGCGTATCCTAATGCATTTGGACCTTCGTAGAAGGATACTTCACCCATAAATATTTTAGAGTTTAAGTAAACACCAGTTGCTAATATTACAGCCTTCGCCTCATATTTACATCCTAACTTTGTTACTACTCCATTAACAACATTATTATCGTGAAGTATGTCAATTACCTCATCCATAACAATATCTATATTTGGTTCATTTTCCATAGTTTTTTTCATTTCAGTATGGTACTTAAACTTATCTGCTTGAGCTCTAAGTGAATGTACTGCTGGCCCTTTTGCAGTGTTTAACATTCTACTTTGTATAAATGTTTTGTCTGTATTTATACCCATTTGCCCACCTAAAGCATCAATCTCTTTTACTAATTGCCCTTTTCCTGTTCCACCTACAGATGGATTACAAGGCATTAATGCTATAGAGTCTAAAGACATTGTAACAACTAGTGTTTTATGTCCCATTCTAGCAGTTGCTAAAGCTGCTTCACATCCAGCATGTCCCGCTCCAACTACTATTACATCATATTTTCCTGCTTCAAACTGTATCATGTGTACTCCTTTCTGTTAAACATTAATGTTTCACGAAAAACATAAAGTTTATTTTATATAGTAATGTCATTATTATTTTCTATTTTCCGATACAGAAGTTACTAAATATAGTATCTAATAAATCTTCTTTTATAGTATCTCCATTTATATAACCTAAATAATCCCATACATTCTTAAAGTCTACTTCTATAAAGTCATATGGCATATTTTGATCTATAGCTGTTATTGCATCATTTATAGACTCATAAGATTTTGCTAATGCATCTTTGTGTCTAGTGTTTGTTATCATTAGATTAGAAGAGCTTTTAACACTTCCTCTATAAACCATTGCTTCTATCTTATCTTGTAATTCTTCAATACCTTCATTTTGTAATGCCGATATTTTAATTATACTACTACTGTCAACATATTGATTTAACTTATCTTCTTCTATTTGAGGATCTAAATCTGTTTTGTTTAATAGTACTATTGTCTTCTTATTTTGTAAGTTTTCTAGTATCTCTAAGTCTTCTTTGTCTAATTTTCTAGATGAGTCTAGAACCATTATTACTAAATCAGCACTGCTGAAAGATTCTTTAGATTTTTCAACACCTATTTTTTCTACTACATCTTCTGTTTCTCTAATACCCGCAGTGTCTACTATTTTTAGAGGTATCCCTTTAATATTAACAAACTCTTCTATAACATCTCTTGTTGTACCAGGTATATCAGTTACTATAGCTCTATTTTCTCCTAATATAGAGTTAAGTAATGATGATTTACCAACATTTGGCTTACCTACTATAACAGTCTTTAGACCATCTCTAAGGATTTTTCCGCTCTCTGCTGTATCATATAATTTCTTAATTTCACATCTTAGTTCTTCTGCTCTTTCTCTAAGAGTTTGATATGTTATTTCTTCTATATCTTCTTCAGAGAAATCTATCGCAACTTCTAAGTGAGCCAATACTTCCGTAACATTTAATCTTAATTGCTTTATCTTATTAGATAAAGAACCTTCTAATTGACTTTGTGCTACTTCATGAGCAACTTCTGTTTTAGCTTTTATTACATCTATTATAGCTTCAGCTTGAGATAAATCTATTCTTCCATTTAAGAAAGCTCTCTTAGTAAATTCTCCAGCATCAGCTAATCTTACATCTTTAGATAAGATTAATTCTAATATTTTCTTTACAGAAATGAATCCACCGTGGCAATTTATTTCTATAACATCTTCAGCTGTATATGAATTTGGACCTTTCATATATGCTACTAATACCTCATCTATTATAGTTTCTCTATCTACTATATTTCCGTATATTAAAGTTCTTGTCTTATAGTCTTCTATTTTCTTTCCAGACATTGATTTAAATATACTTTCCGCAACTTGAAGTGACTTTTCTCCACTAATTCTTATAATGCCTATACCACCTTCACCAGGTGCAGTCGCTATTGCCGCTATCGTATCATCTAAAAACAAATTTATCACCTCATAAATTATAATTTTATCTATATCATTATTTTAATTGTTTCCTTAATCTTAACATTATATAAAATAAATCGCAAAAATAAAACCCCCTATCATATAGGAGGTTAAGTTTTATCTTTTATACTCTATTACTAATCTTCTGTAAGGATCTGTTCCTTCACTATATGTACTTACGTATTTATCATTTTGAAGAGATGAATGTACTATTCTTCTTTCATACGGGTTCATATAGTCTAGCTTTTTAGTTTTTTTAGTTTTGGCTACTTCTCTAGCTACTTTATTAGCATATCTTATTAACGATTCTTCTCTTTTAGATCTATAGTTTTCTATGTCAACAAGTACTCTCATGTGTGAGTCTTTGTTTATTTTGTTAAGAGCTAATCCTGTTAAGAATTGTATTGAATCTAGAGTTTCTCCCCTTCTACCAATTAAACATGCTGCATCTTTTCCTTCGATATCTACTTTAATTAGATGATCTTCTTGAGTTACATTAACTTTTGCAGTCACGTTAGAATTTTTAAGTATGTTTTCTACAAAACTCTTAGCTATATCTGCTTCAGTTTCTATAACTGTAATTTTATAAGTACCTTCTTTTGCACCTATTCCGAAAAATCCTTTAGTAGGATTTTCAATTACTTCTACTTCGATGTCTTTTTCTTGAACGTTTAGTTGTAGTAAGGCTTTACTTATAGCCTCTTCTTTAGTCTTACTTTTTAATTCTAGGCTTTTTCTCATCAACTACTTCCTCCTTAGAGTTAGCCAACTTTTTCTTTAAAGGATTCATTACTAAGTAGTATTGTGCTATTGTAAATAGGTTACTTGCTGTCCAGTATACTGCAAGACCTGCTGGGAAAGTCATCCCCCAATAGAAAGACATAGCAGCCATAACATAAGTCATAGTCTTCATTGTACCTTCTTGTTGATCACTTGGAGTCATTATCTTTTGCATTATATATGCACTTCCCCCTGAAAGTATCCCCATACTTAGCCCCTGTAGAGTAAATCCTCCAGCTTGAGTTAGGCTTGATAACCATAAAAATCCTGTGTCTGCTGCTTGGAATGCCGCTTCGTTAGCATACAGTCCATAAGCCCAAGGCTCTCTTAACACAGCATATAGTCCAAATAATATTGGCATTTGTATTAATAATGGTAAACACCCTGCTAATGGATTAATCTTAGCTTCTTGGTATAACTTCATTATTTCTTGATTTTGTTTTTCTGGTTTATTTTTATATTTTTCTTGTATTTCCTTTATCTTAGGCTGTATATCCTGCATAGCCTTTGTTGACTTAGTTTGCTTAATTGTAAGTGGTAATAATAATACTTTTACAAATATTGTAAATAGTATTATAGAAAGCCCATAGTTGTTCACAACTTCAAAGATTATTCTAAGAGCGTGACCTAACAAATTACTTATGATACTCAATTGTCATACCTCCTAAAGTATTTAATTAATTTTTATTTTAGAGGGTCGTATCCTCCTGGATGAAAAGGATGGCACTTCGATACACGTATTATGGTAAGGATAAAACCTTTTACTAATCCGTATTTTTTAAATGCCTCTATCGAATATTGGGAACATGTAGGATAAAATCTACAGGTAGGACCCTTTAAAGGAGATATATATTTTTGATAAAACCTTACTAAACAAATACATACTTTCGACAAATACATATTCATTTCCTTCAATATATATGATATTTTATTCAATTTAAAAACCTCCATGAGTCAATACTCAATATTTGCACCCTATATAAACATATCTGATTTTTTTACTAAATAATTAACTGATTTTTCTATATCCTTATGAGTAGCATCTTTACTTGCTATTCTAGCAATAAACACAATATCGTATCCTGCTTTAACTTTATCATCAACATTTAGTCTGTATACTTCTCTAATTAATCTTCTCACTCTATTTCTTGTAATCGCTTTTCCAACTTTTTTAGAAACTGAAATTCCCAGTCTACTCTCTTCTGATTTATTTTCAAGTATATACATTACTAAATACTTATTTGCAAAAGACTTGCCGTGTTTATATACCTTTCTAAAATCAGAGTCTTTTCTCAATCCTTTAGTTCTATTAAAGTCCATGCTAAATCCTCCATAAACACAGCTAATAAATATTATTTCCTACACAAAAAGGCCACTATTTAGCGGCCTTTTTAATTATTAATGAGTTAATCTATTTCTTCCTTTAGCTCTTCTTCTCTTTAACACGTTTCTTCCGTTAGACGTCTTCATTCTCTTTCTGAAACCATGTTCTTTCTTTCTTTGTCTTTTCTTTGGTTGATAAGTTCTTTTCATTTATTGCACCGCCTTTCAGGTTTGTTTTTCCGTTTATAAAAATAATAACTTTACCCTCAAAAGTAAACATAACACATACAATTATAAATGCTTTTATAATGCTTGTCAACGAGTTTTTGGACTATGAAAATCATAAAATTGCTATATATATATTAATGTATATTTTTAATTTCAAAGTTAGCCTAGAAATAATATTTGCCAACAAATATGAACTGTTATTATTTTTCATAAAAAATAGAATTTTATAATATAGTGTATAAATTTATCAACAGCCGTTTAATATTGTGGATAAATTCCCATAAATTATTGAAAATTGGCTTTTATTCTGATATTATTATTATACCTGTTGATAATGTTTATAAAATATATTAACTTATTAAATTTATTCACAAGCTGTGGATATAAATGTGTATAACTTATTTTCTTTATGTTAATAATCTAGATATAAGCTATGCTTATTATATATTGATACTATTTATAACTTTATATACATATTGTTTATATCTTTTTAGTTTTTTAGAATAATTTATGTTATTAGTATTTTATCCACATTCTTATCCATAACATTAGTTATTTATTCAAATTTATATATATTTTTTTGTTTTTTGTTAATAACTTTGTGGAAAATGTTAATTATTCTGTTCGGAGGTTTATATTATGGATATAGTTTCTTTATGGGACAAAACACTACAATTAATAAAAGGTGAGTTATCTCCACCTAGTTTCAATGCTTTTTTCAAGCAAATAGTACCTTTAAAGGTTTACATGAATGATCTAATACTTTTAGTTCCTAATGAATTTACCAAAAGCATATTAGAAGATAGATATTTAACTCTCATAGAAAGTTCAGTAAATCAGCTATCATTAAAAAAATACAATATTAAATTCGTCTTAAGTGAGCAAGAGGTTGAAGGCTTAGGTGAAGAAAATAATACCGCAACAACAAAAAAGAACCATCCAAATTTAAATCCTAAATATACTTTTGATACGTTCGTAATTGGAAATAGTAATAGATTTGCTCATGCTGCATGCGTTGCAGTTGCTGAATCTCCAGCTAGAGCATACAATCCATTATTCTTATACGGAGGCGTTGGATTAGGAAAAACTCATTTAATGCATGCAATTGGGCATCATATAATGACTCAAAAAAAGGATCCTAAAGTTGTTTATGTTTCTTCAGAAAAGTTCACAAATGAGCTTATAAACTCAATTAAGGACGATAGAAACGAAGAATTTAGAAATAAATACAGAAATGTAGATATACTTCTAATAGATGACATTCAGTTTATAGCTGGCAAAGAGAGAACTCAGGAAGAATTCTTCCATACTTTTAATACTCTTCACGAAGCTAATAAGCAAATCATCATATCTAGTGATAGGCCACCAAAAGAAATACCTACATTAGAGGATAGATTAAGATCAAGATTCGAAATGGGACTTATAACAGATATTCAAGCTCCTGATTTTGAAACTAGAATAGCTATTCTTAGAAAAAAAGCCCAAATGGAGAACATAGAAGTTCCAAATGAGGTAATGTCTTATATAGCGAAAAATATTAAATCAAACATAAGAGAATTAGAAGGTGCCCTAACACGTGTAGTAGCATATTCATCTCTTACAAATAGAACGATATCTTTAGATCTTGCAGCTGAAGCACTTAAAGATATTATAACTACTTCAAAAAATGAAGAAATCACAGTAAATAGAATAAAAGAAAAAGTAGCTTCTGTTTTTAATTTAAAAATGGAAGATTTTAATTCGAAAAAAAGAACAAGATCTATTGCTTTCCCAAGACAAATAGCAATGTATTTATCTCGTGAGCTTACAGATTTATCACTTCCTAAGATCGGTGAAGAATTTGGAGGAAGAGATCATACTACAGTTATTCATGCTCATGACAAGATAAGTAAAGATATCCAAGAAGTGGAAGACGTAAAGACGAAAATAGACAAAATAATCTCTGATTTAAAGGGATAAGTTATACACATTTGTCTGTTAGTATCGTCTTAATATCATGTTCATAGTTTTTTGGACAAAAAATTACACACAAAATATCATATTCAAACTCACAAAGATATTAACATTTTATACACATGTTGATATCTTTCCATTTATTACGGTGTAGATAGTTATTCACATTATCAACAACACCTACTACTATGACTACTAATTTTTTTATTTATTTTTTTATATAAATGCCACAAGGAGGTTATCCACATTGAAGATAATTTGTAATCAAAAGCTTTTAGCTCATAAAATAGGAATTGCTCAAAAAGCTATTAACTCAAAAACTACTTTAGATCTTTTAAAAGGGATACTATTATCTGCTAAAGGAGATCAATTACAGTTAACTGGATATGATTTAGAAATCGGAATAGAAACATATACTCAAGCAGAAGTAGTAAAAGAAGGGGATATAGTAGTAAATGCTAGACTTTTTGGAGATATAATAAGAAAATTACCTGATTCTTTTGTTGAAATAGAAACAGATGCTGAAAATAATGTTTATATAAACTGTTTAAACTCTAGATTTAAAATAAAAGGAGACTCTCCAAAAGAATATCCTAGATTACCAGAAGTAAATGAAGAAGATTTATACAATATTCCTCAAGATTTACTAAAAAATATGATAAAGCAAACAGTATTCGCTATTTCTCAAGATCAAACTAAACCTGTATTAATGGGTGAACTTTTAGAGATAGTAGATGGTAACATAAGTTTAGTTGCTATTGATGGTTATAGACTTGCAGTAAGAAGTTGTTCTGTTGATAATATTATGAACAATACAAAAGTAATAATACCAGGTAAGGCACTTAATGATGTAAATAGTCTTTTATCATCAGAGGAAGATGTTAAAGTTGGATTTGACGATAAAAATGCAATATTTATAATAAACGAGACTAAAATAATAACAAGACTTCTAGAAGGTGATTTTATAGATTATAAAAAATTACTTCCTAGAGAACATAACTCTAAAGTTAAATTAAAAACTAAAGAACTTTTAAATAGTATTGAGAGAGCTTCTTTATTATCTCAATCAGAGAAGAATAACCTTATAAAATTATCTATAAGAGATAATGCTATGGCTATAACTTCAAATACTGATAAAGGTAATGTATACGAAGAAGTTTCTTTAGAACTAGAAGGAGATTATTTAGATATAGCATTTAACTCTAGATACTTCTTAGAAGGTTTAAAAAATATAGATAGCGAAGAAATATTCTTAGAATTTACGACAAATGTAAATCCATGTATAATCAGACCAGCAGATGGTGTAAAATATACTTATTTATTACTTCCTGTTAGAATATCATCAAACATATAGTATAGACAGAAAACCCAACTAATCATAAAGTTGGGTTTTTGTAGGTAATTTTGTGATATAATATATTTTTAGACAAGTTTGGAAAAATAATTATAAATATAAAAATAGGAGGAATTAACATGATCGAAATATCTATAGATTCAGAATACATTAAGCTAGATCAATTCCTTAAATTAGTGGACCTTGCTTCAACAGGAGGACATGCTAAGTTCTTAATTCAAGAAGGATTAGTTAAAGTTAATGGAGAAATTGAACTTAGAAGAGGAAAAAAGCTAAGATCTGGAGATTTAGTGGAAGTAGAAGGAAATTTAATAAAAGTAGTGTAAAAAGGAGTGCCTTTTGTGCGACTAAATAGTTTACAGCTAGTTAATTTTAGGAACTATGATAATTTACATTTACAATTTAATGAAAAAGTAAATCTTCTTGTTGGTAAAAATGGACAAGGAAAGACCAACATTGTAGAATCTATTTACATGTTATCTTTTGGAAAATCATTTAGGACTAATAAAGACCGTGAGATTATAAAGTTTAATACCGAAAATTTATATGTAGGAGGAAGTTATTCCAAAATGCATACAAATGGTCTAATAGAAATTGGTATTGGGAAAAATAAAAAAGGTATTAAAGTTAATAAAATACACATACAAAAAATTCATGAATTACTTGGGAATCTAAATGTTGTTATTTTTTCGCCTGAAGATTTAAAATTAGTTAAAGATGGCCCAAAAGAACGTAGATTATTTATAGATAAAGAAATAAGTCAAATAATGCCTAAATATTATAACTACCTTACTAGTTATAATAAGGTTTTATTTCAAAGAAATAAATTGCTAAAAAGTAATCATATAGATAAAGCGTTATTAGACGTATATGATGAAAGCTTAGCCCAATATGGAAGCTATATTTATATAATTCGAAGAGATTTCATAAAAAAAATAGCAGACATTGCTAGAGAAATGCATAAAAACCTTACTAACGATATTGAAAATTTATCGATTACATATAAGAATCAGATAAACGTATGTGATGAAGATAGTGTACAAACTGTATGCAACAAATTTATTGAAAAGTTAGCATCTAGTAGAAATAGTGATATAGAGACAAGAACTACAAGATATGGTATTCATAAAGATGATTTAAATATATTCGTAAATGACCTGGATGTAAGGCTTTATGGCTCTCAAGGTCAACAAAGAACAGCTTCTATATCTCTGAAATTATCAGAAATAGAGCTGATAAACAACGAAGTAGGCGAATACCCTGTATTGATTTTAGACGATGTCTTTAGTGAACTAGATGAAACAAGACAAAAATTATTAGTAGATAACCTGAGTGTAGTTCAAATGTTTATAACTACGGCTGAAGTTTCACATAAAAATATCTTTGATAGAGAAAATACTACTATTTTCAACATCGACAAAGGATGCGTTGTTAGCATAGAGAATGGAGGGAACTAAATGAAACAAGAATATGGTGCAAGTCAGATACAGGTATTAGAAGGGTTAGAAGCCGTTAGAAAAAGACCTGGTATGTACATAGGTTCTACTGGTCCTAGAGGTTTACACCATTTAGTTTATGAGGTAGTAGATAATAGTATAGATGAGGCCTTACAAGGTTATTGTACTGATATCTATGTAGCGATAAACGAAGATGGAAGTATAACTGTTAAGGATAACGGAAGAGGTATACCTGTTGAAATACATCCACAAACAGGAAAATCAACATTAGAAACAGTATTAACTGTTCTTCATGCAGGAGGAAAATTCGGTGGAGGAGGATACAAGGTATCTGGAGGTCTTCACGGAGTTGGGGTTTCTGTTGTTAATGCGTTATCTAAGTGGTTAGTAGCAGAAGTAAGTAGAAATGGTAAAGTATATAGACAAACTTATGAGAAGGGGATACCAACATCAGAGCTTGAGATAGTAGGAGAATCTACTCATACAGGAACTGTAACAATGTTTATGCCTGATGAAACTATATTTGATGAAATAGAATTCAAATATGAAACATTAGAGCATAGACTTAGGGAATTATCTTTCTTAAATAAAGGTATAAAAATCATATTTGAAGATAAAAGAAGTGAAAATCCTAAAAAGAAGGAGTTCCATTATACTGGTGGATTAGTTGAATATGTAAAATATTTAAATAAGACAAGAACTGGAATTCATGAAGATATAGTTTATATAGATAAAAAAGTGAAAGATTGTGTAGTTGAGTTAGCTATGCAATATACTGATGGCTATACAGAGAACGTATATTCTTTTGCTAATAACATCAATACTCACGAAGGTGGGTCTCACTTAGCTGGTTTCAGAACCGCTCTTACAAAAACTATAAATGAGTATGCTAAAAGAAACAAGTTATTAAAAGATAGTGATCCTAACTTATTAGGAGAAGATATAAGAGAAGGTCTTACTGCAGTTGTATCTGTTAAGCTTCCTGAGCCTCAATTCGAAGGTCAAACTAAGACTAAACTAGGTAATACTGAGATGAGAGGAATCGTTGATAGTGTAACAGTAGAAGAGTTAGGAGCATTCTTAGAAGAGAACCCAACAACAGCTAGAATAATAGTTGATAAGGGACTTAGAGCTCAAAGAGCTAGAGAAGCTGCAAAGAGAGCAAGAGAATTAACAAGAAGAAAGAGTGTACTAGAAAGTACTTCATTACCTGGGAAATTAGCTGACTGTGCTGAAAAAGATCCATCTAAGAGTGAAATATTCTTAGTCGAAGGGGATTCTGCCGGTGGTTCTGCTAAGCAAGGTAGAGATAGACACTC
Organism: Romboutsia sp. LXY-2; assembly: GCF_056171995.1. Taxonomy (NCBI): domain Bacteria; kingdom Bacillati; phylum Bacillota; class Clostridia; order Peptostreptococcales; family Peptostreptococcaceae; genus Romboutsia; species Romboutsia sp. LXY-2. Next base: position 5,383 of record NZ_JBKFGI010000016.1, on the reverse strand, counting down.
TCAAGCAATATTACCACTTAGAGGTAAGATATTAAACGTTGAAAAATCTAGATTAGATAAGATATTATCTTCTGATGAAATAAAGAATATGATAACTGCATTTGGATGTGGTGTAGGAAATGATTTCGATTTAGAAAAAGCAAGATACCACAAAATAGTAATCATGACCGATGCCGATGTGGATGGTGCTCACATAAGAACACTATTATTAACATTCTTCTTCAGATATATGAGACCACTTATTGATAATGGTTATATATATGCAGCTCAACCACCTTTATACAAAGTTAAGAAGCAAAAGAAAGAACACTATGTTTACTCTGAGAAGGAATTAAATAAATTATTAGATGAAATAGGTAGACAAGGTGTAGAGCTTCAAAGATATAAGGGGCTTGGAGAGATGAATGCAGAGCAATTATGGGATACGACAATGAACCCAGACACTAGAACTTTATTACAAGTATCTGTAGAAGATGCAGCTGTAGCAGATGAGGTATTCTCTATGCTTATGGGTGATAAAGTAGCTCCTAGAAAAGAATTTATAGAGACAAACGCGAAATACGTTAGAAACTTAGATATATAAGAAAGGGGATAAGTAACAATGGAAGAAAACAATAGAATACTCCCTATTGAAATTGCTGATGAAATGAAAAACTCATACATTGATTATGCCATGAGTGTTATAGCTGGTCGTGCCCTTCCTGATGTAAGAGATGGATTAAAGCCCGTTCATAGAAGAATATTATACTCAATGAGTGAGTTAAACTTAACACCAGATAAACCATATAGAAAGTCTGCCCGTATTGTTGGGGACGTTCTAGGGAAGTACCATCCACACGGAGATACTGCAGTTTATTTTGCAATGGTTAGAATGGCTCAAGATTTCTCAACTAGAGGACTTTTAGTTGATGGACATGGTAACTTTGGTTCTGTAGATGGTGACTCGCCAGCGGCAATGCGTTATACAGAAGCGAGAATGAGTAAATTAGCTCTTGAATTATTAAGAGATATAGATAAAGAAACAGTAGATTTCACACCTAACTTTGATGAATCTTTAAAAGAACCGTCAGTATTACCATCAAGATATCCTAACCTTTTAGTTAATGGATCTAATGGTATAGCAGTAGGTATGGCAACATCAATACCTCCTCACAACTTAGGAGAAGTAATAGATGCTACTGTGCATTTAATAGAAAATCCAGAATGTATGGTTGAAGATTTAATGCAATTTATACAAGGACCAGATTTCCCAACTTCAGCAATAATAATGGGTAAGGAAAATATAAACCAAGCTTACCAAACAGGTAGAGGTAAAGTTAAGGTTAGAGCTAGAGCGTACATAGAAGAGCTAGCAAAAGGTAGACAACAAATAGTAGTAACTGAAATACCATATCAAGTAAATAAGGCTAAGTTAGTTGAAAGAATAGCTGAATTAGTTAAAGATAAGAAGTTAGAAGGAATCTCTGACTTAAGAGATGAAAGTAACAGAAATGGTATGAGAATAGTTATAGAGCTTAAGAGAGATGCAAATGCTAATATAGTATTAAACAACTTATATAAGCATTCTCAAATGGAAGATACATTTAGTATAATTATGTTAGCATTAGTTAACGGACAACCTAAAGTATTAAACCTTAAGCAAGCATTATATCATTATGTAGAGCATCAAAAAGATGTTGTTACTAGAAGAACTAAATTTGAATTAAACAAAGCTGAAGCTAGAGCGCACATATTAGAAGGTTTAAGAATCGCACTTGATAATATAGATGCAGTTATAAGCTTAATCAGAGCTTCTAAGACAACTCAAGAAGCTAAAGAAGGATTAGTAGTTAAGTTTAAATTATCAGAAATACAAGCACAAGCTATCTTAGATATGAGACTTCAAAGACTTACTGGCTTAGAAAGAGATAAGATAGAAGCTGAGTATGAAGAGTTAATGAAGAAAATAAATAGATTAAGAGAAATATTAGCAGATGAAAGATTACTTCTAAACGTAATAAAAGATGAGATGCTAATAATCAAAGAAAACTATGCAGATGAAAGAAGAACAGAAATAAGACATGCTGAAGGGGAAATCGACATGAGAGATCTTATAAGCGATGAAGAGATAGCAATAACTCTTACTCACTTCGGATACATCAAGAGATTACCAGCAGATACTTATAAGAGTCAAAGAAGAGGCGGAAGAGGTATATCAGCTCTTACAACAAGAGAAGAAGATTTCGTTAAGCATCTTGTATCGACAACTACTCATAGTAGATTATTGTTCTTCACAAATAAAGGTAGAGTATTTAGATTAAATGCTTACGATATACCAGAAGGAAAGAGACAAGCTAAAGGAACTGCTATTGTAAACTTATTACAATTAGCTCCAGGTGAAAAGATCGCTACTCTAATTCCTATAGATGTACAAGATGATAATAAATTCATATTATTAGCTACTAAGAAAGGTATAGTTAAGAAAACTAACCGTGAAGAATTTAAAAATATCAATAAATCTGGACTTATAGCTATAGGTTTAAGAGAAGATGATGAACTTATAGGTGTTAAATTAACTAATGGTTCAAAAGAAGTTCTATTAGTTACTCAAGAAGGTATGTCTATAAGATTTGATGAAAATGATATAAGACCTATGGGTAGAACTGCTATGGGTGTTAAGGGTATAACATTATCAAAAGATGATGATAAAGTTGTATCTATGAGTCTTTGCGATGAAGGAACAGAAGTATTAGTAGTTAGTGAAAATGGATTTGGAAAAAGAACAGACATAGAAGAATATAGAAGTCAAATAAGAGCCGGAAAAGGTATAAAGACTTATAATATAGCAGAAAAGACAGGAACAATAGTTGGAGCTGAACTAGTAAATGAAGATGATGAAATAATGATCATCAACTCTGACGGAGTACTAATCAGAATAAAAGTTAGTGAAATATCATTATTCGGAAGAGTAACAAGTGGAGTTAAACTAATGAAGACTAATGATGAAGTTAATGTGGTTTCTATTGCTAAAATAAATAACGAGGAAGAATAGGATATTTATCCTATTCTTTTTCTCAATATTAATGATATACATATAGATTTAGATATATGAGAGGAGTAGTAGTATGAGTAGTAGAAAAGGGAAATATTTATTCTTTGGAGCAATACTAGGATTTTTAGCAGGTTTATTCTTTGCACCTAAAAAAGGTTCTGAATTAAGACAAGAAGCAAAAATAAAGTTAGACGAAGTTAAAGAAAATCCAAAAGAAGTTCTACAAGAAACTATTATTAGTGTTAGAGAAAAAATAACTGATATTATTGATGATACTAGAGAAGAAGATAATATAAAAATATCAGAAGATGAGATAATAATTAGTAAGAGTTTTGATGATGAGGGAGAGATTAGATAATGGATGCATTAGGATGGCAAATAGGGGCTGTTTTAATTGGTGCATCAGCACTAATTGTGGGAATATATATAGCCAAACTACTTAATAGTGCTACTAAAATCACAGACAAAGTTTATAAAATTGTAGATTATAATGAAAGACACATACATGAAACTATAGAAAATGTGGCATCAATAACAAGAAACACAGATGAAATAATGGATATGGTTAGTAATATAACTAGCATAACTAAGATGTTTAGAATTTTTAAAAGATAGCTAGGAGGACTAAGAATGTCAATAAACATAAACTCTAAACTAGATAATGATTTCTGGAATGTAAGTATAGAAGGAGAATTAGATGTATCTAGTGCAGACAAGTTAAAAGATCAGCTTCACAAAATAGTAGATGAAAAGATGTTAGATGTAAAAATTGATTTAACGAATTTGGAATATATTGACTCAACTGGTTTAGGAGTTATTATAGGGGTATTAAAGAAATTAAGAGTAAATGATAAAGAAATATATATACTAAACCCTAGAAGCAATGTGAAAAAGATTTTTACCATAACAGGTCTAGATAAAATATTTAAGATGGAGGGATAGATTTTGACTTGTGAAACTATAAAAATGGAGCTTACTGCAAATCCCGATTATGTAGGTATTATAAGATTAACTACTTCAGGAATAGCTAACAAGATAGGATTTTCTGTTGACGATATAGAAGATTTAAAAGTTGCTGTATCAGAAGCTTGCACAAATGCAATAAAGCATAGTAAGGATATGAAGTTTATAATAACGTTTAATATTTTAGAAAATGGAATTAACATAGAAATTAAAGATAATGGACAAGGATATGACATTAACTCAATAAGTACACCTAATTTAGAAGAACCTAAAGAAAGCGGATTAGGATTATTCATAATACAAGCATTAATGGATGATGTAAGTATGGAATCTAAAGCTGGAGAAGGAACAATAATAAAAATGACTAAATATTTAGGAGTTGATTTCTAATGAAGAATGTAGCTAATGCTACAATTTACCTAAATATGGATACAAAAGAGCTATTCAAGATATATAGTAATGATAAGGATAATAGAGAAGTTAGAAATATTCTTATAGAAAGACATCTGTATTTAGCCAATTTATTAGCAAAAAAGTACATAAATAAGGGTGTAGACTTTGAAGATATATATCAAGTTGCATCAGTAGCACTGATATATGCAATAGATAGATATGATATTGAAAAAGGATTTGAATTTTCTAGTTTTGCAACACCTACTATAGTAGGTGAGATAAAAAAGTACTTTAGAGATAAAGTATGGACCTTAAGGGTACCTAGAAGAGTTCAAGAGTTAAGCAAAAAAATAAGTGAAGCTAAATTAGCATTAGAGCAGGAAAATAAAAGACATCCTAAAGTAAAAGATATTGCTAATTATATAGGGTGCAGTGAAGAAGACGTACTAGAAGCTATGGAAGCAAGTTACGGGTATCAACCGGTATCTTTAGATGCATCAAGTAATGATGACTCAGAAGAAAAAGATCTTACTCTAAGCGATAAACTAGGGCAAGAAGAAAGTAATTTTGGAAATATAGAACAAAGTGACTTTATAAATAAATTTATGGAGAACCTTAATGAGGTAGAAATAAAAATATTTAAAGGGAGATTTTTCTTAGACAAAACTCAATCAGCATTAGCTAAAGAATTGGAAACATCACAAATGACTGTTTCTAGATTAGAGAAAAAGATCGTAGAAAAATTAAGAAAAGAGTACGAAAAAAATATTTAATAAAAAAATATAGAAAAAGTATTGACCTACTGTTAGATATATAGTATATTATTACTTGTCCTTAAGAAAAGGGCAACAACATAAAAGCCACAGAGTGGCAAGTAATAATGAACTTTGAAAATTAAACAGTAGGTTAATTTATAGAATTTGAAACAACCAAACAAAGCCAGATATATAACAGTATCTGAGCCCGTTAAACTTTTATTTGAGAGTTTGATCCTGG
>NZ_JBKFGI010000015.1:0-130499 GCF_056171995.1 Romboutsia sp. LXY-2 | reverse complement strand
GGTTCGAGTCCCTTCCAGGTCGCCATTTTAATTAAATACGCGGGAATATGGCTCAGTTGGTAGAGCAATTGACTGTTAATCAATGGGTCACAGGTTCGAGTCCTGTTATTCCCGCCAATATGCGGCAATAGTTCAGTGGTAGAGCGCAACCTTGCCAAGGTTGAAGTCGCGAGTTCGAATCTCGTTTGCCGCTCCATATAATATGGGTGCATAGCTCAGCTGGATAGAGCAACGCCCTTCTAAGGCGTGTGTCCGGGGTTCGAATCCCTGTGCGCTCACCAATAGAAAGTTTCACATTAGTGAAACTTTTTTTTTATATTTTTTTATAATGCTTAAATACTTGAAAATTACATAAATTAAATAGATAAATGACTTTTTACTATTGAAATTAAATTTAAGATATTTTACATAAAACCGATATTTAATTATATAAAATGATTTATAATTATTATGTACAGTTTAAATAATTTGTATATACTAAGATTAATATAGTATAATACATAGTGTAAACTTAAGAACTTATCAAGCAGGAGGATAAAGCTGTGTTCGATATAAATTCCTTTTTAGATGGATTTTTTGATATAATACTTAGAATGAACATATATGATTTAATTGACATATCGATAGTAGCATATATTTTCTATAAAATATTTATGTTTATAAAGGACACTAGAGCCGCGCAAGTTTTAAAAGGTATATTATTTTTATTAGTAGCGACTCAACTAAGTGAAACTTTTAACTTACATACTTTATATTGGGTATTAGTTAATACTCTTGAAATAGGAGTAATAGCTGTAATTATAATATTCCAACCAGAGTTTAGAGCAGGACTTGAACATATAGGGAGAACAAAATTCAATTTCTTTGGAAAGAATAATGTAAATACTTCTGAAGAAATTTTAAATAAAACAATAGAAGAGATAGTGGAAGCGCTATATTCATTATCAAGACAAAAAATAGGTGCTCTTATTGTCATGGAAAGACAAACTAAAATAGGAGACATAATAAATACAGGAACAATAATTGATGCAGAAATTTCTAGACAATTATTAATAAATATATTTATTCCAAATACACCATTACATGATGGAGCTGTTGTAATTAGAGACTCTAAAGTAAAAGCTGCAGCATGCTTTTTACCTTTAACTCAAAGTAAAGATTTGAGTAAAGACTTAGGAACTAGACATAGAGCAGGTATTGGAGTAAGTGAAGTTTCTGATTGTATTACATTGATGGTATCAGAAGAAACAGGTGGTGTATCTATAGCAAAAGCTGGAAAGTTATATAGAGACATATCTAAGGATAGAATGACTAACATATTGCGTAGTAATCTAAAGACTAATACAGTTGAAAAAAGTTTCTTTAAAGGTGGTATATTCAGATGATAGATAAAATTAAAAATAACACTAAGATAAAACTAATATCACTCATGAGTGCTATAGTACTATGGTTATATGTAATGGCAGTAGTAGACCCTGAAGAAACTAAATTAATAGAAGACCTACCAATTATAATAACTAATATGAGTGAATTAAAAGCTAATGATCTTGTGCTTTATCCTGATACTGAATTAACAACAGACTTATATTTAACAGGAAAGCTATCTAATTTACAAAAAATTAAGGCTCAAGATATACATATTTCAGGGCAAATATATAACCCAATTGAAGGTAAAAATGAGCTGTATTTAAGAGCTAATATCTCAGAGAGAGTTACTCATGAATTTAAAACTAAAGTAATTATAGTTTCTCTTGAAAAAGTTATAGAAGAAAAGAGAAGCGTTGATGTTAACATAGAAGGTGCAACAAAAGATAAGATTGTGGAGAACATGAATTTAAGCGAAGAGAGTATAAAAGTGTCTGGACCTAGATCATTAGTACAGCAAGTACAAAAGGTAGTAGGTAAAGTAGATATTAAGAGCCAGAATAATGATTTTTCTCAACAAGTAAAATTAGTACCTGTTGATGATAAAGGTAAAGAGGTTGTTGGCGTAGATCTAGAAAATGAATATATAACAGCTGACTTCAAACTTTTAAAACAAAAGACAGTACCAATAGAGCCGAGATTAAAAGAAGGCTATGAGACAATTGAAAACTTAAAAGATTATAAGTTAAGTCAAAATACTATAACTATTAAAGGTAAAGGTGAGGTTATAGATGGGATAGATAAAATATATACTCAAATTATAGATCTACAAAGCCTAATAGATAGTGATAATAAAGATGTATTATTAGACATTCCTCAGGGCGTTACAGTCGAAAATAAATACGTTTCGTTGATAATTGATACTGTAAGCATAACATCTAGCGATCTATCTTATACTAAAGATGAGATAGAGCTTAAAAACAATGTAAATAATATTGATATAACAAAGCTAGATATACCTGAAACTATAAAAGTTACCCTAGAATATACTGATGATATAACAAATTTAACTAAGTCTGATATAGTGTTGTATATAGACTTAAGTCAAAGTAGTCAAGATGGAAAGTATGAGATAAAATACCAGTCTACTTATGAGTTTAAAAGTGTAAATGTACAGCCAAATATGATTGAATTAAAGCAATAAATATATATAAATAAAACATTATACAGTACGAATTTAAGTATGAAAAATATACTTAGATTTGTACTGTTTTTTTATTATTAAAAAAATAACAATAATAAAGTGATTTTTAGGCTAGGAAAACGTTGATAAAAAATGTATAATCTAAGTAGATAAGGAAAAGGTTTTTGAAACTTAATAATCTTATGGGGATTTGATTATTAAGTTTGAATACAATGTTCATAAGAAATGATGTATTGGAAATTATGAAATAGATACATAATGAAATTTATTTTATATATGAGGTGGGGAAATGAGAAACTTTAGCGAAGTTATTAAATTTGCAAAAGAAAGAGGACCTAAAACTATATCTGTAGCATGCTGCCAAGACAAAGAAGTTTTGATGGCGGTTGAGATGGCTAGAAAAGAAAAAATAGCAAATGCTATTTTAGTAGGAGATATAGAAAAAACAAAAGAAATAGCAAATAGTATAGATATAGATCTTAATAACTATGAACTAATAGATATTAAAGATTTATCAGAAGCATGTCTAAAAGCAGTAGAGTTAGTATCTACAAATAAAGCTGATATGGTTATGAAAGGCTTAGTAGATACATCAATAATATTAAAATCAGTTCTAAATAAAGAAATTGGCTTAAGAACAGGAAATGTGTTAAGTCACGTTGGAGTATTTGATGTAGATGGTTATGATAGATTATTCTTTGTAACTGATGCAGCTATGAATATTGCTCCAGATTTAAATGCTAAAAAGCAAATCATAGAAAATTCATGTGCAGTTGCACATGCCTTAGATATAGAAATTCCAAAAGTTGCAGCTATATGCGCAAAAGAAAAAGTAAATCCAAAGATGAAAGATACAGTTGATGCTAAAGAGCTAGAAGATATGTGTCTAAGAGGGGAAATAGAAGGGTGTATAGTAGGTGGACCTTTTGCATTAGATAATGCGGTGTCTATTGAAGCATCTATACATAAAGGTATTGATCATCCTGTAGCAGGAAAAGCAGATATACTATTAGTACCAGATATAGAGGCTGGGAATATTTTATATAAATCTTTAGTATTCTTCTCAAAAACAAGAAATGCAGGTGTTATAGTAGGTGCTAAGGCTCCAATCATATTAACATCAAGAGCAGATAGTGAAGAGACTAAGTTAAATTCTATAGCACTAGGTGTTTTAATGGCAGCTAAGGCTAAATAATATCATAGGGGGCAGAGGAGAATGAGTAAAAACTACAGATTATTAACTATTAATCCAGGTTCTACATCAACTAAAATAGCAGTATTTGATAATGAAGAACTTGTATTTGAAAAAACGCTGAGACATTCTTCAGAAGAAATAGGTCAATATAGTAAAATATCTGATCAATTTGAATTTAGAAAAAGAGTGATTGAAGAAGCGTTAAATGAAGGTGGAATAAAAATATCTGAGTTAGACGCAGTAATAGGTAGAGGTGGTCTTCTTAAACCAATAGAAGGTGGAACTTACATCGTAAATGATGCTATGATAAATGATTTAAATGTTGGTGTATTAGGTGAACATGCTTCAAACCTAGGTGGAATTATAGCAAAACAAATAGGTGATGAAGTTAACATACCTTCATATATAGTAGATCCAGTTGTAGTAGATGAATTAAATGAAGTTGCTAGAGTATCTGGTATTCCAGAAATAGATAGAAAAAGTATTTTCCATGCATTAAATCAAAAAGCTATAGCAAGAAGAGCTGCAAAGGAGTTAGGTAAAGATTACAGTCAATGTAACTTTATAGTAGCTCATATGGGTGGAGGAATATCTGTAGGTGCTCATGAAAAAGGTAGAGTAGTAGATGTAGCAAATGCTCTAGATGGAGAAGGACCATTCTCACCAGAAAGAAGTGGTGGACTTCCTGTAGGAGATTTAATAAAAATGTGCTTTAGTGGTAAATACACTGAAAGCGATATCAAAAAGAGAATTAAAGGAAATGGTGGAGTAGTAGCTTACCTAAACACTAATGATATTAGAGATGTTGAAGCATCGGTTAATGAGGGTGATGAAAAAGCAAAACTAATTCACGAAGCAATGGTTTATCAAGTAAGCAAGGAAATAGGAAGTTGTGCAGCAGCATTAAAAGGAAAAGTAGATGCAATATTACTAACTGGAGGAATTGCTTATTCTAGCTTAGTTACAAATAATATTAAAGATAGAGTTAGTTTTATAAGCGAAGTAAGAGTTTATCCAGGTGAAGACGAAATGATAGCTTTAGCTCAAGGTGGGCTTAGAGTATTAAGTGGAGAAGAAGAGGCGAAAATTTACCAATGATAACTAATGACAAAAGAATCAGAATAATAATAGGGCATTATGGAAGTGGCAAAAGTGAATTTTCTATAAATTATGTAACAAAGTTAAGAAGCATGGTTACAGGTAAAGTTGCATTGGCTGACCTAGATGTAGTTAACGTATATTTTAGGACTAGAGAGAAAAAAGAATTACTTAAATCTCTAGATATACTACCTATAGATAGTTCAATTAATGCACCAACACTGGATTTACCATCAGTTTCTGCTCAAGTAATGACACCGATAAGTGATAATACATATAATTGTGTTATTGATGTGGGTGGAGACAATGTAGGAGCTAGAGTAATGGGAAGATTTAGTCATTTAATAAAAGAAGATGACTATGATATGTTTTGTGTTGTAAATGCAAATAGGGAGCAAACTCAGACTGCAAATGAAGTCATTGAACATATAAAAGCAATTGAGAAATCATCTAAACTAAAGGTAACAGGTCTTATAAATAACACTCATCTTATTAGATCAACAACTATAGAAGATGTGTTAAAAGGCCAAGATATAGCAAAAGAAGTATCTAAACAATGTAATATACCGATAAAGTATGTTGTATGTTTAGAACATCTAGTTGATGAGTTACCAAAGGATTTAGAGGGTGAAATATTCCCGATAAAGCTTTTTATGAGAGAAGACTGGATGTAGTTTGAGCTCAAATATATACAAATTTTAAGGAGGCTTGGGTTAATGGCAAAAGGAAAAGTATCTTTTAATCAAGACCGTTGTAAAGGGTGTGGATTATGTGTTGAAGCTTGTCCACTAAACATTGTAACAATAGACCAAGGTATAATAAACAAAAAAGGATATAGCCCTGCAACAGTATTAGAAATGGAAAAATGTATAGGATGTACAAATTGTGCAACTATGTGTCCAGATGAGGTTATAACTGTAGAGAGAATGTAATTATAAGAGAAATAGTATTCATATAAAAAGGGGGATTTTTAATGGCTAAGATACTTATGAAAGGTAACGAAGCATTTGGAAAAGCTGCTATAGAAGCAGGTTGTAGATATTTCTTCGGTTACCCAATAACACCACAAAACGAAGTTCCAGAATATATGTCAAGAGAGCTACCTAAGGTAGATGGAGTTTTTGTTCAAGCAGAATCAGAAGTTGCAGCAATAAACATGGTTTATGGAGCAGCAGGAGCTGGAGCAAGAGTTATGACTTCTTCATCTTCACCAGGGGTTGCATTAAAGCAAGAAGGTATAACTTATGCAGCAGGAGCTGAGCTACCTTGCGTTGTACTTAACGTAACAAGAGGGGGCCCAGGATTAGGAAGTATCCAACCATCTCAAGCAGATTACTTCATGTCAACTAGAGGTGGTGGAAATGGAGACTATAGAACTCCTGTGTTTGCACCAGCAACAGTACAAGAAGCTGTAGATATGATAATGGAAGCTTTTGAAGTAGCTGATTTCTATAGAACACCAACTATGGTTGTAGCAGACGGTATGATAGGTCAAATGATGGAGCCAGTAGAATTCAAAGCTCCTAAAAAGAGAGAATTACAACCAAAAGATTGGGCAACTACTGGAACTAAAGGAGAAAGAAAGGCTAACGTAATTAACTCATTATACTTAGAGCCTGAAGTATTAGAGCAACATTGTATAAAATTAGATAAGAAATTTAAAGAAATAGAAAAGAATGAAGTTCAGTATGAAATGTATAAAACAGAAGATGCTGAAATAGTATTTGTTGCATACGGTACTACTTCAAGAATAGTTAAGAGTGCAATAGATATATTAAGAGAAGAAGGAATAAAAGCGGGATTAATAAGACCTAAAACTTTATGGCCTTTCCCATTCGAAGCTTTTAATAAAATAGATAACGCAAAAAATATATTAACAGTAGAAATGTGTATGGGACAAATGGTTGAGGATGTTCAATTAGCAGTTCTAGGTAAATTACCAGTTCACTTCTACGGAAGAGCTGGAGGAATGGCACCAGCTCCATCTGAAATAGCTGAAAAAGCTAGAGAAATAGTAGGGAAAGAATTATCTACAGGAGGTGCTATGTAATGGCTGTTGTATTTAAAAAAACTCAAGGATTAACTGACACTCAAACACACTACTGCCCAGGATGTACACATGGTATAATCCATAGATTAGTAGGAGAAGTATTAGAAGAATTAGATGTAGTTGGAGATGCAATTGGGGTTGCTCCAGTTGGATGTTCAGTTTTAGCATACAACTACTTCAACTGTGACGTACAACAAGCATCTCACGGTAGAGCACCTGCTTGTGCAACTGGAATAAAAAGAGTTCACCCTGATAAAGTAGTATTTACATATCAAGGGGATGGAGACTTAGCATCAATAGGTGCAGCAGAAATAGTTCATGCTGCTGCTAGAGGTGAAAAGTTCACTACAATATTCGTAAATAATGCTATATACGGAATGACAGGAGGACAAATGGCTCCAACTACTTTAGTTGGTCAAAAAGCTACTACTGCTCCTTTAGGTAGAGATGAACACACTCAAGGTTTCCCAATAAAAATGAGTGAAATGTTAGCTACACTTAACGGTGCTGTATTTGTAGAAAGAGTTTCTGTAGATACTCCTGCTAATGTTAGAAAAGCTAAAAAAGCTATAAAAAAAGCATTCCAAGTTCAACAACAAGGAATAGGATTTGGAATAGTTGAAGTATTATCTACTTGCCCAACTAACTGGGGATTATCTCCTAATGCTTCACTTCAGTGGTTAAGAGACAACATGATGCCATATTATCCACTAGGTAACATAAAAGATGTTGAACTAAATGGGGAGGTGAAGTAATATGTCTACAGCTAGAGTAATATGTGCAGGTTTCGGTGGCCAAGGTGTTATGTCTATGGGACAATTACTTACTTATGCAGGAATGCTTGAAGGAAAAGAAGTTTCTTGGTTACCATCTTATGGACCAGAAATGCGTGGAGGAACAGCTAACTGTGCTGTTACAGTATCTAACAAACCAGTTGGATCGCCACTTATCTCAGACGATGCTACTTGTGCAATAGTAATGAATTTACCATCTTTAGATAAATTCGAAAATGATGTAATGCCAGGTGGTAAAGTACTAATAAATAGTTCGTTAATAGAAAGAAAAGTTGAAAGAGAAGATGTAGAAGCTTATTATATAAATGCAAATGAACTAGCAAACGAATTAGGAAATCCTAAAGTTGCAAATATGGTAATGCTTGGAGCTTACTTAGAATTATCAAAAACTGTTGAAGTTGAGTCAGTTCTTGAAGCTTTCAAAAAAGTTTTTGGTCCAAGTAAAGAGAAGTTTGTACCACTAAATAAAGAAGCTTTATTAAAAGGTGCAGAAGCTGTTAAATAGATTAAAATATATCAAAAAAAGGACAATAGAAATATTTCTATTGTCTTTTTATTTAATGTGCATTAAAATAATCCTATGGTAAAAATTATTAATACAAGCACAATAGTATATACTTTAATATAAATTATATGAGATATGCTTTTCACTATGAAAGGAGTTTTTTCATGAGAAAATATTTTGGTACTGACGGAGTAAGAGGAGTAGCCAATACAGAATTAACTTGTGACTTAGCTTATAAGCTAGGAAGAGCAGGTGGATATGTTTTAGCTCAGGGAGACCATAGAGTTAAAGTTATAGTTGGAAAAGATACTAGAATATCAGGCGATATGCTTGAATCAGCATTAGTTGCTGGATTAATGTCTGTTGGTTGTGACGTAATAACAGTAGGGGTAGTTCCAACACCAGCAGTTGCATATTTAACAAAGAAGTATAACGCTGACTGTGGTGTAGTTATATCAGCATCACACAATCCAGTTGAATACAATGGGATAAAATTCTTTAATAAAGATGGATATAAATTAGATGATGAAGTAGAATTAAAAATTGAAGAATACATTGATGATATAGATAAAATAGATTATCATCCAGTAGGCTCAGAAGTAGGTAGAAGATTACATGAGCATGATGCACAAAGAGATTATGTAGAATACTTAAAATCTATAATAAACGTAGACTTTAAAGGTCTAAAAGTTGTTTTAGATTGTGCTAATGGTGCAGCATATGAAGTAGCACCAATAGTATTTGATGAATTAGGTGCAAATGTAATAACAATAAATAGTACACCAGATGGAAACAACATAAACGATAAATGTGGTTCAACACACCCAGAAAGTTTACAAGAAGCAGTTAAAAAGCACGGAGCAGATTTAGGTCTTGCTTATGATGGAGATGCTGATAGATTAATTGCTGTAAATGAACAGGGACAAATAGTGGATGGCGATCATATAATGATATTAAGTGCTATATATTTAAAGAAAGTAAATCAATTAGCACAAGATACATTAGTAGTAACAGTTATGAGTAACATAGGTCTTACTATCGCAGCTAAAGAGCATGGAATAAATCTTGCTACTACTGCAGTAGGAGATAGATATGTATTAGAAGAAATGCAAAGAAAAGGATATAGCCTTGGCGGAGAACAATCTGGCCATATGATATTCTTAGACTATATAACAACAGGAGATGGAGTTTTAAGTTCACTAGTATTATCTAAAATAATATTAGAAGAAGGTAAAACTTTATCAGAACTTGCATCAGTAATGACTCAATACCCACAAGTATTAGTTAATGCAAGAATAAAAAATGAGAACAAAAATAGATACATGGAATATCCTGAAATAAAGAGCGAAATCGAAAGAATAGAATCTCTTTTAGATGGATGTGGAAGAGTATTAATCAGACCATCAGGAACAGAACCATTAGTAAGAGTTATGTTAGAGGGTAAAGAGGAAGGTCAAATAAAAGAATTAGCTACAAACTTAGCTAACCTTATACAAGAAAAGTTATCGTAGTTTTGAAAAGTGAATACTAAGATTAGGTTACAAAAATTCCTAACATTAAAAAATGATAATAGGGGTAGAATACTAAGATATAGTCTTAGTATTCACTTTCTAAGCGCCAGAACTTAGCAAAAGACATCAAAGTTTGATTTTAAAGTGCTAAGTTGACGAGGTCAGAGTTAATCGAATTATCGGCGGATGCTCTGCGGTGTGTTTACCATCGAAGAATTTCTTTAAAACATGAGAGTGATCTTGTGGACAAAGAGAAATTCAAGTAAACTTATATGACCTAACTCTTAAAATATATAAATTAAAATAATATTTTTTAGGAGGACACAAATTATGTGTGGAATAGTTGGATATTTAGGAAACAGAGAGGCAACAGAAGTTCTAATAGAGGGACTTTCTAAACTTGAGTACAGAGGATATGACTCTGCTGGAGTTGCTGTAAATACTGGAGACGAATTATCTATAAGAAAGTTTAAAGGAAGACTTGCAATACTTGCAGAAGATTTAGAAAAAAATCCTATAAAAGGTGGATTAGGTATAGGACATACTAGATGGGCAACTCATGGAGAACCATCAGATGTTAACTCTCATCCTCATTTTAACAAGGATAAATCAATAGCTGTTGTTCATAATGGAATAATAGAAAACTATATGGAATTAAAAGAAGAATTACAAGCTGAAGGTTATGTGTTCTTATCTCAAACAGATACAGAAGTAGTTGCTCACTTAGTAGACAAATACTATGAAGGTAACTTATTAGATGCTGTTTATAAAACAACTGAAAGATTAAGAGGAGCATATGCTCTAGGTGTTGTATGTAGTGATAATAACAATGAGTTAGTAGCTGTAAGAAAAGACAGTCCACTAGTAGTAGGACTTGGAGAAGGTGAAAACTTTGTTGCGTCTGATATACCAGCAATATTAAAATATACTAGAAACGTGTACTTCTTAGAAAACGATGAGTATGTTCATATAGTTGGTGAAGATGTAACAATACTAAATGCAAATAAAGAGGTTGTTGAAAAAGAAGTAAGTGAAATAACTTGGGATGTTGAATCAGCATCTAAAGGTGGATATGACTACTTCATGTTAAAAGAAATATATGAACAACCAGTAGGAGTTAGAGAAACTTTAATAAGAAGATTAAATGAAAACTCTGAAATAAAATTAGATGATATAAAAATGACTAAAGAAGATTTAGAAAAAATAAATAAAGTATATATAATAGCATGTGGTACAGCTTACCATGCAGGACTTGTTGGTAAGTTCGCTATAGAGAAATTTGCTAAAATTCCAGTAATAACTGATATAGCATCAGAATTTAGATATAGTGATCCATTTGTAGATGAAAACACATTAGTAATATTAGCTAGCCAATCTGGTGAAACAGCAGATACATTAGCAGCTTTAAGAGAAGCTAAGTCTAAAGGAGCTAGAATATTATCAGTAACTAACGTTGTTGGTTCATCAATAGCAAGAGAATCTCATGACGTGTTCTATACTTGGGCAGGACCTGAAGTAGCTGTTGCATCAACAAAGGCATATACTACTCAATTAGTAGCGTTCTACATGATAGCATTAGACTTTGCTATTAAAAAAGGAACAATAACTAAAGAGAAATATATGGATGTAATAAATAAGCTTAAAGAAATGCCAGAAAAAGTTCAAGAAGTATTAGGATGCGAAGCTCATGTAACAGAAATAGCTAAGACTTTAAAAGACAGTAAAGATATATTCTACTTAGGTAGAGGGCTTGATTATCAAATAGCAGTTGAAGGGTCTTTAAAAATAAAAGAAATATCTTATGCTCATGCTGAAGCATTTGCAGCAGGAGAATTAAAGCATGGTACTATAGCATTAATAGAAAAAGGAACTCCAGTAATCGCTTTAGCTACACAAGAAGACTTATTTGAAAAAATGGTTTCAAATATGCAAGAAGTTAGAGCTAGAGGAGCTAAAGTTATAGCTATAGCACAAGAACACAATAAAGAAGTAGAAAAAGCAGCAGATGAAGTAATATACATCCCAGACGTTGATGATATGTTAGCTGGTATACTAAGTGTTATACCTCTTCAATTATTAGCATATCATGTTGCAGACATAAGAGGATGTGACGTAGATAAGCCAAGAAACTTAGCTAAGTCAGTAACAGTAGAATAATATAGATATTTATATAACAAAAAGACCTTGGTTGGATATCAACCAAGGTCTTTTAAATGTAGTAATAGTAACGATTTTGGCCCATAGGACTTGTTTAAAAATTAACTAAATTTTTGTAAAAATGTCACTATAATAACTGACATAAAAGGGACTTCTTAAGATTGTTATGAAAATGTATTCCCGTTATAATTAGTATATAAGATGAACTAATAAAAAAATTCGAAATATAAAATACATACGGGAGGAATTATTATGAGCAATTCAAGTGCAACAACAATGAATAAGTCAGAAGAGTCAAAAGTAAAAGTTGCAGTACAAAAGTTTGGTAAATTCTTAAGTGGAATGGTAATGCCAAATATAGGAGCATTTATAGCTTGGGGATTAATAACAGCATGTTTCATAGGAACTGGATGGTTCCCTAATGAAAAGTTAGCAGGACTAGTAGACCCAATGTTAAAATATTTATTACCTTTACTAATAGCTTACACAGGTGGTAAAGCAGTAGCTGGACAAAGAGGTGGAGTTATAGGTGCTATAGCAGCTATGGGTGTAATAGTTGGTGCAGATATACCAATGTTTATAGGTGCAATGGCAATGGGACCACTTGCTGGATGGGTTATAAAGAAATTCGATAAGTGGGTAGATGGTAAGATACCAACAGGATTTGAAATGTTAGTAAATAACTTCTCAATAGGTATAATAGGTATGTTACTAGTAATAGTAGGATTCTATGCAATAGGACCTGCAATAGTAGCAGCAACAGCAATAATAGAAAGTGGAGTTCAAGTAATAGTTCAAAAAGGATTATTACCACTAGTTTCAATATTCATAGAGCCTGGTAAAGTATTATTCTTAAATAATGCTATCAACCACGGTATATTAGGACCAATAGGTATATCAGAAGCTCAAGAGTACGGAAAATCAATAATGTTCTTATTAGAAAGTAACCCAGGACCAGGTCTTGGTATAATATTAGCTTACTGGATGTTCAGTAAAGGATCTATAAAGCAATCTGCTCCAGGGGCGGCGATAATACATTTCTTCGGAGGGATACATGAGATATACTTCCCATATGTATTAATGAATCCAGTATTAATATTGGCAGCTATAGCAGGGGGAGCAGCAGGAGTTTTAGTATTCTCAATATTAGGAGCAGGACTTGTAGCAGCACCATCTCCAGGAAGTATATTTGCATTAATGGCATTAGCACCAAAAGGAGAATTACTTCCAGTATTAGCGGGGGTTGCAGCAGCAACAGCAACATCATTCTTTGTAGCAGCACCATTCGTTAAGAAGGCAGCATTAAGAGGAGAAGATGACTCTTTAGAAGAGGCTCAAGCTAAAGTTAAAGATATGAAGAGTGTTGAACCTAAAGCAGAAGAAGCCGCAATAGCATTAGAAGTTAGCGCAATAAACAAAATAGTATTTGCTTGTGATGCTGGTATGGGATCTAGTGCTATGGGTGCATCTAGATTTAAGAACAGAATAAAAGACCTAGATTTAACTATACAAATAACAAATACGTCAGTAGATAATATAGATACAGATACTCAAATAGTAGTAACTCATAACAATTTAAAAGAAAGGGTAGTAAAATCAAACCCTAATGTAGAAGTAATCGGAATAAACAACTTCTTAAAAGATCCAAACTTAGACTCATTATTTGAAAGATTATCAAATTAATATAACAAAAAGACTATAGCGAAATTTCGCTATAGTCTTTTTGTTATGTAAAAATAAGTATTTTTTACATAACTTAGATAAATAATATAGGAGATTTATTAATCTTAAATAAAATGTCACTAATTTCTAAAAATGTCACTATATATGGTGACATAAAGCCAATATCTATAAGTTGATAGGGGTATTTTGCTTTGATAATATAATTAATATAAACGTTTACAATACAAAAATGTCACTAATGAGGAGGGAGGCAGTGAAAAGATGAGAAGAAAAAAGATTACATCTAGGCAAAAAGAAATAATACTTTTGCTAGCACAAAATCCCATAAATAAACCAATAACAATCTCTGCAATAGCTCAAGAGTTGAATTTAAGTTCAAGGACTGTTTTAAGAGATATGGCAAGCGTAGAGAACTGGTTAGACGAAAATGACTTTGAATTTATAAAAAAGCCAGGAGTAGGATTAATCTTAAATGAATCATTAGAAAATCAAAAATTAATAAAAGAGTTATTAGAAGAAGAAAAAATAGATAAAGAATACAGTCGAGAAGAGCGAAAGCTTTTTATACTTTCAGAATTATTATCTTCAAATGAACCAATAAAGTCATTTTACTTTACTAAAAGTTTAAAGATATCAGAAGGTACTTTAAATAATGACTTAATAGCAGCAGCTTCATTTCTAAGTAAATTTGGATTAGAAATATCTAAAAAGCCAGGCTCGGGTATTTATATAGAAGGTAATGAAAAAAACTTCAGGGAAGCATATATAAATTTAATATATGACTCCTGTAATGAAAAAGAAATATTAGAAATGGTTAGGAATATCAAAAAAAACATTATTACAAATAAGACTATAGAGATATCTAGTGAGAATAGATTGTTAAACCTAATTGATAAATCAATAATAAGACAGACTGAAAAAACGTTAACTAGGGAAATTACTCAGCTTAATTTAAAGCTAGCGGATAGCGCTTACATAGGTCTTGTGGTTCATCTATCTCTAGCACTTCAAAGAATTAAAAATGGTGAAAAAATAACTATGGATCAGAAATTCTTAGAACAGCTATCAAATAGTGAAGAATTTAAAATAGCTAAAAAGATCTCTGAGGGCATTGAAGAAGACTTCCAGTTAGAAATGCCAATAGATGAAGTTGGATATATAACAATGCATATTAGAGGGGCTAAGCTAAGGTTTAACTCATGTGAAAATCCAGTAGATATAGATCAGCTAGAACTTATGAATATTTCTAAAAAGATAGTTGAATTAGCAGAGGAAGAGTTTAAAGTATCTCTTAAAAAAGATGAAAGGTTACTAAAAGACCTTACAAACCATCTGAGTCCTGCTATTTCAAGACTTAGTATGGGGATGATAATTAGAAACCCATTACTAGATGATATAAAAAGAGACTATAGCTACTTCTATAAGGGAGTAGAAAAAATATGTAAAGTATTTAAGGAAGTAATAGAGCTAGATTCAATTCCTGATTCTGAAGTTGCATATATAACAATGCATATAGCTTCGGCAATAGAAAGAAACTTAATGATTAATACAGATATTAATGTTGTAGTTTCTTGTCCAACAGGGATAGGAACATCTAGATTCTTAGTAACAAAAATACAAAAGAATTTTAACAATATAAATGTTATAGGTACTATATCTGCAATAAATATTAATGAAGAATATCTAAAAAAACAGAAAGTAGATTTAATAATATCAACAGTTAACCTAAATACAAATTTAGATTATATATGTGTTACTCCTTTTATGGGAGAGGAAGATAAAACATTAATACAGCAGACTATAAGGGCCATAGCCAAAAATAAGATGCGTAATATGGCAATAGAAAATGAAGAGCAAAATATTGATGTAACAAGCAATGAAGAAGATATTTTAGAAATAATGAATATGGGAAAAGACATATTAAGATTTATTGAAGAAATTAAGTTTATTAAGGATGATGAATGTAATCAATTAGAAGATTTAATAAATATATGCAGTAAACAGTTTTCTAATAATGAAGAAGGAGCTTTAGATATAGAAGAATCTTTAAAAAGAAGAATTAATATATCATCACCATATATAGAAGATATTGATATGCACTTGCTTCATTGTAGCTGTGAATCAATAAATGAAATAAAGTTAGCAGTAATAAGATTAAAAAATAAAGTAGTCATAGATTCTGAGGAAACATCAGAATACGGTGTATTAATGTTAATTCCATCAGAAGCGAGAAATTACCTTAGACAGATACTTAGTGAAATAAGCAGTAACTTAATAGAAGATGAAGAATTGGTAGAGATTATTAAAAGTTCATCTGAAGAAGACACTAAAAAGAAATTAGAAACTATAGTCTTAAACTTTTATACAAAAAAATTATTACAGGTAAGTAAAAAAATAGATCAATAACAAAGAAAAGGGAGAATAATTATGAGTTCATTAAATAAAGCAGTATTATGTGAGGAAAATGTATTTTTAGGATTAGGTAGCGTAAGTAAAGAAGAAGCTATAGTAATGGCAGGACAAAAGTTAGTTGAAAATGGATATGTTAAAGAAAGTTATATAGATGCAATGTTAGAAAGAGAAAAAATAATGACTACATTTATGGGTATGGGTGTTGCAATACCACATGGAGTAAATGAAGCTAAAAAAGAAATATTATCATCAGGTATAGTAATATTACAATTCCCAGAAGGTGTAGATTTTGATGGGGAAAAGGCTTATTTAATAATAGGTATAGCTGGAGTAGGAAATGAGCATTTAGAAATATTATCAAATATAGCAGTAGTTCTAGATGATGAGTTAACTGAAAGATTAAAGGATTCAAATTCTAAAGCAGAAATAATGGAAGCATTTGCTTGCTAAGGGGGACTAAACATGAAAAAAGCGATTCAGTTTGGAGCAGGAAACATAGGTAGAGGATTTATAGGAGCACTACTTGCAAATTCAGGGTATCATGTTGTATTTGCAGATGTAAATGAAGAAATACTATCAAGTATAAATAAAGACAAGCAATATACTATTTTTGTAAGAGATGTTGAATGTAGTGATATAGTAGTAAAAAATATAAGTGCAATTTCTTCTATGGATGAAAAACTGATAGATGAAATTGTTGAAGCTGAGATGATTACAACAGCTGTAGGACCTTTAATTTTAACTAGAATAGCACCAACAATAGCAAAAGGAATTAAATCTAGAAAAGAAAAAGGCATAGAAGCATACTTAAATATAATTGCATGTGAAAATGCGGTTTACGCAAGTAAGTTTTTAAAAGATGAGGTAGTAAAGTATTTAGAAGCTGATGAAGTAGAGTACTTAAATACTTATGTAGGATTCCCTAACTGTTCAGTAGACAGAATCGTACCACCTGTAAAAAATGACAATATATTAGATGTTACTGTAGAAAAGTTTTATGAGTGGAATGTTGAAAAAGAAGGATTTAAAGGCGAAATACCTGAAATAGAAGGTATGAACTTAGCAGATAACCTTATGGCTTATATAGAGCGTAAATTATTTACTTTAAATACAGGACATGCGATAACAGCATATTTAGGACACTTAAAAGGTCTTAATACTATAGAAGAAAGTATAAAAGATGATGAGATACGTGTTATAGTTAAGAAGGCTATGATAGAAAGTGGAGATGGACTAATAAATAAGTATGACTTTAATGCAGATAAGCATTATAAATATATAGACAAAATACTAAAGAGATTTGAAAATCCATACTTAAATGACGACGTAATAAGAGTTGGTAGAGAGCCATTAAGAAAGTTAAGTCCACAGGATAGATTAATAAAGCCTTTATTAAATTCTAAATCATTTGGATTACCAGTTGATAACTTAATAATAGGTGTAAGTGCAGCTCTTAGATATGAAAATGATGAAGATAAGCAAAGTATAGAGCTACAAGATATGATAAAAGATCAAGGTATAAAGAAGACTCTTGTTAATGTAGCTAACTTAGATGAAAAAGATAGTATATTAGAAGATATAGAAAATAAATATAATGAAATAGCTTATTTAGTAGAAGCTTAGTATATAATTAAAAAACCAATAAAGTATATCCTCCTTAAAATTGTCAATAATTTAAGTATAAACTGATAATTTCAAGGGGGATTTTTTATGAAAGCTATTAAGTGGGTTACAAGCTTTATAATATTGATATTAATAGGAGTAGTTATCTCCTACGCTGATATAAAATCAAATAATAATCAAGATAAATTCATAGAAACATTTAATAATACAGAGGCAGATTTTAAGTTCTACAGTATAAAAGCAAATGCGACAATAAACTACGATATATCAAAAGAAGAGACGATAGATATATTCATGGAAATAATTAACAACATGGGCTTAGAAGAGAGTGATATAAAGTGGGAAGAAAAATGGAACGATGATGAAAAGCAGGTATTTGCTCAAATAAAAACGGAAGAGAAAAGCATTTCCATAGCTGGAAATAAAAAAAATAATAATGAGTCTTACATAATGGTTGACATATTAGACAATAAAGTATATAAAAATATAGTGGATATTTATAATATAATTGAAAATACACTAAAAAAACACACTTCACAGCTAGAAATGTATACATGTATAGCTGGCGAATACACAAAAAAGTTACAAATAAATAAATATAATGATATTTTAGAAAAAATATTATATAATATGAGTGCTGAAGAAATAGACAGAGTACAAGAAGACAACTTTGTATCAGTAACAGCATATAGCAAATTATTAAACGGAAATTACTTAGAATACTTAGGAAATAAGATAAATTTAAATATAGGATTAAGGTATAGCGAAGATGAGGAGAAAACACTCATATATATGGCTACACCTATAATAAAGCTAGATTATTAATAATGAGGAGAGGCAAGCAATATGTCAAAAATAATTGTTAAAAAGAGTAACCCACTTAAAGGTAGTGTTAAAATAGATGGAGCAAAAAATGCAGTTTTACCAATAATAGCAGCAACATTATTAGGAAACGGAACATCAGTGATAAAAGGAGTTCCAAACTTAAGAGACGTACATGTAATATCAGACTTATTAAGACACTTAGGAGCAAAAGTTGAATATAACGACTGTACATTAACAGTTGATGCAAGTAATATAACAACATGTGAGGCTCCATATGAGCTTGTAAGAAAGATGAGAGCATCTTTCTTAGTAATGGGACCATTACTTGCTAGATTTAATAATACGAAGATATCTATGCCAGGAGGATGTGCTATAGGAACTAGACCTATAGATTTACATCTTAAAGGATTTAAATGTTTAGGTGCAAAAGTAGAAATGGATCATGGATTTGTTGAAGCTACAACTGAAAAGTTAGTTGGAGGAAAGTTATACTTAGATTTCCCATCTGTTGGAGCTACAGAAAACATAATGATGGCAGCTGCTCTTGCAGAAGGGACAACAATAATAGAAAATGCAGCAGAAGAACCAGAAATAGTAGACTTAGCAAACTTCTTAAATGAAATGGGAGCTAATGTTAAGGGAGCTGGAACTAACACTATAAAAATAAAAGGTGTTAAAGAATTAAAAGGTGCAGAGCATACTGTAATACCTGATAGAATAGAAGCAGCAACATACATGGTAGCAGCAGCTATGACTAAAGGTGATATAGTAGTAGAAAATGTAATGCTAGAGCATTTAAAGCCAGTAGTGGCTAAATTAAAAGAAGCTGGTTGTGAAATAATAGAGATGGACAATGCTGTAAGAGTAATTGGGCCAGAAGTTGTAAAGCCTATAGATATAAAGACTTTACCACACCCAGGATTCCCTACAGATGTTCAAGCTCAATTTATGGCTATGTTAACAATAGCAAATGGTACAGGTGTAGTAATAGAAACTGTATTTGAAAATAGATTTATGCATGTGGCTGAATTCAATAGAATGGGAGCTAACATAAAGATAGAAGGAAGAAGTGCTGTAGTAAATGGTGTAGAACAATTACACGGAGCGAAAGTAAATGCTACAGATTTAAGAGCAGGGGCTGCATTAATATTATGTGGTCTAATAGCTGAGGGAGAAACTCAAATAGGCGAAATATATCACATTCAAAGAGGATATGTTGATATAGATAAGAAAATAACTGCTTTAGGCGGTAATATAGAAATAATAGAAGACTAATATTAATGTAATAATATAACAGGGTTGTTCATATACTTTAAGGACAAGGTTGATACCAAGGAGGAAAATGTATATGAAGAACCCTTTAGTTGTTTTGGGAACCGTAGTATTATCCTGTATTGCTATACCTATATTAATAAGTGTAGTATCATACAGAAGTATTGAAGCAATAGATAAAGAAAAGACTACTTCTAATATAATAAAAAAGCCTACCAAAGAGGTTATAAACTACGATACTGTAGATAAAGAACCTCCAGTAATAAACATCTACAATGCTCAAACCAAGAAAGATATGGCTATGGATATAGAGACCTATTTATATGGTGTATTATCAGGGGAAATGCCATCTGAGTTTGATATAGAAGCATTAAAAGCACAAGCTGTTGCAGCTAGAACCTATGTAATGTATAAGCAAGCAAGTGGAAATCCAGCTAAACATAGTAATTCGGTTGTATGTACTGATTACACTCATTGTCAAGAATATAAAAGCTATGAGACTTTAGCAAAGTCTAAAGGTGAAGAGTGGATGAAAACTTCCTACGCTAAAATTAAGCAAGCAGTAGATGAAACAAAGGGTCAAATCACAACATATGAAGATAAGCCAATACTTCCTCTATACTTTTCAACATCATCAGGTAAAACAGAAAATAGTGAAGAGGTATTTTCTGATAAATATACATATTTACAATCTGTAGATAGTCCATATGATAAATACTCACCAAAGTATGTTTCAACACTTAAAATAAGCAATAAGGATTTTGTTAGTGCTCTTAAGAAAAGTTATGCAGGCATTACTATAGATGAAAATAATTTAAGTAGTCAAATTAGTATAACTGAAAATAGTACAGGTGGAGCAGTTGAAAAGATAAAGGTAGGCAATAAAGAGCTTACAGGAAGAGATATAAGAAGTCTTTTTAATTTGAATTCTGCGAATTTTGAAATAAGCTTTGAAAAGGATTACATAGATTTTGTTGTTAAAGGATATGGTCATGGTGTAGGGATGAGTCAATGGGGAGCAGAAGGTATGGCTCAAGATGGATATTTATATTATGAAATCTTAGGTCATTATTATACAGGAACTACAATTAAAGACTTATACTAGAACTTTATATAAAGAGCCTTTAGAGAATTTTAAAGGCTCTTTTTCTTGTATAAAAAAGAAGAGAATATCATTATTGAAGCAAATCAGATTTTTTATTAAAAATAACCAAATTATACATACAAAAATATACATAAAATGTATAAAAATAGAAATACGAGACAACAATACAAATACATAAATATATTTCGGAGGTGCTGTATGAAGAAAAAACTATTAGAAAAAGATGGTTTTTATTTGGCTTTATTTGTATGTGTTTGTTTAGTCGCTATAGGTGGAGTTTGGTTTACAAGCAAAAGAGTAGATAATTTAGCTTCAAACGATCTTACAAACAAAGATAAGGAAGATGAATTACATTTAATACAAGATGATAAAGATGGTGCAATTCCAACTGCAACAGAAACAGAAGAAAATTTAGAAAAAGCTAAGGAAAAATCAGCAAGTACAAATGATAAATCAAAATTAAGTTTTATAGGTAATAAGGTAACAAGAGAATACTCTGATAAAGAACCAAGTTATTCAAAAACTTTAGACGTATGGGAAGTACATAAAGGTTTAGATGTAAGTGCAGACAATGGACAAGAAATCAAATCATTATTTGATGGTACAGTTGTAGATGTATTTAATGATGATAAATATGGTATGTCAGTAAAAGTATCATATGATAATGATGTAGTTGTAATCTATTCAAACCTAGATAAAAATGTTTTAGTTAAGAAAGAGGATAAAGTAAAACAAGGACAAAGTTTAGGTAAAGTAGGTAACTCTTCCGCTGTAGAAAGTGAAGAAGAAGTACATGTTCATGTGCAAGCGTTTAAAGGCGCGGAGTCAATAGACCCAATGAGTTTAATTAAATAAAAAAAATATAACAGACTTAATCAATTTGATTAAGTCTGTTATATTTTTTTGCCAAATCACATATATATCATTAAGGCTAGTATGTGAGGGGGGGAAGTTTTGAGATCGCATATAGAAGAGAGAGCCATAGTTGTAGCAAAATATATTTTAGAAAAAAATACTACAGTAAGACAAACGGCTAAAACCTTTGGAGTTAGCAAAAGTACAATCCATAAAGATGTTACAGAACGATTAGAGGAAATAAATCCATCTCTTGCGAAAGAAGTTAAGATGGTTTTAGAAAAAAATAAATCCGAAAGACATATAAGGGGTGGCATGGCTACTAAGCTAAAATATGAAAAAGGAACTGAGGAAAATGTAGGTTAATACCTACATTTTTTTCTTGACTAAAATACTGTTTTTGTATATGTTGTATAATAGGAGTAATTAACTATATGTAATCGTTTAGATAAATTTTAATGCAAAAAGGAGTTGGAAAAATGGCTAGAGCTGACATAGGTATAGATTTAGGAACGGCTAATGTACTTGTATATGTTAACGGAAAAGGAATTGTATTAGAGGAACCATCTGTTGTAGCGATAGAGAAAAATACAAATTCTGTTCTGGCAGTAGGATCAGAAGCTAGAAAAATGATAGGAAGGACACCAGGAAACATAGTGGCAATAAGACCACTAAAAGATGGTGTGATTTCGGATTACGATGTAACAGAGAAGATGTTAAAGTACTTTATTGATAAAGTAGTAGATAAAAGAGGATTTGGAAGATTCTTCATGCCAAGAATAATGGTATGTGTACCTACAGGAGTTACTGAGGTAGAAAAAAGAGCAGTAGAAGAAGCTACAAGACAAGCTGGAGCTAGAGAAGTATATATTATTGAAGAACCTATAGCAGCGGCAATAGGGGCAGGAGTAGATATTTCTCAACCTAATGGTAGCATGGTAATAGATATAGGTGGAGGAACTGCCGATATAGCTGTAATATCTTTAGGAGGAGCTGTGGTAAGCGAATCAATAAAGATCGGTGGAGATAAATTTGACGAAGCTATAGTTAGATATATGAGAAAGCAACATAATCTACTTATAGGTGAAAGAAGTGCGGAAAAGATTAAGATAGAAATTGGAACGGCATTCAAAAGAGAAGAAGAAAAATATATGAAGGTAAGTGGTAGAAATTTAGTTACTGGATTACCTGAATCAATGACAGTAGGGTCATCGGAAATATTAGAAGCTTTAGAAGAATGTGTTCATCAAATAGTTTTATCAGCTCACACAGTGCTTGAAAAGACACCACCAGAATTAGCAGCAGATATTAGTGACACTGGTATAATAATGACAGGTGGAGGTTCTTTATTATACGGGTTAGATAAGAGAATAGAAGAAAGTACAGGAATCAAGGTTTTATTAGCTAATGAACCTTTATCTTGTGTTGCAAAAGGAACTGGAAGTGCATTAGGTTCTCTAGATCTACTTGAAACGGGTGGAACATTTAAAAGAAGAAGAAAATAATATAAAAAAAGTCCTATTTTTATAGGACTTTTTTTATATAATGAAGGAGAGTAAGTTAATAAATAGTCTGACATTGTATTTTGATTTAGAATCTTAAGTAGCAAGCAGTAAAGATAAGGCTATAGTTTCTGCTAATTCTAGAATGAAACTAAGTCTTACATTATTAAATGAAAATTTATTATTTTCATCAATCTTATCTACTATGCCTACAATTGAATAGTTACCTATTTGAGGGAGTTTCTTGCCCACACCTTTTCCAGGCAGAATAGGGCCTTTTCTTATTTGTATATTGCCTATATTATTTTTTGATCCTAAACAGGCATCTATAGCCAAGAAGTTACCATTAGTATGAGTGTCTTTAATATAGTCTATAGATTCATATATATTTAAAGCATGAATAGGGTTATCTAGTGTACCGTAAACAGGATATTTAAAATCACTATTTTTTAACATGGTCCCAACTAAAGGTCCTAGAGCATCACCTATAGCTCGATCTGTTCCTATACAAACAACTACAGTATTTTCATCGATTATATCTTTAAGTGTCAAGCTTAACGCTTGAACCACATTTTCTTTTTTATAATTTATCTTGGCTAAATACATAGGAACACCCCCTTCAAGAAAATATATGAAATCACAGTATAAAAAAGAACCATATTTAATATGCGTTAAAATAATACCTGTACTTAGATTTTAATTTTTATGATAATTAATATTTATGCTTAGTAAAAATGACTATTAAATTTAAATATATACATAAAAAATCAATAAAGCCTTACTGTAAAACTGAGAATTATATTTATATTTATGTAGGGTATACTCTTTATAGAACTTAAAGTATTGAATGATTTGAGGTATATATGTAATAAGAAATAAGAAAAATAAATAGGTATTGACATGTAAATAAAAAAATAGTAACATAGATTTTAGTGATAAACAAAATAGAATATAAATCTTGATTACCTTATCAAGAGTGGCGGAGGGACAGGCCCTGTGAAGCCCAGCAACCACCCATATTTGGGAAAAGGTGCTAAATCCTACAAGATGAAAATCTTGAGAGATGAGGTTAGTTAATTAATATAAATATACTATGCTAATTAACCTCTTCTTAAAGTAGAAGAGGTTTTTTTATTTGTATAAGAAAATTAAGTACTCTTAACATAAGGTAAAATATAGATTATTAAATTATTTATATATTTAGGAGGAAAATATTATGGCAAGACATTTATTTACGTCAGAATCAGTTACAGAAGGTCATCCAGATAAAATATGTGACCAAATATCAGATGCAATATTAGATGCATTATTAACAAACGATCCATCAGCAAGAGTTGCTTGCGAGACTACAGTTACTACAGGATTAGTACTTGTAGCAGGTGAAATAAGTACTAATACTTATGTAGATATACCAAAGTTAGTTAGAGAAACTGTAAGAGAGATAGGATATGATAGAGCGAAGTATGGATTTGACTGTGACACATGTGCAGTAATAACTTCTATAGATGAGCAATCTGGAGATATAGCAATGGGAGTTGACGAAGCTTTAGAAAATAGAAGCGGTGAACAAACAGAAGATGAAATAGAAAAAGTAGGAGCTGGAGACCAAGGTATAATGTTCGGATTCGCATGTAATGAAACTCCGGAATTAATGCCTCTTCCAATATCTTTAGCTCATAAATTAGCAAGAAGATTAACAGAAGTTAGAAAGAATGGAACGCTAGAATACTTAAGACCAGATGGAAAGACTCAAGTTACAGTTGAATACGATGGAAACAAAGTAGTTAGAGTTCATACAATACTTATATCAACTCAACACGGAGAAGAAGTTGATAATGAAACAATAAGAAGAGACTTAATAGAGCATGTAATAAAAGCTGTTATACCTTGCGAATTACTTGATGAAGAAACTATAATATACATCAACCCAACAGGAAGATTCGTTGTAGGTGGACCACAAGGAGATACAGGTCTTACTGGAAGAAAAATAATAATAGATACTTACGGAGGATACTCTAGACATGGTGGAGGAGCATTCTCAGGAAAAGATCCAACAAAGGTTGATAGATCAGCAGCTTACGCTGCAAGATATGTAGCGAAAAACATAGTTGCTGCAGGACTTGCAGATAAGTGTGAAATAGAATTAGCTTACGCAATAGGTGTAGCTAAGCCATTATCTATATTTATAGATACTTTTGGAACAGGAAAGGTTTCAGAAGAATTATTAGTAGAATTAGTAAATAAAAACTTTGATTTAAGACCAGGTGCAATAATAAGAGACTTAGACTTAAGAAAGCCTATGTACAAAAATGTTGCTGCTTACGGACACTTTGGAAGAACTGATATAGACTTACCATGGGAAAGAACTGATAAAGCAGAAACATTAAAAAAAGAAGCACTAGGACAATAATTTTTTAAGAGGCTGAATTTTTTCAGCCTCTTTATTTTATTGCTTATAAAATGTATAATAATTACAAATTAAGAGTAATAATATAGAAGCATTATTTGTTTGTAGGAGAATATATATGGAAAGAATTGAAGGAATGATAAGTGATATAGTATTTAAAAATGAAGATAACGGATATACTATAGCTCATTTAGCAAATTCTAAGGATGAAGTTGTCATTGTAGGATGTATGCCAACATTATCAGTAGGAGAAAGTATAGAGGTAGAAGGTAAATGGATAAACCATAAAGTTTATGGGACGCAGTTTGAAGTTAATAAATTCATGCCAGTAACGCCAACTTCATTAGAAGGAATTTATGTTTATTTATCATCTGGAATGATACATGGAATAGGCGAGAAAATGGCAAAGAGGATAGTAGATAAGTTTGGAGTAAATACCCTAGACATAATACAAAATCAGCCAGAAAGACTAGAAGAAGTTGAAGGTATAGGAAATAAGAAAGTAAAGCAAATTGTTAAGAGCTATGAAGAAAATAGGGAACTTAGGAATATAATTATTGAGCTATCACCATATGGTATAACTCCTAATTATTGTTTGAAAATATATAAAAAATATAAAAATAAAGCTATAGATGTAATAAGTAAAAACCCATATAAACTAGCAGAAGATATAAGGGGAATTGGTTTTAAAATAGCTGACAATATAGCAAATAAAATTGGAATAGATAAATATTCTAAAGACAGAATCTCGCAAGGTATTTTATTTACTTTAAGCCAATCTTTAAGCAATGGACACACATATTTACCTAAAAACATACTGATCCAAGACGCATCAAAATTATTAGAAGTAGAAGCTCCTATAATAGAAGAATGTATTATGGGATTAGCCTATGATCAAAAAATTCATATAGAAAAAAAAGGCAATGAAATACTAACATATTTATTACCGTATTATATGTCTGAGAATGGAGTTTGCAAACAAATAATTAAGTTGTCACAATGTGAAATAGATGATTTGAATATAGATATAGACGAAGAAATTAGAAGAGTTGAAAAAGAAGAAGATATTAAACTAGCACAAAATCAAGCTTTAGCTGTAAAGGAAGCTATAAATAGTGGTGTAGTAGTTATAACCGGTGGTCCTGGTACAGGTAAGACAACTACAATAAATACAATTATTAAGATTTTTGAAAATAATGATAAAGAGGTACTTTTAGCAGCTCCAACAGGAAGGGCGGCTAAAAGGATGAGTGAAACATCTCAAAAAGAAGCAAAAACTATACACAGACTTCTTGAGATGGGATATGCAACAGATAGTGAAGAATTGTCTTTTTTAAAGGATGAAGAAGATCCTATTAAAGCAGATGTAGTAATTGTAGATGAAGTATCTATGGTAGATATATTACTTATGTATAGTTTGCTGAGAGCTATAAAGCCTGGGACTAGGGTAATATTAGTTGGAGATAGTGATCAGCTTCCATCAGTAGGCGCAGGAAATGTACTTAAGGATATTATTGATTCAAATATAATAAAAGTAGTTAGGTTAAATGAGATATTCAGACAAGCTCAAGAGAGTATGATAGTTGTCAATGCACATAGAATTAATAGCGGTCAACCTCTTCATTTAAATACAAAGGGAAAAGATTTCTTCTTTATAAGAAAATCTACCAATGAAGAAATCATGGAGGAGATAATAGGATTAGTAAATGAAAGGCTACCTAAATTTTATAAAGTAGATAAGCTTAAAGATATTCAAATACTAGCTTCCATGAGAAAAGGAGATTTAGGTGTCACTAACTTAAATAATGAATTACAAAAGCATCTTAACCAACCTGGAAAATTTAAGGTAGAGGAAACTTTCGCAAAAAGAATATTTAGGGTTGGCGATAAGGTTATGCAAATAAAAAATAACTACACTAAAAAATGGGAAAATGAAGACAAGTCAGAAAGTGGAGAAGGTATATACAATGGTGATATTGGATATATCTATCATATAGACAAAGACAAGAGAACAGTGTATGTGCTATTTGATGGAACTAAAATAGTATCTTATGGGTATGATGAACTAGACGAATTAGATCATAGTTTTTGTACCACAATACACAAGAGCCAAGGTAGTGAGTTTCCTGTAGTTGTTATACCAATAACTTGGGCTCCACCAATGCTGTTAAGCCGTAATTTATTATATACAGCTGTAACAAGAGCAAAAAAACTAGTTGTACTAGTAGGAGATGTAAAGTACTTAGAGTATATGATTAAAAATAATAGAACAAATGACAGATATTCCAATTTAGCATATAAACTTAATAAATTTAAAGAGGAAGGATTGTTATTAAAATAAAAAAAGTCATTAGTGAACTTATAGATTTTATCTATCCCGAAAATATAAGCTGTATAATTTGTGATAAACCGATTAAAAAGATAAATACTTATTCTATGTGCAAAAGCTGTTTTGAGGAGTTACATTTTATTAAGGATGGTTGTGTTAAGTGCGGAAAGCCAATAATTAATAATATTTTAGAAGAACAGCATATAGAAGGATGTAATTATTGCTTAAAGAAAAACTTTTATTTTGATAAAGCTATATCTTGTATCGAATACAACGATATAAGTAAAAGGATAATATTAGGTTTAAAATATAATAATAAAACCTATATGAGTAGGTATATTGCATCTATAATATATGAAAAATTAAGCATAGAGTATATTAAATTTGATTATATATTATTTGTACCACTACATAAGAAAAGACTTAGAAAAAGAGGCTTTAATCAAGCACAAAAAATAGCTAGGTATTTGAGTGAATTAACAGATATAGAAGTTATTGATTGTATTAGTAGAAAAAAATATACTAGGATGCTTTATAGTTTAAATAAAGAACAAAGAACACAAGAATTGAAAAATGTATTCGAGGCAAATAAGAATATATATAACCTAGAAAATAAAAATGTATTATTAATAGATGATATATTTACTACAGGTTCAACGGTAAATGAAATATCAAAACTGTTAAAATTAAATGGTATAAACCAAGTATTTGTAATGACATTTTTGACTAAAAATAGTGATGCTACTTAATGCAATAAATTACTATTGACATATTTGCATTAAAATATTAGAATAGATAAGTAATATTTAGGTCTGTGGTTGAAAGTCCAAGCCAGTCGCAGGCAAAGGGATCCACGTAAGTTAACGCTAAAAATTGAGTTAATGATCATGGTGCGGCTTAGAAGTAAGACCTACCGATACAAAATCGAGAGAGTTAGTAGTGCGGCGAACCCAAGCGAACCCTCCAGTAGGCGAGTGTGGGGTCAAAAACCAGGTCAGCTAGATATTATAAAAGTACCTAATAGGTGCTTTTTTTTTACAAAAAAATATTAAATTATGACATAAATACACAAATTAATAACAATGTATGGTGATATTTGTGGATAGTGTAAAGTTTATAAATGGCTAAAAATACAGTGTATATATACTTATTAACAATTTTATCCACATTATCCACAGGCTATTGTGTTAATATTAATCCACATATTATGAATAAATAGTAAGAAATAAAGAAAAAATAAACTTCTTTTAGTTGAATATAATGATTTATAAAAGTAAACAATAAAATTAAAGGATTTGATGATAGAACGAAGAATATATTTATAAAGTATAAACTTCTTTATACTGGTATAACTGAAGGGAGATGTTCTTATGAAAATAATAATATCTGGAAAGCAATTAGATTTAACAGATGGAATAAAAAATGCTATAGAAGAAAAGATAGGTAGATTAGATTATTACATTCATCCAGAAACAGAAGTAAAAGTTACAGTGAGTGCAAAAAAATCTAGACAAAAAGTAGAAGTCACAATAATACCTATAAGTGGACCTATAGTAAGAGCAGAAGATAGTGAAGAAAATCTATATGCTGCTATAGATGTTGTATATGATAAATTAAATAAGCAATTAAGAAAATATAAAAATAGATTACAAGATAGACATCAAGGTAATGAAAGCATTAGATTTAATGATGCTGAATCATTAGATCATAATGTGGAAGATTACGATGATAACGATCAAGAAATAGTAATAGAAAGACGTAAGAAGTTTGATATGAAACCTATGAGTCCAGAAGAAGCAGTGCTACAAATGGAACTTATAGAACATGACTTCTATATGTTTAGAAATATAGATACTGATGAAATATCTATAGTTTATAAAAGAGAAAATGGTGGCTATGGAATAATAGAACACGAATAGAAATTTGAATATTAAAATAACAAAGCTATTGATATTTAAATATATCAGTAGCTTTTTAAGTTGGAAGCAATAATACATATAATTATACTTTAGTATAAAATATAGTAATAATGATGTAGTCTTTTTAAATAATTAATCATACTTGTGAGTAATAGGTATGAAAATAGTAAAATAATACCATTATATTAACCATAATAAAGTTTATTTGAGGTGGATATAATGGAAAACTTACAAAAAAGATGCAGTATATATAATGGATTTTTAATACTTATATTTTTAAACATATTTGATGGTATCGCAACATACATAGGGTTAAAAAATGGATTTTATATAGAAGAAAATATTATATTAGATTATATATATCAATATAGTAGTATTATGTTTATTGTGATTAAAATTGTATTACCTACTATAATTTTATCAATTTTGATGGTTATTGTAGGAGAGAAAGTTAGTAACCTAATTAAGGGTATGCTTTATTTTAGCAACACCATATATTTGTTTCTGTTTATTTACCATATAGCTTTATTTAATATAGCTATCAACCTAGCGAAGGCTTAATATTGCCTAGGGATTGCTATATTCTTTTATTGTATTAAATGTAGCATATTTATGGTAAAATGTATAATAGTATAATAATTGCGCGAGGAGAGATGTTGAACATGGGTTTTCTAGATAATTTATTTAACATGGCAGATAAAAAAGAATTAAAAAAGTTCAATAAAATCGTTGATAGTATAGATTCATTAGAACCTAAATTTGAGGCGATGAATGATGCTGAACTTAAAAATATGACTAACATTTTTAAAGAAAGATTAAACAACGGTGAGACTTTAGATGATATATTACCAGAGGCTTTTGCAGTAGTTAGAGAAGCATCTAGAAGAACATTAGGTATGAGACAGTATAGAGTTCAGCTAATAGGGGGGATTGTTCTTCATCAAGGTAGAATAGCAGAGATGAAGACTGGTGAAGGTAAAACATTAGTTGCAACAGCACCGGTATATTTAAATGCTCTTACAGGTAAAGGGGTACATGTAGTTACAGTAAATGATTACTTAGCAAAGCGTGATAAAGAGCAAATGGCTAAACTTTATGAATTCTTAGGAATGACTATAGGGGTAATTGTTCATGGACAAAATCCTAAAGTAAGACGTGAGCAATATGCATGTGACATAACTTATGGTACAAATAATGAATATGGGTTTGATTACCTAAAAGATAACATGGTTATACATAAAGAACAAATGGTTCAAAGAGAACTAAATTATGCAATAGTGGATGAGGTCGATTCTATATTAGTAGATGAAGCTAGAACTCCTCTTATAATATCAGGACCTGGAGATAAATCAACTCATCTATATGCAGATGCTAATACATTTGCATTAACTTTAAAGCCAGATAACTTTGAGATAGATGAAAAACAAAAGTCGGTTTCATTAACTGAATCAGGTATACAAAAAGCAGAAGTTTATTTCAATGTTGAAAATATAACAGATGTAGTACATATGGAGCTATACCACCATATAAATCAAGCATTAAAAGCTCATAAGATAATGAAGAGAGATGTTGATTACGTTGATAAAGATGGAGAAATAGTAATAGTAGATGAATTTACAGGAAGACTTATGTTTGGTAGAAGATACTCAGAAGGTCTACATCAAGCAATAGAAGCTAAAGAAGGATTAAGAATACAAAGAGAATCTAAGACCCTAGCAACAGTAACATTCCAAAATTACTTCAGAATGTACAATAAACTTTCGGGTATGACAGGTACTGCTAAAACAGAAGAAGAAGAATTTAAAGCAATATATAGAATGGATGTTGTACAAATTCCTACTAACAAACCAATTTTAAGAGAAGACTTGGCTGATGCAGTTTATAAAAATGAAATGGGTAAATTCAACGCTGTTGTTGAAGATATCGTAGAGAGAAGTAAGGTTAAGCAACCAGTACTAGTAGGTACAGTATCAATAGAAAAATCTGAATTATTATCAGCTTTATTAAAAAGAAAAGGAATAAAGCATGAAGTATTAAATGCAAAGCATCATGATAAAGAAGCAGATATAATAGCACAAGCTGGTAGATTAGGAGCAGTTACAATAGCGACTAACATGGCAGGTCGTGGTACAGATATCGTTCTAGGAGGAAATCCTACTTTCTTAACTAAGAAAGAAATGAAGAGATTAGGTTATGATGAAGCTGTAATAAATAGAGTAGATTCACCATTAGAAGGTCTAGAACAAGAAGGAAATGAAGAGATATTTGCAGCTAGAGCTGAATACGAAAAATTATATAGCAAATTCAAAGCACAAACAGAAGAAGAACAAGAGCAAGTAAGAAATGCAGGTGGTTTAGCTATTATAGGTACAGAAAGACATGAGTCTCGTAGAATAGATAACCAGTTAAGAGGACGTGCTGGTCGTCAAGGAGACCCAGGTAGCTCAAGATTCTACATAGGATTAGATGATGATCTTATGAGATTATTCGGTAGTGAAAGAATTTCTGGAGTAGTAGAAAAAATAGGTTTAGAAGATGATATGCCAATAGAGCATAAGATATTAAGTAAATCTATAGAAGGTGCACAAAAGAAAGTAGAAGGTAAAAACTTCGGTATAAGAAAGCATGTACTTCAATACGATGATGTAATGAATAAGCAAAGAGAAATAATATATGCTGAGAGAAGACGTGTTCTAGAAGGTGAAAACCTACAAGAGCAAGTAGAAAATATGATTCATGCATTAATAGAAGGTGCAGCTAGTGTTTATACTGATGAAAACTCTGTAGTAGACATAGATGGATTCAAAGGATATCTATATGGATTATTCTTACCAAAAGGAAGCATAGAAATCCCTGATATGGAAAAACTTAGTACATCAGAAATAATTGAAAAAACTTATGAAGTAGCAATGAAGATATACAAGGCTAAAGAAGAAGGTATAGGATCTGATAGAATGAGAGAAGTAGAAAGAGTTATACTTCTTCAATCTGTTGATAGCCATTGGATAGATCATATAGATGCGATGGATCAATTACGTCAAGGTATTGGTCTTAGAGCGATAGGTCAACAAGACCCAGTTGTAGCATACAAAATGGAAGGTTTTGATATGTTCGACGAAATGACAAAACATATTCAAGAAGATACAGTAAGATATCTATTTAACATAACAATAGAACAACCTGTAGAAAGAAAACAGGTTATAGATGTAGAACATCTATCTTCTAACTCAGAAAATGAGCCTGCTAACAAGACTGTTAAGAAGGATGATCAAATAGGAAGAAATGATGATTGTCCATGTGGAAGTGGGAAGAAGTATAAGAAGTGTTGTGGTAAATAGTTTGGAGGTTTAAATGTTAA
This sequence comes from Romboutsia sp. LXY-2, assembly GCF_056171995.1. Classification (NCBI taxonomy): domain Bacteria; kingdom Bacillati; phylum Bacillota; class Clostridia; order Peptostreptococcales; family Peptostreptococcaceae; genus Romboutsia; species Romboutsia sp. LXY-2. Next base: position 97,330 of record NZ_JBKFGI010000015.1, on the reverse strand, counting down.
ACATACAAGAGTATAGAAACAGCATGGAGACAATGTCTTCAAATATAGAAGAATTGAGGGTTTCTCTTTGACATAGCTTCATTATTACAAAAAATAGATGAATATGAAGAGAAAATGAGTAAACAAGATTTCTGGAATGATAATGAAGCTGCACAAAAAGTGCTTCAAGAAAATAAATCATTAAAAGAAATAGTAGAAGAATATGAAAAGTTAAAAGAAGCCTTAGAAGAAATCGAGATTCTAATAGAAATTGGATTAGAAGAAAATGACGATTCTATGGAGAAAGAAATAGAAAATTCTATAAGCAAGCTTGAAAAAGATATTGATAACATGAGAATTAAAACTCTTTTAAGCGGAGAGTATGATAAAAATAATGCTATATTATCAATAAATGCAGGAACCGGTGGTTTAGATGCTCAGGATTGGGCTCAAATGCTTCTTAGAATGTATATAAGATGGGGCGAAGGTAAAGGATATAAAGTTAAACTTTTAGATATTATATCGGACCCTGAAGCTGGAATAAAAAGTGCGACTATTCTTATCGAAGGATTAAATGCTTATGGATACCTAAAAAGTGAAAAAGGAGTACACCGTATGGTTAGAATATCTCCTTTTGATCCATCAGGAAAAAGACATACGTCTTTTGCATCTATAGATATTACTCCAGAATTAGATGATAGTATAGAAGTAGAAATAAACCCATCAGACTTAAAGATAGACACTTATAGAGCATCTGGAGCAGGTGGCCAGCACGTAAATACAACTGATTCAGCTGTAAGAATAACTCATATTCCTACAGGAGTTGTGGTACAGTGCCAAAATGAAAGATCTCAACATATGAACAAAGATAGAGCTATGAGAATGCTTATGGCAAAACTTATAGAGCTAAAAGAATTGGAACAAAAAGAGAAGATTGAGGATTTACAAGGTAAATATTCTCAAATAACTTGGGGTAGCCAAATAAGATCATATGTATTCCAACCATATAAGCTAGTTAAAGATCACAGAACTAATGCTGAGATTGGTAATGTGGATAGTGTAATGGATGGAAATATAGATTTATTCATAAATGAGTATTTAAAAATGAATAAGGCAAAAATGTAGATACAATAGGGCTTGAGAATTTATTCTTAAGCCTTATTTTGAGCAAATACACAAAACTAATTTGAAGAGGTAGATTATGAATATAAATGAGATTTTAAAAAATGAATTTAACCTTAGAGATAGCCAGATAGAAAATACTATCAAACTTATAGATGAAGGTAATACAATACCTTTTATAGCTAGATATAGAAAAGAAGCTACAGGTGAAATGAGTGACGTAACTTTAAGAGAGTTCTACGATAAACTTATATATTTAAGAAACCTACAAAGTAGAAAAGAAGACGTATTAAGAATTATTGAAGAGCAAGGAAAGCTTACAGAGGAAATAACTAAAAGTGTAGAAAAGGCAAAAACACTTCAAGAAGTTGAAGATATTTATGCACCATATAAACAAAAGAAAAGAACAAGAGCAACTATTGCAAAGGAAAAAGGATTAGAAAATTTAGCATTATCAATACTTAAGGAAAATATAGCAAGTATAGAAGTGGAAGCAAGCAACTACATAAATGAAGAAAAAGAAGTGAATTCTGTAGAAGATGCTTTAAAAGGGGCAAAAGATATTATAGCTGAAATTGTTTCTGATGATGCTAAAATAAGAAAATACATTAGAGATATTGCCTTAAGAGAAGGTGTTATTGTTACTAAAAATACTAAAGATGAAAAATCAGTATACGATATGTATTATGAATATAGTGAAGGTGTAAAAAGTATAGCACCTCATAGAGTACTAGCAATAAACAGAGGAGAAAAAGAAGATTTCTTAAGAGTTAAGCTAGAAATAAACAACGATAAAGTAATAAATCACATAGTAAATGAATATGTAAATAACAGTAACTTTAAAAATAAAGAAGAAATAGTTAATGCAATAGATGATTCTTATAAAAGATTAATATTCCCTTCGATTGAAAGAGAAATAAGAAATCACCTTACAGAAATAGCCCAAGAACGTGCTATAAGTGTATTTGGACAAAATATAAAGAGTTTATTACTTCAACCACCAGTAAAAGATAAGGTTGTTATGGGATTTGACCCTGCATTTAGAACAGGGTGTAAAATTGCTGTAGTTGATAAAAATGGTAAGTTATTAGATTATACTACTGTTTATCCAACTGAGCCTCAAAACAATGTAGAAGGTACAAAAAAGACGTTAAAAGAGCTAATAGAAAAGCATAATGTAGATATCATAGCAATAGGAAATGGTACAGGTTCAAGAGAATCAGAAAAGATAGTTTCAGATATGATAAAAGAAATAGATAGACCAGTTCAATATATAATTGTAAATGAAGCTGGAGCATCTGTTTATTCTGCATCTGAGCTTGCTAACGAAGAACACCCAGATATAAATGTTTCAATAAGAGGTGCCATATCTATAGGTAGAAGATTACAAGATCCACTTGCAGAGTTAGTGAAGATAGATCCTAAGAGTATAGGGGTAGGACAATATCAACATGACTTAAATAAAAAGAGATTAGAAGATGTTTTAAATGGAGTGGTTGAAGACTCAGTAAATAGCGTTGGAGTAGACTTAAATACTTCATCATATTCTCTTTTAGAGCATATAGCAGGTATAAGTAAAACTATCGCTAAAAACATAGTAGCTTATAGAGAAGAAAATGGAGATTTTACTTCAAGAGCTCAATTAAAGAAAGTAAAAAGATTAGGACCTCAAGCCTTCACACAATGTGCAGGATTTATGAGAATTCTTGATGGCAAAAATCCACTAGATAACACTGGTGTTCACCCTGAAAGTTATGACATATGCAAAAATATGTTAGAAATTCTAGGATATACTTTAGATGATATTAAAAATAAAAATATAAACGATATAGATGAAAAAGTTGCTCAAATAGGACTTAAAACTTTAAGTGAAAAACTAGAGGTTGGTCAAGTAACATTAAAAGATATAATATCAGAAATTAAAAAGCCAGGTAGAGACCCAAGAGAAGAGGGTATAAAACCAATATTAAGAACGGATGTATTGAAGATAGAAGATATTCAAGAAGGTATGGTACTAAAAGGTACTGTAAGAAACGTAGTAGACTTTGGTGCTTTTGTTGATATCGGAATAAAAAATGATGGTTTAGTTCATAAGTCACAAATGAGTAAGACATTTGTTAAGGATCCAATGAGTATAGTTACTGTAGGGGATGTAGTAGATGTTAAAGTAATTAGTGTAGATATGAACAAACAAAGAGTAGCTCTATCTATGAAGATATAATGAGCTAATCAGGAGGAGATTAAATGTTATTTATAAAAAATGGAACTGTAAATACAATAACTAATGGAGTAATTAAAAGTGATATTCTAATAGAAAATGGAAAAATAATAGAAATAGGAGATAATATAGTAGCTCCTTTAGACGTAGAAATAATAGATGTTGAGGGTAAATATGTATACCCTGGATTTATAGATGCACATACGCATTTAGGTCTTTGGGAAGATGGAATGGGATTTGAAGGTGCAGATGGTAATGAAGAAACTGACCCTATAACTCCACACTTAAATCCTATAGATGGTATTAACCCTATGGATAATACTTTTTTAGAAGCTAGACAAGGTGGAATAACATCAGTTTGTACTACACCAGGTAGCGCAAATGTTATGGGCGGACAATGTGTAGCTATCAAAACTGTAGGAAAAAGAATTGATAAAATGGTAATAAAAAATCCTGTTGCTTCTAAAATAGCTTTTGGAGAAAATCCAAAAAGTTGTTATGGTAGAGACGAAAAAATGCCTCAAACAAGAATGGCAATAGCTGCTCTTCTTAGAGAAAATCTAAAAAAAGCAGAAGAATATTTAGATGAAATAGAGTTATATGAGGAACATGAAGATCATGATAAGCCAGAGTATGATATAAAAATGGAAAGCTTAATACCAGTATTAAGACAAGAAATACCTTTTAAAGTTCATGCTCATAGAGCAGATGATATGTTTACAGCTATAAGAATAGCCAAAGAGTTTGATTTAAAACTTACTTTAGATCATTGTACTGAAGGTCACCTTATTGCTGATGAGTTAGCAGAAGAAGGATACCCTGTAATAGTAGGTCCATCACTATCTGAAAGATCAAAAATTGAGCTTAGGAATTTAACTTTTGATACAGCAGGAATATTATCAAATGCAGGATTAGAGGTATCTATAATGACTGACCATCCTGTAATTCCAGTTCAATATCTTCCTATGTGTGCAGGAATTGCTGTTAAACATGGTATGGACAAAGAAAAAGCATTAGAAGCCATAACAATAAATCCAGCAAAAGCACTTGGGATTGAAGATAAAGTAGGTTCTATAGAAATAGGTAAAGATGCAGATATAGTAATATGGGATAATAGTCCTTTAGAATTACAAAGTAATGTGTTATATACTATAATTGACGGTAAAGTTGTTTATTCAAAATAAAGATTGATATAAATTAATTTAATACAGTAAGAAAAATTTTTATGGTAGATTTAGTTGACAATATATTCGGAATTTAATAATATATAATTGTAAAAGGAAAACTAAATAGCTAACGAAGATCTTCGGGGCAGGGTGAAATTCCCTACCGGCGGTATAGCCCGCGAACTGCTTAGGCAGTATGACTTGGTGAAATTCCAAGGCCGACAGTAAAGTCTGGATGAGAGAAGAGAGTTATGGATTTATTTTAACGTTTGGAATTTTTTATAGTTATAAAACTATATCCATATATAAGCTCGAAGATGAAGTCTTCGAGCTTTTTGTTTTTCCTAATATTTATAAAAATTAGGAGGATGCAAATTATGCAACAAAGTATTAAAAGTAATAAGGTGTTTACAACATCAACACTAGTAAAGGTAGGGATATTATCAGCTATAGGATATATACTAATGTTTATATCTATTCCGCTACCTACGTTATTTCCAGGATTCTTAAAAATAGATGTATCAGATTTACCTGCATTATTAGGTGGAATGGGATTAGGACCATGGGCTGGACTTACAATAGCATTTATTAAAAACTTACTTCAAGTTGTTACAGGAATGTCTACAACAGGAGGAGTTGGTGAGTTTGCAAACTTCTTAATAGGTGGATCTTTTGTGCTTACAGTTTCAGTTATGTATAGAAGTAAAAGAGAGTTATCTTCAGTAATAAAAGGTCTTTTATTAGGTATAGTAGTAATGACTATAGCAGGATGTTTATCTAACTACTTTATAATATTACCAGCTTATGAGATGGTAGGATGGTCAACAGAAGCAGTAGTTTCAATGGGAGCAGCTATTAACCCTGCAATATCTGATAAGATGTCATTCATAGTATGGATGATAGCACCATTTAATGTGCTGAAGGCAACGTTAATGGCATTATTAACAGTACCGCTATACAAAAAAACAGAAAAAGTGTTGAATAAGTAAGAACTGGAAAATTTTGAGATGGATTGGCGCTCCGGGTAATATATAATAGTTCTATGCCATGCAAGCTGAGAAACGTGCTTGCAAATGGCATTTGAACTATTATATATTACCCTTCGCTAAATCCATCTCAAAATTTTTTTAGTTTCACTGTGGAAATGGAGAAGAAAAATAAAAAAATTTTACTCCGTAGAGTAAAATTTTTATTTTTAAAATAATCTATTTTTTTAACTATATATTTGATATAGAATAAGTTCTATTAAATAGCGTTAGTTATCTATATACAAAATATAGGCAGTCATTTTCGAATTCATCTAAGCATTCGAAGTTGTGTGATTTTAAATCTTTAATAAGTTGTGAGTTAGAGCAAGTTAGACAGATGTCTATTTCATTGCACTTGTATTTTAAAAGGCAATAGTCTGTTATAGTGTTTATGCTATCTATGTTTTCGTCTAGGCACATTATTGATACGAAATCTGATTTAGATTTAAGGATAGCTTTATAGCCATTAACACTGATTAGGCTATTGTTAGTTACTAAGTCATTGTACACGTCTTTGCATAGGTCTATATATGTAAATCCATGTACTATTTTATTGTTGAAGTTTTTAAAATAATCTAGTTCTATTAAGTCTTCGTAAGATATGTCCCAAGTTTTTGCATCAAAGTTTTCAAGGGATAGGTTATTGTTTATGTTATTTATATTTTTAAAAACAAGCATGCAACTTTGTTCTAAGTTGAAGCCTCGGTTAGTCATCATATGTATGCTGGCAGTGGTGTCTTTGTGAGTACACATTCCAATGTTAGTGATTATGTTGTTTTTTAAATCTTCTTTAGCTATGTTTAATAATTTATCAGAGATTAAGTTAGCATAGCCCTTACCTCTAGAATCTGGATGAATGCGTAAGCCTTCTAACCATCCTTGTCTATCTATTAGAACTGTGTATTTGCCTAAACCAACAAGTTTATCACCTTCAAATAGCCCCATGAAGCACCCTTCTTTTTCAGCTACCCATTTGTGAAATATATCAGGAACATAGTCGTTACCATCCCAAATATTCTCACATAATTTTTTTACATCATTATAATTTTCATTTGTTAAAACTTTAAAATTCTCCATATCAATACCTCCTCAAGTAATAGTAGCATAGAATAAGATTTAGCGATGTATTATTTTTTGCAGAAATGTAATTGAATATATTAAAAAGTCAACAATATTAGATAAGATTATAATTACAAAGACTTTATAATAGGTGAGGGTTGTAATATAATAATATCTAGCGGATAAAAATTAATGGAGATGAAAATATGATTAAAATATATTTAGACGGAGAAGAACAAACTAAGGAAATTGGATATAAGCTAGGAACTTTATTAACTCCAGGTAGTGTTATATGTTTAGTAGGTGATTTAGGTGCGGGAAAAACTACTATGACACAAAGCTTAGCACAAGCTTTAGAAGTTGATGATTATATAACTAGCCCAACATTTACGATTGTAAATGAGTATGAAGGTAAGATGCCATTATATCATTTTGATGTTTATAGAATCGGAAGTAGTGATGAAATGTATGATATTGGATACGATGAGTATATAAATGGTGAAGGTGTATGTATAATAGAATGGGCAAATTTAATAGAAGATATATTACCAGATGAATATTTACACATAGAATTAAGATATAAAGATATGGGAAGAGAAATGATATTAAACCCAGTTGGAGAAAAATACGAAAGAATAGTTGAGGAGCTGACAAAATAATGAAAGTATTAGGAATAGACACTTCTTCGTTAGCTGCAAGTGTAGCTGTAGTAGAAGATAATAAATTAATTTGTGAGTACACAATAAATACTAAAAAGACTCACTCTCAAAAGCTTATGTTAATGATAGAAAATATGCTTAAGATAAGTGATATAAATATTAATGAAATGGACATGATTGCTATTTGTGAAGGACCAGGTTCGTTTACGGGTCTTAGAATAGGTATGTCTACTGCGAAAGCTATATCTCATGTTAACAAATTACCTATAGTAGGAGTAAACTCATTAGAGTTATTAGCAGGTAATATGAATTTATGTGAGAAGAAAATATGCGCTATATTAGATGCTCAAAAAACTCAGGTTTATATGGGACAATATAAATATGAAAATGGACAATTAGTTGAGCTAAAGAGCATAGATGTTGTAGAAATAGATGATTTAATAGAAGAGCTAAAAGCTACTAATGAAGAATGGATAGTAGTTGGAGAAGCTGTATATAAATACGAAGATAAATTAAATGAAGTTGATAATATACACATACCTGCATCATCTCATAATGTAAGCAAGGCAAGTAGTTTATGTGTTGTAGCAATGGATAAATATAAAAATAATATAAATACTCATGACTGCTACAGTATAAATCCAGTTTATATTAGAAAATCTCAAGCAGAAGTTCAATATGATGAAAAGATGAAGAGGTTACAAGATGGAAAATAATTTAGTTATAGAAAGAATGACATCAAAAGATATTGATGGAGTTTTTGAAGTTGAGAAAAACTGTTTTGAGCATCACTGGTCAAAGGATGCTTTTGCAAAAGAATTAAAAAATGATGTTGCAAGATACTTAGTAGCAAAAATAGATGGAAAAGTAGTTGGTTATGTAGGCATATGGTTTGTTGTGGATGAAGGTCATATAACAAATGTAGCTGTTCATAGTGATTATAGAGGTAAAAAAATAGGTGATGAGCTAGTAAAAGCACTTGTAGAGCTTTGTAGAGAAAATAATATTGTATCAATGACATTAGAAGTAAGAGTATCTAATGTTGTAGCTCAAAATTTATATAAAAAATATGGATTTAAATTGGCTGGTATAAGAAAAGAATATTATAGTGATAACAAAGAAGATGCTATGATAATGTGGAATGATGTAAAGGCGGTGTAGGCATGAAGGATATAATAACTTTAGCTATAGAAAGTAGCTGTGATGAAACAGCTGTAGCAGTATTAAAAAATGGTAGAGAAGTATTATCTAATATCATAAATACTCAAATGGATCTACATAAAAAGTTCGGAGGGGTAGTTCCAGAAGTAGCATCTAGAAAACATATAGAGAATATAGATAGCGTATTAGAAGAAGCTTTAGAAAAAGCTGATATTACATTAAATGATATAGATCATATTGCAGTAACATATGGTCCGGGTTTAGTAGGAGCATTATTAGTAGGGTTATCTCATGCTAAGGCTCTTGCTTATACATTAAATAAACCTTTAGTAGGTGTAAATCATATAGAGGGTCATGTAAGTGCAAACTATATTGAACATAAAGATTTAAAACCACCATTTATAACTTTAATAGTTTCTGGTGGACACACTCACTTAGTAGAAGTAAAAGATTATGGAGAGTACGAAATATTAGGTAGAACAAGAGATGATGCATCAGGAGAAGCCTTTGATAAAATAGCTAGAGCTATGGGACTTGGATATCCAGGTGGACCAATAGTAGATAGATTAGCTAAAGAAGGAAACAAAAAAGCTATAGATTTCCCAAGAGCTTTCAAAGATGAAGGATACGACTTTAGTTTTAGTGGATTAAAATCAGCAGCACTAAACTACCTAAATGCTAAGAAAATGAAAAATGAAGAAATAATAGTAGAAGATGTATGTGCATCATTCCAAGAAGCTATAGTAGATGTTTTATCTAGTAAAGCTATAAAAGCAGCAAAAGAAAAAGGATACAACACAGTAACTCTAGCAGGAGGAGTTGCATGCAACTCAGCACTAAGAGAAAAAATAACAGAACTAGGGAAAGCGAACAATGTAGATGTTAAATATCCACCATTAGTACTATGTACAGACAACGCAGCAATGATAGGATGTGCAGGATACTACAACTACATTAAAGGAAGAAGAGACGACATGAGTCTTAACGCAGTACCAAACCTGAAAATAAACGAAAAATAAATAACAAAGGACGATACTGAGCAAAAAGTCCCCTCTATAATAGACGATTAAAAAAGTCTATTATAGAGGGGACTTTTATGCATACTAAAATAAATATACTATAGTCCACAAAATTATATGAGCAAAAACTATTTGCATTACCACTTACATTTAAAATTGTTAGTTTATGAAAATGATAGATTTTTTAGTGTTTTCTATTTTATTTTTATTTTAAACTCTGTCACATCCGAAGTAGACTGATTATTAAAATCACTGAATTTAACAATTACATAATCATTAGAATTAGGATTTCCTATACCATATACATTATCATTAACCACACTATCATAAACAACGCCTCTCTTTACTCGGTATGTATTCTCATCTAACAACTCATCATAAACTTTAGAAGGAAGACTACCTATATATTTGGAAGATAATGTTATAGAAGGTTTTTTACCATTAGTATTAGATATTAAAGACTCAGGAAACTCTACATTAACACTTGTACTATAAGGTGTTATTTCTAATGACTTTATTGTAAGTCCATCTTTTGTTTCATTAACATCTATAACCGTAGCAGGCACGTTAGGTTTTAACTTAAATTTAAAGTCAAAAGTTTCATTTACAGATTTTTCAATGTTACCAGAATCAGAATATGTAAAAATCTTATTTAAAACAAAATCCACTTTAAGTTCTTTAGGAGCTTTTCTACCTTTGTAATTTATATTATAAGATTGCATAAAAGTGTACGTATATTCATCTACATACTCACCTCCTACAGTATGACCTTTAACTACAGTAGCATTACGTACAGTTAATATTTCATCTGTAAATAATTTATCCTTATAAAAACCACTGTTTTGATGAAGGAGTTTATTCTGAGATTTTATAGTGTATGTAAGGTTTATTTGATGGCCATCATAAACAACATCATCAATTGTAAATGTAACCCCATTAATAGTTTTAGATAGACCCATATTTTCAGAATAAGTAGAGTAATTTTTAGGATGATTGATTACAAAATCAAGTTTTTCAAATAAATCATTAACAAATAGTGTACTATTTGCCGACGAATAACTTAAAGTTCCAATACATATAGTTGCTGAAAAAATAAATATAGATGCAATCTTAACATATTTAAACTTATGTTTTTTCTTTATAAGTTTTCCTTTTTGAATTGTTTTATTAGTTTCTAATTTTATATTCTCAGGAATTTTGATATCATCAAACTTAGACATGGTAATCCCCCCTTAAAATATCATACATTTTTATTTTTCCTCTCCTTATATTTGTTTTTATAGTGCTTTCGTTTGTACTTGTTATTTCTGAAATCTGTTTAATAGTTAAATCATAAAAATATTGCAATATAATGGGCGTTCTATATTTTTCTTCTAAGATATCAATTGCATCATATAAATCCAACTTTTCTTCTATATCAATATAAGAGCATTCGGTAATAATATTTTCATTAAAGTCATATTCAACTAAATTAAAGTTCTTGTAAATTGAATGAATATTATTTATTAGTATTTTAGTTATCCAAGATTTAAAATAGTTAATATTTTTTAACTTAGATATATTCAAATATGCTTTTAATACAGTTTCTTGATAAATATCTAAAGCATCTTGCGTATTTTTAGTATATAAAAAAGCCATTTTGTAAAGATATTCTTCATAAGAATCTATTAGTTTTTCAAAAGCAAAATCATCTCCATGTTGAGATTTAATTATTAATAATTCTTCATTAGAGTAATGTTTAGAATTGTTAAAAATATTAACTTTTGGTATAAATTTATTTTTTATCATAACAATCTCCTTAACAAAAGTTTCATATATAAGACTACTTATATATGGAAAAAGTTTCAAGGAATTTACATATTTTTATCAAGTAGCGTAGTATATATATTTTTTTAAAAGAAATTTAATTTTATATATTAGACAAACTGGACTTTTTTAGTTTATCGACAACTATGATATATCTATAGTTAGGGGCAGGGGATAAATAAAGGTAAAATAGCAACACCAAAGTATTGTACAATATCGAGTGAAATCAGTGGAATAAAAATAAGATGACTCCTGTTAAATACAGAAATCATCTTATTGATAGCTAGTTATTTTTATGTACCTTGCAAAGGATACATTTTGCTTTTTTATTTTACTATACCATAAAACATTCATGCACTAAGATGTCAATTAATCTAGCGGAGGGTTGATGATATAAGTTCTACTGACATTTGCAGGCGGCTTCATGCCTGCATGGAAGAGAACTAATATACCAACCCGGAGCGGTAATTACATGACCAATCTGTGCATGAATATTTTTTTATCCCATTTCTTTGACTAAGTTTACTGCCCATTTTTTTGATAGTGCTCTAGGAACACCAAATATAAACTTAACTAATTCTTCACTATAAGACAACAATACTAAAATATAAATAGGAGTACCGTAATAAGCTGCTATAAACGTAAGAGGTAAAGAAACTAACCACATACATCCTAACTCTAAGAATAGCGCATACTTTGTATCTCCGCCACTTCTTAAAACACCTATTATTATCAACGTATTAAATGATCTAAGAGCAAGAACTGCACCCATTATAACGAAGATTTTGCTAATATCAGCTACTAAGTGTGGTTGAACATTAAATATCTTTAATAAAAGAGGAATATTTACTATCAGTAATCCTCCAAATACTAAGCCAACTAAGAAAACTAAAGCAGAGAATTTTTTAGCATATACAATAGCTCTATCTATTCTGTCTGCACCAAGTTCATTACCTAGCATTATTGATCCACCAATAGCTATACATACAGCTGTCATAATAAAGAAGTTACCTGTACTTGTAGCTATCTGACTTGCAGCTATAGCTGAAGTACCAGCTTTAGAATAAGCAACAGAGTATAACACAGTACCAATTGCCCATGTAGTATCATTTACGAATATAGGTAAACCCTTAGATAAAAATGAATTAACAAATGACATATCTAAAGCTTTTACATCCTTTAATGTAAACTTTAAGACATAATCTTTTTTAACTATATACACATATCCAAGTATTAAGCATAATTCTATAATTCTTGCTAATACCGTTGCTATTGCAGCACCTTGTACTCCTAATTTAGGAAGTCCAAAATTACCGAATATTAATCCGTAATTTAATACTAGGTTTGTAAGTAAAGCTATTGCACTACAAAACATACCTAATTTAGGATTTCTTATACTTCTTGAACCCATACTAAACACAGTACTTACAGCTATTAGAGGATAACAGAACCCTATAACCATAAAGTATTCGATACATAGTTTTACAACCTCTGGGTCTTGAGAGAATACATTTACTATAACTTTAGGTAAAAATAAAGCTGGTATAAAAAAGAAACAACTTAATATAAGAGCTAATATAGTATTTAATCCTGTAACCTTTCTTATATTTTTAATATCTTTTTTTCCATAGAATTGAGAAATAAATACACCTGCACCACCTGTAATTCCAGTTAATGACATGTTGAATAAGAAGAAAAATTGATTTGCTATACCAATAGCTGCAACAGAAGCTTCCCCTAAACTACTAATCATTACAGTGTCTATTATATTAACAGAAGTGGATATTAGGTTTTGTACAATTATAGGAATGCATAAAGATATAAGCATTTTGTAAAATACTTTGTTCTCATCATTTCGAGAAAATAAATCTCGCACAAAATCACCACCCAATATACAAAATTATAGATATACATAATATCATAACAAAAATACTATGTATATCTATATAAACTTTCCAATATTACATTAGTTCTTCCCATTCTTCATATAGAGAAGATAACTTATTTTCTAGATTTGTTTTTTCTTGACTGACTTCTTTAGCTTTTTCAGGATTTGAGTAAACCTCTTCTTTGCATAAAAGTACATCTAATTCTTCTATACCTTGTTCTGTTTGCTCGATTTCCTTTTCAAGCTTTTGAATTTTTACTCTATTTTTCTTTTCTAATTCTCTTTGTTCTCTTTCTTTCCTTTTTTCTTCTTTAACTTGAGTCTTAGTTTTCTCTTCTTGTACTTCTACAATACTCATTTCTTGTGCTTGTCTTTTCTTTTCTATGTAGTAATCGTAGTTTCCAAGATACTCTGTAACCCCTGAATTATCTAATACTAAGATTTTATCAACTACAGTGTTAAGGAAATATCTATCATGAGATATAGTAAATATAGTTCCTGTATAGCTTAATAAAGCTTCTTCAAGAACTTCTTTAGAGTCTATATCTAAGTGGTTAGTAGGTTCATCTAATAATAAGAAATTAGATTTAGATAAAATAAGCTTTAATATTGCAACTCTAGCTCTCTCTCCACCACTTAATGTAGATATTTTTTTGAAGACTTCTTCATCTTCAAATAAGAATGCTCCTAGCATACTTCTTATCTGTGTTTGTGTTAAGTACTTATTATCATCCCAAATTTCATCTATAATAGTATTTTCTAAGTTTAGAGTTTTTTGTTCCTGGTGGAAATAAGAAACATGCACGTTTGTACCAAATTTAATATCACCAGATAAAGGTGCAAGTTCATCTGTTAAAATTTTGAATAATGTAGATTTACCAATACCATTAGGTCCGATTAGAGCGACTTTTTCACCACGATATATATTTAAGTCTAGATCTTTGAATAATATTCTCTCTCCATATCCCATAGAGACATTACTAACTTGTAGTACGTCATTTCCACTGGTAACAGATGGATTAAACTCTATCCTAGCTCTTTTTCTATCGCCATCAGGCTTGTCTAAAACATCTACCTTAGAAAGCATTTTTTCCTTACTTCTGGCTCTTTTAAGATGTTTTTCTCTACCATAGGCCTTTAATCTTTCTATAGATTCTTCTTGTTTTTTTATGTCCTTTTGTTGATCTTCATACTGTTTTTGTTCAATTTCTTTTTCTATAGCAGAAGAAACTATAAAATTAGAATAATTTCCGTTATAAGCTTTTAATCTTCTATTATGAATTTCAAATATTCTATTTACAGTTTGGTCTAAGAAGTATCTATCATGTGAAATCAAAATAACAGTACCTCTATACTGTTTTAAGAAGACTTCTAACCATTCTATTGCATCAGAGTCTAAATGGTTAGTAGGCTCATCCAATAATAATAGAGTAGGCTTCTTTAATAGAAGTTTACCTAAAAGAACTCTAGTTTTTTCACCACCAGATAAAATACTTATAGGTTTAGTCATATCATCATCACTAAAACCAAGACCTTTTAGTACACCCTTTGCTTCAGATTTATAGCCATAACCATTCATATCTGAAAATAATTCTAATTTGTGAGCATACTCATCCATAAGTTTATTAAGGTCTTTTGAATCTGAATTAGTACTTTCCTTAGAAATCTTTATTTCTAATTCTCTTAGGTAAGCTTCCATATCAATTAAGTCTCTAAATACTTCTAAAACTTCATCTAATATATTTTTATCAGAGTGGAAGTTAGTATTTTGCTCCAAATATCCTATTTCACAATCTTTAGAAGTGTATATATCTCCACTATCGTATCCATAAATACCAGATATTATTTTAAATAAGGTAGTTTTACCAGTACCATTAACACCGATAATACCTATTTTATCTCCTTCATTTACTGTAAAACTAACATTTTCTAATATAGAATCTATTCCAAAACTTTTATTTAAGTTATTACACGACAAAACAATCATAAATTTCTACCTCCTTGAACTATCTAAAATTATAATGTTTTGATATAATATAATCAAGGATATATGTATTATGTTTGACAAATTAAAAAATACTAATTAAATAGAACTGAAATCATGGAGGTGAGAATATGGCAAGCAAAAACATATCAATGGCGGTTATAAGAAGACTACCAAAATATCATAGATATCTTGGAGATTTATTGGATAGAGATATACAAAGAATATCATCTAAAGAATTAAGTGATATTATAGGTTTTACAGCTTCTCAAATTAGACAAGATTTAAACAACTTTGGGGGATTCGGTCAACAAGGATATGGATATAATGTAGAGGCCTTATACAATGAAATAGGAAAGATATTAGGATTAGATAGAACTTATAAAGCAATACTAGTAGGAGCTGGGAACCTAGGACAAGCTATTGCAAACTATTCAGGGTTTAGAAAAGCTGGATTCGAGATAAAGGCACTATTTGATGCTAATCCTAGAATGATAGGTTTAAAAATAAGGGAATTCGAGATATTAGATTCGGAAAAAATCGAAGAATTTATAAAAGAGAATGAAATTGATATAGCTATATTATGTATACCTAAAAATGGTGCACAAGAGCTAGTAAATAGAATCGTGGAAGCTGGTGTTAAAGGAGTATGGAACTTTGCTCCATTAGACCTAGAAGTTCCGTCTGATGTAATAGTAGAGAATGTTAACTTAACAGAAAGTTTATTTACTCTATCATATTTAATGAAAGAATCAGAGTAATAGAAATATATAAAAAGTCATAAAACTCGTGTTTTATGACTTTTTTATTTGAAATTAAAAAAAACTGATATAGTAGATTAAATCTACCATATCAGTTTTTTATACAAAATTATTCTGGTTGTGGAGCGTCAACTGGACAAACTCCAGCACAAGAACCACAGTCTATACAAGCATCTCCGTTTATAACGTATGCGTCATCTCCAGCAGATATACAGCTAACTGGACATTCAGCTTCACAAGCACCACAGCTTATGCAAGCATCATTTATTATGTAAGCCATCTCAAAATCCTCCCTTTATGATTAAATTTGTTCAGTAACATTATAACAAAATTTGTAAAAGATAACAATTAATTTATAATTATAACGCTTTATATTTTTCGACAAAAATTACTATATAATTATAGCCTTAACAATAAGCCAAAATATAAGAAATAAAATAAAGTAAATATGAAATACTTTGTTATTAAATATAGTTATTAATAGATATAATAATAATTTAAATTATAGCAGATATAAAATGCATAACTATTTAATATTATGCAATAAAAATTATGATATTTATAAATGAAAAAAAATATATAACTTTAAAAGTAACAACTTTAAAAAATATAAATGGAGGTTTGTTTTTTGCGATTTGACTTAACAAAAATAACAAAAATAACCAAAGTGCTTAGTAAAACAATAAACATTTTTTTAACAACACAAATGCGAAATAAGTGTGCTATAATCATGGTGTAAGCTAAGAAAAAAACATTTTCCTTAGCGAGGGGTGTAGAATAGAGTATTTTATTAAGGGGGCTTTTAAAATGGCAGAAAAAACTTTAAATGTATTTGAAATTGCAAGATCTCAAATAAAAAATGCATGTGATAAACTAGGAACAGATCCAGCAGTATATGAGATATTAAAAAATCCAATGAGAGTTATGGAAGTATCATTCCCTGTAAAAATGGATGATGGATCAACAAAATCATTTACTGGATACAGATCTCAACATAATAATGCATGTGGACCTTTCAAAGGTGGTTTAAGATTCCATCCAGATGTAAATATAGATGAGGTAAAAGCATTATCTATGTGGATGACATTTAAATGCTCAGTAGTAGGAATACCTTATGGTGGAGGTAAAGGTGGTATGGCCATCGATCCTAATGAATATTCTCAAGGGGAATTAGAAAGAATATCAAGAGGATTTGCTAAGTCTATAGCTCCAATAATAGGAGAAAAAGAAGATATACCTGCTCCAGATGTTAATACAAATGGACAAATAATGTCTTGGATGTTAGATGAATATTCTGAAGTAACAGGACAATTCTCTCCAGGAACATTTACTGGTAAGCCAGTAGATTTCTATGGTTCTTTAGCTAGAACTGAAGCTACAGGATTTGGTGTAGCAACAATGGCTTTAGAAGCAGCTAAGAAATTAGGAATAGATGTAAATGATGTTACTGTAGGGCTTCAAGGATGCGGAAACGTTGGAAGCTTTGCTGGTATGTATATAGAAGAGTTTGGAGCTAAGGTGGTTGCAGTAGGTGACCATACTGGTGATATATATAATGAAAATGGAATAGATATGAAGGCTTTAATGGAATACGTTAAGAGAACTAGAGGAGTTAAAGGATTCCCTGGTGCAGAGCCAACTGATATAAATGTATTAGATAGAGAAGTAGATATATTAATGCCATGTGCATTAGAAAACCAATTAACTTCTAAAAATGCAGCTAATGTAAAAGCTAAGATAATAGCTGAAGGAGCAAATGGACCAACTACTCCAGAAGCTGATGCTATATTCTTTGAAAGAGGATTAACTGTAGTACCTGATATATTAGCTAACAGTGGTGGAGTTACAGTATCTTACTTCGAATGGGTACAAAACTTAATGAGATATACTTGGACATTTGAAGAAGTTCAAGAAAAACAACAAAAAGTAATGATTAAAGCTTTCGAAGAAATATGGGCTTTATCTAAAGAATACAATGTAGACATGAGAACAGCAGCATACATGATGTCTATAAAGAGAGTATCAGATGCTATGAAGTTAAGAGGATGGTATACTGATACACCTGAAAGTGTATTAGCTAAAAATGAAAATGAAGAAGTAGCTATGGCTTAATAATAAAAAGGTATGAAAATATTTATTTTCATACCTTTTTTACGTATAAGAAATTTATGATAGTTCAAAGTCTGTGAATAATTCATGTAAGCAAGTGATACCAATGCACTAATCTTAAGTAAAATAAAATCGCAGACGTAGTCGCTTAAAAAAGCTTTTGAGAAACGGACGGAGTCGTTGGCGACATGAGCGAAGCGAATTTTTTATGTATAAACTATTTTTAATAAATCATGATCTATATATTATCTAAAAAATATGACCAAATTGTAACGAATTTATATAATTAGATACTATATTAAATGTTTTTTATTAATTTATAAAAATAAACAAAAAATGGAAAACGATATTTAAGGGCATAAAAAAAACGCATAATATGCGTAAATTGCCTGAAATCACCACGAATAAACCACAAAAACCTTTACAATAACCCAATTTAAGGGTATAATTATAAAAAAAGGTATATTTAGGTGACGAATTGGATATAATAATTAATTTGATTAATTATTTAAATGTTTTTATACAAGATGTAAATTTAAACACCTTTTCTTAATATAAGATTACTACAAAAAAGGTATGAATAGATTACAAATAAGTTACAAAAGAATTTACAAAAATCTTGTGTATTAGTATTTTATCCTAACTGAGTTTAACCTGTAAAATAGCACGTAAGAAAACTTATGGTGAATTTTTAGGAGGAAATATCGTGAAGAGAAAAATATTAGTACCGATGTTTGCGTCGGTTGTAGCATTATCTATGGGCTCGATCGCAAATGCAGATGAAGTTAATAATGAACAAGTTGAAAATAATGATACTAAATCAAATGATATATTAGATTTAGGAGAATATACAGAAACTACATATAAAAAAGCTGTTGTAAAAGACGGTGTAGGTGTAAAAATAAGAGAACAAGGTAGTGTTCAAACTGTTGCTTACTCAGGAGAAGAGTTTTCAGTTATAGGAACTCAAGGGGAATGGGTTAAAGTTAAAATAGGAGATTCAGAAGGTTGGTTACCATCTAGATACGTAGATGTAACAGAATCTACTGGATTTACTAGTCATGACAGAGTAAACTTCAGAAAAGAAGCTAACACAGATTCTGAGATAATAGAAGAATTAACAGTAGGAACATCATTCAAGGTATTAGAAGCTAATGGAGAATGGTTAAAAGTTAAAAAGGGAGAAACAGAAGGATATGTAAGTTCATTATACGTATCTGATAAAGCTCCAGTAATAGAGAAAGTTGAAGAAGAAGTTCAAGCAACTTCAAATGAAACTCAATCGAATACTCAAAATACTACAAGTAGACCAAGCAACAATACTTCAAATAATAATTCAAGCAACAATAGCTCAAGCAACAACAATACGAGTTCAAAGCCGTCTCAAGATAATAATGGGTCATACAACCCACCATCATCTAATACGTCATTAGCTCAAGCAGTTGTTAACCTAGCTTATTCAAAAATAGGATCTCCATATGTTTGGGGAGCTGAAGGTCCAAATGCGTTTGACTGTTCAGGTCTTACATCATATGTTTACAGAAATGCAGCAGGAATATCTTTACCAAGAACATCTTCTGCACAAGCTGGATACGGTAAAACTGTAAGCAAAGCAAACTTACAACCAGGAGACTTAGTATTCTTCACTACAAATGGTACAGGTGGAGTTAGCCACGTTGGTATATATGTAGGTGGAGGAAACATGGTACATTCACCAGCTCCAGGACAAACTGTTCATGTAGCAAACATAAACAACTCTTACTACGGACCAAGATTCGTAACGGCTAAGAGAGTTTTATAATAGACGATAATAAGACTGTTTCGTATGGATTACATATTCATTATGAACCAGTCTTTTTTGTATATTAATTTACTAAATAACGTTATTTTAGAGTTAAGTTTAATTTGTTAAATTAGATTCAATAAATTGGTATAATCTATTGACATAAAATAGCAAAGATGATAAGCTACTACAAAGAATAAAAATACTTTTAAATTTAGTCCAGAGAGGCTAAAAAAGGAGGAAAATAATATGTTAAATTCAAGAAATTTAATCCAACCAGAAGACTTTTCTGTTAAAGAAATAGATGAAATATTAGAATTAGCTCAAAATATAATTGACAATCCGTCGAAATATTCCCGTATATGTGAAGGTAAATTACTGGCTACGTTATTTTACGAGCCATCAACAAGAACAAGATTAAGCTTTGAAGCTGCAATGAACAGACTAGGTGGAAGAGTAATTGGTTTCTCAGAACCAGGTTCATCATCTGTATCAAAAGGAGAATCATTAGGTGATACAATAAGAACAGTATCAAATTATGCTGATGTAATAGCTATGAGACATCCTAAGGCAGGAGCCGCAGCAGAAGCAATAAAATATACGGAAGTACCATTTATAAACGCAGGGGATGGCGGAAATCAACACCCAACTCAAACACTTACAGATCTATTAACTATAAAAACCCTAAAAGGAAATTTAGAAAATCACACAATAGGAATATGTGGAGATTTAAAATATGGAAGAACAGTACATTCCTTAGTAAAAGCAATGGCAAGATATAAAAATACTAAGTTTGTATTTATAGCTCCAGAAGAATTAAAGATGCCTGATTATATAAAAGAAGCAATACAAGGTCATGCATATTATGAAACTACAAACCTAGAAGAAGTAATAGGTAGCTTAGATGTTTTATATATGACAAGAGTTCAAAAAGAAAGATTTGACGATGAAGAAGAATATGAAAGACTAAAGGACTATTATATATTAAATAAATCTAAGATGGAAAATGCTAATAAAGATATGATAGTTATGCATCCATTACCAAGAGTAAATGAAATTGATGTAGATATGGATGATGATGAAAGAGCAGTATACTTCAAACAAGCTAAGTATGGAATGTTTGTAAGAATGGCATTAATAACTAAACTTCTAGGGGTGGACATAAATGAATAATATACTGATTAGAAATGTAAGAGTCGTAGATGCAAATCAAGACACGATAAAAGATGTGTTATTATCTGAAGGAAAAATAACTAAAATAGATGATTGTATAACAATAGATAATATAACTGAAGAAGTTAAAATAAATGAAAATATAGAACCTGAGAATATAAGTATAGAAATTATAAATGGGGAAGGTTATACACTTATGCCATCATTTATAGACCTACATACACACTTAAGAGATCCAGGATTAACACATAAAGAAGACTTAGAAACAGGTCAAAAGGCAGCTTTAAAAGGTGGATTTACAGTACTTTGCCCTATGGCAAATACTAAGCCTGTTTGTGATAATAAAGAAGTAATGGAATATGTACTTAAGAAAGCTGAAAAATTAGACCTATGTGATATTAAGCAAGTATGTGCTATAACTAAAAATCTAGATGGTGAAGAGATGATAGATATACCTTATATGAGAAAGTATACAGACTTATTCTCAGATGATGGATATACATTATTCAACGAAGAAATAATGAAAGACGCTTTAAAATTATCTAAAGAACTAGATTTTAAAGTGTTAACTCACTGCCAACCTGAATTTATGATAGTAGAAAGAGATTTAAAACTTCTTAAAGAAGTTGGTGGAAACTTACACATATGCCATATAAGCTTAGAAGATACTCTTGAAGAAATAAAGAAATATAAAAAAGAAGGATATAACTTTACTTGTGAAGTAGGTCCACACCATATATATGGATATGGGCTAGAATATAGAGTAAACCCATCCTTTGCAGAAGAAGAAGATATGAAAGTTTTAATACAAGGAATTAAAGATGGATATATAGATATGATAGGAACTGACCATGCACCGCATACAAGTGAGGACAAGGAAAAAGGAGCTCCTGGAATATCAAATATAGAAGTAGCATTCCAAATGGTAAATAAGGTATTTAAAGAAAATAACATCTCCCTTAAAAAATTAAGTGAGATGATGAGTGCTAATCCAGCAAAACTTCTTAAATTAAACCAAGGATTAATAGAAGAAGGCTTAAGAGCAGATTTAGTAATAATAGATGAACATGCAGAAGATGTAATAGATACGGCTACATTTGTATCGAAAGGTAAAAATAATCCATTTGATGGGCAAAAAGTTATAGGTAAAGTATTATTAACAATAAGAGACGGAAAAGTAGTTTACAGAGCAGAGGGGGATATGTAAATGTATAAAATTCTAGAAAATAGATACGTAGGGGAAGATATGTATCTAATGAGAGTAGAAGGTAAATTTGACGGTAAAATGGGACAATTTTATATGTTAAGAGCATGGGATACATACCCACTATTATCAAGACCAATAAGTATACATGATATAGATGAAAATAGCATCAGCTTCTTATACAAAGTTATGGGAGAAGGAACTCAGATACTAAGTAAGCTAAAAGAAGATGATACTATAAAGTTAGAAGGACCATACGGTAATGGATACGAAAAAGTAGAAGGAAAAATAGCTTTAGTAGGTGGAGGAATAGGTGTAGCACCGTTATACTTAGTTGCTAAAAATTTAGAAAACTGTGATGCTTATTTAGGATTTAGAAACGAAGCGATATTAGAAAAAGAATATCAAGAAGTTTGTAATGAGGTTCATGTTGCAATAGGAAATACTTTTGTAACAGACATATTAGATGTAGAAAAATACGATTATATATTAACTTGTGGACCAACACCAATGATGGAGAAGTTAGTTAAGATGGTAGAAGGCACAAGCACTAAAATAATGGTATCTTTAGAAAATCACATGGCTTGCGGCGTAGGAGCTTGTTTAGTATGTACTTGTAAGACACAATTTGGAAATAAAAAGACTTGTAAAGATGGACCAGTGTTCTGGGGAGAGGACGTGATTTTCTAATGGCTAATTTAAATGTGAAATTCGGAAATATAGATTTTAAAAATCCAGTAGTAATGGCATCGGGAACATTTGGATTTGGAAAAGAATACAATGAAGTTTATGATATACAAAAGTTAGGTGGAGTAAGTAGTAAAGGACTTACATTAAATGCTAGACCAGGTAACGATGGTATGAGAGTGTGTGAAACTCCATCTGGAATGATGAACAGTGTAGGGCTAGAAAACCCTGGTGTACAAGGTTTTATAGATAATGAATTACAATTCTTCAAAAACTTAGACTTCGTTAGAATAGCTAATGTAGGTGGTGGAACATTAGAAGATTATATAGAAGGTGTTAAATTACTAAACGACCAACCAGTAGATATGATAGAACTTAATATATCTTGTCCAAATGTAAAAGCTGGGGGAATGGCTTTTGGTATAAAAAATGAAGTTGCAAGAGAAGTAGTAAGAGCTGTAAGACAAGTTACAGATTTACCATTAGTAGTAAAGTTATCACCAAATGCTGAAGATATAGTTGGAATGGCAAAGGTATGTGAAGAAGAAGGTGCAG
The DNA here is from genome assembly GCF_056171995.1 of Romboutsia sp. LXY-2. Lineage (NCBI taxonomy): Bacteria > Bacillati > Bacillota > Clostridia > Peptostreptococcales > Peptostreptococcaceae > Romboutsia > Romboutsia sp. LXY-2. Next base: position 73,969 of record NZ_JBKFGI010000015.1, on the reverse strand, counting down.
ATGGTATCTCTTTAGTAAATACTTTTAAAGCTATGGTTATAGATATAAATAAAAGAAAGCCTGTATTTGAAAATATATATGCAGGATTATCAGGACCAGCTATAAAGCCAATAGCCCTTAGAATGGTTCATGAGGTATGTAAAGCTGTAAATATACCTGTAATGGGAATGGGTGGAATAACAACTTGGCAAGATGCTATAGAGTTTATAATGGCTGGTGCTACATGTATCCAAGTTGGAACTGCAAACTTTATTAATCCTAAGATAGGACTTGATATAATAGCTGGAATAGAAAGCTATATGGAAAGAGAAGGAATAGAAAGCTTAGATGAAATAAGAGGAATATTATAAGCAGTTATATTAGTAAAAATAAAATAGTTAAAATATTAAGTTTAAAATAAATTAAAAAATAAGAAAAGGTATATGAATATCAAAATTAAGATATATACATAAAATTTGGAGGACATTATTATGAGTAAAGTAGATGTAGTAGATATATTAAAGAAAAGTGAAGCATTATTAGAAGGACACTTCTTATTATCTTCAGGAAAGCACAGTAACAGATATGTACAATGTGCAAAGGTGTTAAGATTCCCTCAATATGCAGAAGCAGTACTTAGCACAGTAGTTGATCAAATAAAAGACTTAGATATAGATTTAGTAGTTGGACCAGCAATGGGTGGAGTAATAGTTTCTTATGAATTAGGAAGACAATTAAACAAAGAAACAGTATTCACTGAAAGAAAAGATGGAGTAATGGAGTTAAGAAGAGGTTTCGAAGTTAAACCAGGAGCTAGAATAATAATAGCAGAAGACGTTGTTACAACTGGTAAATCAACAATAGAAACTAAGAAAGCTTTAGAAGCTTTAGGTGGAGAAGTTATAGGTGTTGCTTGTATAGCTAACAGAACAAATGATGATATAGGAATGCCTATATACAGCGCTATAAAGCTTGAAATACAAGTACATGATGCTGACAATTGTCCTTTATGTAATGAAGGTAAAATAGAATTAGTTAAGCCGGGAAGTAGAGAATTCAAAGAAATCGGAATGTAATGAGTTTTTCTGGGTAAACGGCGCTTCGGGGAGGGTATATTAGCTCTTTGTCATGCAGGCCAAGTTCGGGCCTGCAAATGACAAGGGAGCTGATATATCCTCCCCTTCGCTTGGTTTTATCGCGAAATTGGGAGTATGGGGAAAAAGAAAAAAGAAATAATAGAAAAAGCCATAATAAAATTAATTTGTTAATTAGTTTTATTATGGCTTTTTTACGTATCATAAAATTATGATAGATCATAGGCCGTTATATTTATTAGCAACACTAAGATTAGTTAGTTTTTAGGTTACTTGTATAATTTTTTAGTTCTTCTAAAAAGACTTCAGATGCTTTTGACATTGTTATGCTTTTAGGAAGTATGTATGAAAAATGTCTAGTGTATGATTCGTCTAATTCTATGATAGACAATTCGTTGATTTTGCACGCTGGTGTTGTTACTAAATCTGAGATTATTGTTATTCCTAGATTGTGTTTAACGGCTTCTTTAACTGCGTAGTTACTTCCTAATATCATTATTCCGTTTGGTATTATTTCGTTTGTACTTAAGAACATATTTAAAAAGTCGCGAGTTCCAGAACCTTCTTCACGAGCTATCCATTTTTGATTTTGAAGTTTTTCTAAAGAGAATGACTCTGAAGTTAGCTCAGATTTATAAGGAAGTGCTAATACCATCTTATCTTTTAAGAAATATTCTTGAATAAAGTTAGATGATGTTGCAGTTCCTTCAATAAGTCCTATATCTAATGTTAGGTCGTTTAAGTCTGAACAGATACAACTTGTATTAGCGATTATGACATCTACGTTAATATCTGGGTAAATCTTATCAAAATGTGATAAGAACTCTGGTAATATGTACTCTCCTATTGTGAAACTAGCCCCAACCTTTATGTGGCCTTTAATAGAATTTGAACAGCTTTTAACTTCCATTGAGGTAATATCTAATAAATTTATAATTTCTTTGGCTCTCTTATATAGTGTGTAACCATTTTCTGTTATAAAAATATTTTTTTGCTTAACAGATCTATTTATTAGTGTTACTCCAAAGGTATTTTCAAGGTTTTTAATATGTGTACTTACACTTGGTTGAGATAGATTAAGATGTTCACCAGCTCTAGTAAAATTTTTAAATTCTACTACGGCTACAAATGTTTTTAACTCTTCTAACATGACATATTCTCCTTACTAAATTTTTTGTATAAGAATATTATACACTTAATCATTAAAAATAATAATGATAAATATATTATTTATTTATTTTACTTATGGTTGATTAAATTGTATACTTTGTTCATAAGGTTGAACCGGAAATTAGATAATTGATTATTGTATATAAAATATTTAATAGAAAGGGAGTCGTGTTTTATGAATATAACTAAGAGTAGTTCGGATAATAGTAAATTTATATATAACATAAAGAAGATAATACCAGGATTAATAGTAAGTGTAAGTGTAGGTGTAGTAAGTATTTTACTTTCAACTCTAGTACCGAAGTTAGGGGCTGCAACTATAGCTATATTTTTAGGTATGTTAGTAGGTAACTTATTTTTAGGACAAGAAAAATTTCAAGAAGGATATAGATTCTCAGAAAGTGATTTATTATCATATTCTATAGTTCTATTAGGAGCAACATTAAATATTACAACTCTAATGGAGTTAGGTGTTGGAGGTATATTATTTATTGTTTTACAGATGACTATAACTATAGTGGGAGCACTATTTATAGGTAAAAAATTAGGGTTTGAAGATAACTTTAAATATCTTATGGCAAGTGGTAATGCAGTATGTGGTTCTTCTGCAATAGCAGCAACAGCTCCAGTAATAGATGCAGATGATAAAGATAAGGGTATAGCTATAACAATAGTAAATGTAACAGGTATATTCTTAATGTTTATATTACCTGTATTAACGCAAAAAATATATAACCATGAATTAGTTCAAACTTCAGCAATGATAGGTGGTACATTACAATCTGTAGGTCAAGTTGTTGCAAGTGGTGCTATGGTAAGCGAAAATGTAAAGGACTTATCGACTATATTTAAAATAGTAAGGGTTATATTATTAGTAGTAGTTGTATTTGTTTTCGGGCATTTAAAGAATAAATCAAATGTAGAAATACTAGAAGAGGAAATACAAGATACTAAATATAAAAAAATTAAAGCGCCTTGGTATGTTATAGGATTCTTTATCACTTGTGCTTTATTCTCAGCTAATATAATATCTCCACAAGTTTCAGAAATGTGTAAAATGATGAGTAATAAATTAGAGATAATAGCATTAGCAGCTATAGGTCTAAGGGTTAATATAAAAGACTTAATCAAACAAGGTAAGAAAGTTTCGTTATATGGATTATTTGTAGGTATCTTACAAATAGTAGCGGCTATAACATTAATAGGTATATTATTATAGGAATGTCCATTTGGGCATTCTTTTTTTACTAGCAAGAAAGCTATAAGGTTAGTATTTAATTGAATATAAATAATAGTGAATAACTTTTAGAAATATTTTATAAAACATATAAAAAGGGAATGTAGATAATCTACATTCCAAGTATTCCCTTTATTTCATCACATAACATGTCAAGATGTTCTGGATTTTGGATTAAATCAACTTCGTTTATATTTACATATAAAACTGGAGATTGATTATATTCACTGATCCATCTTTCGTATCTGTTGTGAAGATTTTTCCAGTAATCTAAATCAACAGCCTTTTCCATTTCACGACCTCTTAAGTTTATTCTATCAACTATTGTGTCTATAGAACCATCTAAGTATATCATTAAGTCAGGTCTTCTTAAATATGGTACCATATCATTGAATAAATCTCTGTAAGTTATATAGTCTCTCTTAGTCATTTTTTTGTTATCAAATAAGTTTCTAGCGAAGATTTCAACATCTTCATATATACTTCTATCTTGTATATTATTTAATCCGTTACTATCTATTTCTTTTTGTTGCTTAAACCTTTGAGCTAAGAAGTATAATTGTAAGTGGAATCCCCATTTTTCTTGATCTAAATAAAAATCTTCTAAATATGGATTACCATCTACCTTCTCATAGTGAGCTTCAAAACCAAGTTTTTCTGCAACTAATCTTGTTAAAGTTGATTTACCCGCACCAACATTTCCAGCAACGGTAATGAATAAGTCTCTATTTAATGGCTTATCGCATTGGTTTACTAATTTAAACATTATAACTGTCCTCCTAAGCTTTTTATGGCTTCTTCTATTTTGTCTATTATAAACTTTCTATCTTGTTCGTTGTTTAAGAAATCTAAGTTTGAATTATCAACTTCAATAATGATTGGCTCTGTACCCATAAAATTGTGTTTTATAGATAATGGATTAAAATAATATTTATATTCGTTGCTAAGTTCATGAATATAATTTTTATCCATTTGTCTTTCAAAACTTCTGTCCCTCATGGCAATTCGTTTCATTAAAACATCCGTACTTGAATTTAGATATATGATTATATCTGGTTGAGGTAGATCATTTACAAAAGTGTTATACACTTGCTTATATCTGTGAAATTGCATTTTATCAAGAGTTAACCCAGCGAATATTAAGTTTTTTATTATATGATAATCGCTGACAACGCCTTGACCTTTGCTAAGTACATCTCTTTCTACATCTTCTAATTGCTTTACCCTATTAAATAGAAAAAATGCTTCTGTTTGTAAAGCATATCCCTTAATATCTGTATAAAATTTTGATAAAAAAGGATTCTCTTCAACTATTTCTCTAAGTAGGGTATAGTTAAAGTGTTGGTTAAGTATAGTTGCTAGAGTAGTTTTACCTACCCCAATAGGTCCTTCCACTGCTATGAATACGCCTCTATCGTTCATAAAAATCACCTTCTAAATATAATGTCTTATGTATTTTATCAAAAAAGTTTATTTATTTCTACTCTAGACTTTTAAAATTAGTTTTGTATATACAAAATTGTTTAGTTAATTTATGAAAAATATGGGTAAATTAAATTTATTAATATTATTATCTTCAAAAGGAGTATTTACGTATGAAAATTTATGAAAATGAAAATAGTGTAATTTTAGAAGGGGTAACAGATTTTGACCCTAAACATATATTTGAATGTGGGCAGTGTTTTAGATGGCACAAACAAGAAGACGATTCTTATACAGGTGTAGCTTATGGAAAAGTAATAAATGTTAAGAGGGACGGAGAGAAAGTTTATTTAAATAATACTAATTTAAAGGATTTTGAGGACATTTGGTCTAATTACTTTGATTTAGGGACGGATTATTCTAAAATAAAAACTACATTAAGACAGATGGATGAGTATTTAGATAAAGCTTGTGATTTCGGATGGGGAATCAGAATATTAAAGCAAGATGGATGGGAAATGCTTATCTCATTTATTATATCTGCAAATAATAGAATACCAATGATACAAAGGGCTATAGAAAATTTATCTAAGACATATGGTACATTTATTCAGGTTTATGAAGGGAAAGAATATTATGCATTCCCAACGCCAGAACAGCTTAGTGTGGCTTCTCAGGAGGACATTAGAGCTTGTCAAACTGGATTTAGAGATAAATATATAAAGAGCACAGTAGATAGAATAATAGAAGACAAAGAAAATGTAACAGGATACAAAGAACTTGAAACTCAAATGTGCTTAAAGGCATTATCTAAATATAATGGAGTTGGACCTAAAGTAGCTGACTGTATTGCTTTATTTGGTATGGAAAAATTAGATACATTCCCAGTGGATGTATGGGTTAAAAGAGTAATGCAAGAATTTTATGTAAATGATGATATGAGTTTACATAAAATTAGACAGTATGCGGTAGATAAATTCGGTGATTTATCAGGATATGCACAACAATATCTATTCTATTATGCAAGGGAGCTAGGAATAGGTAAATAATAGAAGGGGGAGAAAATATGAACCCGATAGACATATTGTTTATAGGATATATGGTAATATCATATGTACTTGGAGCTATATTATCTATGTCGATTATACTTGAAAATAGAGACCCAGCAAAAACAATGACTTGGTTATTAATATTTATATTACTTCCGGGGATTGGGTTAGTTATTTATGGTGTGTTTGGAAGAAATATTAGAAAGATTAAGATATTTAAAACCCAAAAATTAGCTAATAATATAAAAGAAGAAAAGTTATTTGAGAATTTAGATGAAATAGAAGATCTAGTTAAGTTAGAAATGGAATCTATAAGACATGACAAACTGCTAGATGATGAAGACGATATAGCTAAGAAGAGAGTAATAAGTTTATTACTTAATACAGGTAAGTTTCCATTTACAGTAAACAATAAAGTAGATGTATTTGAAAATGGTAGCAAAAAATTTGATAGTCTTATTGAAGATATAAAAAATGCAAAAGAACATATCCATTTAGAGTATTTTATAATAAAAGATAGTGAAATCGGGCATAAGATTAAAGATGAACTTATAAAAAAAGCCCAAGAAGGTGTCCAGATTAGAATTCTATATGATGATGTTGGGTGTTGGAGATTTTGGTTCCATAGAGATTTCTTCAATGAAATGAAAAGAAAAGGTATAAAGATAGAACCTTTTTTACCAGCTAAGTTTCCTGTTATAGGTGGAAAGTTAAATTATAGAAATCATAGAAAAATAGTAGTGATTGACGGAACTATTGGATATACAGGGGGTATAAATATTGGTGATGAATATGTAGGCAAAAATAAAAAATTTGGATATTGGAGAGATACACATATAAGAGTAGAAGGTACGTCTGTGTATATGCTTCAAATGATATTCTTAATAGATTGGTATTATACAACAAGAGAAGTTATAATAACAAAAAAATACTTCCCAGATATAGAGTATAAAGGCGATAGCATGATTCAGGTTGTGGCGAGTGGTCCAGATAGTGATTGGGAAGCTATTCATTATGCATATTTCTCGGCTATATGCCAAGCTAAAAAAAGTGTATATATTGAAACTCCATATTTTATTCCAGATGAAAGTATATTGAGAGCGTTAAAAAGTGCGGCGCTAAGTGGAGTTGATGTAAGAATTATATTCCCTAAAATAGCAGACCACAAAATAGTAAATAGTGCTTCTTATTCATATTTTGAAGATATATTAAAATCTGGTGGTAAAGTGTATCTATATACAAAAGGATTTATGCATTCTAAAGTAGTAATAATAGATGATAAAATTGCTTCCACAGGCTCAGCTAATATGGATTTAAGAAGCTTTATGCTTAATTTTGAGATAAATGCTTTTATATATGATAAAGAAATAATCAAAATAATGACTAAAGATTTCTTTAGGGATATTGAAGATAGTGAGCCGTTAGATAGAGAGAGATTTGAAAAGCGAAGTATAATTATGAAAACTAAGCAATCAATAGCAAGATTATTCTCTCCAATATTATAGAAATAAACTTAAGAAAAATTGGCTATTTTGACGAAAATATACGAATGAAAAATAGCCTTTTTTTGCTCTAATCTATTGAAAATTATGGGTAAATAGTATATTATAATAATTGTTAGCACTCTACTTAATAGAGTGATAAAAATGTATAAAATATTTCTACATATATAATCATTTAGGAGGGATAGAAGATGAAAATAAGACCATTAGCTGACAGAGTAGTTATTAAAAAAGTAGAGGCAGAGGAAAAAACTGCAAGTGGAATAGTTTTACCAGGAGCGGCTAAAGAACAACCTCAAATGGCTGAAGTTGTAGAAGTCGGACCAGGTGGAATAGTTGATGGAAAAGAAATAACAATGGAATTAAAAGTTGGAGACAGAGTAATATTCCAAAAGTACGCAGGTACAGAAGTTAAAATAGATGGACAAGAGTTCACTATATTAAGACAAAGTGAAATCTTAGCAGTAGTTGAATAATACTTATTAGGAGGGGATAATAATGGCTAAAGAAATTAAGTTTGCTGAAGATACAAGAAAAGCATTAGAAAATGGTGTAAATAAATTAGCTAATACTGTAAAGGTAACATTAGGACCTAAAGGTAGAAATGTAATATTAGATAAAAAATTTGGTTCACCTTTAATAACTAATGATGGTGTTACAATAGCGAAAGAAATAGAATTAGAAGATAGATTTGAAAATATGGGAGCACAATTAGTTAAGGAAGTTGCTACTAAAACTAATGATGTTGCTGGAGATGGTACTACAACAGCTACAGTTCTTGCTCAAGCTATAATAAGAGAAGGACTAAAAAATGTAACAGCTGGAGCTAACCCTGTTTTAATAAGAAAGGGTATACAAAAAGCAGTTGATGTTGCTGTAGAAGAATTAAAATCTCAATCAAGAACTATAGAAACAAAAGAATCTATATCTCAAGTTGCTTCTATATCTGCTGGAGATGAAGAAGTAGGTAAGTTAATAGCTGAAGCTATGGAGATAGTAGGAAAAGATGGAGTTATAACTGTTGAAGAATCTAAAACTATGCATACAGAGCTAGATGCTGTTGAGGGTATGCAATTTGATAGAGGATTTGTATCTGCATACATGGTTACGGATGTAGATAAGATGGAAGCAGTATTAAACGATCCATATATATTAATAACAGATAGAAAAATATCAAATATTCAAGATATATTACCAGTGCTTGAGCAAATAGTTCAACAAGGTAAAAAATTATTAATAATAGCTGAAGATGTTGATGGTGAAGCATTATCTACATTAGTTGTTAATAAATTAAGAGGAACATTTGAAGTTGTAGCTGTTAAAGCTCCTGGATTTGGAGATAGAAGAAAAGCAATGCTTGAAGATATAGCTACACTTACAGGTGGGGTAGTAATATCTGAAGAGTTAGGATATGAATTAAAAGAAGCTAATATTACTATGTTAGGTAGAGCATCTTCAGTAAAGGTTACAAAAGATAGCACTACAATAGTAGATGGAGCTGGAGATAAGGCTGCTATAGAAAATAGAGTTAATCAAATAAAACATCAAGTAGAAGAAACTACTTCTGAATTTGATAAAGAAAAATTAATGGAAAGATTAGCTAAACTTGCTGGTGGAGTTGCTGTTGTTAAGGTAGGAGCTGCTACAGAAGTTGAAATGAAAGAAAGAAAGCTAAGAATAGAGGATGCACTTAATGCTACAAGAGCAGCTGTTGAAGAAGGTATAGTTGCTGGTGGAGGTACTGCATTAGTAAGTGTAATACCTGCTATAGAGAAGTTAATAGAGACTCTTGATGGAGAAATGAAATTAGGTGCTCAAATAATAAGAAAAGCATTAGAAGAACCATTAAGACAAATAGCAATAAATGCAGGTCTTGAAGGAGCTGTAATAGTTCAAACTGTTAAGAATGAAGATCCTGAAATAGGATTTGATGCACTAAATGAAAGATATGTAAATATGGTAGAGACAGGGATAGTTGACCCAACTAAGGTTACTAGAAGTGCTCTTCAAAATGCAGCATCGATAGCTGGTGTGTTCTTAACTACTGAAGCTGCTGTTGCTGATATACCTAGTGAAGATCCAATGCCAATGGGCGGCGGAATGCCAGGAATGATGTAGTAAGTGTTGCTGCTAAACTGAAAATTTGGAGATGGATTGGCGCTCCGGGGTGGATATATTAGTTTTATGTCATGCAGACTAAGATCGTGTCTGCAAATGACATTTAAACTAATATATCCATCCCTACGCTGAATCCCACTCCAAATTTTTTTTTATTTTACAATAATAATTGGAGTGGATATATAAAGACACTAAAAAGACATTTGCTTAAATAGTAAATCTAGATTTTTAGATTTATAATTTACTTATAAATGATATAAGTGCGAGGTGGATTTATGGAGAGAATAATTTATACATTATTAATAGGAGCTGTTGGTGGATATTTGGGTATTAAGCTTAAGATACCTGCTGGGGCTATGATAGGTTCTATGGTTTTTGTTGCTGTGTTTAATGTGTTCACTGGTAAAGGTGATATACCGCCTAATTTTAAGGTGGTGGCTCAAATTGTTATTGGTGCCATGATAGGCTTGAACTTTACTATGGAATCTATAAAAGGTTTGAAAGATTTGATATTACCGGCTATTGTTTTGGTTATTGGCTTAACTGCATTAAGTATATGCTTGGGATTGATTATACATAAGGTTACGGGTCTTGATTTGCCGACTGCCTTATTTAGTGCGGCTCCAGGTGGGATAGCTGATATGACTATAATGTCCGAATCTTTTGGTGCGCAGACTCATATTGTGGCATTGCTTCATTTGGTAAGGCTTACTACGGTGTTGACTATACTTCCTATTGTTATAAAAGTACTAACTTCTAAGGTTGTAGAGGTTCTTCAATAAAATATAATAACTACTATAAAACTATCTTTGGCTGTTTTGTTTGAGGTAGTTTTTTTATATGGAATAAAACTGTTATTATGATTCTAATAAAATAGTTAATATGTTAGTGTTTAGAAACGTAGAATATGCTAATAAATTTATATATAAGACTTTTTGATAATGTGGAAAATATAACCTATAAAGGGTATAATTCAATTATATGAAAAATAACTACACTATAATAGTAAAGAGGTATTGATATGGATTTGAGAGATTTACTACAGGAAGTTAAAAGTAATAACATGGATATAGATGAAGCTTTGAATAAGTTAAAAAACCTTCCTTATGAAGATCTTGGATATGCAAATATTGATCATCATAGGGAAATAAGAAATGGATACCCTGAGGTGATTTATTGTGAGGGGAAAAGTGATGAGCATATATTAGGTATAGTTGGCAAGATGTATGAAAAAAAATCTAATATACTGGGGACTAGATGTAGAAAAGAAACTTATGAAAAACTAAAAGAGATTTACCCTAATTGTGAATATGAGGAACTATCTAAAATACTAAAAATACAAAACCATTATATAACTAACAATGGTAAAGGTAAGATTTTAGTATTAACAGGAGGTACTTCTGACATTCCAGTAGCAGATGAAGCTTATTATACTGCGAAGTTTTTAGGGAATGATGTAGATAGAATTTATGATGTGGGTGTAGCTGGAATACATAGGTTATTAGACCGTAAACATATTTTAGATGAAGCTAGGGTAATAATTGCTGTGGCTGGTATGGAAGGAGCTCTTCCTAGTGTTGTAGGAGGTCTTGTGGATGTACCTGTAATAGCTGTGCCTACATCGGTAGGATATGGTGCTAATTTTGGTGGACTATCGGCTCTTTTAACAATGTTAAACAGTTGTGCATCTGGAATATCTGTTGTAAATATAGACAATGGATTTGGAGCAGGATACTTGGCATCCATGATAAATAAACTAAAATAATAAGTATACACTTAAGGAGAATATATATGGACCAAAGAATACTTTATTTTGACATAGTAAATGGAATATCAGGAGATATGACACTGGCAAGTTTATTGGATTTAGGAGTACCAAAGGAGATATTTCTGGAGGAAATAGAAAAACTAAATCTAAAAGGGGAATTTGAAATAAAAGTAAGTAAGAAAAATGAAAGTGGAATAGTAGGGACTAATGTAGAGGTAATTGCAAGAGAAACTCATGCTCATAGGCATTTAATAGATATATTTGATATCATTGATAATAGTGAATTAAATGAAGCTGTTAAGGATATGTCTAAAAAAATATTCATGACTATAGGTGAAGCTGAGGCGAAGGTTCATGGAACTACTATAGATAAAATACATTTCCATGAGGTGGGGGCTATAGATTCTATAGTAGACATAGTTGGATCAGCTATATTAATTGACTTACTTAATATAGATAAGATATGCACTAATTCAGTTCCTGTAGGATCTGGGTTTGTAAAGTGTGATCATGGTATTATGCCTGTTCCGGCTCCAGCTACAATAGAGATACTAAAAGATGTACCGATAAAGATGAACACAGTAAAAGGAGAGTGTACTACTCCAACAGGTGCAGCTATTATAAAAACACTATGTAATGAGTTCGTAGATGTAATAGAGTTTGAGCCGAAGCAAATAGGCTATGGTATAGGACATAAGAAATTTGAAATACCTAATATGTTAAGAACAATACTTGGTGAAAAAAAAAAGAAGAAGTAGTATATGAAATATGCGCAAATATAGATGATATGTCTTCTGAGATATATTCGTACTTATACGAAGTAATATTAGAAAAAGGCGCACTAGATATTTATACAGAAAATATCTATATGAAGAAGAATAGACCTGCTACAAAGTTGTCTATATTATGCGAGGAAGAAAAATTGCAAGAGTTTATAGAGTTATTACTTATTGAGACTAGTACCTTTGGTGTTAGATACAATAAGTTCTATAGGCAAAAGCTAGATAGAAAGTTTAAGATAATAGAGACACCTTATGGTAAAGTTAAAGTGAAAATTGGTTACTATAAAGGTAAAATAATTAAGGTGACTCCGGAGTATGAGGACTGTAAATTAATATCAAATGATAAACAAATACCATTATATAAAGTGTTCAATGAAATAAACTATACAATAAAAGAAAAAATAGGCCTAAAGTTATTGACATAAGGAATATTTTTTGATAAATTAATATACAACTTAAAGAAATAAATACATATAAATAAAATTATTATCACTCGTATATACTCAGAAATAAGGTCTGAGAGTTTCTACCGAGATACCGTAAATATCTCGACTATGAGTGAAATTATTATATCAGAATATCATCTTAAGTAAACTTGCAAGCCGATAACAAATCCTTGTAGGTTAGCTACAAAAGATATTTTGGAAGCCTGTATAGTAATTTCACTTTTATGAGCATTAATTATGGAAGTTACTATACAGGTTTTTTTGTACACAAAATAAAGACGAACTAAAAACAATAAAATCAATAAAAAATTCGTATATTATAAATTAAAATGGAAGGAGAACTACTATGGCAACGATACTAAAAGAAGGATTAACTTTTGATGATGTTTTATTAGTACCTAAGAAATCGGAGGTATTACCACACCAAGTAAACATAGGAACTAATTTAACTAAAAAGATAAAATTAAACATTCCTCTATTAAGTGCAGGTATGGATACAGTTACAGAATCTAAAATGGCTATATCTATGGCAAGACAAGGTGGTATGGGTATAATACACAAGAACATGTCAATAGAAGAACAAGCATTAGAGGTTGATAAAGTAAAGAGAAGTGAAAGTGGAGTTATAGTAGATCCATTCTATTTATCTAAAGATCACACTATACAAGATGCTGACGATATAATGGGAAGATACAAAATATCAGGTGTACCTATAGTTGATGAAGATAACAAGTTAATAGGGATAATAACTAACAGAGATATAAAATTCGAAGATGATATGACTAAGAGCATTGAAGAAGCTATGACTAAGGAAAACTTAGTAACTGCTAAAGAAGGAGTAACTTTAGAAGAGGCTCAACAAATACTTAAGAAAAATAAAATAGAAAAATTACCTATAGTAGATGACCAAGGTCACTTAAAAGGTTTAATAACAATAAAAGATATAGAAAAGAAAATACAATATCCAAATTCAGCTAAAGATGCTCAAGGTAGATTATTATGTGGGGCAGCTGTAGGAATAAGTGCAGACTTAATGGATAGAGTAGACGCATTAGTTAAAGCTAATGTAGACGTTATAGTGTTAGATAGTGCACACGGACATTCTAAAGGGGTTATGGATGCTGTAGGTAAAGTAAAATCAGCTTATCCAGAACTTCAAGTAATAGCTGGTAACGTAGCTACACCAGAAGCAACAGAAGACTTAATAAAAGCTGGAGCTGACTGTGTTAAGATAGGTATAGGACCAGGTTCTATATGTACTACAAGAGTAGTTGCAGGTATAGGAGTACCTCAAGTAACAGCTGTTATGGACTGTGCTGAAGTTGGTCATAAGTATGGAGTACCAGTTATAGCAGATGGTGGTATAAAGTTCTCTGGAGATGTTGTAAAAGCAATAGCTGCTGGAGCTTCAGCTTGTATGATGGGATCATTATTCGCAGGTACAGAAGAAAGTCCAGGGGAAATAGTTTTATACAGAGGTAGATCTTATAAGACATACAGAGGTATGGGATCTATAGGAGCAATGGAAAAAGGTTCGAAAGATAGATACTTCCAAAGTGATGCAAAGAAACTTGTTCCAGAAGGTGTTGAAGGAATGGTTGCATACAAAGGTAAAGCAGAAGAGATAGTGTTCCAAATGTTAGGTGGATTAAGAGCTGGTATGGGATACTGTGGAGCTCCTAGCATAAAGGATTTAATGGAAACAGCTACATTTATGAAAATAACAGCGGCATCTTTAAAAGAAAGTCATCCGCATGACATAACAATAACTAAAGAAGCGCCAAACTATAGTGTACAAGGAGAGATATAGTATGAAACATGAATTAGTACTTGTAGTAGATTTTGGGGGACAATATAACCAATTAATCGCAAGAAGAGTTAGAGAAAACAACGTATACTGTGAAATAATACCGTATACTACTGATATAGAAAAAATAAAAGAAATGAATCCAAAAGGGATAATATTCACAGGTGGGCCAAACAGTGCTTACTTAGAAAATTCTCCTAAAATAGCTAAAGAAATATTCGAAATAGGAGTACCTATACTAGGAATATGCTACGGTATACAAGTAATGAGTCATATACTTGGGGGAACTGTAAGAAAAGGTAGTAACGCAGAAAAAGAATATGGAAAAACTGAAATAACTTACAATGAATCTAAAATATTTGAAGGAATATCTTCAAACATAGTATGGATGAGTCATACAGATTTAATAGTTGAACTTCCAGAAGGATTTAAATCGGTAGCTCAAACTAAGGATTGTCCAGTTGCAGCTATGGAATGTGCAGAAAAGAAATTATACGGAGTACAATTCCACCCAGAAGTTGAACACTGTCAAGAAGGAGATAAGGTACTTAGAAACTTCTTATACAATGTTTGTGAAGTAAGTGGAGATTGGACTACAGATTCATTCATAAATGATAAGATAAAAGAATTAAAAGAAAAAATAGGAGACAAAAAAGTACTTTGTGCTTTAAGTGGTGGAGTTGATTCATCAGTTGCAGCGGTACTTGTACACAGAGCTATAGGAGATAACTTAACTTGTGTATTTGTTGACCACGGATTACTTAGAAAAAATGAAGGTGACGATGTAGAAAGAATATTCAGAGATACATTCGACATGAACTTAATAAGAGTAAACTGTGAAGATAGGTTTTTATCTAAGCTAAAGGGAGTAACTGAGCCTGAAGCGAAGAGAAAGATAATCGGGGAAGAATTTATAAGAGTATTCGAAGAAGAATCAAATAAATTAGGGAAGATGGACTTCTTAGTTCAAGGAACTATATACCCAGACGTAGTAGAAAGTGGACATGGTGAAGCTGCTACTATAAAATCTCACCACAATGTTGGTGGAATACCTGAAGATATAGAATTTGAAATAGTTGAACCATTAAGAGAATTATTCAAAGACGAAGTTAGAAAAATAGGATTAGAGCTTGGAATAGAAGAAGGTTTAATCTTCAGACATCCATTCCCAGGTCCAGGTCTTGGAATAAGAGTAATAGGTGAAGTAACTAAAGAAAAATGTGATATCTTAAGAGAAGCTGATGCAATCTACATGGATATATTAAAAGAACATGGATTATATAGAGAAATATGGCAAGCATTTGCTACATTACCAGATGTAAAAACTGTTGGAGTTATGGGAGATGAAAGAACTTATGCTTACTTAGTAGGAATAAGAGCAGTAACATCTTCTGATGGTATGACTTCAGACTGGTACAAGATGCCATATGATGTATTAGAAAAGATATCTAATAGAATAGTAAATGAAGTTGATGGAGCTAACAGAGTAGTTTATGATATAACTTCTAAACCACCAGGAACAATAGAGTGGGAATAATAAGTAATCACATATATTTAATATATATTAACACTTTACAGGGATAAAACAGGGGATGCTTACAAATTTAAACTAGATTATAGGTAAATATATTTAGATATTAATGTCTTAATATATTACTATATGATGGTTTGATTTGAGAGCATCCCTTTATTTTACCCCAAAAGAAATTTGAAAACTTATGGGAGGAATATTATGCAAGTTACTCAAACAAAACAAAACAATAAAAATAACATTTTAGAAAAAATATTTAAGCTATCAGAAAACAATACAACTGTAAAAAAAGAAGTTATTGCAGGTATAACAACATTTATGACGATGGCTTATATACTTGTAGTAAACCCATCTATACTTAGTGAAGCGGGTATGGATAAAGGAGCAGTTTTTACAGCTACAGCATTAGCGTCTTGTATAGGTAGTATAGCAATGGGTCTATTGGCTAATTATCCAATAACTTTAATGCCAGCAATGGGACTGAATGCATTTTTTGCTTATACAGTAGTACTTGGAATGGGGTATAGTTGGCAATTTGCTTTATGTGCAGTATTCATAGAAGGAATTATATTTATAATATTAAGCTTAACAAATGTACGTGAAAAGATAATTGAATGTATACCAACAGTATTAAAGCATGCGGTTACGGCAGGAATAGGATTGTTTATAGCATTTATAGGTTTAAAAAGTGCAGGAATAGTAGAAGCAGGAGGGGCTATAGTTCAGCTAGGTAATATGAAATCACCAGCTGTTGTATTATCTGTAGCTGGAATACTAATAGCATCTACTTTATTAATAAAGAACGTAAAAGGAACTTTCCTTTTAGCTATGATAATAACTACGGTATTAGGTATAGTTGCAGGATTAGTGGAAATACCATCTGCAATAGTATCAAGTATACCATCAATAAAGCCTGTATTTTTACAAGCATTTAGCTTAGATGCGTCGCAAATATTTAGTATGGATATGTTAATGGTAGTGTTTACATTCTTATTTGTAGATTTATTTGATACAGTAGGATTTTTAGTAGGAATAGCATCTCAGTCTGGAATGTTAGATGAAGATGGAAATCTACCAAGAGCTAAGCAGGCATTACTTGCAGATGCTATAGGAACTACGGCAGGTGCAATGCTTGGAACATCAACAGTTACATCTTCGGTTGAAAGTGCTGCAGGAATTGCAGAAGGTGGAAAAACAGGGCTTACGTCAGTAGTTACAGGTTTAATGTTTGTATTAGCATTATTCTTTGCACCTATATTTACATCAATACCTGCTCAAGCTACATCAGCAGTATTAATAATCGTTGGTGTTATGATGGCTAGTTCAATATTAAAAATAAACTTTGATGATTTTACAGATGCAATACCAGCTTTCTTAACATTCACTATGATGCCACTGGCTTATAGTGTTGCAGACGGTATTATGTTTGGTATAATCTCTTACACAATATTAAAACTAATAGCTAACAAAAAAGATGAAGCCAAATTATCACTTATAATACTGACGATAGTATTTATATTAAAGTTTGCCCTATTATAGATTTAAAGGCTAGATTTTGAAATATCAGGTCTACCTAGTTTTAATTATAGAAATAGCAATTAAGTATATAAAATAGAAATATTACGCAAAATAAAAGTATACATGCAATAATTGAAAAATCGGAGGAAAATTATGAAATTCAAAAAACTAATATCATTAAGTACAGCAGTTGTAATAGCATCATCATTACTTGTAGGATGTAGCAATAAATCAGAAGGCGACAAAGGATCAGAAAATAAAACTATGACAATAGGTATGGTAGCCGATGTTGGTGGAATAAATGATGAATCATTTAACCAATCAGCATGGGAAGGTCTACAAAAGGCTAAAGAAGATTTAGGGGTAGAGATAAAAGTAATAGAATCTAAACAAGCATCAGAATATCTACCAAACATAGAAAGTTTAATAGAAGAGGAAGTTGATTTAGTTATAGGTGTAGGTAATACAATGAAGCAAGATATAGAAACAGAAGCTAAAAATTACCCTGACCAACAATTTGTAATAATAGATGAAACATATGATGAAATACCAGAAAATGTAACACCATTATTATTTAGAGAAAATGAAGCAGCGTATTTAACAGGACTTATAGCTGGAAAAATGACTAAAACAAATAATGTAGGATTTATAGGTGGAATGGATAACAATGTTATAGCAAGATTCCAATATGGATATATGGCAGGGGTAAGAGAAGCAAATCCTAACGCTAAGGTTTCTTCACAATATGCAGGTACATTTGGAGATGCAGCAAAAGGTAAATCTTTAGCTAATCAAATGTATGGAAATAATGTAGATATAATATTATCAGCAGCAGGTGGAACAGGTTTAGGTGCAATAGAAGCAGCTAAAGAGAAAAATAAGTATGCAATAGGTGTTGATAAAGATCAAAGTTCTTTAGCTCCAGAAAATGTTTTAACTTCTGCATTAAAGAAAGTAAATGTTGGTGTTTATGATGTAGTTAAAGACTTCGTAGATGGAAAATTAACTGGTGGACAAGAGAAGGTATACGGACTTAAAGAAGATGGTGTAGGTATACCTGAAACAACTAGCAAGTTAGTTCCTCAAGATGTAATAGATTATGTAAATGAAATGATAGAAAAAATAAAAGTTGGAGAAGTAAAAGTTCCAACTAACAAAGAAGAATACGATGCAATGGCGAAATAATTTTTAAAAGGTGATCTTAATAGATCACCTTTTTTTACGTATTGGGAAAATGTAACGTCTTAAAAAGGATATGAGTAAAGTTAAATTTCAAAAGTATGTGATTAGTAATATAGCTAACTATTAAATAATGAAATAATTTTTTTAGTATTATAATGAAAAATATACCGGGTTTTATAGTATATGTAGATGTAAAGTTTATAAAATTAAACTTATTTACGAATTATATATAAAAAAATAAAGAAAATGTACGAAAAATGTATTGAAAAAACATGAACAATATAATATAATAAGATTATAAAGTTAGCAATTATACGAATCATAAATCTAAAAATAATTAGGAGGACGTGTATGCAAGCTACACAATCGGCAAAAAGATCAACTCTGGACAGAGTATTTAAACTAACAGAAAATAACACGAACGTTAAAACAGAAATAATAGCAGGTATAACTACATTTATGACAATGGCTTATATATTAGTTGTAAATGCCAACATACTTGGAGATGCAGGTATGGATAAAGGTGCAGTATTTGCTGCTACAGCAATAGCAGGATTTATAGGAAGTTGTGCAATGGGATTATTAGCAAACTATCCAATAGCTTTAGCTCCTGGTATGGGATTAAATGCATTCTTTGCTTATACAGTAGTATTAGGAATGGGATATAGCTGGCAATTTGCACTATGTGCAGTTTTAATAGAAGGATTAATATTCATATTACTTACAGCAACAAATGTAAGAGAGAAAATAATAGATTGTATACCAGCAGTACTTAAACATGCAGTTACAGCAGGTATAGGACTTTTCATAGCATTCATAGGTTTATCAAATGCAGGCATAGTTGTAAACGGAGCAACAATATTAGCATTAGGAAACTTAATGGATCCATTGGTTTTATTAACAATATTTGGTCTACTATTAGCATCAGTATTATTAGCTAAAAATGTTAAAGGTGCATTCCTTTTAGCTATGATAATTGTATCTGCAATAGGTATGGTAGCCGGATTAGTACAATTACCAACGGCTTTAGTATCATCAGTACCTTCAATAAAGCCAATATTTATGCAAGCTTTTTCGGTACCAATGAATGAAGTATTTAGTTTAGACATGCTAGTAGTAGTATTTACATTCTTATTCGTTGATTTATTTGATACAGTAGGATGTTTAGTAGGGGTAGCATCTAAAGGGAATATGTTAGATGAGAACGGAAAATTACCAAAAGCTAAGCAAGCATTATTTGCAGATGCTATAGCTACTACAGTAGGTGCTTTACTTGGAACTTCAACAGTTACAGCTTATGTTGAAAGTGCAGCAGGTATAGGAGAAGGTGGAAGAACAGGATTAACAGCTATTACAACAGGATTATTATTCTTAGTATCTTTATTCTTCGCACCAATATTCATAGCAATACCAACACAAGCTACAGCTCCAGTTTTAATATTAGTTGGGGTTATGATGGCTAGCTCACTTACTCAAATAGATTTCTCAGACTTTACAAATGCAATACCAGCATTCTTAACATTAGCAATGATGCCACTTGCATATAGTATAGCTGACGGTATAATATTTGGTATAATATCTTTCACAGTATTAAAGTTAGCTACGAATAAAACAAAAGAAGTAAATATATCTTTAATAATACTTTCAATACTATTTATTAGTAAGTTTGTATTCTTAAGTCACTAAAATAAATAAACTGTAGGAAACTACATTATAAGGTATCAGGTCTTAATTGATCTGGTACCTTTTTTACGCTTAAGGATATTATAATACTTCGAATTATGTGGATAACTTCAGAACATAAGTAATATCAATAAACTGGATTTGAGCTTAAAAAAAGATTTTGAGCAACGGACGAAGTCGTTAGCGACATGAGCGAAGCGAATTTATTACGTATAAGTAAACTTTGATAGTACATAATCTGTGTATTTTTCTTCTAATGTGTCGAATTTATAGGTAAAGTTGTTTTTATATAGTATATAGAAAAATTATATTTTAAAAATAAATACGAACTATATAAGTAATATTGAGGAAAATGTAAGGTTTATAAAATAAGATGTAATTGTTAAAACTATTTAAAAATTACCAGATAAAAGTAAAAAACACTTGAAAAAAAGCGTATAATAATATAAAATTTAAGTATAAAGTTCGTAACAAAAAATATATTTTCTTTAAAAACTGGAAAAACACATCTACAATTTAGGGAGGAAGTAAGATGAAAGTTGCGGTAATAATGGGGTCTAAATCGGATTATCCTAAAATAGAATCAGGAATAGAACTTTTAGAAAAGTTCGGAATTAAGGTGGTAGCTAGAGCGTTATCGGCTCATAGAACACCAAATCAATTAATGAGTTTCTTAAAAGAAATAGAAGCAGATACAGACGTAATAATAGCAGCAGCTGGTAAAGCGGCACATTTACCAGGAGTAGTAGCATCACACACTTTAACACCAGTAATAGGCTTACCAATAATATCATCTACACTAGATGGATTAGATTCTTTACTATCAATAGTTCAAATGCCACCAGGAATACCGGTAGCAACGGTAACTATAGATTCAGGTCTTAATGCAGCACTTATGGCAGCTCAAATAATGAGTATTAAATATCCAGAAATAAAAGAACAATTAGTAATATATAGAAAAGAAATGGAAGAAAAAGTATTAGAAGCTGATAAAAACTTAAGGGGGTAATAACAATGTTATTATATGAAGGAAAAGCTAAGCAAATATATTCTACTGAAAACGAAAATGAATTTGTTGTATATTACAAAGATGATGCTACTGCATTTAACGGAGAAAAGAAAGCATCAATAAACTCAAAAGGTATATTAAACAATAAGATATCAACTATAATGTTTGAAATGTTACACGAAAATAACATTGAAACTCACTTTATAAAAAAGGTATCTGATAGAGAAATGATAGTTAAAAAAGTTGAGATATTACCACTTGAAGTAATAATAAGAAACATAACAGCAGGTTCATTCTGTAAGAGATATGGAATAGAAGAAGGGATAGTTTTAGATGAGCCAATATTTGAATTAAGTTATAAAAATGATGCATTTGGAGACCCAATGTTAAACAATGACCATGCAGTAGCTATGAAGCTTGCTACTAGAGAAGAATTAGATTTCTTAAGAACTCAAACATTAAAGATAAATGAATTAATGAAAGAATTCTTCTTAAAGATGAACCTAAAGTTAGTAGACTTTAAATTAGAATTTGGTAAAGATGTAGATGGAAATATAATATTAGCAGATGAAATATCTCCTGATACTTGTAGATTATGGGATGTAGACACTAATGAAAAATTCGATAAAGATAGATTCAGAAGAGACCTTGGGGATTTAGTAGAAGGTTATGAAGAAGTCCTTGCAAGAATGAATGGTAATTAGGGGGAAGTTACATGTGTGGAATTGTAGGAATATATTCAAATAAAGATGTAGCTAAAGAACTATACTACTCTTTATATTCTATTCAACATAGAGGTCAAGAAAGTTGTGGAATAGCGGTAGTAGATGGAGACAATATCAATTATAAAAAAGATATGGGTCTTGTTGGAGAAGTATTTAAAGAAGATGAGTTAAGTAACTTAAAAGGAAACATGGGTATAGGTCATGTTAGATATTCTACAGCTGGTGGAAGCCATACGGCAAATTGTCAGCCTTTAGTTGGAAGTTGTAGAAATAGAAAGTTAGCTCTAGCTCACAACGGGAACTTAGTAAATGCAAATTACTTAAGAGATATGTTAGAAGAGGATGGATATATGTTCCAAGCTAACTCTGACACAGAAGTTATACTTTATATACTTGCTAGATATTATAAGGGAGACATCGTAGAAAGTTTAAAGTTAACAATGGATTATATAAAAGGAGCTTATTCTCTTGTAATAATGGGAGAAGATGAATTAGTAGGTGTTAGAGATCCTCATGGTTTCAGACCACTTATACTAGGTAAAAAAGATGATGAATATATATTTGCTTCAGAAGATTGTGCTATAGATATACTTGGTGGAGAAGTAATAAGAGATGTTGAGCCAGGAGAGATAATAGTAATAAAAGACGGTCAAATGAAATCTTATAACTACTCAGAAAACTATAAGCCAGTTAAGAAGAGCTGTATATTTGAACATATATACTTTGCTAGAAATGATGCCACTATAGACAACGTAAATGTTTATGATTTCAGAGTAAAAAGTGGTGAAATACTAGCTCAAAATGAAGAAATAAACGCAGATATAGTTGTTCCAGTGCCAGACTCAGGATGGGCAGGAGCTATAGGATATGCAAATGCAAGTGGACTTAAGCTAAGTGAAGGTCTTGTTAAAAATAGATATGTAGGAAGAACATTTATAAAGCCTACTCAAGAAGAAAGAGAAATAGCAGTAAAAATAAAATTAAATCCATTATCTAATGTAGTTAGTGGAAAATCTGTAGTTTTAGTTGATGACTCTGTTGTTAGAGGAACTACTTCAAGACAAATAGTTCAATCTTTAAGAGAAGCGGGAGCGAAAGAAATACATCTTAGAATAACATCACCTCCAGTAGAGTACTCTTGTTATTACGGAATAGATACTCCGAATCGTTCTAAGCTTATAGCATCAAATAATAGCATAGAAGAAATAAAAAATTATATCGGATGTGACAGTTTAAAATTCTTAGAAATAGATGCAATGATGGAAGCTACAGCTAACAAAAATAATTTCTGTAAAGCTTGTTTTGATGGGGATTATCCAGTAAAGAAAATCGATAAGGAGGAGTTACTTTCATGTTAACTTATAAAGAGTCAGGCGTTGATATAGATGAGGGGAACAGAGCAGTAGATCTTATAAAAGGGAAGATAAAATCTACTTACGACAACAATGTAATCGGTGATTTAGGGAACTTTAGCGGACTGTACAGCTTAAAGGATTTTGTAGGAATGAAGGAGCCAGTATTACTTTCTTCTACAGATGGAGTTGGAACAAAATTAAAATTAGCACAAATGATGGATAAACATGACACAGTAGGTATAGACTTAGTTGCAATGTGTGTAAACGACTTAATATGCCAAGGTGCAAAGCCATTATTCTTCTTAGATTATATAGCTACTGGAAAGTTAGTTGCAGAGCAAGTAGAACAGATAGTATCAGGTATAGCTGACGGATGCAAAATGGCTGGATGTGCATTAATAGGTGGCGAAACTGCTGAAATGCCAGGTATGTATTCTGACGATGAATATGACTTAGCTGGTTTCTCTGTTGGTATAGCTGATAAAGAAAAGATAGTATCAGGTCAAGATGTTAATAGTGGTGATGTATTAATAGGAATTCAATCAAGTGGAGTACACAGTAATGGGTTCTCATTTGTTAGAAAAATATTCTTAGATAAATATAATTATAAATTAGATCAACATATAGAAGAATTAGGAATGACTTTAGGAGAAGCTCTTTTAACTCCAACAAAAATATATGTTAAGTTAGTTTTAGATGTATTAAAGAATCATGAATTAAAGGCAATAGCTCATATAACTGGTGGCGGAGTAATAGAAAACATAACAAGAGTTATACCTAAAGGATTAGGAATAGACATAAAGAAAGATTCTTGGGAAAAGCCAGCTATATTCAAAATGATAGAAGGATTCAATGCTATAGATGAAAGAGAACTTCATAAGAGTTTTAACATGGGTGTTGGATTAGTATTTATAGTAAATAAAGATAAAGCTCAAGGTGTAGTTGATTATATAAATAATTCTACAGAAGAAAAAGCTTATTTAATAGGTGAAGTAGTAGATTCTCATGAAGGTGTGGTTCTATGCTAAATATAGGCGTTTTAATATCTGGTGGAGGAACGAATTTACAAGCTATTATAGATGAAACTGAAGCTGGAAATATTAATGGCAAGGTTAAGGTTGTTATATCTAATAAAGAAGATGCTTTTGGATTAGAAAGAGCTAGAAAACATGGTATAACAGCTATTTATGAAACTGATGAAGATAAAATAATAGAAATTTTGAAAGAAAATAATATAGATTTAGTGGTTTTGGCTGGTTTTTTAAAGATAATCAGCCCAAACTTTGTTAATGAATTTAGGAATAAAATGATAAACATCCATCCATCATTAATACCAGCTTTTTGTGGTCACGGATACTATGGAGAAAAGGTACACCAAGGAGTTCTTGATTATGGTGCTAAGGTAACTGGAGCTACAGTTCATTTTGTAGATGAGGGAGCAGATACAGGTGCAATAATAATGCAAGAAAGTATAATGGTAAATCAAGATGATGACGCAAAATCACTAGCTAAAAGAGTGCTAGAAGTTGAACATAGAATATTGAAAAATACTATTAAGCTTTTCTGTGAAGACAGAATAAGTATTCAGGATAGGAGAGTGTTAATAAATGAGTAAAAGAGCATTAATAAGTGTAACTGATAAAACTGGGGTAGTTGAATTTGCTAGAGAATTAAACAATTTAGGATATGAGGTTATATCTACTGGAAATACATTTAAGATATTACAAGAAAACGGAGTTAATGCTATTCAAATAGATGACGTAACAAAATTCCCAGAAATGTTAGATGGAAGAGTTAAGACTTTAAATCCATATATACATGGTGGAATATTATTCAAAAGAGATGATGAAAACCACGTTAAAACAGTAAATGAATATAAAATAGGTTCTATAGATTTAGTAGCTGTAAACTTATATGATTTTGAAGGTACATTAAAGGCTGGAAAATCTCATGAAGAAATGATAGAAAACATAGATATTGGTGGACCATCTATGATACGTTCAGCAGCTAAAAATTATAAGGATGTAACTGTTGTTGTAGACATAAATGACTATGACATGGTAATAGAAAAGTTAAAAAATAATACTTTAACATTAGAAGATAGAAAAAGATTATCTTATAAAGCTTTCTCAACTACAGGAAGATACGATGCACTTATATCAAGCTATTTTGCTGGTGAGGTAGGAGATACTTATCCTGAAATATTAAACTTAACATTCCAAAAAGAAGAAACATTAAGATATGGTGAAAATCCACATCAAAATGGAGTATTATACAAACAATCAAATGCTAAAAATCCTATATTAAATTACGAACAATTAAACGGAAAAGAACTTTCTTTCAATAACTTAAACGATCTACATGGATGTTTAGAAGTAATGAGAGAATTTAAAGATAGTGAAGAAGTAGTATCAGTAGCAATTAAGCACACTAATCCATGCGGAGTAGGATTAGGAAAAGACACTTTAGAAGCTTATACAAAATGCTATGAAGCTGATAAGGTATCAATATTTGGTGGAATAGTAGGAATAACATCTACAGTTGATGCAGCTACTGCAGAAATGATGAATCAAATATTCTTAGAAATAGTAGTAGCTTACGATTTTACAGAAGAAGCTTTAGAAATCTTAAAGAAAAAGAAAAACTTAAGAGTATTAAAGTTAGCTAAGATAGAAGAGAGCAAGCAAGCCTATGATATGAAGTACTTAGATGGAAAATTATTAATACAAGATAGAAATAATACTTTAGCTGATAAATATGAGACAGTAACAGAGTTACAACCTACAAAAGACCAATTAAAAGATATGGAATTTGGTATGAAGGTTGTTAAGAACATGAAGTCAAATGCTATTGCTATAGTTAAAGATGGAAAAACTTTAGCATTAGGTTGTGGTCAGACTTCAAGAATATGGGCATTAAAAAATGCTTTAGAAAACAACAATGACAAAGACTTTACTGGAGCAGTACTTGCATCAGATGCCTTCTTCCCATTTGACGATTGCGTAACATTAGCAAATGAATACGGTATAAAGGCAGTTGTTCAACCAGGTGGCTCAATAAATGATAAGGATTCAGTAGCTGCTTGTAACAAACTAAATATGACTATGGTGTGTACTGGTGTAAGACACTTTAAGCACTAGGGGGTAGAAAATGAAAATATTAGTTGTAGGCGGTGGCGGAAGAGAGCACGCTATATGCTGGAAATTAAGTAAAGAAAATAATGTAGAGAAAATATTCTGTGCACCAGGTAACGCAGGAATAAAAGAAGTAGCGGAATGTGTAAATATTGGTGACAGTGAAATAGATAAATTAGTAGAGTTTGCAAAAGAAAATAAAATAGACCTAACAGTAGTGGGACCAGAGGTTCCGCTAGTTTTAGGGATCGTTGATGAATTTGAAAAGAGTAATCTTAGAATATTTGGACCAAATAAAACTTGTGCTAAGCTAGAAGGAAGTAAGGCTTTTTCAAAAGAGTTTATGATAAAACACAATATACCAACCGCTAAGTATAAAGAATATACAGACTTAGAAGAAGCTATAAGTGAAATAGACAGCTTTGGATATCCAGTAGTAATTAAAGCGGATGGACTTGCAGCAGGTAAAGGTGTTGTAATACCAACAAATAGAGAAGAAGCAGTAGCTACTTTAAAAGAAATGATGGCTGACAAGAAGTTTGGAAATGCTGGAGATAAAATAGTTGTAGAAGAATTTTTAAAAGGAATAGAAACATCTATATTAGCCTTTGTAGACAATGACACAATAATTCCTATGGTAAGCGCAAAAGACCATAAGAAGGTATATAACTTTGAAGAAGGTCCAAACACAGGGGGTATGGGTACATTCTCTCCAAGTGAAATCTACACAGATGAGTTAGCTAAAGAAATAGAATTAGAAGTATTAAATAAGACTTTAGTAGGTTTTAAAGAAGAGGGGCTAAACTACAAAGGAATATTGTTTATTGGACTTATGATAACTGGTGATGGAGCTAAAGTTCTTGAGTACAACACGAGATTTGGAGATCCAGAAACTCAGTCAGTATTATTTAGATTAGAGACAGATTTAAGTGAAATAATGAACTCTATAATAGATAATAATTTAAAAAATGTTGATATAAATTATAAAAAAGAAGAAGCAGTTTGCGTAATGCTTACATCAGGAGGATATCCTGATAATTACGAAAAGGGTAAGGTAATAACAGGTCTTGATAACTTAGATAAAGACATAGTAGTATTCCATAGTGGAACTAAGATAGTAGATAGTCAACTAGTTACTAATGGAGGAAGGGTAATCGGAATAACAGCAAAGTCAGATACAGTAAAAGATGCAGCAACAAAAGTATATGAAAACATCAAGAAAATAAACTTTGAAGGAATGCATTATAGAACTGATATAGGAATGTAATTTGAAAAATTAACAGGATTAGAGGTTATCGTATTTGATAATTTCTAATCCTAAAATACTTAGAAAAGTAAAACTAAATTTTCTAAATAATATGGGGGAAAAGACATGTTAAATACTTTAACTTTAGAGTCAACTGTTAGAAGAGTGTTAGTTGAAAAAAGACCAGGATTTGATCTTGAAGCTAGAGCTTTAAAGAAAGATTTAGTAGAAAGTTTACACATAGATACTATAGAAGAAATTAGAGTTTTAAATAGATATGATATAGAAGGTATAGCTGACGAAGCATATGAAAACGCAGCAAGAACAATATTCTCAGAACCAAACTTAGATGTAGTTTATCATGAAGAATTATCTATAGAAGAAAATAATGCTACAAGAATATTTGCTGTAGAATACTTACCAGGTCAGTATGACCAAAGGGGAGATTGGGCAGCTCAGTGTATTCAAATAGTAAACCAAGGTATAAGACCAGCAATAAACACAGCTAAGGTTTATATATTAAGTGGAAATGTAACTGAGGAACAATTTGATAAAATAAAAAGTTATATTATAAATCCAGTAGACAGTAGAGAAGCTTCTTTAGAAAAGTCAAAAACTTTAAAAATGGAAACAGAAATACCTACATCAGTAGAAGTATTAGAAAGATTTATAGATTTAAGTAGTGAAGGATTACAAGATTTCTTAAATACAAGAGGCTTAGCTATGACATTAGCTGACTTAGCTCATGTTCAAGGATATTTCAAGAATACAGAAAAAAGAAATCCTACTATAACAGAAATAAAAGTACTAGACACATACTGGTCAGATCATTGCAGACACACTACTTTTATGACTGAAATAGAAGAGGTTAAGATAGAAGAAGGTAAATACACTGACGTAGTAAAAGAAGCTTATGACATGTACCTTGATTCTAGAAAGAAAGTATATGTAGATAGACAAAAGGATATATGCTTAATGGATATAGCTACGATAGCTATGAAAGAATTAAGAAAAGATGGAAAGCTAGATGACTTAGATGTAAGTGAAGAAATAAATGCATGCAGTATAAATGTAGATGTTGAAATAGATGGTAAAATGGAACAATACTTAGTAATGTTCAAAAATGAAACTCATAACCATCCAACAGAAATAGAGCCATTTGGTGGAGCGGCTACTTGTTTAGGTGGAGCAATAAGAGATCCATTATCAGGTAGAAGTTATGTATATCAAGCGATGCGTGTTACAGGAAGTGCAGACCCGAGAACATCATTAGAAGATACATTATCTGGTAAGCTAATGCAAAAGAAAATAACTACAGAAGCAGCTCACGGATATAGCTCATATGGAAACCAAATAGGATTAACTACAGGTCAAGTAGCAGAAGTATATGATGAAGACTTCGTAGCGAAGAGAATGGAAATAGGAGCTGTTATAGCTGCAGTACCTAAAGAAAATGTAGTAAGAGAAAGACCAGAAGCTGGAGATATAATAGTTCTACTTGGAGGAAAAACTGGTAGAGATGGTTGCGGTGGAGCAACAGGTTCTTCTAAAGAACACAGTGAAGAATCAATACTTACTTGTAGCGCAGAAGTTCAAAAAGGAGATGCTCCTAACGAAAGAAAGATACAAAGATTCTTTAGAAATAAAGAAGTAGCTCAGATGATAAAGAGATGTAACGACTTTGGAGCAGGTGGAGTTTGCGTTGCTATAGGAGAAATAGCTGACAGCTTAGATATAAACCTGGACTTAGTTCCTAAAAAGTATGATGGTCTTGATGGTACAGAACTTGCAATATCTGAATCACAAGAGCGTATGGCAGTAGCGATAAATAAAGAAAATAAAGAAAGATTTATAGATTTAGCAAGAGAAGAAAACTTAGAAGCTACACATGTTGCTACAGTGACAGACACAGGATATTTAAGAATGTTCTGGAACGGAGATGCTATAGTAAATGTAAATAGAGAATTCTTAGATACAAATGGAGTTAAGCAAAGTACTAAGGTACATGTAGCTAAGGTTAATGAAGAAGAAACATTCTTCAATTCAAATGTACTAATAAAAGATAATAGCTTAGAATGTTGTGAAACTAAAAATACATGTAGATGTAAATCTTCAGAAGGATTATTAGACATAGCTATAGCTAAAGAAGTTTCATTAAAAGATAAATTTATAGAAGTAATGTCAGATTTAAATGTTTGTTCTCAAAAAGGTTTAGTTGAGAAGTTTGACAATACAATAGGTGCAAATACTGTACTTATGCCATTTGGTGGTAAACATCAAGCTACACCATCTCAAGGTATGGTTGCAAAAATACCTGTGCTTGGTGGAGAAACAAATACTTCAACAATAATGACTTACGGATACAATCCCAAAATAGGAAAATGGAGTCCATTCCATGGTGCTTTATACGCAGTAGTAGAATCTGTGTGTAAAGTTGTGGCTATTGGGGGTAACTACAGAACAACTAGACTTACACTACAAGAATACTTTGAAAAACTTGGGGATAACGAAACTAAGTGGGGTAAACCATTCTCAGCATTATTAGGTGCATTTTATGCTCAAAACAAACTAGAAATACCTGCAATAGGCGGGAAAGATAGTATGTCAGGAACATTTAAAGATATAGAAGTACCCCCAACATTAGTATCATTTGCTGTGGATACTGTGGATGCAAAGCATGTAGTTTCTCCAGAGTTTAAGAAAAGTAATTCACAAGTTGTAATGTTACTAACAGATAGATTAGCTAATGAAGTGGTAGACTTTGATATATTAAAGAAAAACTTAGATAAAGTAACAGAACTTATTCACAAAAACACAGTGTTATCAACATATGCGCTAGGATTTGCTGGACTTGGAGAAGCAATATCTAAGATGACGTTTGGTAATAAAATAGGATTCAAGTTTAATGAGGAAGCTAGCAAGTCATTTACAGATACTGATAAGTTATTTGAAGCTAGTTATGGAAACATAGTACTTGAATTGGCTAAAGATGATTTAGGCATATTAGATGGATATAACTATGTAGTACTAGGTAACACTACAGAAGAAAAATCAATAGTTATAGGAAATGAAGAAATAAGTTTAGATGAGTTATATAGTGCTCATTGTGAAACACTAGAGCCTATATTCCCAACAAAATCTATAGAAATAAAAGACAAAATAGAAACTATAAACTTTATATCACAAGGTGAAGCTAAAAAATCGTCAATAAGTATAGCTAAGCCAAAGGTATTTATACCAGCATTCCCAGGAACAAACTGTGAATATGATTCAGCTAGAGTATTTGAAAATGCTGGAGCTAAATCAAGCATAAAGGTATTTAAAAACTTAAGCTATAAAGATATAGAAGGCTCTATAGACACAATAGTAAACGAAATAAAATCATCACAAATAATAATGCTTCCAGGAGGGTTTAGTGCAGGAGATGAGCCAGATGGCTCTGGTAAGTTTATAGCAACAGTATTTAGAAATCCTAGAGTACAAGAAGCAGTAAATGAATTTTTAACTAAGCAAGATGGTCTAATGTTAGGTATCTGTAACGGATTCCAAGCACTTATAAAATTAGGATTAGTACCATATGGTGAAATAAGAGCTCCACATGAAGATGCACCAACACTTACTTACAATAATATAGGTAGACATCAAGCTAAGATAGTTCAAACTAGAATAGCTTCTAACAAATCACCTTGGCTTCAAGGAACTGAGGTTGGGGATGTTCATAGCATAGCAGTTTCTCATGGAGAAGGTAAGTTTGTCGCTAGTGAAGAAGTTATGAAATCATTAATAGCTAATGGTCAAATAGCTACTCAATATGTAGATTTTAACAACCAGGCTACTTACGATATAGATTTTAACCCTAATGGTTCATTCTACGGCGTTGAAGGTATAACGAGTATTGACGGAAGAATACTTGGTAAGATGGGTCACTCTGAGAGAATAGGGGATAATGTGATAAAGAATATCATAGGTGAGAAGGATCAAAAAATCTTTGAATCTGGAGTTAAATATTTTAGATAGATTTATTGTAGATAGTACACTTACAGAAATGTAGGTGTATTATTTATTTTTGACAAATTAAAGAAAGAGTATTAGAAGTAAACCATACCGCTTATAAGTTTTGAAATGTAAAATAATTTTTAATTATTTCATAAATTTTGTTTGCTATTGTATTTTTTATGATATTATAATATATGTATTTTGTATACAATATATTGAAAGGTATTAAACATACAGGAGGATTACAATGACAAATGAAACAAAAGTAAAGGTTGTAACAGCTGACCCTTCAGCATTAGGACTTTTTGGGCTAGCTATAATTACATTAGTTGCATCATCTCAAAAATTAGGAATAACTACAGGAGTATCACTTGTTTTACCATGGGCAATATTTTTAGGTGCATCTGCTCAATTAATGGCAGCAATACAAGATTTCAAGCACAATAATACATTTGGAGCTACTGCATTTGGTGCATATGCATTTTTCTGGTATGCAGTTGGATTTACTTGGTTAATACAAAATGGAGTATTTGGGCCAGAGTTAGCAGCAGCAGTAGATCCTAAGCAGTTAGGATTTGCTTACTTAGGATATTTAATATTTACTATATTTATGACTATAGGTGCTATGGAAACTCATAAGGTATTATTTACAATATTTGTACTTATAGATTTCTTATTCTTAGGATTAAGTTTAACGTCATTTGGAATAATGGAACATGCTACTCATCAACTAGCAGCATATTCTGAGTTAGCAATAGCTATAGTATCATTCTATGGATGTGGTGCGGCTGTATTAAACACTCATTTCGGAAGAGTGTTCTTACCAGTTGGTAAGCCTTTTGGTATATTTAAGAAATAATTAATAAAAAAACTACGAAATCTTTAGTAGTAAAATTAAATAGCATTTATATCAAATTATGGATATAATAAGTAGATACAATTAGTTGTAAAAACATATTTTAAGGAGCTTTTTATGATAAAAAGAGAATTTGATATAAATGATATAGCATATCTTGCAAAGGATAGAAGAATAAAAGTCCATATAGATGGAAGTGAAACAAACACAAGAAATATATCTCTAAAAGCAGGAGATGCAGTTAAAATATTAGACTATTACGAAATAGAGAAATACGGGTATTCATATGAGGCTGAATTTAAAAAAGACGGAACTGTATATGTAATAAGAAAACATCTAAGTCAAAAAGATTTAAGACCTAAGAATGCTTAAAGTTTAAAATAAATGAATGAAATAAAAACTACTCTTGTTTATACTGGAGTGGTTTTTATTTTATTCACTTATTTTCTGTGGGCGGTATCATTAATCTATTCTTTATATAAATATTATTATAACCTTCTAATATACAATTCAAAAAAGAACTATATATAGATTTGAATTCGTACAAATTTATATATAGTCCTATTTTAATTAAAAAAATTGACGTTGTTTTATATTATTTATCTTAAAAACTTCATCTATCAAATTCATTTGATAAGAGCTAGCTTTTATAAGTTTGCTATGAAAAGTATATTTAGAGGAAGAA
This sequence comes from Romboutsia sp. LXY-2, assembly GCF_056171995.1. Classification (NCBI taxonomy): domain Bacteria; kingdom Bacillati; phylum Bacillota; class Clostridia; order Peptostreptococcales; family Peptostreptococcaceae; genus Romboutsia; species Romboutsia sp. LXY-2. The sequence goes on along the minus strand of NZ_JBKFGI010000015.1, from coordinate 40,675 downwards.
TTTTTCTTGATTTTCAACTCAACAGAATAAATAATTTTGTTCTTAGAATGTTCCTTAACCCACCTATATCCCTCGATATTATCCCAAGGAATAAAAGATTCTAGAGTAAGTATACCATCAGGATAGACAATATTATTTTGTACTTTAGGGCTTTGGCAAGAAAGTACAATAATCGTTGTTAAACTCATGGTTAAAAGATGCACAGTATCTAAAGTCTCGTATGATATTTCATTCTGTGATATATTTTTAAAATCTATTAAGTAGGATGCAGCAGTTATCAAAAATGAGATTATAAATAGCCACTTAATAGGCTTTAATAAATTTTCATACCAAGCAGATTCTTTACAAGATTGAATATAAAAAACAGGGTCAATTTTGCAAAGTGTTTTACTTTTTTTACATGTTTTTATAAGTAGGGCAACAAATGGCATATAACAAATAAGAAAAATGATATTCATAAAAAGGTCTATAAATGTATAAGTATTAGTTATATAACCGTAAATAATAATTGATAATAGTATTAGCATAAGGGAAATTATTAAACCAACTATAAATATATATTTATGGTTAGAAACATTATCTTTAAAGCTCGTACTTAAAGCATGGGGATCTCCCATTTGATTTAATGCTTTTAATGTAGAATCTTCAATAGTCATACCATCATTTGTGTACTCATCAATATAACTATTAATATGATCTCTAAGTTCATCTTGTATATCTTGTGCTCGCTCTTCAGTTGAAATAAATCTGCATACAGATTGCAGAAAATTCTCTATAGAATTTTTTTCTCTATTCATTATCATCATACCCCCAATACAAAATCCATTGTCTTACTAAAGGCTTTCCATTCGTTTTCTCTAAGTTTTAATTCTTTGAGTCCTTTTGTTGTAATCTTGTAGTATTTTCTACGTCTACCATTTTCTACATGCCAAAAGGATTCGATAAATCCATTTTTTTCAAGATCATGCAAAATAGGATATAAGGTCCCTTCTTTAAAAAGAAACACGCCATTAGATTTATTTTCAATTTCTTTAATCATTCCATATCCATAAAGAGGTTCCTTTTTTAGTGCATTTAAGATAATGGTAACGGTACTTCCTTTTATAAGTTCTTTATTTATAACCAACACCTCGGATTCCTATGTATTATAAATAAAGTATAGTACCATTTATTGTAAAATGCAAGCTGGGATTTGAAATAAGCATAGTATTTCTTACTACTGAATAAGAAGAGGCAAAAGCAGAATATATGTAGAGCTTACAATAAGACCTATAAAGATAGAGTGATAACTGCAGGATCTAAATTGAAATGAAAGCATTGATACGTATTGGTTAAGTGTATTTAGCGAGAGAGGTAACTTAAATGTAACTAGACACTAAAATGTACCTAATTGTTGTTTTTTTCTCCAAGATTTATTATTAATTTATAGATGAAAATAAATTAAAAAACTGGAGGATTTAAAATGAAATTTAATAGTAAAGAAACTGCATTGGTATTAGTAGATCCACAAAATGAATTTTTACATGAAATGGGTGAAGGTTATAAATTAGCAAAAGATATTATTGAAGCTAATAACACTATAGAAAATATTGTATCATTACTAAAAAAATCTAAAGAAAATGGATATAATATATTTGTATCGCCACACTATTACTATCCACATGATTATACATGGAGATTTGGATCAAATGGTGAACATATGATGCATGAAATGAAAATGTTTGAAAGAAAAGGGCCATCTGAAGCAGTTGAAAAGAATTCAAGAGCTGATATACTTGATGAGTTTAAGCCATATATAGAAGATGGACAAACTATAATAGCAAGTCCACATAAAATATTTGGACCGCAAACTAATGATTTGGTTTTGCAGTTAAGAAAACAAAAAATAGATACAGTAATACTTGCAGGTATGAATTCAAATATTTGCATAGAATCACATATGAGAGATTTAGTAGAACAGGGATTTGAAGTTTATATAGCAAAAGATGCAACAGCAGCACCAGGAATAGATGCCTATAAAGCCGCAGAAGTTAATTTTGCTATGTTATCCAGTGGTTCACTGACAACAGAAGAAATATTAAAGGAATTAAATTAATGATTCAAATAAGTAAGTTTATAAAAAAATTATTAGAAAAAAAGGATGGTAAAAATATGTCAAGAATAATAGGTATAAATGAATTTAAAAATGATGTAGAAAATAATAAAGGTACAGTTGTAGTAGATTTCTTTGCGACTTGGTGTGGCCCATGTAAAATGTTATCACCAGTATATGATTTAATAGGCGAAGAAATGAAAGGAAAAACAGAGTTTTTAAAAGTTGATATAGATCAAAGTATGGAGTTAGCTCAAAGATTTGAAGTATCAACTGTTCCAACAGTTATAGTTTTTAAAGATGGTAAAGAAATGGATAGATTAGTAGGTTTTATACCTAAAAATAGTTTAAAAGCTAAAGTAGAAGAGTATTTATAATAAAATTGAACTGTACTTTGTTAATTAGACAGTGTAAATAATAAGAGTTAACAACTAAGGCCTGGGTCCTATATTCAATGGGACTTAGGTCTTTTTAGATTTTTGGAGTCTGCAAATTAGCAAGTTAGAGTAACAACTTGATGGAATTTAGTAAATGGCATAAATTTTAGAAATATGTAATTTCTATATCGAGCTTTTTTATTTGTATGGACTTTAGTATTAATAGTTAATATAGTGCATAAAAAGAGTGCTTTATAAGTAATTAGTTATAATAAAATATAAAAATTTTTATGAAAATTTAAAAATAATGTAAAAAAATGTTTTAATATACAGAAAATTGGGGTATAATAATGATAATTGATATCAAAAGAAAATAAATATTAAATCATTGAGATTAACATATGAAAATATATAGCATAAAGGAGAGTTATAAAATGGGACTAAAAAGAAAATCAATAATATCATTAATAGGAGTAGCAGTACTTTCAATGGGAATACTTTCAGGATGTGCTCCTAAGGTTAATAATTCCTCATCAGAAGGTAATGAAGTAGTAAATATATATTCAGCAAGACACTACGAAGTAGATAAAGTTTTATACAAGCAATTTGAAGAAGAAACGGGTATAAAAGTAAATGTAGTAGAAGGTAAAGCGCCAGAATTATTAGAGAGATTAAATAGAGAAGGTGAAGATACTCAAGCAGATTTATATGCAACTGCTGATATAGCAAATATTTATCAAGCAATAGATTTAGGATTAACTCAAAATATAGAGTCAGAAACAGTAGATAAAAACATACCTCAAAACTTAAGGGGAGAAAATAACGAGTGGGTAGCATTTACAACAAGAGCTAGAATATTAGCGTATGACAAAGAAAAGATAAATAAAGACGATTTATCTACTTATGATGACTTAACAAGTGATAAGTGGAAAGATAGTATATTAGTTAGAGGATCAGACTCAAGCTATAATCAATCATTATTAGCGTCATTTATAGAACTAAATGGTGAAGAAAAAGCTAAGGAATGGGCTCAAGGTATTGTAAATAATATGGCGAGACAACCAGAAGGAAATGATAGAGACCAAGTTAAAGCTGTTGCAGCAGGTGAAGGTACTATAGCTATAGTAAACAGCTACTATGTTGGTAGAATGTTAAACTCAGAAGATGCAGAAGAAGTAAAGGCAGCTGAAAAAGTAGGAGTATTTTTCCCAGAGAATACTCAAGTAAACGTAAGTGGTGCAGTGCTTGGAAAGTATGCTAAGAATAAAGAAAATGCTGTTAAGTTTATAGAGTTTATGACTAGTGAAAAAGCTCAAAAAGCTATGACGAATGAAAACTATGAATATCCAGCAAATAGCTCAGTTGAACCTAGTGAATTATTAAAAAGTTGGGGAGAATTTACACCTCAAAACATAAATATAACTAAAATGGGAGAATACAACAAAAAAGCTGTTGAGATATTTAACCAAGTAGGTTGGAAATAATAGTAATTTAAAAGTGAGGGCAATCTTAATATAAGATTGCCTTTATTTTTAAAAAATTAGATTTAGAAAGAGGCTTCGTATGAAAAAATTGAAATTTAATGGCTGGGCTATGTTAAGTACTGTTTTTATGCTTATGATAGTTTTGCCTAATATAAATGTAATAGCAAACTTATTTAATGCACCTGGTGAAAATTGGTATCATATAAAAGAATATTTACTAAAAGATTATGTAATAAATACAGTTATCATTTGCGTATTTACAGGACTATTTACCATAATTCTAGGTGTAAGTTTAGCGTGGTTAGTGTCGGCGTATGAATTTCCAATGAGAAAGTTTTTTAGATGGGGGCTTATACTTCCGCTTTCAATACCACCATATATAGCAGCATATACTTATGCAGGAATAATGGGGTATACAGGTGTAATACAGACGTTTTTAAGAAATGATTTAGGTCTTAACTTAAGTCAAAAATACTTTGACATAATGAGTTTACCTGGAACAATATTTATATTTACAATATTTTTACTACCTTATGTATATATGGTAGTTAAATCATATTTAGAGAAACAAGCAGCATCTTTAGTAGAAAATGCAAGATTGCTTGGTGAAAACTCATGGGGAGTATTCTTTAGAGTAGTAATTCCTATGAGTAGGATAGTTATAATTTCAGGTGCAACTTTGGTAATACTTGAGGTACTAAGTGATTATGGCGTGGTATCATACTTTGGAATACCAACTTTCTCTACTGCCATATTTAAAAGTTGGTTTAGTATGAGTGATATAGATTCAGCTATAAGGCTTGCAGCTATATTATTAGTAGCAGTTTTTGTTGTAATGAATGGAGAAAAGGTATTAAGAGGAAGAAAAAAATATAGTTCAACAAATACTAAAATAAGACCATTAGCTAGAAAGAAGTTAAATAAATTTTACGGTACGTTAGCATTTTTATACTGTGCTGTAATATTAGCATTAGGATTTGTAATACCAACAGCACAACTTATAAGATGGGGGATTATGAGTTACTCAAAAATACTTAACTCAGATTTTTTTATATTAATATATAACTCTTTATGGGTGGCAGTAGTATCTAGTATTCTTATAGTTATAATGGCTATCATAATAGCAAATTACACAAGAATGAGCGATAATGTATTGTCTAAGTTGTATTCAAAAATAACTTTAATTGGATACTCTATACCAGGAGCAGTTATTGCTATAACTATGGTTGTATTCTTTGTAGATGTTGATAGAAAACTAGGATGGTTATATAAGATGTTTGATCCAAATGCACCTACTCTTGTATTAAGTATGAGTTTAGTAATGCTTGTATTTGCTTATTTAGTAAGATTTTTGGCAGTTGGTTATCAAAGTATAGAAGGCGGATTTGAAAAGATAGGTAAAAAGTTTTATGAAGCTTCAAGAACCTTAGGATATTCTAGAACTAAGACGTTTTTATTAATTGATTTACCAATGATAAAGCCTGCAATACTTAGTGCGCTATCATTAGTATTTGTAGATATAATAAAAGAACTTCCATTAGCTCTTTTACTTAGACCTTTTAACTTTAATACTTTAGCGACAAAAGTATTTGAGTATGCCAATGATGAGATGATAGTTGAAGCATCAATACCATCTTTGATAATAATATTACTAAGTTTTGTAACAATATTTGTACTATATAAAGTGGTTGATAAGGAGGAAGAACATGCTTAAGATAAATAATTTGCATTTTAAATATAAAAATTCGAAAGAAGATAACATTGAAAATTTCAATTTACAAATAAATAAAGGTGAGATAATAAGTATTTTAGGGGAAAGTGGTAGTGGTAAAAGTACTATGTTAAGAATTATTGCTGGGCTTGAAAGTGCTTATAAGGGGAGTATAACTATTGCCAATGACGTAGTATATGATGAGAAAGTTTTTGTAGAGCCAGAAAAAAGAGGAGTAGGTATGGTGTTTCAAGATTATGCATTATTTCCTCATATGACAGTTGCAAAAAATATAATGTTTGGCTTAAAAAAGCTAGATAAAAAGGCAAAAGAAGAAAGAATGCTTGAAATGCTAAAACTAGTAAACTTAGTTGAACATAAGGATAAGTATCCACATGAGCTAAGTGGAGGGCAACAACAAAGGATAGCTTTAGCAAGGGCCATTGCACCTAAGCCATCTGTATTACTTTTAGATGAACCTTTTAGTAACTTAGATTCTCATTTACAAAATAAAATAAGAACAGAATTAAAAGAAATAATACAAAAGGCTAATATTACGTCAATATTTGTTACTCATGACAAGGAAGATGCTAGAGCCTTAGCTGATAGAGTTGTATTTTTAGATAATGGTAAGATTGTAAAGATAGATAAAGGTTGTAATTTATAATAAATACAAACTTAAAAATACTAGGTATACAATTAAAAAATAAAAAAATGAATGTAACCCGATTAAGTTTACTTTATAAAAGGTGTAACTAATCGGGTTTATTTTTTATGTGGAGATTAATTAATAGAAGATATATTATTATAGCTAGTTAAAGTAGCATCTTAAATTCTGAAAATCATAAAAAAATTTTAATAAGTATGATAAAATGAGAATATTAGTATATATTTTACAATATGCAGGAGATTGGTATATGATTAAAAGTATGTTTTAGAAAGTTTGGGGAAACGCTGTATAGTTGAAGTTTTAATGGGGGAGAAAAGTAATTATATGAAATGGGGGAGCATTTAGATTATGGATAAGACATTAATAGCTATGTCAGCACTAAAGATATTAATACTTACTATGTTTATGGGGATAGGCGTGGTAATGTCTAAAGGATATGGTGCAGATTTTTTAACTTTCTTTGATGAAAAAATACACGATAGAGAGCAAATTAGCGAAAAGTCAGGAAAGCTTATAATTATAGGCAGTGGACTCATGATAGTACTTACCATAATAGACTGCTTATTGAATGCTTAAGAAACTTGCAATAAGATGCTGACTAGAAAATTAAATGATATATAAATATATATATATAAAAGGGATATTACATAATAATTTATAATTGTTATGTGATACCCCTTTTTATATTAATATAAGTACTTAAATTTTTATAATTGCTAGTACACTAAATTCAGATTCAGAACAGTTAATATTAAGTGTTCCGCTATATTTATTAACAATATCCTCTATATTTTCAAGACCAAAGCCGTGCATTTTAGTATCTAACTTAGTAGAACTATACTTTCCATAATGTAATTTAACAATGCCATTATAATTATTACTAATAGAGTAACTAAAATAACCTTTACTACAGCGAGCTTTTAAAGATATTTTTCTTTGAGAAATATCATCTAGCATTAAAGATGCCTCAATAGCATTATCAAGAGTATTTGCAAAAACAGAGCATAAATCAACATCTTCTAGAGGTAGAAGCTCGTCTATATCAATATTAAAGAAGCAATCTATTTGATTTTGTATCGCTAAGTTATACTTTGAGTTTATAACTGCATTCACAATACTATTTTTACAAAAGACTCTGTTACTTACATTAAACCTATCTGAAAGTTCATTAAAATAATCTTTAGCTCCTTCTAAATTATCATATTCTAAAAAAGAATATATTACAGAAAGATGATTATTCATATCATGATGAAGTTTTCTAACCCCTTTCTGATTTTCTTCAAGCTCTTTATAGTAGCTATATTCAAGTTTAAGGTTTTGATTTTCAAGTCTATTTTTAACACTTTTAACTATATATTCAATAAGAAAAATCATACTTAAACTTGTAATTATACATGCAACTGCTATAGGATATGCTTGGAACTCTTTACCCATAGGTGTATTTATAATAGTTGTTATTATTGAGATAAAAGGCGCTAGGCATATAATATCAATCATAACCCAAGTTTTTATATCTATATATCTGCTTATATTATTAATCTTATCCTTAGAAAAATGATAAATCAAAAACCAAGATAAACTAATAACACACATCTCAAGTGTCTGAGCCAAAAAATCTAACCACAATTTTTCACCTAAATAAAAATATACTTTTGCAAAGAAGTCATTTGCAACGACATTAATAGATACTATAATAGGATAAAAAATCATAACGGCAGATATATTTCTAATGTAACTACCCTTGTAGAAAATAACCATCATAATAATAAACCCAATCATAGTATATAAAACATTAACAAGGTCTGAAGTGTATATAATAACATTTGGTATAAAATAAGCTCCTATTAGGGCAATAAGTCTAGCATACCTGTTATCTTTGATGGAAGCAAAATTGTTTATAACTTTATAAAAATAGTAACTCGTTATGGAATAAAAAATTAAATATGAAAAATTGTAAACTATAGAAAACATAATCACACCTATCCTAACATGGTTTTTGCAAATTCAACCATAAATGAATTATATCTACCACGGCTTATAGGTAAGTTTTCACCATTTATAATTAAGTTATTAGATTCTACTGAAGATACAAAATTGATATTTATAAGATAGCGTTGATGAATTCTAACAAAAAATGAAGGTAAATTTCCTTCAAGGTCATCTAGTTTATCATAAAAATCTACGTCTCCTGTGAAAGTGACGGCTTTTACCTTACGTTTATCGCTAGTAAAGTAGTAAGTATTGCTTAAATTTATTTTTTCACTTTTAGATTTAGATTCTACTATATAAAACTTATCTTGGATATGATCTAATTCGTCAAGTGCAGAATCTAAAACTTGTCCTATTTTTTCTGGTTTATAAGGCTTTAAGATATAGTTAAATGCCTTAACTTCATACCCTTGAAAAACAAAATCAGGATATGCTGTAACAAATATAATGATAGATTTTTTATTATGTAGTCTAATGTTTTTAGCAGTTTCTATTCCATCTATATTTGCCATTTCTATATCTGAAAATATAATATCGTAATCTTCTTCAGTTATTGAATCAAGAAGATTTTCTCCAGAATTGAATTCGTATATTTTATAATCTATCCCCTTTAGATCTAAATGTATTGATAATATGTTTTTTAGTAAATTAAGTTGAGACTTTTCGTCATCACATATTGCAATTCTTAGCATTAAATACCCCCCTTTATATTTTTCATTATAGCATTTTGAAATATAGTTTTCTATTAAATGACCACCAATATACCAATAATTACAATATTACTGCAAAAGATTACATTTGGTGTAATTTTTAACTTTTTGTTTCTAGGATAAAATTAATTTATAAGATAATGAAAGATTAACTTACAAAATAACTGCAAGACCGATTTTAAAGTATTGAAAGTTAATCCATATAATATTAGGAGGGAAAATTATGCTTAAAGTTAACAATCTATATAAAAGTTATAAAACAGGAAATACAAACTATGATGTATTAAAAGATATATCTTTTCAGGTGAAAAAGGGAGAGTTTGTAGCGGTTATGGGGCCGTCAGGAAGTGGAAAAACTACTCTTTTAAATTGTATATCTTGTTTTGTACCTTTCGAAAAGGGTGAAATACTACTTGGAGGAGAAAATATATCTGGATTAAATGAAGAAAAATTAGCAGATGTAAGAAATCATAAACTTGGGTTTGTTTTTCAGGACTTTATGCTATTAGACGGATTAAGTGTAATAGAAAATATTTGTTTACCGCAAATTATATCCGATAAAAATGTTACTAAAATGGAGATACTTGCAAATAAGCTTTGTGATACTTTTGGAATTTCCAACATTAAGGATAAATATCCAGCGGAGATATCAGGAGGAGAAAAACAACGTAGCGCTGTTGCAAGGGCTCTTATTAATAAGCCGTATGTTATTTTAGCAGATGAGCCAACTGGTAACTTAGACAGTAAATCATGTAGGGCGGTTATAGATTCATTTGTTCGAGCAAAAAGTGAACTAGATGCTACTGTATTTATGGTAACTCATGATAGTTTTGCCGCATCATTTTGTGACCGAGTTATAGTTCTTAAAGATGGAGAAGTATATACGGAGCTTACTAGAACTACAAGTCGCGTTGAGTTTATGGATACACTTTTAGATACACTAAAAAAACTAGGGGGTGATGATAGTGACAATGAGCAAGATTATATCAAAGCTTAGAAAAAATAATATAAAAAACTATTATGTCTTAGCATTTTGTATCACATTATCAGTACTTCTAGTTACTTCATTTGCCTTAATGTTTTTTAGTCCAACTGTAATGAATATTTTACCAGAGGGAGGAGATAGTAGAAAACAAGGTTATATGATATTTTCTATAGCAATTATGGGATGTGGTGTGTTTACAACTTATGCATCATCTTTATTTTATAAATATAAAAGTCGAGAGTTTGGAATATTAATGGCATTAGGAGAAAAAAAGTCAAAACTTAAAAAAGTTTTATTAAAAGAATTACTATTTATTGTGCCAGTATGTTTAGTAGTGGGAGTAGTTCTTAGTATTCCTACTTCTTACGGAATATGGAAACTATTTCAGATATTTATTGTAGACACTAAAGAAATGGCATATCAATTTGGGGCTACAGGTATTATATTTGGCATTGGCTTCTGTGTTTTTGTGACACTTTGTATTTTTATAAATGGTGTAAAGTTCATAAAAAGAAGTAATATTATGGATATTATATATGAACAAAGAAAGTCTGAAGTTGTTAAAGAGATTAAGTCTTGGACAGGAATAGTTGGTTGGGTATTGGTAATAAGTGGATTATTTTTAGGGTATGGAGTTCCAGCGATAGTGGTAAGAGTAATAGGATATAATATGCCGGCTATATGGAATGCTGTATATTTATTATCTTTTATAGGTCTTTACATGATAATGACTCATTCAATAATTTATAGTAAAAAAGGAAAGAATCCAAGCAAATATTATAAAAACATTATATCAACAAATATGATGAGATTCTCAGGAAGACAGACTGTTAAGAATATGTGTGTAATAACATTTTTAATAGCTGGAGGATTATTTGCGGCATTTTATGGACCAACTATGATGGCGAATCTTCTTGTAGATATTAAAAATACTACTATAGATTATTCTTTCTATTATAAAGGAAGTGAAAATCAAATAAATAAAGATGAAATATATTCACTTGCTAATAATCATGATGTTTCTATAACAGATTATTATGAAGTTGATGCTATTTCACTTATTACAAATGGATACTACAGAGATTATGACGAAAATAGCATGTTAATAGAAGAGTATGCTGAAAAGATGCAATACAATGAATTTTTTAGAGAAAGTGACTTCAATAGAGTATCAGGTCAAAATATTGATGTAGTAGAAGGTGAGTATTATAGAATAATAGCTGATGGAGAAACTGAATTTATCTGGCATAAATGGGATGACTTAGATACAATAACTCACCCAGTTACAGGAGACTCGATGAAAGTAGAATTTGCTGGTACAGTTTCATTTAGACCTTTTTTAAAAGAATATCAAGGAAAGTATGTAATATCAGATGAAGATTATTTAAGACTCTCAGAAAATCTAGAATTAGAAAACCATGATAAGTTTGTATTATTTAATGTTAAAAACTATGAAGAAACTTATGTATTTGCAAAAGATTTAAAAGATGAGATTATAAATAGAAGCTCAGAGGATGTAGCTGTATCAACTTCATATGATGAATATGAAAAAAAGGTAGCAAATGAAAATGGGAAAGAGTATTGGTACGCTGATGTTAAGTTAGACCTTTCTTCAGATAATACACAACTTTTTAATGAATGGAAGTATTATCCTATGTTTAAACCTTTAGATAGTCAAGACACGGTTAAGAATATGGCAGTATTCATAATGTTATTCACTTATATAGCTATAATCTGTTTAGCTGCAACGGCTATAATAGCTTATACTAGAGCAGTAACTATTGGTCTTGATAATAAGCAGTTATTTTCAGATATAAAAAAGCTTGGTGCAAACAATAAGTATATTGAAAAGAATATTAAGAAGCAGCTTGCCAAGGTATTTATATATCCAACTGTAATAGGTAGTGGATTTACTTATATGATATATATTACTATATTCTATGGAAATAGTGGAGGTAATATATCTCAAGGAGAGTTTTTAGGACTTTTGGTTGGATTAGGGATTATTTTACTAGTAATATTATTTATGTTTGTAGTATATAAGCTTTCTCTTAAAAAGGTTAAGCGTATAGCAGAGATTTAAAGGAAATTATATAATTGCATCGCCTGCAGACAATATAAAAGAAGTAATTGATATGTACAAAGGTATGGTTGATATTCTGATAGAGTAATATATTTATACTCACGAGATTTTATTATAAGGGCAAGATAATAATGCAATGTTTCTTGTAGAACATTTTTATTATTAAATTCTAAAGAACATATTTAATAGTGAAATCATATGTTGATAGTATAAGAATTATTATTATTAAAATTGATAACTTGGCGAGAGATGAGAGAGCCTTCTATAGATAATATAGGAGGCTCTTTGTTTATATATAAATAATTAAAGGAGGTTAATATGGAACAGAATGTAACCTGTATAGTATGCCCTATGGGATGTAGAATGACTGTAACTAAAGTACATGAAGAGTACAAGATAGAAGGAAACAGCTGCAAAAGAGGAGCTAAATATGCAGTAGAAGAAATATCAAATCCTAAAAGAGTCATAACCTCAACAGTTAGAATAAAAGGATCATATTTAAAATTACTTCCTGTAAAAACTGATGGAGCAGTACCTAAATCTTTAATAATGAATGTAATGGCAGTATTGGATAAAGTAAAAGTACAATCTCCAATAGAAGTAGGAGATATAATAGTGAAAGATATTTTAGGAACAGGAGTAAATATTATTAGTACAAAAAAATTATAAACCGTGGCTTGCGCCACGGTTATTTTAATATAATGAAATTAAATTTATAAATAAATTTTAATTATACTAGTCTAAAATCTATATGTAAAAATACTTCTTTTATAGGTTCGATATCAACATTAGTAATAACACAAGTTTTTATTTCACCATCTAAATGTAGATCAATAGGTTTAGTATTTTCGCCAGCTTCTATTAATCTTTTAAAATCAGTTTTATAAAGTTCTATAGGTATACTTTTATCTAATTTATTACTATAAATAACCGCAGGTATATAACCTCTTTCTCTTATAGCTTTAGTTTTTTCGTTTAAATTTCTGTGTAGTACGTTTAGCATTTATTTTCCCCCTTAGTAAATAAAAAATATAGAGCTTGTTTACCCTTAATAAATAATATTTAGCCAAGCATTAAATTATTCATAAAATTTTAAGAAGTCTTAGTTTTTTATTCAGCATAGATATGAGAATTTAAGGAAAAAATACTAAAAAATAATGTGAGAGGTGAAAGTATGTTTAAGCCTAAAAGAGTAATATTTGAAAAAGGAGCTTTAGATACTAGTATCGGAAAGACTATATATAAAGAACTAAAATATGATGAAAATATAGAAATAATAAATGTATCATCAAACCAAGTAAAAGGAAAAATACCAGGGAATAATCTGAGAGAACAATACAAAGAAGGTAAACAAACTTTAGTTGTTGGAATAAAGAAAGGCCTAAAATTTCAAACATGTAAGCCATCAGCACATTATCAATTACCATTAGTTAGTGGATGTATGGGGCAATGTGAATACTGTTATTTAAATACTCAATTAGGAGATAAGCCATTTGTTAGAGTACATGCTAACGTAGATGAGATATTAGGACAAGCTAAAAAATACATAGAAGAAAGAAAGCCAGATATAACTATATTTGAAGGTGCGGCTACTTCAGATCCTATACCTGTAGAGCCTTATACTCATAGCTTAAAGAAAACTATAGAATTTTTTGGACAAGAGGAATATGGAAGATTTAGATTTGTAACTAAATATAATGATATAGACACATTACTTGATGTAAAGCATAACAATCATACTGAAATAAGATTTAGTATTAATACACCTAGGGTTATAGATAACTATGAACATCATACAGCATCTAGTGATAAGCGAATAGAAGCTGCTGCAAAAGTGGCTAAGGCTGGATATCAAATAGGATTTTTAATAGCTCCAGTTTTTATTTATAAGGGCTGGAAAGAAGAGTATAGTAAATTAATAAAAAGTATAAAAGAAAAATTGCCTGAAGAATTTGATGGAAAAATAATGTTTGAAGTAATATCTCATAGATATACAACTAAAGCTAAAAATAGAATTTTAGAAATATTTGAAGATACAATGCTACCTATGAACGATGAAGAACGTAAATTTAAATATGGTCAATTTGGATATGGCAAATATGTATACACTAAAGAAGAACTAAGTGAGATGAAGGAATTTTTTAAAAATGAAATAGAAAGTGTATTTGAAAACAATGAAATAAAATATATTATTTAGACTTACAAGAGTGGCAGGTTATGCACGTGAAATGGAAAATAAGGAATATCAATTAATTAAACTATAGTCATAGAAAGATTTTATTTTTATATACTTTACTAAGGATGTTTATTATTAACACTTGGAGGAAGTATTATGAGAATTTATTTTAAAAGTGCAAAAAAAGGCAGACCAAATGAGAGTAATATTCCAAATGCTTTTGCATTTACCTTTATTAGAAGTTTTTTGACAGATAAACAAAACCAAGTAATTAGAGAAGAATATTTTATAGGTAATTTATCTACAAATCAGGTAAATCAGGCTATGAAAGATATAAAGTGGCTATTTAAAAACTATAAAGGTCTAGATGTAGTAACAATAGAAAATGAAAATGGAGATATATCTAAATTTATATTGTAAATAAAAAATCTCTTACAATGATTTAACACATTGTAAGAGATTTTTTTGTATATATATTAATAAAAATACTTATTACATATAACAAAAGTTTTAATAGATTACCGCATATATATTGTATATAGCGATTTTAAGGGGTTGGAATAATGCTTAAATTAATAAAAATAGATATTGAAAAAATTATACAGAATGAAAAACATCATGTTTTAAAATATATAGTAATATTTTTAGTTTTATACTTTGGGTTTAATGAGTTATTTTACGGTGGAATAAGTATATTAATAAGTTATCTTATTGTAACAAATACATTTCATAATGGTTATAAGGAAGAGTTTAAAGATAATATAATTGATGTAGCAAGTTTAAATGAAGATGTAGTATATATAAAATATATAGTAGCTGTAATTACTATAATAATAATAAATATAATTAGTATATGTGTAATGAAGCTATCTTCCACCCTGATGTTTCGATCTATAGTTCTTAATGACGTGTTATTTTCAATAAATGTTTTTATAGTAATTATGTCCTTTGTTTTTCCTATATTTTTTAAATATGAATACTATAGTGCTAAATTCACGTGTGGAACTATAAGCATAGTTATATATTGTATATTTGGGTCTTTTATAAATATGATTAACGACAGAATATATGAGGTTAATTTTTTGAAAATGTATAAAGAGGAAATGTTACTAAATGATTATTCAGGCTCTTTTTCAAAAATAATGAGTAAGATCGCTTATGGTTTAGATACAAAATATTTGAATTTTTATTTTATAACAACTATGGCTATTATATTGTTCATAGGTTCTATGTATATTTCTCTTAAAATTATAAAAAGACATCAATCTCTAATTAAAGAAAATAATTTTACATCTCGATAGGGAGGAGATCATGAGGAAATTTATTAATGTTTCTATATATATATTTATTTTATTATGGGCATTCATATTTGGAAGTAAAATATTTTTTAAAGATATGATTCATTCTAATGATTATGGTGAAATAAATCGAAGAGAAATAAAAATTACTTTAGAAAGTAAAAGAGAAGGAAAAAATGGAATATACGTAAAACTAAAGGTAATAAATAATAGTAGGTATGTATTTTTATTATCAGATGCAAAGCTAGAGTTTCCGAATTATAATAATGAAGGAGATGTTGATTTAATTTTAGAGTTAAATTTATATAAGCCCTATGAAGGTGAAAATGAAGAGATAATGGCAAATGGAATTGAAAAGTATGGAGAAGGATATATGACATTTTTAATTCCAAAGGGAATATCCTTAGATGAAGCCTATTTTGACTTGAATGCTATTTCTGTAAAATACGAGGGAATATATAAAGTAAATATACCGATTTTAGAGAATAAATATTTGGTAATAAGCAATAACAGTGGAAATTGCCAAATTGAAGATAGTAGAGAAAAAATAAATATAAAAAAATAAGGAGATGTGTAATAAATGAGATAACCTCTATGTATTTCACATCTTTTTCATATTAATATGATATGCTAGTTTGAACTAGTATTTTTAAATAAAGTTTGAAAGACATATATGCTAAAATTGGAAATTGTAGGGCATAATATAAAAAATCAAAAGAATATGGAGTTGAAAAAATGGTAAAAGAAAATTATTTGGATATTATGAAAACATTCTTTGTAGCTATAACTTTTTTAGTAATTGGAAGTATAGTTGGTGTTAGATTTATACCGCCATCAGTTAGATACATGATGAATATAGCATTCTTTGTTTTAATACTATTTTCTGTATTTTCAAGGAAAGGTGGATTTATTAGGACAAAAGCAAGTATGTATATTTATGCATTAATTCTAGGTATTTTAACAGGATCCACGTATATATACTATTTTGCAAAATTAGGTCCAGCGACCTTTATATCAGCAGTACTTGGTATATTCTTAGTATTTGGCTTTGCATATATAATAGCTAAAAACACATCAGAAGAAAAAATATTCAGAATATCACCTATGATTTGGGGAGGAATATTTGCGCTATTAATACTTGAATTTATTAATATATTCTTCTTTAAGTTTGGAACGTTTGATTTACTATTATCAACAATTGGAGTAGTGTTATATTCAGGATATGCAATTATGATAATGAAGAATGTCCAAGTTAGATGTAGATATTCTATCTTATCAGAAGAAGAAATTGTTCAATTAGCGTATTCTATATTTATAAGTTTCTTAAACCTACTTCTTGATTTATTAAGATTATTGTCTATACTTAAAGATAATGATTAATAAATCTAAATAGGAAACAATAGCATTGTATTGAATAACAATACATAAAAAGGAGTTGGATATTATGGGGCAAAGAAAAGCACCGAAAAAGCCCTTGATTTATTACTACATTGTAGTAGTTCTAGGTATTATGCTTATAAATGGGTTTATATTACCTACGATTTTAAATAAAGAAATAAATCAAGTAGACTATGGAACATTTTTAACACAAATAGAAAGTAACAAAGTAAAAGAAGTAGAGATTCAAAATAATAAAATAATATATACAGCAACAGATGATAAAGGAAAAGAAGGAATTTATGTAACTGGAACAATGGAAGATCCTGATTTAGTTAAGAAGTTACATGAAAATAAGAATATTAAATTCTCAAAAGTTATTCCAGAAGAAACTTCTTTCATAACAGATTTATTGTTTACATGGGTAATACCTATAGCAATATTTATGTTTATGGGTCAGTTATTCGCTAGACAAATGCAAAAGCGAATGGGTGGACCTGGTGCTATGAGTTTTGGAAAGAGTAATGCAAAAATATATGTAGAAGCTCAAACAGGAAAAACATTTAAAGATGTAGCTGGTCAAGATGAAGCCAAAGAAGCTTTGACTGAGATAGTTGATTTCTTACATCATCCGGAAAAGTATAGTGAAATAGGAGCGAAATTACCAAAAGGAGCTTTATTAGTTGGACCTCCGGGAACAGGTAAAACACTTTTAGCAAAAGCTGTTGCTGGTGAAGCTAAAGTGCCATTTTTCTCTATTTCTGGTTCAGAGTTTGTAGAGATGTTTGTTGGTATGGGGGCTGCTAAAGTAAGAGATTTATTTAAGCAAGCAAATGAAAAAGCTCCTTGTATAGTGTTTATAGATGAGATTGATACTATAGGTAAAAAACGTGACAATGGAGGTATGGGTGGTAATGATGAAAGAGAGCAAACTCTTAATCAATTACTAACAGAGATGGATGGATTTGATGGTAAAAAAGGAGTAGTTATATTAGCTGCTACAAATAGACCAGAAAGTTTAGATAAGGCATTACTTAGACCAGGTCGTTTTGATAGACGTATACCTGTAGAACTTCCAGATTTAAAAGGTAGAGAAGCTATACTTACAGTTTCTTCGGAGCAAGTTAAGATGGAAGATAATATAGACTTTAATGCTATAGCAAGAGCAACATCAGGTGCATCAGGTGCAGATCTTGCAAATATAGTAAATGAGGCTGCACTTCGTGCAGTAAGAGATGGAAGAAATGCTGTAAGTCAAGGTGACTTAGAAGAAAGTGTTGAGGTTATTATTGCAGGGTACCAAAGAAAGAATGCAGTTGTATCTAAGAAAGAAAAAGAGATTGTATCTTATCATGAAATAGGTCATGCAATAGTTGCAGCAAAACAAAACAACTCAGCACCAGTGCATAAAATTACAATAATACCAAGAACATCTGGAGCATTAGGTTATACTATGCAAGTAGATGCAGAAGAAAATAACCTTATGAATAAAGAAGAAGCTTTTAATAAAATAGTTACTTTCACAGGTGGTAGAGCAGCAGAAGAAATAATATTTAATAGTATTACTTCAGGAGCTGCAAATGACATAGAGCAAGCTACAAAAATTGCACGTGCTATGGTAACAAGACTTGGTATGAGTGAAAACTTTGATATGATGGCTTTAGAAACAGTTACTAATCAGTATCTAGGTGGAGATGCATCACTAGCTTGTTCACCATCTACATCAGCGAAAATAGATGAAGAAGTATTATCTATTATCAAAGAAGCTCACGGAAAAGCTAAAAAAATATTACTAGAAAATGAAGAAAAACTACATGAATTATCTAAGTACCTTCTTGAAAAAGAAACAATAACAGGTGAAGAGTTCATGGAAATTTTAAATAGAGAATAAACAAAAAGTGCCATGATTAATAATTTTATAGTTATTAATCATGGCACTTTTGTTATATAAATAGCAGTCTAAGTACTCATATTTTTAAGAAAAGTAATTTTTGTGATAAAATTTTTTATAAAGTGTGCCAGTTTTTTAGGCGTAATATTGAAATAGTAACTGTAAAAGCTTTTACAGATTGGGAGGAATAGAAATTGGAAGATAAATTGATAATTAAATATATCAAAAAAAGAAATCCAAAGTGGATTATAAGATAAATAGTATTAGCATTAGTAAATACAACTTAATAGTTGATTATGAAATGCCTAGAAGCTTTCCAGCAACAAAGGAAGAAGATAAAAATGATGTAGTAAAAAGAGTTCAGATAGACCTGGATAACTATTACGAAGCATATTCATTAGACCCTACTGATAAGTTTGTAAAAAAAGATTCATCTTACTATAAAGTAGAGGGAGATTCAATAAGAAGTAGGGCATCTATAGTTTTAGACCCAATAAATATAGATGGAGAGCCAAAAGAGTTAACTCTTACTTTTAAGGAAATGAAAAAATACATGATGAATCAAATGGTTACGAGTTAGAGGAGGTAGATAATACTGAAAAAGTAGTATTTAATATAAAGATAAATCAGTAAAAAGGTTTTATGCTAAATATAATAATGCAACTGTAAAAAAATAAGCTCGGAAGATAATAATCTACTGAGCTTATTTTTTTGCATTAATAAGAACTATAAAATATATAGATAAACATCTCTATATGATTAATCAAATATTAATTGTGTATATATAGAAATAGATATAATAAAATTAATTTAGAAAGTAGGTAACAATGTGGATGTTTATGCAATAGGTCACTCTAATTATCCTTTGGAGAAGTTTTTAGATATGATAAACAAATATGATATAAACTGCATAGTTGATATAAGAGAAACACCTTACTCTAAATATAATGTTCAGTACAACAAAGAGGACTTTAATAAAACCCTGAAGAAGCTAGGGTACACATATATTTACATGGGTGTAGAATTTGGAGCAAAAAGGTTAAGTAAGCTTAGCTACAATAAACAAGGTTATGCTGATTTTGAAGAAGTAGCTAAAGAAGAAATCTTTTTACAAGGAATAGAGAGACTAAAAAAAGGATGCTCTATAGGCTATAAAATAGTGTTAATGGGAGCTATGCAGGAACCAATAAGATGTCATAGGTCAATATTAGTAGGAAGAGAATTAGAAAAATATGGATTTAATATAAAGTATATAATGCATGAAGGTCATATAGAATATAAAAAGGATATAGAAGATTATTTGCTTGATAAATACTTTGATGAAAGGAACCAATTAAGTATAGATAATTTACTAGGTAATGCAATGAGTAAGAATGATATGATAAATGAAGGATATAAATTAGCAAATAAAGAAATAGGATTTAGGACTGAGAATTTAAAGTAGCGGATTTTTTATTTATTATGTTTTGGACTAGTTTAAAAAGTGTATATAATAAATAAACTGAAAATCATTTAGGGGGTTATTATATGCAAAAACTTTTTAAAATTTCATCATTTTATTTATTTTTAGGGCTAGTACTTGGAGTATTTTATAGAGAATTTACTAAATTTAATAATTTTACAGGAACAACAACTTTAGGATTAACTCACTCTCATGTTCTTATACTTGGATTTGTATTCTTCATAATAGTGTTATTATTAGAGAAAAACTTTGATATTTCATCTATTAAAAATTTTAAAGCTTGGCTTATAACATATAATGTAGGATTAATTTATATGGTATCAACTTTAGTGCTTAGAGGAATTTTACAAGTTCAAGGTAGTGACTTTAGCGGGTTAAGTCATATTGCAGGATTAGGACATGCTATTTTAGGTATATCTTTAGTATGGTTCTGTGTAATTGTAAATAAAGCAATAAAAACTTATGAAAACAAAAGTGATGTAAAAAACATATAGAAATATAGAATATTATTAGAGCCATATAATTTTGTAAAATATTATAAAATTATATGGCTCTATTTATTTATATCGAAATGAAAAATATATACTTATTATAAAAAAAGTAATGATAGCTGCTCTTTTATTTTATATACACTATTTAATGCAATGTAGATAAGGCTAATAACCAAATTAGAAATAAGCATAACTATCCCACCATAAACCAAATGATTAAGGTTTTGTCCAATAGATATTGGTGATGAATTCATATATCCATAATTAGAGCCTATAGTGCAGTTTAATATATACATAGTCATACAGTATACATTCGTAAATACTAGTAATCTTTTTAAATCTATCTTACTCATGCCAGTCTTTTTAATACATAAAACATATACGCTGCCCCAAAGTAAAAATAGATGTCCTACAAAGTAGGATACCATGGTTATATGTGGAAATACAAATGGATCTGGTCCTGGAACTAATAAGGCAAATATAGAACCTATTATTCCCCAGTAACTTCCAAATTTCATTAGCATTTGCTTATCTAAAATAAGCCCTATACCTAAAAGTAATATAGAGATTCTACAGTGGTATAGTGGAAGACCCTGCGTTAACACATTGTAGTCGCTTACAAAGTACCACAAGTATAAAGTGGACTGTTGAATAAGCAAAACAATACCTATGAAAAGTTCAAAATTACGACTTTCTTTTATATGCTTAACAATTAAATAACTTATCAGAATTGATAATACCAATATTATTACATGAAATCGTCCGAACTTTATGAAATTCACACTATCGGGAATACCTCTAAAAAAATATCCAAAGTTGTGCATTTTCTGTGCTCCTTTATTTATATTATTTATAACAGAAAATACTATAATAACAAATAAATTGACATTATTCTATAGGTTAATTATTACAGAGTGCCTCTTAGAAACTGAAATAGTAGGAGTTGTAGGTAAGTAATAGGATGTGTATTTTTATGCTATAAAGATATAAAACAATAAAAGAACATCATTTAGGTAAACTAAAAAAATAAAATAGGTTGACGTAAATAAATTACTGAATTAGAATTTAAACATAGAAACGATTAATAAAACTTTTAATACGTAGGCAGGTAAATTATATGATTAGAAAATTAGCAGGTAAAATCAAAGACGGATATTTAATAAATAAAGAAGAAGCTATGGAACTATTAAATTACGATGTAAAAGAACTAATGGAGTGTGCAAATGAAATCAGAGAATATTTTATGGGAAATCACTTTGACTTATGTTGCATCGTCAATGGTAAGAGTGGTCAATGTAGTGAAGATTGTAAGTTCTGTGCTCAATCATCATACTATAAGACAAACGCAGAAGTATACTCTTTACTACCTCAGGAAGAATTTGTAAAGGATGCCGAGTATCACCATGATAAAGAAGTAAAAAGATACTCTATAGTAACTTCAGGTAAGAAATTATATAAAAAAGAAATGGAACATGTGTGTGAATCATACAAGAAGATAAAAGATGAAGTAGGAATAAGAACATGTGCATCACATGGTTTACTAGATGAAGATGATTTAAAAATGCTTAAAGATGTTGGGGTAGAAAGATACCATAATAACTTAGAAACTTCAAGAAATCACTTCTCAAAAATTTGTACTACCCATACATATGATGACAAAATTGAAACAATAAAAGCGGCTCAAAGAGCCGGTCTTGAAGTATGTAGTGGAGGTATTATGGGTCTTGGTGAAAACAATGAAGATAGAATAGACATGGCATTTGAATTAAGAAATCTCAATATAAAATCAATACCATTAAATGTACTTAACTATATAGAGGGGACACCAATGGGTAACATAGAGCCTGTGACAGAAGAAGAATTTTTAAAGATATTAGCGATATATAGATTTATAAATCCTACAAGTTATATAAGATTAGCTGGAGGAAGAAACCTTTTAACAAAATACGGAATATTAGCATTCAAAGGTGGAGCTAATGCAACTATAACAGGGGATTTATTGACAACTTGTGGAAATGGGATTTCTGAAGACAAAAAAATGATTAGAGAACTAGGATTTGAAATATAGGGATAAGAGGTGAAGTATGGGAAAAGGAATTTTTATTATAGGGACAGATACAGATGTGGGAAAGACTTTTGTAAATGGAGGGATAACCTACAAACTAAAACAAAGTGGATATAAGGTAATATCATATAAGCCAGTACAATCAGGAGGGATAATTCCTCAGGATTGTAAATATGTAAAAGAAATATGTGATTTAGCAAATACATATGAAGAAATGAATAGCTATTGTTTAAATGAAGAAGTATCTCCACATCTAGCATCTAGAATGGAAAATATAACAATAGATAAAGAAAAAATAATAAATCATTACAAAAAACTTATTGATGAGTATGAGTATGTAATATCTGAAGGAGCTGGAGGTATAGTAGTTCCTTTGATTGAAAATAAGTACTTTGTATATGATTTAATAAAAGATTTAGGTATGGATGTTGTTATAGTGGCCCGTGCAGGTGTAGGAACAATAAATCATACTGTGCTTACAAATGAATTTTTAAAACTAAAGAATATTAAGGCTAAAGGAATTATCATTAATCAATACAATGAGAAGTTTTATGAGGATGACAACATTGAGGCTATAGAAAACCTGACAAAGTTACAGGTAGTAGGCAAGCTTAGTAACATAAATGATTTTACTAAGGAAAATATTCAAGAAGAATACAAAAAATTAGATTTAGAAAAATTAAAAAAATTATTTGATTAAAGGAGATAAAGATAATGAGTATGAAGAGTCTTCAAGAAAAAGATTTAAAATATGTATGGCATCCATGTTCTCAGATGAAGGATTATGAAAAATTTCCACCAATAGTTATAGAAAAAGGTAAGGGCGTATTTTTAGAGGATGTTGAAGGTAAAAAGTATTTAGATGCAGTTTCATCTTGGTGGGTAAATCTATTCGGTCACTCTAACCAAAGAATAAATGATGCACTATATAAGCAAGCAAATACATTAGAGCATGTTATATTTGCAAACTTTACTCACAAACCGGCAATAGAAATTTCTGAAAGAATAGTAAATTTAGCACCAGATAGACTAGACAAAGTATTCTTTGGCGATAACGGATCATCAGCAGTAGAGATTGCCTTAAAACTTAGTTTCCAATACCATCAACAAATAGGAAAAAGTAAAAAAATAAAGTTTGTAAATATAAGTGATGCGTATCATGGTGAAACAATAGGAGCTTTATCTATGGGGGATATGGATTTATATAATAAGGTATATAAGCCTATATTATTAGATTCACTTACTGTAGAGGGACCTGATTGCTTTAGATGTAAATACAATAAAGAGAGAAACACGTGTAAAGCAGAGTGTTTTGAACTTATGGAAAAAGCTATTAAAGATATACATGAAGAAGTAACTGCAATAATAATAGAGCCGATGGTTCAATGTGCAGCAGGTATGAAAATATATTCTCCTAATTACTTAGTAAAGTTAAGAGAACTTTGTGATAAGTATGATATTAATTTAATAGCAGATGAAATAGCTGTTGGTTTTGGTAGAACTGGAAAGATGTTTGCAAGTGAAAATGCAGGTATATCGCCTGATATTATGTGCTTATCTAAAGGATTAACTGCAGGATATATGCCATTATCATTAGTTCTGATGAGTAATAAAATATATGATGCATTTTATGATGAGTATAGTACTATGAAGGCATTTTTACACAGTCATAGTTATTCAGGAAATCCTCTAGGATGTAGCATAGCAGTAGAAACATTAAATATTTTTAAAGACGAAGATATATTAGAAAAGAATAAAGCAAAAAGTGAGTACTTAAGAAATAAAGTAGAAAGCGTTTTAAAAGACATACCTCATGTTGGTGAGTACAGACAAATAGGTATGATAGGAGCAATAGAATTAGTAAAAGATAAAGAAACCAAAGAGCCTTTTGAGTATGAAAAAAGAGTTGGATATAACATATACAAAAATGCACTAAAGAAAGGTGTTATATTAAGAGCTTTAGGAAATATAGTTTACTTTATGCCTCCATTTGTAATTTCAGAAGAAGAGATAGACTTTATGGTGGAAGTAGCTAGAGATAGTATAAAAGAGTACTTCGATAACAATTAAAAATATAAACACAATTAATCTTATGAAAATTTATAGGGATTAAGTTGAAGAAAGATATAGAGGTAACGATATGAACAATAAAACGAAAGAAATAACATTAATTTCTTTGTTAGCAGTTATTATTGCTATATCAGGTACATTTAAATTACCAGGGTTAATACCAGGTACAGAATTTCAAATGTCAGCACCTATAGCAATAGCAATATGCGCTACTTTTGGATTCAAACGATATATAAGTGCGGGGATAATAGCAAGCTGTATAAACTTATTAATGGGAACACACACCATATTAAATGTAATTGTAGCTATGACATTTAGAATAGTGGCAGGTGGAACCATAGGTATATTAGGAACTAGTTTTTTAGTAATTACATTAGCAGGCCCCCTAGGAACTTTTGTAGGAAGAATAGTAATGTCTCAAATAGTAGGAACACCATTTAAAGCATTACTAATAGCTGCATTTCCTGGTATGATTTACACTGCATTATCATCTTATCTGATATATAAAGTTATACTTAAAATAGTAAAGAGTACGCCATACAAAAACCTTAGCACTCAAGTCAAAATAGGTTAGGTGCAATATGGGGTTGTATAGTATAAAAATGAGAGCGGCTAAAGATGAAAAACATATATCTGGAGCTGAAAATATAGTAGAAGAACATGATTTGGAAAGAGCGGTTAGCCTTTTAATAAAAAGGGCACTAATTCATACCAAAGGTAAATCAGATTTTATAAATATAAAAATAGAAGAAATAGAAGAAGAAAAATTAGAAGCTCTTAAACCTTTAGAAGTAACTACTGTAAATGTAAAAGATCATATTGAAGGAATGGAATGTGTAGAAGCAATTCTTGATAAATTAGGAGTTGATGAAAAAAGAGCAAAGAAAATACTAAATATGTTTAATGAAACCTTCAATATGAGAGGTGCGATGTTATTAGATATTAACACTCTAGAAAGACTAGAATATGATAAAAAAAGAGGTATTAGAGCTACATATATGGATTTTGAAGGATCTAAATTAAATCACCTTACAAAGGATACAAAACATAATGCACATTTTATAGAAGCATTAGCACTAGCCACAAAGGTGGCTAATGCACCTAATATAATAGGTGAAATATGTTACTCGGATGATCCACATTATACTGCGGGGTATATTGCTTCTAAAAAGTATGGATATATAAGATTCCCATATCTTAAGCAGTTAGGTGATATTAGAGGTGGAAGGATATTTTTATATGACTCTTCAAATGAGAATAGGAATTGTAATGAGAAAGAGAAAAATATATTAAAATGTATAGACTACATAGAAAATACTAAAGTGATAATAAAGGACGAAATCGAAATAAATGATAGTAGAAATTATTATGACATATTAAATAATAATTTTGATTTCTAGATAAATTTAATAGTTAAAATTAGATTGAAATAAATTTATAGGTTGAACATCATGGCAATGTGTTCAACCTATATCTGTGTGGAGGTAAATATGTCATACATTAAAGGAAAGCTGCAAAAGATAAAAGATAATAATTTATATAGAGAAATTAGATATTTAAGTGAAGCTCAAGATACTTATACTACAATAGATGGGAAAAAAGTATTATTAATGTCATCTAATAACTATCTTGGACTTTGCAATAATGAAGAAGTAAAGAATGCTGCAATAGAAGCTATAAATAAATATGGATTAGGCTCTGGAGGATCAAGACTTACCACAGGTAGTTATGATGTCCATAAAGAACTTGAAGAAAAAATAGCTAAATTCAAAAATAAAGAAGCGGCTTTAATTTTTAATACTGGATATATGGCAAATGTAGGTGTAATATCGGCTATATGTGAAGATGGCTATTATATATTTAGTGATGAATTAAATCATGCGAGTATAATTGATGGATGTAAATTATCTAAAGGAAAAATACTTGTATATAAGCATAATGATATGGATGATTTATATAGAAAAATAAGTGAAATAAATCCTAAAAAGGGAATAATAGTAACTGATAGTGTCTTTAGTATGGATGGAGACATAGCTAATATGAATAGAATAGTAGAGATAGCCAAAGAAAAAAATCTACTTACCTTAGTGGATGATGCACATGCTACAGGAGTAATCGGAAAAACAGGAAGAGGAAGTAGTGAGTACTTTAATTGTGATATAGACATTACTATAGGTACCTTAAGTAAGGCAATTGGAAGCGAAGGTGGATTCGTATGTGCAAAGTCAGATGTTATTGATTACTTAAAAAATAAAGCTAGAAGCTTTATTTTTTCAACAGCACTTTCTCCAGCGGTAATAAGTGGAGCTATCAAAAGCTTTGATATTATTGAAAAAAATCCAGAACTAGTAAAAAAATTATCTTCTAATATTAATTATTTGTGTGAAGGTCTTAAGGATATAGGTTTTGACGTTAGCAGTGAAACACCAATAATACCTATAATTATTGGAGATGAAGAGCTAGCCCTTAATTTCAGTAAAAAATTAATTGAAGAGGGTGTTTATATACCTGCAATAAGATTTCCTACAGTAAAAAAAGGAGAAGCTAGACTTAGAATGACTTTAATGGCTACTCATAGCAAAGAAGATATTGATTTAGCATTGTCTAAAATAAAAAAGGTTAAAGAAGAACTTGGAATTTAGAACACTAAAAGAAATTGATATAAGTTCAAATATTAGTTAAAATATACTCGATTATATTTGAAAGAGGAATGAGCATGCGCAAAATTAATAAAGATACGAAATATGATATTATTCAAAGAAATATTAAAACATTTAGGAACTCATTAAACATAACATTTACAGTAATTCTCATTATAGGCGGTATATTATTTAAACATATGCTATTTATTGTAGCGGCATTAATGATAGGTGGATATACAACTTATACGATGAAAAAAGACTATGACGCAAAAGTTAAAGCTGAAATTGAGTATGTAAACAGAGCAAGAGAATTAACAAATAAGATGAGCGGTAAAAAAGCTACTAAAAGTAAAAAGAAAAAACGTAAATAACTAATTAAAATATCTCAAGGGATCATTAAATTCCTTGAGATATTTTTTATGATAAAAAATAAGTTACAATAAAAATGAACCGATGATGAAGTTACGACAATTATAAGTGTGGGGGGTGATATGATTGGAAATAGTGGATATAGAGAACATCATTGATGAATACGGAAGTTTTATATATAAGTTTTGCATAAAGCTAACACAAAATAAAGAAGATGGGGAAGACCTTTATCAGCAGACCTTTTTAAAGGCAGTAGAGTTAAAATCAAAATTAGATATAAATAAAAATCCTAAAAGTTATTTAATATCTATATCAGTTAAACTTTGGAAAAACTCAGTGAGGAAGAATATTCGGAGAGAAACTATCGCTAAAAGCGTAAACATAGATGGATATGAATCAATGGAGATAAAAGATACAAAAGTAAATACAGAGCAAAATGTAATAGAAAAAGAAATTGAAGATGAAGTTAACTTAGCAGTAAGTAAGCTAGAAGATAAGTTTAAGCTAGCTATTATTATGCACTATACAGCAGAGATGCCTATAGAAGATATAGCAAGAGCTTTAATGATTCCAAAGGGAACTGTAAAAAGTCGATTGTACAAAGGACGAAGTATTATAAAAAAAGAATTGGAGGTTATGGGATATGAAGGATTATGATAATTTAGATGATTTACTTAAAAAATCTCTTTCATCTAAAGAAACTCCTTCTATAGGAGTAAATGTAGATTTAAAAATTAAAATAAATAATCAAATTGAAGAAAATAAGGGGATCTCAATATGGTGGTTACCGATGGTTATATCAATAGTAATGACAGGTATGGGATATACGTTTATAAATATATTTGTTCCATCAGGTGTAATACAAAAT
The DNA here is from genome assembly GCF_056171995.1 of Romboutsia sp. LXY-2. NCBI lineage: Bacteria > Bacillati > Bacillota > Clostridia > Peptostreptococcales > Peptostreptococcaceae > Romboutsia > Romboutsia sp. LXY-2. The sequence goes on along the minus strand of NZ_JBKFGI010000015.1, from coordinate 11,865 downwards.
ATGCTTATTTTATTTAGCATTGTTTCGCTTATATTTAGTACTTCAATGACGGCTATTGGTGTGAAATATTTTGAACTTAGAAAAGGAGCTAGAGTAAATATATGAATGAATTTATATGGGTAGTAATGTGTCTTTTATTAATTGTAGTTGCAGGTATATTTTTAGGATTATGGACATATAGAGATGCGCAAAATAGGGGATTAAATCCTAAGTTATGGACATTAATAGTTATTTTAGGGCCTAGTGGCATAGGTATTTTGATTTATTTTTTAGTAGCAAGAAAGCAAAGTTTTATAAAGTGCAATAGCTGTTCAAATAACATCCCACGAGATTCTAAGTATTGTAATAAATGTGGTAATTTAGTTACTGAAATAAAAGAAATTGAGAAAAAGCCTACAAAGAATTTTATGATTGGGTTTGTAGTAAGCTTTTTAGTATCTATGTCATGTTTTGTAGGTTTTATATTTACTAGTGAGAGTCTTGAATTTACTAGTGGGACATCACTTTTCCTTGTTGAAGTTAATACAAAGAAGAAGTGGAATATATCTTATTATAAATCCACAGCTGAGTTTTCTAGAACCATAAAGAAAGAAGATAATACACCATCTAATATGTATATTGACGCAAGTTGTGATGAAGGTAACTTGGCTATTAAAATAACGCAGGATGATAAAGAAGAAGTCATTGATATAAGTAACACTAATGGGAGCATGAAGGTTGATTTAAGTAAGTATGAAAATGGGAAAATAAAATTGTATTTAATGAATGAAGGATGTAAAGGTGTAAGTCTAGAAGCCTATTGGGAATAAATATATATAAAGAGACTTTAAAGTTATTAGTTTTAAAAGCTATACAACTCTAAGGTCTTTTTTACGCGTAAGAAAATTTTTATTGAAAATAATTGGAGTATTGTAGGTAAAAATACTTATTAATACTATGTTAAATTAAAAATAGATTAAAAATATCCTATTTTTAATCGATAAATGTTAAAAATGGATATAATTATTATATAGAAGAAAATATTAGGAGATAAATAATGATAATAGGTATAATATCTGATACTCATGGATTACTTAGACAAGAAGTAAAAGATAACTTAAGTGATTGTAACCTGATAATTCATGGAGGAGATATAGGCAAGCTAAATGTAATAGAAGAATTAGAAAAAATAACGAACATAGAATTTATAAAAGGCAACTGTGATAAAGGAGAAGAATTTAAAAATACTCCAGAAACTAAAATAATAAATGTAGATAATTCTAAAATATATATAGTTCACGATATTAGTAAAGTAGATATAGATTTAGAAAAAGAGCAAATAGATATTGTAATTTATGGACACTCTCACAAAAGTGACATTTACTCAAAAGATAATGTATTATATATTAATCCAGGTTCTGTAGGACCAAGACGATTTAAACTACATACAACCATGGCGAAATTATATATAGGAGCTAATAAAGATTATAAGGTTGATCTTATAACAATAAATAACTAGAAAGGAAACAATATGTTTGGATACGTAAAAGTAAACAAAATGGATTTAACTTTTAGAGAATACGAACACTATAGAGGTTACTATTGTGGCTTATGTAAATATCTAAAAGACAACCATGGAGAAATATCTAGATTATCACTAAACTATGATATCACTTTTCTGATACTTGTGCTTACATCGGTTTATAGACCAAAGCCAACAGTTACAGAAGAAGGATGTATAGTAAATCCATTTAAAAAGAAAAAGAAAATAGTAAATGAAATAACAGAGTATGCAGCAAGTATGAATGTATTACTTACATACTATAAACTAGAAGATAATTTAAAAGATGATAGAGGAATAAAAGATGTATTAGCATATAATATATACAAAGGAAAATTGAAGCTAGCATATGAAAAATATCCTCAAAAAGCTGAATATATAAAAAAACAGCTAGATATACTATATAAGCTAGAACAAGAGAAAAATTATAATATTGATGAAGTATCAAATACCTTTGGGAATTTAATGGGCGAGATATTTGCCTACAAAAATGATCAATACGAAAGAGATTTAAGGATGGTAGGATTTAACGTAGGAAAGTATATTTATTTACTAGATGCTTATGAAGACTTAGAAAAAGACTACAAAAAGGGAAGTTATAATCCATTTATTGATTATGTAGATAGAAAAGAAGAACTAAAAGAAAAGGTAGATAAGCTTATTGGATTATCCTTAGGTTTTTTAGCTCAAGGTATTAATAATCTAAATATTAGAATGAACACAGGAATAATAGAAAATATCATATATTCAGGAGTTTTCTTAAGATATAAAAATATATTAGATAAAGGGTGTGAAACAAATGTACAGCAACACATATAATAATGACAATTTTATAAAAGTAAGAGCTCTTATAGATAATAAAGAGTTTAAAGCAGCGTATGATTTTTTAAAAACAATAAGTGATAAATGTGCCCAGTGGTACTACTTAACAGGTATATCTGCTATGAATATAGGATATTATGAAGAAGGCGAAAGTTGCATAAATACAGCTAAAACTATGGAGCCAGAAAATACAGATTATGATAGTGTGGTAACTAGTTTTAGTAGATACAGAGATGATTATCATGATAGGGCATATAGATATAATAGAAGAAGACGTAATGATTTAGATGGATGCTGTTGTTGCTGCTGTGACGGTCTTTGCTGTTGTGATGATTGTTGCTGCTGTATAGGTGATGACTGTTGTGGTGATTGTACAAAATTATGGTGTCTAGACTCATGTTGTGAATGCTTCGGAGGAGATATAGTAAGTTGTTTTTAGGAGAATAAAAAATGAGTAGAAAAATAGCTTATGGAGGAATTTTATTAGCATTAAATATTATTTTATTGATGCTTACAAATATAGTACCTATAAATACATTATTTTTAATGGGTCTAGCATCTTTGCCTATTTCTGTTGTAATAATGGAATATGGTACAAAAATGGGAGTGGCTTTTTATATAGGTTCAGTAGTACTATCTTTTATTGTGATGGCAAATAAAGCACAATATATTTTATATATATTCACCTTTGGAATATATGGATTAATAAAATATCTTTTAGAGAGATATAAATCCATATATATTGAATTTGCATTGAAGCTAGTATTTGCAAATATGGTTGTAGCAATATTATATTTCATGTTAAAGCCATTTGTATTTATACCTATAAATATAGTTGCGATTGTTGCTTTTCAAGTAGTGTTTGTAGTTTATGATTATATGTATAGTGCATTTATAGACTACTATAATGATAAGATTAGAAGATTGCTAAAAATAAATAATTAATAAAAAAATACTATATAGTCATTGTAGTAATACAATTTTCTATATAGTATTTTAATTTATATCCTAAAAAATAATTATTAAAAATTAGTTGGGTCATAAGATATTAACATGTTTATTAAAAATTAAAATAAGATTTTTGATTTTCATCAAGTTCAGCTTTGCAATTTCCGCAATAATAAGATGTAGATTTTGAAATAAAAACATTATTTGTATCGTCATATTCTAATCTGGATGTATCAAAAATTCCAACTTTAGTTAAGTCCTTGCCGCAATTATTGCAAGATTGAATTTTGCAGATATTTTCAAGAGTTTCAAGAGTAGTATTAGCAAGTATAGTGTTACAGTTATTGCACACTACTTGTTTTGAGTTGTTGCTAGATACTTCTATAAGTTTATTTTCAGAACTAGAAAATCTATGTACAGTATTACCAATAACCTTATAACCTAAATCGAATATATTACACTTACAGCGTGTACAAGTATATTTAGGTAAGTTTTCATTATGCTTTTCACCTGACTCTACACTAGAAATCTCAGATAAAATAGTATTGTTATTTTTGAAAGTATCATCAAGTAAGCTTAACACTTCATCACAATTGTATTGCTTTGAAGCTGCAATTAAGTGTGCTCTAATTGATGAATAGTTATTATTTTTAGAAGGAGTATCCAAATCTAGCTTATTATTTTCAATAGCGAATTTAACTATAGAAGGTAGGTTATGCTTTATAGCAAAAAATAAAACCATTTCATCTATTACTTTATCATCGATTTTGCTGGAAAACTCAATCCAAAGGTCAGGGGACTCTAAATATAATTTTTTACTTAGTTCTTGTAAATCTTTATCTATAGTAGTATTCATAATTAAATCTCCTTATTAAAAAGTTCATTTCCATTATACCATTAAGGCATTTTAGATAAGCTTTGATCGAAGAGACCAAATCATTTAGTTCAAATAATTAAAAGCCCATTAGATAATAATCTAAGGACTTTAATTTATAAATATTTATATGTCTAGTATGTCAACATTTGCATTTAGAGAATAAATTATATCTTTTCGCTCTACTATTATTTTAGCAGTTTTTGATATTATAGGGTCACTACCTATATGAGAAACAAGTTCTTTAGTTGGATTTATAGCAATAGGGTTTCCAACTCTTCTAAGCATGTTTATATCTCCATTAGTGTCACCATAAGCGTATGACTTTGATAAATCTAGGTTGTATTTATTTACAAAATCATTAATTGCGTTGTTTTTACTTACAGAATCCCACATAGGAATTACCTTACCATTAAAAGTATCATTCTCAAAAACATAATCAGAACCTATAAAATCTGTAGCACTATATTTTTTAGCCATCTTTTCAACTAAAAAGTTAGGACTACCAGATATGAATATTACGATATGTCCGTTATCTAAATGCCATTTTATTCTAGAACGAGTATATTTATATACTCTATCTGATTTTAGACGTATTACTTGATCACTAGTAAAGTCTATACAAGTTTTATCTAATCCAATTAAGGATTCTACGTATAAGTCACATACTTCTAATAAGTAGTCGTCGTAGTTTCCTTGTCTCTTATCCCAATCCATAAATGTATCTCTTGCATGTGTATACCAAGCTTTTTGATCGATAATGTCATACTTGATTAACTTTTTAAAATGTTCAACCATAAGAGAGTCTCTATATAGAGTACCGTCTATATCAAAAAATGCTGCAATTTTTTCCATAATATCACCTCGATTAACCATTTATTTTATTATATTATAAAATCCTGATTAAGTTGTAAAATAATATAAAATAAATTAAAATTCTTTTTAAGAGATAAACTATTAACAGTATTAGTTAAAAATTATATGACTAATAATTAGTTTATAGCCTATTTATATATATTATTCACAAAAAAAGATTCGGTTAAAAGTTTTTATAAACAATAAAAGATAAAGAGGACGTGATGTAATGGAATTTAAATTTGCAAAAATAACAAACTCTAGACTTATGGGAAGTATGGGACTTATTATAGCGTGGCAAGAAAAAGAGGAAGAAGTATATCAATACTTTTTACTAGATGCAGAAGGGCTAGGAATAGCTGATTATGTTGGACTTCATAACCCTAGTGAACAAGAAGCTTATAGAGAAGAAGAAAGGTTGATGGGAGGACTCGGCTCAGATAGAATAAAAATATCTGAAGATGAAGCATTATTCTTAGTTAGTTATTATGGAAATAAAAACTCCTATTATGAAAAGCCATTACCTGGTCATGTTGAAGAATATATAGATATTATAGAAAATTATAAAAGTGACTTAAGTATATATGATATGTTTCCTAAGATATGTAAGGAGATTAATGAAGAAGTAGAATTTATTAACTACATGACTATGAGATTTATTGCCTGGGATAAAGAAAGTTTATATTATTTCTCTCAAAGTGAAGAAATATCTCAAATGCATATTACCAACATAAACGGAACTCTTTTAAAGACAAGAGTTTATGATAGAGGAAATAATATATATGTTAGTGAAGTAATATTTGAAGATAATGATGGATACTACATATGCAAGATTGCTTTTAACATAGATAAACTAGAGAGTGGGTTTAAAATTAGTTCTATGGTTGTTGGTGAAAAAGAGGGTATGTATGACTTTGATGTTTTTGATGAAATATCAAAAGAAGAATATGTTAGTATATATAGCTTAGAAAATAGAGAAGAGTTTTTAGAGAGATTTTATGCAGATAATCCATTTGTGCTAAAAAGTGATTTAGAGGATGCAGTTTTCTTTACAAGATTTAACTTTAACAATAATCATGTAAAAGAATATATATATATTATCAATAACGATATAAAGGCAATATATTATCAAATGGGAGATAAGTTTTTTGTAGGGACTTATAGTGATAAAGATAGAAAGTATATTAATAAATTACTTCAATGTAATTATGAAGATTATATTAAGCTAGATGAAGAGTTATTTTTCGATGAAAATGTACTTTATGATTTTGTAGAGTCAGGTTCAGACAACTTCTATGATTTTTTAGATTAAGTTATTAAGTGTATAGATAAAAATAAAGCCATGATATTATCCTATATCACGGCTTTATTTTGTATTTATAATATTGGGGGAATATTATGAGGAATACATTAAATATTTTGTACAAATATTTAAATTTTAAACATGTATTTAAAAAAAAATAAAAAAATTACATTTCTTCCTCATCAAACTCCTCAATATTAATAGCTTCCATACCCGGCATCATTTGCATAAAAGGATACATCTGCATACCTGGCATCATACCCGGCATCATCATGTTCATTGGTGGCATCATCATTCCTTGCATACCCGGCATCATACCCGGCATCATATTTGGCATCATCATCCCTGGATACATACCCATCATACCCGGCATCATATTTGGCATACACTGCATATTATTTTGCATATTAAACATATCTTCAAATTCGTCCATTTCATCCATATCATCATCTTCAAATTGGTAGTTATATGGATTATCATCCATAGGTTCTTGACCAAGAAGAGGATTAGCCATTTGAGGATTCATATAAGTCATATAATTTGACATATTTGCGTTTTGATTCATTTGGTTAGGATAATTCATAGCATAAGGATTGAAATACATCATAGGATCAAGATAAGGTCTAGGGTATATATAATTAGGATCCATATCGTCATTTTGGTTATTGGAAAACATATCAAAATTCATAATAATTATACCTCCTAAAAAAAATTCTAAAACATCTATCGTAAAGTGCTCTAATAATATATATATTATTAAAAATGTTAATATGTGCATTTTGTAATTTATTTTAAAAAGTGTACAAAATATAGTTGCAAAACTAGGACAAATAGCATAGTATTTAATATATGAACAATTATTCATATATTAAAATGAAACTTGGAGGAACTAATATGAAACGAGGCTTAGATACTTGTGTTTGTAATGAAATACATGAAAATGTTGTTATAGAAGCAAAAAATACAATGCCAGATGAAGAATTACTATATGATATGGCAGAGTTGTTTAAGGTATTTGGAGATACCACAAGAATAAAGATACTATATGCATTATTTGCGAATGAAATGTGTGTATGTGATATAGCTAGTTTATTAAATATGACACACTCGGCAATATCTCATCAACTTAGAGTTTTAAAGCAAGCTAGATTAGTTAAGTTTAGAAAAGAAGGTAAGGTTGTTTATTACTCGCTTGATGATGAGCACGTAAGTCAAATATTTGATTGTGGATTACATCATATAGAAGAAACATACAAGAGATAGGGGGATTAACATGGGAGCTTGTAGCTTGATTAAGAGAGAAATTCTCCTAGGAGGATTGAACTGTGCACATTGTGCAGAGGTAATTAATGAAAAAGTAGGTAAGTTAGAAGAAGTAGAATCAGCTAATTTAAACTTTATTAGTAAAAAACTTACTGTAGAGATAGTTGATTCTAGTAATGAAGATGAAGTAATTAATAAGATAATTGATATTATTAATGTGACAGAACCTGGATTAAATATTCAAGTAATAGGTTCTAATTATTCTTCAAGTAAATCTAAAATAATAAATACTTTTGTAAAGAAAGAAATATTACTTGGAGGATTAAACTGTGCACATTGTGCAGAGGTAATAAATGAAAAAGTAGGTAAATTAGATGGGATAGAGTCAGCGAACTTAAATTTCATTAATAAAAAACTTACTTTAAATATAAATAACTCAGTAGATGAAGAAGAAATAGTAAGTAAAGTTGTAGACATAATAAATACAACAGAGCCTGGATTAGATATACAGATACAATCGATAGATACGAATAAAAAAGTAAGTAAGGTAGATGTACACGAACATGATAATAGTAAAAAAGATTTAATTAAATTAATAATAGGAAGTTTAGTATATATATTTGGTATTTATCAAATTGCAACAGGATTTGAGAGTATATTAGCAGATGCATTATTTATAGTTGCATATATAGTTGTAGGTGGAAATGTATTAATAAAAGCCTTTAAAAATGCAATTAGAGGTCAAATGTTTGATGAAAACTTTTTAATGTCTATAGCAACTATAGGTGCTTTAGCAATAGGTGAGTTACCTGAGGCAGTTGGAGTTATGCTTTTCTATCAAGTAGGAGAGTACTTACAAGGTATGGCTGTTGGTAAATCAAGAAAATCAATAACTGCTCTTATGGAAATTAGGCCAGATTATGCAAATGTTAAAGTTGGGTCTGAAATTAAGGTAGTTTCTCCTGAAGAAGTAGGTATAGAAGATATAATAGTAGTTAAACCAGGAGAAAAAGTACCTCTAGATGGTGTAGTAGTAGATGGTGTATCTATGTTAGACACTTCTGCTCTTACAGGTGAATCTGTATTAAAAGAGGTTTCGGTTGGAGATGAAGTTTTATCAGGGGTAATAAATAAAAATGCTTTATTAACTATAAAAGTAACAAAAGAATTTGGAGAATCTACAGTATCTAAAATATTAGACCTTGTAGAAAATGCAAGTAGTAAGAAATCTAAAACTGAAAACTTTATAACTAAGTTTTCTAAATATTACACGCCAGCTGTAGTAATAGGAGCTATGATAGTAGCGTTTGTACCCCCTATAGTAATACCTGGAGCAAGTTTTAGTGAATGGATATATAGAGGATTAGTATTTTTAGTTGTATCTTGTCCATGTGCATTAGTGCTATCTATACCATTGACTTTCTTTAGTGGAATAGGGTTTGCTTCTAAAAATGGTATATTAATAAAGGGAAGTAACTATCTAGAAGCTTTAAGGAATGTAGATACAGTAGTATTTGATAAAACTGGTACTCTTACAAAAGGAGTATTTAAGGTTACAAAGGTAAATCCAGTAGGAATATCTGAAGATAAGTTATTAGAATATGCTGCATTTGCTGAAGCCAACTCTAATCATCCAATAGCTAAATCGATAACAAGTTATTATGATAAAGAAATAGATTTAAATAAAATAGAAAGCTACGAAGAAGTTGCAGCTTATGGAATTAAGATAAGTTATAATGGAGAAAACATATTAGCGGGTAATGAAAAATTAATGAGAAAAGAAAATATATTCTATTCTCCTACTAAGGAAGTTGGAACTGTAGTTTATCTAGCAGTTAATAAAATGTATAGAGGATATATTATAATTTCTGATGAAGTTAAAGATGATAGTGAAGACGCTATTAAGAAACTTAAGTCTATCGGAATAAAACAAGTTGTAATGTTAACTGGAGATAATGAAAAAGTAGCTAAAAGTATAGCATCACAACTTGGAGTAGATAAAGTATATGCTAATTTACTTCCAAATGAAAAGGTAGATAAGTTAGAAGAGATATACGTTGGAAGAAGTGAAAAAGAAAAAGTTGTATTTGTAGGTGATGGTATTAATGATGCTCCTGTTCTAGCGAGAGCTGATGTTGGGATTGCCATGGGTGGTCTAGGATCAGATGCAGCTATAGAAGCAGCAGACGTAGTACTTATGACTGATGAGCCTATCAAAATATCTAAAGGAATAGATATAGCTAAGAAAACCAATAAAATAGTATGGCAAAATATAATATTTGCATTAGGAGTAAAGGCAATTGTGTTAGTACTTGGTGCAGGAGGAGTAGCGACTATGTGGGAAGCAATATTTGCTGACGTAGGAGTTGCACTTATTGCAGTACTTAATGCTATGAGAGCTATGAAGTAAAAAAATATAAAATATGAAGAGTTGTATCTGTGATTATTAATCATTCAGATACAACTTTTTTTATATTAAGTAAAGTGACTTTAAAATCAAAATAGTATTAAATAAAAAGTTAGATTTTTCAATATCTTAAATAGTATAGTAATATATCGAATTTATATTATATTTAATTAAATGAAAAATAAAATAAAAAAACTTATAAAAAAACTATTGACGTATATAAAAAGAGGTGGTAAAGTATTACTTGTCCTTAAGAACGGGACAAAACGAAAGAAAAAATAACTTTCAAAAAAAGTTGACAAAGATTAAAAGCTTTGATAAACTGAGAAAGTCGAAAAGATGAACTTTGAAAATTAAACAGTAGGTTAATTTATAGAATTTGAAACAACCAAACAAAGCCAGATATATAACAGTATCTGAGCCCGTTAAACTTTTATTTGAGAGTTTGATCCTGGCTCAGGATGAACGCTGGCGGCGTGCCTAACACATGCAAGTCGAGCGATTCTCTTCGGAGAAGAGCGGCGGACGGGTGAGTAACGCGTGGGTAACCTGCCCTGTACACACGGATAACATACCGAAAGGTATGCTAATACGGGATAAAATGTTTTGATCGCATGGTCGAAATATCAAAGCTCCGGCGGTACAGGATGGACCCGCGTCTGATTAGCTAGTTGGTGAGGTAATGGCTCACCAAGGCGACGATCAGTAGCCGACCTGAGAGGGTGATCGGCCACATTGGAACTGAGACACGGTCCAAACTCCTACGGGAGGCAGCAGTGGGGAATATTGCACAATGGGCGAAAGCCTGATGCAGCAACGCCGCGTGAGCGATGAAGGCCTTCGGGTCGTAAAGCTCTGTCCTCAAGGAAGATAATGACGGTACTTGAGGAGGAAGCCCCGGCTAACTACGTGCCAGCAGCCGCGGTAATACGTAGGGGGCTAGCGTTATCCGGAATTACTGGGCGTAAAGGGTGCGTAGGTGGTTTCTTAAGTCAGAGGTGAAAGGCTACGGCTCAACCGTAGTAAGCCTTTGAAACCGAGAAACTTGAGTGCAGGAGAGGAGAGTAGAATTCCTAGTGTAGCGGTGAAATGCGTAGATATTAGGAGGAATACCAGTTGCGAAGGCGGCTCTCTGGACTGTAACTGACACTGAGGCACGAAAGCGTGGGGAGCAAACAGGATTAGATACCCTGGTAGTCCACGCCGTAAACGATGAGTACTAGCTGTCGGAGGTTACCCCCTTCGGTGGCGCAGCTAACGCATTAAGTACTCCGCCTGGGAAGTACGCTCGCAAGAGTGAAACTCAAAGGAATTGACGGGGACCCGCACAAGTAGCGGAGCATGTGGTTTAATTCGAAGCAACGCGAAGAACCTTACCTAAGCTTGACATCCTTTAGACCTCTCCCTAATCGGAGATTTCCCTTCGGGGACAGAAGTGACAGGTGGTGCATGGTTGTCGTCAGCTCGTGTCGTGAGATGTTGGGTTAAGTCCCGCAACGAGCGCAACCCTTGCCTTTAGTTGCCAGCATTAAGTTGGGCACTCTAGAGGGACTGCCAGGGATAACCTGGAGGAAGGTGGGGATGACGTCAAATCATCATGCCCCTTATGCTTAGGGCTACACACGTGCTACAATGGGTGGTACAGAGGGTTGCCAAACCGTGAGGTGGAGCTAATCCCTTAAAGCCATTCTCAGTTCGGATTGTAGGCTGAAACTCGCCTACATGAAGCTGGAGTTACTAGTAATCGCAGATCAGAATGCTGCGGTGAATGCGTTCCCGGGTCTTGTACACACCGCCCGTCACACCACGGAAGTTGGGGGCGCCCGAAGCCAGATAGCTAACCTTTTGGAAGC